>DATNDU010000003.1:0-21716 GCA_035606915.1 Roseiarcus sp. | reverse complement strand
GATCGTGCTGCTGCCAGATGTAGCTTTGCAGCACCGCCGGGTGATCGGGCATCCGGTAGAAGATGTTGGCGGTGGTGAGGCCAAAACCTTGCATGAGTTGGCGGAAGTCGCTGGAAACCATTGCGAACCCCATTCTTAGCGCGGCGTACAAATATCATGCTGCCACGCCGGCTGGCGCGCGCAAGTGCAAAGAAGTCACATTTCGCTGATTTTTCATGCTGTTATCACTCGGATCGGGCGAGCGCTGATTTTTGCGGAGGCTCACGCGGCGCGCGCGGAAGCGGCCGGCGCGATCATCATGGCGAGGAGCGAGGAGAGAAGTCGTCCGCGGTATTGCCGACCCACCGCGGCTTGCCGTTTCCCTCTCCCCGCAAGCGCGGGGAGAGGGGGAAGCGGCGGCGCATGGCCCGTCGCCACCCCCTTGCAGAACGCCCTAGCGCAGCGAGTTGACCGCGCGAAGGATCGCCTCCGGCGTCGCCGGCGACGACAACTCCGGGTGGCCGTTGGGCGCGCAGGCGTGCACCGCATCCAGGATCGCGCAATAGACCGCGATGGCGAGCATGAACGGCGGTTCGCCGACCGCCTTGGAGCGGTAGATGCTCTCGGTCGCATTCGGGCGCATGTGCAGACGGGTGATGAAGCGCGCCGGCACATCGGAGGCGACGGGGATTTTGTAGGTTGCCGGCGCGTGCGTCGAGAGCCGCCCCTTGGCGTCCCAAACGAGTTCCTCCGTCGTCACCCAGCCGAGCCCCTGGATGAAGCCGCCCTCGACCTGGCCGAGGTCGATGGCCGGGTTGAGCGAGGAGCCGACGTCGTGGAGCAGGTCGGCGGCGAGCACCTTCATCTCGCCGGTCAGCGTGTCGATGGCGACCTCGGCGCAGCAGGCGCCATAAGCGAAATAGAAGAACGGCCTGCCGCTGACGTTGTCGCGATCCCAGGAAATGTCTGGGGTCTTGTAATAGCCGGCCGCCGACAGGCCGACGCGATTGACCCGGCAAGCCTTGGCGAGTTCGCCGAAGCTCATCGAGGCGTTGCCGCCGAACACGCGGCCGTCGCGGAACTCGATCTCCTCTACCGGCAGCCCCCAGGTCTCGGCGGCGAAGTCGGCCATGCGGGCGCGGATCTGGCCCGCCGCGATCTTCGCCGCCATGCCGTTGATGTCGGTGCCCGAGGAGGCCGCCGTCGGTGAGGCGTTCGGCACTTTCGCGGTATTGGTGGCGGTGATGCGCACGAAATCCAGCGGCACGCCGAATTCCTCGGCCACCACCTGCGCGACTTTGGTGAACAGGCCTTGGCCCATCTCTGTGCCGCCGTGATTGAGCTGAATCGAGCCGTCCGAATAGACATGCACCAGCGCGCCGGCCTGGTTGAGATGGATAAGCGTGAACGAGATGCCGAATTGCACCGGCGTCAGCGCCAGGCCCTTCTTCAAGATCGGGCTCGTGGCGTTGAAGGCGCTGACCGCCTCGCGGCGGGCGCGGTAGTCGCTGGAGGTTTCGAGATCGGCCAGGATCGCCGGCAGCGTCTGGCAATCCTCGACGGTCTGGTTGTAGGGGGTGACGTCCGCGCCGGGCCGAAAGAGATTGGCGAGCCGCACGTCGAGCGGATCGCGTCCGGTTTCGCGCGCCACCGCCTCCATCGCCCTCTCGATGCCGATCATGCCCTGCGGGCCGCCGAAGCCGCGAAACGCCGTCATCGAGACGAGGTTGGTCTTCAGCCGTCGCGAGGCGATGCGCGCCACCGGCAGGAAGTAGCAGTTGGAGGCGTGGAACATCGCCCGGTCGACGACGCCCGGCGACAGGTCCGCCGAGCAGCCGCAATTGGCGTTCAGCGCAACGTCGTAGACGCCGACGCGCCCGGTTTCATCGAAGCCGATGCGCCAATCGTCGCGGAAGCCGTGGCGCTTGCCGGTCAGTTCGAAATCGTCGTCGCGGTCGAGCCTGATCTTGCAGGGGCTGCCCGTCACTCGCGCGCCGAGCGCGGCGATGGCGGCCCAGGCGCAGGCCTGGCTCTCCTTGCCGCCGAAGCCGCCGCCCATGCGGCGCGTCTCCACCGTCACGAAGGCGTCGGGAATCCCCAGGATGCGGGCGACGATGTGCTGCACCTCGGTCGGGTCTTGCGTCGAGGCCCAGACCGACATTTCCCGTCCCTCGCCGGGCGCGGCGACGGAGATCTGGCCTTCGAGATAGAAATGCTCCTGGCCGCCGACGGCGAGCTTGCCTTCGAGCCGATGCGGCGAGGCCGCCAGCGCCGCCTCGACGTCGCCGCGCCCGAAATCGTAGTCCGGCAGCACGCGCGCGCCGCTGGCCAGTGCGTCCTCGACGGTGAGCGCCGGCTTGGTCTCGGCGATGTCGATTTTCGCCAGCTTGGCGGCGCGTCGCGCCGCGTCGCGCGTCTCGGCGACGACGGCGAACAGCGGTTGGCCGAAATACAGAATCTCCGCCGTGGCGAACAGCGGCTCGTCCTTGAACGCCGGGGCGATGTCGTTGGCGCCGGGAATGTCGGCCGCGCTCAGCACCGCGACGACGCCCGGAGCGGCGCGCACCGGGTCGAGGTCGAGGCTGCGAAGTGTCCCCGCCGCCTTGTTGGCCATGCCGATGGCGATGTGCAGCAGCCCCGAGGGCTCGCGCAGATCGTCGATATAGGGGGCGAGGCCGCGCACATGCAGGCGCGCGGAATCGTGCGGATGCGGCTTGTGGACGACCTGTGTGTCGCGCTCCAGCGGCACGCGCGGGACTTCGGTGACCTTATTCAGCAGCACGGAGGTCTCCCAGGCGTGTCGGCGCGCCGAGATCAGCGACCTCGATCAACGCCCGTTTGACGAGATTGGCCGCTGCCTCGCAGCGGTAGGCGGCCGTGGCGCGCATGTCGCTGAGCGGCTGGAAATCGGCGGCGATGGCGGCCACCGCCGCCGCCCATGTCGCGGGCTCGTCGAGATCGGCGCCGACGAGCGCCGCTTCGCAGGCGCTGGCGCGCTTCGGCGTCGCCGCCATGCCGCCATAGGCGACGCGGGCGGCGGCGATGCGCCGGCCGTCGAGATCGAAGCGGAAGGCGCCCATGACGGCGGAAATGTCCTCGTCGAAGCGCTTGCTGACCTTGTAGGCGCGATAGGCCTGGTGCGGCTTCAGGCGCGGGACATGCAGCGCCCGAACATATTCCGAGGGCCGCCGGTCTTGCTTGCCATAGCCGAGGAAGAAAGCTTCGAGTGGCAGCGTGCGCGAATCCGCGCCGTTGCGCAGTTCGACGCCGCCGTCGAGCGCCATCAGCGCCGGGGCGAGGTCGCCGATCGGCGAGCCATTGGCGATATTGCCGCCGGCGGTGCCGCTGACCCGCACCTGGGTCGAGCCGAAGCGCGCCATCAGCAAGCCGAGATCGGGATGGATTGCCGCCAGATGCGGCGTGGCGTCGGTGAGTTTCGCCCCCGCGCCGATCGTCAGCCCCGCCGCGCCGCTCGCGATGCGGTCGAAGCCGGCGACGCGCCCGAGCCAGATGATCTTCGGCAATCGCATGAGCCGCTTCGTCACCCACAGCCCGACATCGGTGGCGCCGCCGAGCAGCACGGCGTCGGGATGTTCGGCATAGAGCGCCGACAGCGCCGCCTCGCTCGCCGGCGCCGCGAAGAAGCTCGCCGCATCGCCAACGAAGACATCGCCGCCGGGCAGGGTCTCCAGCGCCGCCAGCCGCGCCGGGCCTTGCGCCGCGAAACGGTCGTGCGGCGCGCCGTCGATCACCGCTAGCGCCGCATCGACAATCGGCCGATAGCCGGTGCAGCGGCACAGATTGCCGGCGAGCGCCTCGTTGACGCTGTCGCGGCTCGCCGGCTGGTCGGCGTGATAATGCGCGAACAGGCTCATCACGATGCCCGGCGTGCAGAAGCCGCATTGCGAGCCGTGGAAATCGACCATCGCCTGCTGCACCGGATGCAGCGTCTCGCCCTCGGCGAGGTCTTCGACCGTTATCAGTTCGGCGCCGTCGATCTGTCCCAGCAGCAGGATGCAGGCGTTGACCGGCTCGTAAGTCAGCCCGCCGGCGCGCGGCCGGCACAGCACCACGGTGCAGGCGCCGCAATCGCCCTCGCCGCAACCCTCCTTCGTCCCCTTGGCCCCCGCCTGCTCGCGCAGCCAGTCGAGCAGCAAGCGGTCGGGTGGGAAGCCGGAAAGCGCCACCGTCCTCCCTTTATGACGAAAGGTGATTTCGTTGCGTTGCGGTTCAGGGTTCATGTCGTCTTTGTCGCGGTTCCCGGCGGTGAAAGCGATGGGCGCGCCGCTCGTCAGCGGTGCGAGATCGCCGCCCCCGCAAACAGCGCTTTGAGTGTGTGCGGCTGCGAGCGCCAATAGGGCTTAGGCGCCTGCACCACAGCGCCGAGCTTCGCCGCCGCATGCCAGGGCCAGCGCGGATCGTAGAGCGCGGCCCGCGCGATGGCAATGGCGTCGGCGTCGCCCTCGGCCAAGATCGCCTCGGCCTGTTCCGGCTCCGTAATGAGGCCGACCGCGATGACCGGAACCGTGGTGGCGCGCTTCACCGCGCGCGCGAACGGCAGTTGATACCCAGGCACGGCCTTGATCGCCTGTTTTGGCGACACGCCGCCGCTCGACACATGCGTCGCCGCCGCGCCGCGCTGCTCCAACGCGCGCGCCATGACGAGGGTCTGCTCGATGTCCCAGCCGCCTTCCACCCAATCGGTGGCGGAAAGCCGCATCCACACCGGCGTTTTAGGATCGACCGCCGCCCGCACCGCCTCGAACACTTCGAGCGGAAAGCGCATGCGGTTTTCCAGCGAGCCGCCGTATTCGTCGCCGCGTTGGTTGGCGATGGGCGACAGGAACTGGTGCAGCAGGTAGCCATGCGCACCGTGCAACTCGATAGCCTCAAAGCCAAGCCGGGCGGCGCGGCGGGCGCAGGCGGCGAAATCCTCGCGCACCTTGCGCATGGCCGCCCGGTCGAGCGCCTGCGGCGCTTCCTCGCCGGGCGCGTGAGGCAGCGCGGAGGGCGCGACGGCGAGCCAGCCGTCGGGCGCGTCGGCAGGCGCCTGCGCGCCGCCGTCCCACGGCCTGCGGCTCGACGCCTTGCGGCCGGCGTGGGCGATCTGGATGCCTAGCGCGATCGGCGAAATGTTGCGTATGGTCTCGATGACGCGCCCCAGCGCCCGCTCGGTCGCATCGCCATAGAGGCCGAGATCGCCCTCGGTGATACGGCCTTCGGGCGAGACGGCGGTCGCCTCCACGATCAACAGGCCGGCGCCGGAAAGCGCGAGCGAGCCGAGATGGATCATGTGCCAATCGCCGGCCAAGCCGTCCTCGGCCGAATATTGGCACATCGGCGCGATGACGATGCGATTGGCGAGCGTCAAGCCGCCCAGGGTCAGGGGGGTGAAGAGATACGGCATTACGGGTTCCCGGACGAGGCAAACGACTTTCGAGACTTGCAGACGGGTTCGGTCGATTCGCTCCGACCGCAGCGCTTCATGAAATCACTCTGTCGCGACCAAGTCTTCGACGCCGACCTTCAGCGCCGCCGCCAGCTTCGCCATCGTTTCCGACGAGCCCGCTTCCGCGCCCGACTCGGCGACTTCGATTTCCCTCTGCGCGACATCGGCGGCCTCGGCGAGCGCCGCCAAGGTCAGGTCCCGCTTCTTCCGCCAGAACGCCAGCGGCGTTGGCGCCGCGAGCAGCGCCTGCATCTCGTCCTGCGTGACGCCTTCCTCACGCCCCGCGCGATAGTCAGCCGCGACGACGGCGTGGCGCAGGGCGTCGCGCATCTCCTCGTATTCCTCGGCCGGCAGGATCGCCAACCTTTCGCCTTTCGGAGTTACGATGATCTTCGCGTTCACGCCGCCGTCCTATCGATCGTAGATTTCGCTTTTCGGGCCGAGGTCAATCACAAGGATTTCCTCATTCGTCTCCTCGAATAATACGCGAAAGTCGCCCACACGCATCCTCTTCAACGGCCGACCGCGCAACTCTGTCACTTGGTTCGCGGACGAACCGGGGTCCGCCGCGTAGCCGTCAAGCTTCCGCATGATGCGCTGCGCCATGTTCCGATGTTTCAACAGCGCCCGTCGCGCCGGACCGAGCCAAACGATGCGCTTCATCGCATGCAAAATACGAATGGCTTACTCACCGGTCAACGGCTCCAAATTCTCCGGCCCGAACGATTCCGGCAGGAGTTGCGCCAAATTGAAGCTCGCCCGCACGCCCTCCGGTCCCGCGATATGGATCGGCGTATCTTGCGCCGCGAATTCGCGCAGGCGCTGGCGACAGCCGCCGCAGGGCGTGCATAGGCCGGCGCCGCCGCCGACCACCACCACCTCGGCGATGCGCCGGCGTCCGGCGCGCGCCATCGCCGATATCGCTCCCGCCTCGGCGCAGGCGCCTTGCGGATAGGCGGCGTTCTCGACGTTGCAGCCGGAATAGATCTCGCCCTCGGGCGTCATCAACGCCGCGCCGACGGGGAAGTGGGAGTAGGGCGCATAGGCGTTGGCGAAAGCCTCCTTCGCCGCGGCGAACAGCGCCTCAACGTTCTTTGACATAGGGCACCCCGGAGGCCTTGGGCGGGATCGCCTTGCCGATGAAGCCCGCCAGCAGCACCACCGTCAGGATATAGGGCAGCGCCTCGATCGCCTGCACCGGCACTTCGCCGAGGCCCGGCAGATGCGCGCCCTGCATGCGGATCGAAACCGCGTCGAGAAAGCCGAACAGCAGGCAGGTGGCCAGCGCCGGCCACGGCTTCCATTTCGCGAACACCAGCGCCGCCAGCGCGATGAAGCCTTTGCCGGCGCTCATGTGCGGCTGGAAATAGGCGGCCTGGGAGACCGACAGATAGACGCCGGACAGGCCGACCAGGACGCCGCAGATCAGCACCGCCGAATAGCGCAAGCCGCGCACCGAGATGCCCGCCGTATCGACGGCGGCCGGGTTTTCGCCGACCGCGCGCAACCGCAGGCCGAAGCGCGTCGAATACAGCGTCCAATAGGTGACGGGCGCCATCAGGAAGGCGAAATAAGTCAGGATGTCGTGGCCGGAGATCAGGTTGCGGTAGAGGCTGCCGAGGACCGGAATAGCGCCGATCTCAGTGAGGAAAGGCAGCGCGATCGGGTGGAACAACGCGCTGTTGGGCAATTGCGGCGTGCGCCCGCCCTGGCTCCAGATGGCGTTGCCGATCAATGCCGTCAGGCCGTCGCAGACCATGTTGATCGCGGTGCCGGAGACGATCTGGTTGGCGCGCTGATCGATCGAGGCGTAGCCGTGGATCAGCGAGACGACGACAGTTGCGGCAACGCCGCCCAGCAGCCCGAGCCAGGCGCTGCCGGTAAAGGTGGCGATCGCCGCGGCGGCGAAGGCGCCGGTCAGCATCTTGCCTTCGAGCCCGATGTCGACGACGCCCGAGCGCTCCGACCACAAGCCGGCCAGACAGGCCAGGATCAGCGGCACGGCGAGCCGGATCGCCGAGGCGCAGATGATGACGAGGGCGTCGAAACTCTGCACCTGCGGCCCCTCAGATCGGCGGCTGGGCGATGCGCCGCGCCAACAGCGCCGCCACCGGCCTGCGGAACATGTGCTCCAACGCGCCGGCGAACAGCACCACCAGGCCCTGGATGACGACGATCATGTCGCGGCTGATCTTCGGCATGTCGAAGGCAAGCTCGGCGCCGCCCTGATAGAGCACGCCGAACAGGATCGCCGCCAGCACGATGCCGATCGGATGGGCGCGCCCCATCAGCGCCACGGCAATGCCGACGAAGCCGAAACCGGCGGTGAATTCGAGGATCAGCCGATGTTCCTCGCCGAGAATGACGTTGACCGCCAGGCCGCCCGCCAGCGCGCCGGAGATCAGCGTCGAGATGATGATGATGCGCGCCGGCGATACGCCGCCGTAAACCGCCGCCGTCGGATTGGCGCCGACAGCGCGGATTTCATAACCGAGGCGCGTGCGCCAGATCAGCGCCCAGACAAACACCGCCGCCGCGAGGGCAAGAAAGAACGACAGGTTGAGCGGCGTCACCGGCCAGACGATCCCCAGCGGCTTCAGCAGGGCGTGCAATTGCGGCACGATGCCGCCGGGCGGGAACGGCAGCGTCTCCGGGTTCATCTGCTTGGGGTTGCGCAAGCCGTTGACGAGCAGATAGCCCATCAGCGCCGAGGCGATATAGTTGAACATGATCGTCGTGATGACGATGTGGCTGTCGCGCTTGGCTTGCAGATAGCCGGGAATGGCGGCGAAGGCGGCGCCGAACAAAGCCGCCGCGATGATGGCGACGATCACCTGGCTGTAGCCGGGCAGTGGCAGATAGAGCCCGACCAGCGCCGCGCCGAGCCCGCCGATATAAGCTTGCCCATCGACGCCGATGTTGAACAGGCCGGCGTGGAAGCAGACGGCGACCGCCAGCCCGGTGAAGATGAAGCTGGTGGCGTAATAGAGCGTGAAGCCGAGCCCTTCGAGATCGCCGAGCGCGCCGACGATGAGGATGCGCACCGCCTGGATCGGATTTTCGCCGATGGCGAGCACGACGAGGCCGGAAATGACGAAAGCGGCGGCAACATTGACGAGCGGGATCACCGCCACATCGGCCCAGACGGGGAGCGGCTTGAGGGGGGAACTCATGGTCTGCGCTCTGAAGCGATGCTGAAAGCGGCGCAATCGTCATTGCGAGCGCAGCGAAGCCATCCATCTGCGAGAGATCGTCCGCTTTTCGGAAAGGGCAGCGTCGCCGAAACGTGGATGGCTTCGTCGCTGCGCTCCTCGCCATGACGGTTCAACTCGATCGCGGAACGACAAGGCGAGAGCGGCGTCTCCCCGCGAGCGGGGCGAGGCAGGACACCCAACAGCGCGCTCATGCCGCCCGCTCGGCTACGCCCGCCATCAACAGCCCCAGGTCTTGCGCGTTGGTCTCTTCCGGCCGCCGCTCGCCGGTCACCCGGCCGCCGCACAGCACCAGGATGCGGTCGGCGAGCGCGAAGATCTCGTCGAGTTCCACCGACACCAGCAGCACCGCCTTGCCGGCGTCGCGCAGCGCCACGATGCGCTTATGGATGAACTCAATGGCGCCGATGTCGACGCCGCGCGTCGGCTGGCCGACGAGAATCACGGCGGGGTTGCGTTCGATCTCGCGCGCTAGCACGATCTTCTGTTGGTTGCCGCCGGAGAAATTGGCCGTCCGCAGCCGCGGCGCGCGCGGGCGGATGTCATAGGCCTCCATCTTGGCCGCCTCGTCGGCGATGACGGCGCGGCGGTTGAACAGCAGGCCCCGGCCATAGACCTTCTCGTCCTGGAAGCCGAGCATGGCGCTTTCGCAGGCCTCGAACGACATGATTAGGCCGACG
The DNA here is from genome assembly GCA_035606915.1 of Roseiarcus sp. Taxonomy (GTDB): domain Bacteria; phylum Pseudomonadota; class Alphaproteobacteria; order Rhizobiales; family Beijerinckiaceae; genus Roseiarcus. The sequence goes on along the minus strand of DATNDU010000003.1, from coordinate 12,396 downwards.
CGGTGGCGGTCCTCCGGCACATGGCCGACGCCCAGGCGGCGCATCGCCTTGGGGTCGCGCGCGGCGGCGGGTAGGGCGACGCCGTTGAGCCGGATTTCCCCGCCCGCCAGCGGCCTGATGCCGGCCAGCGCCTCCAGCAGCTCCGACTGACCGTTGCCGGCGACGCCGGCGACGCCCAGAATCTCGCCCGCCCGCAGCACGAAGGAGACGTCTTCGAGCCGCGTCACGCCGCGATCGTCCTGCACCGTCAGCCCACGCGCCTCCAGCGCGACCGCGCCGGGATCGGCTGGCTGCTTCTCCACCTTGAGGATCACCTTGCGCCCGACCATCGCGTCGGCAAGCTCCGGCGGCGAGGTCTCAGAGGTCTCGAACGTCGCCACCATCTCGCCGCGCCGCATCACCGAGACACGGTCGGTCAACGACATGATCTCGCGCAGCTTGTGGGTGATGAAGATGATCGTCTTGTGCTGCGATTTCAGCACCCGCAGCATCTCGAAGAGCTGGTCGGCCTCCGAGGGCGTCAGCACCGCCGTCGGCTCGTCGAGCACCAGAATTTCCGCGCCGCGCACCAGCGCCTTGAGGATTTCGACGCGCTGCTGAAGCCCGACCGACAATTCGCCGACGATTGCCGCGGGATCGACCTCCAGCGCATATTCTCTGGCGAGTTGGGCGAGCTTGGCGCGCACCGCCTTGGCGCCCGCCTTCAACAGCGGCCCGCCCTCGGCGCCGAGCATGACGTTTTCCAACACGCTGAGCGGCTCCACCAGCATGAAATGCTGGTGCACCATGCCAATGCCGTGGCTGATCGCCTCGCGCGAGGAGCGAATGCGCACCGGCTCGCCGTTAACGAGAATCTGCCCGGCGTCGGCCTCGTAGAAGCCATAGAGGATCGACATCAGCGTCGATTTGCCGGCCCCGTTCTCGCCGACGATGCCGTGGATGATTCCGCGCTCGACGCACAGATTGACCTGCCGGTTGGCGTGCACGGGGCCAAAGCTTTTATCGACGCCGATCAGCTCGATGGCGGGCGGCGCGCCCGTGGCGTTTGTCACCAAGCTCTCCCGCGCAAAGAAGCCCGCCAAGGCTCGCTGCGTCCGTCATGCCCGGGCTTGTCCCTGGCATCCACGTCGTCGAGAGACCGACCCCAGGTTGATGTCACGCCGCAGTCCGTTCAGCGTCAGCTTTAGCGCGCTTTGCGCCATTTCGCGGCGTGGATGGCCGGGACAAGCCCGGCCACGACGGCGAGCGGCGTTTTAAACGAGTCGCCTCACACCGGGCACTTGTTGTCGGACATGAAGTCGTGGACCTTGATCTTGCCGGCGATGATCTCGGCCTTGGCCGCGTCGGCGGCCTGCTTCGCCTTGGCGGTGAGGATAGTCTTGTTCCACTGATCCTGCGCATAGCCAACGCCGCCGTTCTTCAGGCCGAACACTTCGACGCCGCCCTTCCACGTGCCGTCCTTGGCGGCCATGAACGAATCGTAAGTGGCGACGTCCGCCCGCTTCATCATCGAGGTCAGCACATGGCCGGGGAACAGGTCATCCTGATCGGAATCGACGCCGATGCCGTATTTGCCGGCGTCGGCCGCGGCCTTCAGCACGCCCTGGCCGGTGGCGCCGGCGGCGGCGAAGACAATGTCGGCGCCCTGCGCGATCTGCGCCTTGGCGAGTTCGCCGCCCTTGACCGGGTCGTTCCACGCCGACGGCGTGGTGCCGGTCATGTTGGCGATGACGGGCATTTTCGGATCGACGTATTTGACGCCCTGCGCGTAGCCGCAGCCGAAGGCGCTGATGAGCGGAATCGCCATGCCGCCGACGAAGCCGACCTTGCCGGTCTTCGTCGTCTTGGCGGCGATCACGCCGACCAGGAATGAACCTTCCTCGGCCTTGAACACCATCGACTGCACGTTCGGCTTGTCGACGACCATGTCGATGATGCCGAATTTGGTCTTCGGATATTCGTCGGCGATTTTCGTCAGCGCGGTCGCCCAGGCGAAGCCCGGCATGATGATCGGGCTGAAGCCGTCTTTGGCGAACTTGCGCAGGATCTGCTCGCGCTGCGCGTCGTTCTGGATCTCCAGATCGCGGAACTTGATGCCGGTGTCTTTGGCGAATTTGGTCGCGCCGCGGAAGACGCCTTCGTTGAACGATTTGTCGAACTTGCCGCCGAGGTCGTAGATCACCGCCGGCTTGATCGTCTCGGCATAGGCCGCGACGCTGACGAACACGCCCGCCAGCAGCGCCGCCCCGAATTTGGCGAAGTTGGAAACGCCCATGCAATGCCCCCCATTTTCTACAATCGAAGCCGGCTCTCGGCGGCCGCGCGGCGAACTCGCAAAGAGTTGACCAATTGGTCAGATACTGACAGCCGCGGCGACAGAGTCAAGGCTCGCCGCTCACGGCGAATCGTTCTTTTCCTTGCGCGGCGCCATCATCCCGAGACCGACGGCGATGGCCAGTTGCGCCAGCGTCGCTGCCGCCGAGGGCGGCGGCGGAGCGGATTTGCGCCACAGCGGAATCGAGGCGAGCGCGGCGAGCCCGATCGCGCCCACGGCGACGATAAGGGCGGCGCTTACCGGGCCGAGCGCGGCGTCGAGCGTCAGGAACAGCGCCGCCGCGGCCGCCGCCAGCGCGATGGCGGCGAAGATCAGCGTCGCCGCGGCGAAGGCGGCGAGACGGGCGATTCGTCTGAGATTGGCGCCGATCTGGCCGGTGACGAGCGTGAGAAGGAGATCGAGCAAGCGGCGGGCTCCACGGACGGCGCTGGATTTTGTGCGCATGGAACTTGCGACGGCGCAAGCGGCGGCGAGCCGTCTTGACTTTGATAGCGCCGCGCTCCCTCTTCCGCACACGATGGAAAGCATGAACGCCACATCCGAGGATTGGAAAGCAGCGACCCGGCGGCTGGCGGCAGGCGAGGCGCGGCTCGTCGATCTCTGGGGCGACGACAGCGCGGTCTGCCTGGCGCTGGCATCGCCCGAAATCCGAGTGCTGCGGCTTGCCTGCCCGGACGGAGCGTTTCCCTCGCTCGCCGCCGTCCATGCGCCGGCGATCCGGCTGGAGCGGGCGCTCGCCGATCTGCATGGCCTGCGGCCCGATGGGGCGCAGGATGCGCGGCCCTGGCTCGATCACGGCCGCTGGGGGATTGAAGCGCCGCTCGGGCGCGCCGGACCCCGCGCGACGCCGCAGCCGCCTTACCCGTTCCGCACGGCCGACGGGCCGGCTTTGCACCTGATTTCGGCCGGCCCCGTCCATGCGGGGACCATCGAGCCCGGCCATTTCCGCTTTCACGCCAGCGGCGAGACTATTGTGCGGCTCGAAGCGCGGCTCGGCTACACGCACAAGGGCGTCGAAGGCCTCATGCGCGGCGCCGCCATCGAGACCGGGGCGCGGCTCGTCGGCCGCGTCAGCGGCGATTCGACCGTCGCCTACGCCTTTGCTTACGCCCGCGCCATCGAAGCGGCGCTCGGCCTCGAACCGCCGGCTCGCGCCGTCTGGCTGCGCGCGCTGGCGGCGGAGATCGAGCGCATCGCCAACCATGTCGGCGATTTCGGCGCCATCTGCAACGACGGCGGCTTCGCGTTGATGCACGCTCATACCGGCGTCTGGCGCGAGCGCACGCTGCGCGTCGCCGAGGCCGCCTTCGGCCATCGGCTGATGATGGACGCCATCGTTCCCGGCGGCGTCGCCGTCGATCTCGCGGCCGATGCGGCGCAGGCGATCCGCGCCCATGTCACGGCTTTGCGGCCAGCGATCAAGCGACTGACCGAGCTCTATGACAAAACCGCCTCGCTGCTCGACCGCACGGTCGGGGCGGGAACCCTCAGCCGCGAGTTGGTTGAGCGCTGGGGCGCCGGCGGCTATGTCGGGCGCGCCTCGGGGCGCGATTTCGACGCCCGCCGCGACCATCCCTATCCGCCCTATGACTCCCTGCGTTTCGAGGTTCCCGTTCGAGATAAGGGCGACGTCGATGCGCGCGTCTGGATGCGCATCCTTGAGATCGAGCAGAGCCTCGGCCTCGTCGAGCAGCTATTGGACGGCCTGCCCGAGGGGCCGACGCGAGCCGAGATCGCGCCGGCGGCCGGCGAGGGCTTCGCGCTGATCGAGGGTTTTCGCGGCGACGTCTTCGTCCACGTCCGGCTCGGGCCGGACGGGCGGCTGGTCTGCGTACGCCCGCGCGACCCCTCGTGGCTGCAATGGCCGCTGCTGGAGGCGGCGATCGAGGGCAACATCGTGGCCGATTTTCCGCTGTGCAACAAGTCGTTCAACGGCGCCTATTCGGGCGTCGATTTGTGAGGCCGCATGCGACGCACGCTGCTTGAGGGTCTGAAGCCGCCGCTGACCGAAAGCGCGGCTTTGCTCGACGATGCCGAGCTTGAAGCGCTCGCCGCAGAGCTGAAAGAAGGCGCGCGCGCCCTCCTCGGGCGCGGCCTGTCGATCCGGCAGGTCGACGCCGGCTCCTGCAACGGCTGCGAATTGGAGATCGTCGCGCTGAGCGGCGCCTATTACGACTTGGAGCGCTTCGGCCTCAAATTCGTCGCTTCGCCCCGCCACGCCGACGTGCTGCTCGTCACCGGCCCGGTGACGCGCAACATGCGCGAGGCGTTGGAGCGCACCTACGCCGCGACGCCGGCGCCGAAATGGGTGGTGGCGGCCGGCGCCTGCGCCCGCGACGGCCATCTGTTCAAGGGCTCCTACGCCGTGCTCGGCGGGGTCGGCGAGGTCGTGCCGGTGGACCTCTATATCCCCGGCTGCCCGCCCTCACCGCGCACGCTGCTGAAGGGACTGCTGGCGCTGATGCGCGGGCCTCAACCCAAAGCCTGATCCAAATCCGCGAGCAGATCCTCGACGTCCTCCAGCCCGATCGACAGCCGCACCACATCCGGGCCGGCGCCGGCGGCGGTCTTCTGCGCATCGGAGAGCTGGCGGTGCGTGGTCGAGGCGGGGTGGATGACGAGGCTGCGGGTGTCGCCGATATTGGCGACGTGGCTGAACAATTGCAGCCGGCTGACGAGGTCGATGCCAGCCTGGTAGCCGCCCTTGACGCCGAAGGTGAACACCGCCCCGGCGCCGCGCGGGCACAGCCTCTGCGCCAGCGCGTGGTCCCGGGCGTCAGGCAGGCCGGCGTAATTGACCCAGCCGACCTTGTCGTGGCCGGCAAGATGCTTGGCGACCACCAGCGTGTTGTCGCAATGGCGGCGCATGCGCAGCGACAGCGTCTCGACGCCGGTGAGGATGAGGAAGGCGTTGAGAGGCGCCATCGCCGGCCCGAGATCGCGCAGGCCCAGCACCCGGCAGGCGATGGCGAAGCCGAAATTGCCGAAGGTCTCGGCCAGCACCATGCCGCCATATTCCGGCCGGGGCGCGGAGAGCATGGGATAGCGTGCGTCGCCCAGCCATTCGAACGAGCCGCAATCGACGATGATGCCGCCCATCGAGTTGCCGTGGCCGCCGAGGAACTTGGTGGCGGAATGGACGATGATGTCGGCGCCGTACTCGGCCGGGCGGATCAGGTAGGGCGTCGCCAGCGTGTTGTCGACGATGAGCGGCACGCGGGCTTCATGGGCGATTTTGGCGACGGCCTCGATGTCGCAGACGACGCCGCCGGGATTGGCGATCGATTCCATGAAAATGGCGCGCGTCTTGTCGGTGATCGCCGCCTTGAAGGTGTCGGGCTCGTCGGGATTGGCCCACTTGACGCGCCAGTCGTAGTTCTTGAAGGCGTGGTTGAACTGGTTGATCGAGCCGCCATAAAGTCGGGTCGAGGCGACGAACTCGTCGCCCGGCCGCATCAGCGTGTGGAACACCACGACCTGCGCCGCATGGCCCGAGGCAACCGCCAGCGCGGCAGGGGCGCCTTCGAGCGCCGCGACCCGCTCTTCGAGCACGGCGCAGGTCGGATTGGTGATGCGCGAATAGATGTTGCCGAACGCCTGCAGCCCGAACAGCGAGGCGGCGTGATCGACATCGTCGAAGACGAAGGCGTTCGACTGGTAGATCGGCGTGATGCGCGCGCCAGTGGTCGGGTCGGGGCGGGCGCCGGCGTGGATGGACAGGGTCGAAAAGCCGGGTTCGTCGTTGCTCATGCGGGCGCGCTCCGTTGCGAGGGCGCGGTTTAGCCCGCAGCGGCAGGGTCCGGCAACCGAATACGCACGCGCCGGTTCTGCTTGCCCTTTTTCTCGATCCCCGTCACCTCGATGCGGCCGATCTCGGAAAGCCGCGCGACATGGGTGCCGCCGCAGGGTTGCAGATCGAGGCCGGCGATCTCGACCAGGCGCACGCGCCCCGTCCCCATCGGCGGCTTCACCTTCATCGTCTTGACGAGGCCGGGATTGGCTTCGAGTTCGGCGTCGGTAATCCAGCGCGTCGTCACGGCTGCGTCGGCGCCGACCATGGCGTTGAGGCGGGCCTCGATCTCGGCGCGGTCGAACGCCATCTCGCCGGAATCGAAATCGAGCCGCCCCTCGGCCTCGCCGACCGAGCCGCCGGTGACGGGGTAGGGCAGCGCGACGGAGAGCAGATGCAACGCCGTATGGGCGCGCATGCGGGCGTAGCGCAGCGGCCAGTCGAGCCGCGCCGTCACCGCCTCGCCGAGCGGCGGCAGGACGGCGCCTTCGGCCGGAACGAGGAGCATCGTCGCCCGGTCGGGGTCATAGACGGTGTCGGCGACGGCGATCGCCGCGCCGTCTGCCAGGATCAGTTCGCCACGGTCGCCGGGCTGGCCGCCGCCGCGTGGATAAAACAGCGCGATGTCGAGCACGACTCGGCCGGAGGCGGCCTCGACGACCCGTGCAGCGGCCTGGCGGGCGTAGGGGTCGGTGCGAAACAGAGGCTCGGTCATGGTCGATACGCCTGCGCAGGGTTTCCGAAAAGTGGACACCGGCCTTCGATCAAAGATCCTGCGAGAACAGTAGGTTCTAAGCAGGCTTTCGTTGCCGGGGTCATCGCCCGCTTAGCACGAAGCGCGAGCGCTGTGGAAGGGGCGGGCATGTCCCACAAATTAACTGACTTTGACAGCCCTTCGTTCACCCCTAGGCGTCAAAACCGGCGAAATGTAGCAATGCCGCTCGTAAACTTGGCGCGCGCCGATTCATGTGGAAAAAAATCCGAGAATTGTTCACCACGTCCGGTGACGACCTGGAGTTGACGCACGCGCAATTTCGGGCTTTCGCCAGGAAAGTTCCTTTACTGTACTTTATCGTATGTGTGAACTCACTATCGATAATTTATACTTTTTCTCGTTTCGGGCATCCTTGGTTAACCACCTATCTCCCCGGCGCCCTGGTGGCGTTCTGCGCGGTACGGGGTTGGGTGTGGTGGCGGCGCGGCGAGCAGGCGATCTCCCCAGAAGCGGCCCTGCGCATGTTGCGCGCCACCACACGGCTCGCACCGGTGATCGCCGCGCTGTTCAGCCTCTGGAGCTTCACGCTTTACGGCTTTGGCGACCCCTACGCGAAGACGCAGATCGTCTTCTATCTGGCGCTGAATTTGATCGGCTGCACCTTCTGCCTGACGCAACTCTTGCCGGCGGCGCTCGGCATCGCCGCCGTCGGCGTCGGGCCTTACTTCCTCTATTTCTGCTTCGCTGACAGCGGGCAGTTCCGCACCATCGCCATCAACCTCGTGCTGGTGGCGATCGGCGTGGTGGCGACGGTGCTGCGCAACTCGCGCGATTTCGCCCGCCTCGTCGTCTCGCAACGCGACCTGCTCGCCAAGCACGGCGAGACGCTGCGCCTCAGCGACGACAATTTCCGCCTCGCCAACCAGGACCCGCTGACCCGGCTCGCCAACCGTCGCGCTTTCATCGTCAAGCTCAAGGCGCTGTCGGAGACGACAAGCGAGGTGGCGATGGCCTTCGTCGATCTCGACGGGTTCAAGAACATCAACGACGATTACGGCCACGAGGTCGGCGACGCGCTAATCGGCAATGTCGCCGAAGCGTTGGCCGAACGCCTGCCCGGGGGCGCGCTGCTGGCGCGGCTCGGCGGCGACGAGTTCGCCGCGGTCGATTGCGGCGCCACGGCGAAGACGCGCATGCTCGATTTCGCCCATGCGGTGTGCGACCGCCTGGCGCGGCCGATCGCCATCGGCGAACGGGCGGTGAACGTCGGGGCGAGCATCGGCGTCGCGGCGGCGGCGCCTGGAGAATGCGACGGACAGGAACTGATGCGCCGCGCCGACGTCGCCATGTATTACGTCAAAGCGCACGGCAAGCTCGGCGTACAACTCTACGCGCCGGAGTTGGACGCCGCGCGGCGGCGGCAATCGGCGCTGAACGACGAGATCCGGCGCGGCCTCGAACGCGACGAGTTCGAGATGTTCTATCAGCCGATCGTCGATGCGCGCTCGAAGGCCATCACCTCGGTAGAGGCGCTGCTGCGCTGGCCGCGCCGTCCCGGCGGGCCACTCGGGCCGGATACGTTCATCCCCGCCGCCGAGGCCGAGGGGCTCATCGACGCGCTCGGCATGTTCGCGCTGCGACGCGCCTGCCAGGATTGCCGCGACCTCAACGGCGTCGCGCTAAGCGTCAATGTCTCGCCAGCGCAATTCCGCAATCCCGAGTTCGAGGCGCAGGTGGCGCAGGTGCTGGCCGAAACCGGTTTTCCCGTCGCGCGGCTGTCGCTTGAGGTGACGGAGGGTTATCTTATCGACAACCCGCAGCGCGCAGCGACGGTCATCGACGCCCTGAAGGGCATGGGCGCCTCCGTCGTGCTCGACGATTTCGGCTCCGGCTACACCAGCATCGCCTATCTGAAGAAATACGGCTTCAGCGCCATCAAGATCGACCGCTCGCTATCGTCGCGCATCGGCTTCGACGACAAGGCGCGGGTGCTGGTGACTGGCGTTGTCTATCTCGCCAACGGACTCAACATGCCGGTGACGGCCGAGGGCGTCGAGACCGACGAGCAGGCGCAGTTGCTGCGCCTCGCCGGCTGCCAGAATCTGCAAGGCTACCGCTTTTATCGGCCGAAGCCGATCAGCGAGCTGCTGGCCTGCGAGTTCCGGCGGGAGGAGGAGGCGGCCGTCGCGCTTTAGCGCCGCGAGGAGAATTGGCTGAGGCGCGGCCTGCCGCTTGCCTCCCCGTTCTTCACGGGGAGAGGGTAAGGGTGAGGGGCTTCAGCTCACACCCCGCCCCAGACCTCCGTCGCCACCTCGACGCAACGCGCCAGCTTCTTCCACTGGTCGGCCTCTGTGAGGTCGTTGCCGTGGGCGGTGGAGGAGAAGCCGCACTGGTGGCTCAGCGCGCATTGCTCCAATGGCACATAGCGCGTCGCCTCCTCGATGCGCCGCTTGACCTCGTCCTTGGTCTCGACGGCGCCATGTTTGGAGGACATCAGCCCGAGCACGATCGTCGGCCCCTTCGGCGCGAAGCGCAATGGCGCGAAATCGCCGGAGCGCTCATCGTCGTATTCGAGGAAGAAGCCGTCGATCTTCATCTCGTTGAGCAGGATTTCGGCGACCGGCTCATAGCCGCCCTGCGCCACCCAGGCGCTCTTGAAATTGCCGCGACACAGATGGACCGAGACCATCATGTCCTTCGGCCGATCCTTGATCGCGTCGTTGACGAGCTTGCAATAGAGCCGCACCAGCGCGTCGGGATCGTCGCCGCGCGCCTTGGTGCGCTCGCGGATGGCGGGATCGCAGAGATAGGCCAGGTTGGTGTCGTCGAGTTGCAGATAGTGCAGGCCGCGCTTGGCGAGGTCGTTGACCTCTTGCGCGTAGGCGGCGCTCAGGTCGTCGTAAAACTCCTCCATCCGAGGATAGACCTGCGCCGAGATCGCCTCGCGGCCGCCGCGGAAATGCAGCATCGACGGCGCCGGGATGCACACTTTCGGCGTCTTCGTCACCACGCCCTTGAGGAAGTCGAAATCGGCGCCCTGGATCGGCCGGGCGTGCCTGATCTTCGTCTCGACATGCATGGTTGGCGGCTTGAACCCGACCTGCGTGCCATCATCCTTGCGGAAGGCGGAGGAGAATTCGCCGTAGCGGACCTCGACGCCGTCGAGGCGCTCCAGGAAATCGACGTGGAAATAGGTGCGGCGGAATTCGCCGTCGGTGATCCCCTTGAGGCCGACCTCCTCCTGCTTCTTCACCACTTCGCGGATGCACTCGTCCTCCACGGCGCGCAACGCCTCGGCGGCGATCTCGTTGGCGAAGAACTTCTGCCGCGCCTCGCGCAGCCGCGCGGGACGCAGGAAGCTGCCGACGTGATCGGCGCGGAACGGCGGGGCCATGATTCCTCCTAAGAACACCTTCGGCTGGCGGCTTACCACCGCCGCTGGCATGCGCCAAGTTGATTTGTCAATTTACGTTCCGTCGCAGCGCCTGTGGGCTGAGATCGGCGATGCGGGGATAGCCGTCGATCGCCATCAACAGATCGGCCTCGGCGAGCAGGCTGCGCAGCACATGCGCAATTCCCTCGGCCCCGTCGAGCGCCAGCCCATAGGCGTAGGGGCGGCCGATGCCGACCGCGCGCGCTCCGAGCGCCAGCGCCTTGACCACGTCGGTTCCCGACCGCACGCCGGAATCGAACAACACCGGCGCCTTGCCCGCCGCCTTGACCACGTCGCCGAGCAGGTCGATCGCCGCGATGCCGCCGTTCGCCTGCCGGCCGCCGTGGTTGGAGCAGTAGATCGCGTCGACGCCGGCGTCGAGCGCGCGGCGGGCGTCGTCGGGATGGCAGATGCCCTTCAACACCAGCGGCAGCTTGGTCAGCCCGCGCAGCCAAGGCAGGTCGGCGAAGGTCAGCGGCTTGGCGAACAGTTGCGTCCAGGCGCGCACGGCGGCGGCCGGATCTTCCTCCGGCGGTTTCGCCAGCAGCGCCCGGAAGCGCGCGTCGGATAAATAATTGGCCAGACAGGCGCCGCGAAGCTGCGGGAAATTGGCGTCGTTGAGATCGCGCGGCCGCCAGCCGGGAACCCAGGTGTCGACGGTGACGATCAACGCCTTGAAACCGGCGGCCTCGGCGCGGCGCACGAAGCTTTCGGCGAGTTCGCGGTCGCTCGGCGTATAGAGCTGGAAGAAGCCCGGCGCGTCGCCGAGCGCCTTGCCGATCGCCTCCAACGGATCGTTGGAGAGGGTGGAGAGCGTGAACGGCACGCCGGTCATGGCGGCGGCGCGGGCCGCCGCCAGATCGCCGTGGCCGTCCGGCGCGCAAATGCCGAGCACGCCGATCGGCGCCATGAAGATTGGTGAAGGCAGCTTGAGGCCGAACAAATCGACCGAGAGATCGCGCTGCGTGGCGTCGACCAGCATGCGCGGCATCAAGCCGTAATCGCGGAAGGCCAGGGCGTTGCGGTCTTGCGTATGCTCGTCGCCGCAACCGCCGGCGACATAGCTCCACACACCCGACGGCATCGCCTGCGCGGCGCGCTTCTCCCACGAAGCGAAATCGACCGGCAGTTTCGGCCTGACGCCCGCCAGGCCCTTCAGGTAGATATCGAACTGATAATCGCCGAAGCCGGGCATGGGCGTGGTTCCTACTCGGCGGCTTGCTGAGGCAGCATCGCTTCGGGCGCGAACTGCGTCGGCAGGCCGTCGATGCTGACCATGTTCTTCTGCACCCAATATTTGCGCAAGTTGGCGAGCCCCAGGCGCGTCCAGTGGCGCGCAAGGTTCTCGCGCTCGCCGCGATAGTCGAAATAGGGCACCGCCATGCCGCAGGAGGTGTGGACGCTATCGACGTCGAGGCGCACGATCTGCCGCGCGCCGGGCATTTCCTCGAAATGGGGCAAGAGGGCGGCGTATTCGGCGCTGCCGCGCAGGAAGGAATGGCCCTTCCCGTAGAGTCGCAGCACCACCGGGTCGCCTTCGAAGGCGGTGAACATGATGGTCAGGCGCGGCAGGACGAGCAGATGCGCGCGCGTCTCGCTGCCGCTGCCGGTGCAATCGAGATAGGCGACGCAATTGTCGCCGAGCACCGCGAACGAGGCCATGCCCTTCGGCGACACGTTGACGCGGCCCTCCGGCGCGGCGGAGGCGACGAAGTAAATCTTCTGCCGGACGATGAAGGCTTTGTGCTGCGGTTCGAGGGCGGGAAACTTCTGCGACATTGACGAGGCTCCGCTGCTGCTCTTGGCGCCGCCGGCGCCGGCGCGCAAGGTGGGGAGCGCCAACAGGAGCCTCACATGCAGTTCATCGCCTCTCCCGACGTTGCCGCGCGCGGCCTGCCGTTCTCCGCCGCCGTGCGCGTCGGCGACATGCTCTATCTCTCCGGCGCGATCGGCAAGCGGCCGGAGACGCTGGCGCTGGTCGAGGGCGGCATCGCCGCCGAGGCGCGGCAGGCGATGGACAATATCGGCAGCGTGCTCGCGGCCTGCGGGCTCGGCTTCGCCGATGTCGTCAAATGCACCGTGATGCTCGCCGACATGGGCGAGTGGCGGGCGTTCAACGAGGT
>DATNDU010000147.1:0-2751 GCA_035606915.1 Roseiarcus sp. | reverse complement strand
TCGAATGAAGAGAATAACGCCGTCAGTGCCAGGCGGGTTTCTGTTGCCGGAAGCGCCTAGTCGCTTTGACAGATTGACGACAGACCTAAGGCCCCGGCGGCGAAGCATCATCGACTTGTTTCCGACGCTCGGCCGGCATTCGCTGGACTTGGTGTCGATGGGAGCGCATCGTTTGCGACGATGTGCTTTTCCGCCGCTGCGAGCTTCGTCACCGCCGGCATTACGGGCGTGGTCGGTATCGCCGCGTTGACCAGGGCGCGTGAGCCGCGTGAATGGCCGCTGGCGGCCGTGCCGCTTATTTTTGCAGCTCAGCAGGGCGTCGAAGGCTTGCTCTGGTTGCAGCTCCCGGTCGCTCCCAACGGCCCATCGACGACGTTCCTGACTTATCTCTATCTATTATTTGCCGAGGTCCTGTGGCCGGCTTATGCGCCAATCGCTTGCCTCCTGATCGAGCCGAACAAGCGCCGCCGTGTGGCGATGGCGGTCTGTCTGATCGCTGGCCTTGCCGTCGCCGCTCATTATCTAGTCTCGATCTTCAGTCATCCGCACGCCGCCCGCATCATCGGCCACCACGTCGCCTATGTGACCGAGGGTAAAGTCTCGTACCTGATGGGCGCTGCGTATTTGCTCGCGACCGGCGGCGTGATCGCACTGTCGTCGCATCGTGCGATGATCGCGCTTGCCGCCATCGTCATCGCCGGCGCGTTTGTAAGCTACACGCTCTATTGGGAATCGTTCGTCTCGGTCTGGTGCTTCTTCTCCGCGACCGCGAGCGTGATCATTCTGCTCCAATTCGAATGGGAGCATCGGCGCTCGCATGCCCTGAGCGCGTGAACGCCGGCCCGGCAGCGCAGTCAGCAAAAGTCAGAACGAACGCCTGAACAGTGACGTTTCCTCATAACCGCTCGGCGATCGCCTCCGCGATCGCAACGGTGCGGCGCGCCATGTCGGCGTGCAGCCGCTCGACCATGCGGCCGTCGATCGACACCACGCCCTTGTTTTTGTTCTCCGGCAGGTCGAAGGCGGCGATCGTCTTGCGCGCGGCCGCCACCTCCTCAGCCGAAGGCGAGAACGCCTTGTTGCAAGGTTCGATCTGGCTCGGATGGATCAACGTCTTGCCGTCGAAGCCGAGCTCGACGCCTTGCGCGCATTCGGCCGCGAAACCTTGCGCGTTGCCGATGTCGTTGTAGACGCCGTCGAGAATCTCGATGCCGTGGATGCGCGCGGCGGCGAGGCACAGCGACAGCCACGGCAGCATCGGCGCCCGCCCCGGCACCAGCCGCGCGCGCGTATCCTTGGCGAGATCGTTGGTGCCCATCACAAAGCCGGCGAGCCGCGATTCCGAATCGCGCGCCGCGGCCGCGATCGCCAGAATGTTGAAGATCGCGAGCGGCGTCTCGATCATGGCCCAGACGCGCGTCTTGTGGTCGATGTGCATGTCGAGCAGGCGGCGGCCGACCAGTTCCAGCGTCTCGGGGTTCGATACTTTCGGCACCAGAATCGCGTCCGGCGCGGCTTGCGCGGCGGCGGCCAGATCCTCGACGTGCCAGGGCGTGTCGATGCCGTTGACGCGGATGAACACCTGGCGCGCGCCGAAGCCGCCGGCCTTGACCGCCTCGGCCACCTGCCGGCGCGCGCTTTCCTTGGCCTCGGGCGCGACCGAATCCTCGAGGTCGAGGATGACGCCGTCGGCGGCCAGGGTTTTTGCCTTCTCCAGCGCGCGGGCGTTGGAGCCGGGCATATACAAGACGCTGCGGCGCGGATGGATGGTCATGGCCACATTCCTCGACCGCCACCCTAGCGTCGGCGCGCCCGGCTTGCCAATGCGCCGGGGTGGGTTGCCTCGGGCGAGCCGGTCGTGATTGTGTGACCGGGAGAGTGAAAGTTTCGGTGACCTTCTTGTCCTTCCCCCAGCAACTGATCGACGGCTATCGCGCCTTTTTGGTCAGCCGCCTGCGGCACGAGCAGGACCGCTACCGCGGGTTGGCCGAAGCCGGGCAATCGCCGCAGATCATGGTGATCGGCTGCTGCGATTCGCGCGTCTCGCCCGAGGTGATCTTCGACGCGCGGCCGGGCGAACTGTTCGTGGTGCGCAATATCGCCAACATCGTGCCGCCCTTCGCCCCCGACAAGCAGGCGCACGGCGTCTCCGCCGCGCTCGAATTCGGCGTCATGGCGCTGAAAGTCAGGCACATCGTCGTGCTCGGCCACGCGCAATGCGGCGGCGTCAAAGCCTTCGCCGAAGAGGCCGAACCGCTCACGCCCGGCGATTTCATCGGCAACTGGATGAAGCTGATGACGCCCGCGGCGGAAGCCGTCGGCCCGCGCGGGACGCTTCGGTTTGAAGATTATTTGACGCGGCTCGAACAGGCCAATGTGGTGAACAGTCTTGCCAACCTGATGAGTTTCCCGCGGCTGAGATCGCTGGTCGAGCGCGGCGACGTCGCCCTGCATGGTGCTTATTTCGGCGTCGCCGGCGGCAAGCTGTTCGTGCGCGACGCAGCCACAGGAGAGTTCAGACAAGCCGCCGCCGCCGATCACGCGCGGCTGTTCGCGAGCCCGAGGTTTTAGGCCGTCGCCTCATGGTGAGGAGCGTCGCGCAGCGGGGCGTCTCATTACGCAATCAAACCGTCAAAGCGCCCATTCGCAATGGCCCCCGTCTGATGGTTGTAAGTCATATAAGTATAGACCTGGGCGAGCGTTAAGATTATCTTAAACCTCGCCAGGGTCAGGTGGGAGTACGCACACATG
>DATNDU010000188.1:0-18623 GCA_035606915.1 Roseiarcus sp. | reverse complement strand
GGCGGCTGGGGCCGGCGGCATCGGCAAGGCGTGGTTGAGGTCGCCCGGCTCCTCGGCCTGGAACGACACCGACATGACGAACATCGTCTCGCCGCGCTGGCGCGCCACGATGCGGCGCACCGAGAAGCTGCGCCCGTCGCGCACCCGCTCGACCGAAAGCTCGATCGGCTCGGCGGGATCGCCGCCGAGGATGAAATAGGCGTGCAGCGAATGCGGCGGCCGCCCCTCGACGCTGCGTTGCGCGGCGACCAGGGATTGCGCCAGCACCTGGCCGCCGAACACGCGCTTCCAGCCGTTTTGCGGCGAATGGGCGAGCCAGCGGTCGGCCCCGGCCGGTTCGAGGTCCAACAGCGCGAGAAACCCGGCAACGTCCATATGTGAACCTTTCCTCTCGCCTTCTCGCCCCGGCCTCAGGCCGCGTCAAGCCGGCGCCGGTGTCATTGTGCGACGCACAAAAAAATATTGCCTTCGCCGTCGATCTGCGCTTAGGTGGTAATAACGGAGGTTAAATGAGGTTATGAGTAATATACATGTAGAAAAAGTTATTAATGTCCGCCATTGGACCGAGCGGCTGTTCAGCTTCCGCACCACGCGCCCCGCGTCGTTGCGCTTCCGCAGCGGCCAGTTCGTCATGATGGGGCTTCAGAGCGAGGGCAAGCCGCTGCTGCGCGCCTATTCGCTGGCGAGCGCGCCTTACGAGGACGGGTTGGAGTTCTTCTCGATCAAGGTCGCCAACGGCCCGCTGACCTCGCGCCTCCAGCATCTGGCGGCGGGCGACGAGGTGCTGGTCGGCCGCAAGCCGACGGGCACGCTGCTCATCGACAATCTCAAACCTGGGCGCAACTTGTTCCTGCTCGCCACCGGCACCGGGCTGGCGCCGTATCTGAGCCTGGTCAAGGACCCCGAGACCTACGAGCGTTTCGAGCGCGTCATTGTCGTCCATGGCGTGCGTTTCTCAGCCGACCTCGCCTATAGCGAATACCTCGCCGACGAACTGCCGAAGGATGAGCTGATCGGCGAACTGGCGGCGGCGCAGCTCGCCTATTACCCGACGGTGACGCGCGAACCGGCCCGCCACAACGGCCGCATTTCGACGCTGCTCGCCAACGGCAAGCTGCACGCCGACCTCGGCCTGCCGGGCTTCGCCGCCGAGAGTGATCGCTTCATGCTGTGCGGCAGCGAAGCGATGATCGGCGACCTGCGCGCGCTGTTCCTCGCCCGTGGGCTCGACGAGGGCAATACTGGCGAGCCCGGCGATTTCGTTTTCGAGAAGGCTTTCGCCGAGAAATAACTTCAGAACGGCTTTGCCACCGCCAGAACCGCGATCGCGGCGACGCTGACGGCCAAACCCGGCGGCGCATAGCCGATCCAGCCGGGAACCTGCCGCGCCGGGTCGGCGGTCGCCTTGCGCAGATTGCCGGCCAGCAGCCCATGCAGCGCCGAAAGCGCGACGACGATGACCAGCTTGATCGACAGCCACGGCGCGCCGAACTGGCCGCTGACCTCGGCCATATAGATGCCGAGCCCCCACAGCGCGATCAGCGTCGGGCCGGTGACGAACCGGTCCCACACCCGCAGCCGCCGCAACGCCGCCAGCCGCGCGGCCTGGCGCGGCGTTTCCAGAAACGCCAGCGTCAACGAGGTCGCAAACAGCCCGCCGACATGCACCAGCACGCAGGCGACATGCAGCGCCTTCAGGGTCAGATAATCCACGATCGCCTCAGATCATCGCCGCGAATCGGCGCTCGTTGATTAAACCGCCGAAGGGCGCGCAGGCCAGCGCCGCGGCGCGAACGATCTCAGCCCGCGGCCAGTCGCCCGCCGCCGCCGTCTGCATCAGCAGCCAGCCGAACGTGAGGAACGCCAGTCCATGCACCGGCCCCATCACCGCCACCGCCTGCGGAAAACCCCAGAGATGCTTGAGCGGAACCGCGACGCCGACCAGCGTCAGCAAGGTCAGCGCCTCGACGATCGAGGCTAGGCGAAGCCAGGAAAGGTCGCGAGCGTTCATCCGACTTCCTTCAGGACATTTTCGCTCGAAAAGGCCGCCCCGGTTTTCGGACAAAAGCTTGGCGAAAACAAAACTCCAAACAGGCTTTCGTTGGCGAAGCCGCGAAAGCCGGCTTAACGGATTTTGCGCTAGGCGCCGGCATTGCCGACGTTGATGTCCGGCGCGTCGGGGTGCTTCATGCCGACGATGTGATAGCCGGCGTCGACATGCAGGATCTCGCCGGTGACGCCGAGCGACATCGGCGACAACAGATAGACGGCGGATTGGCCGACTTCTTCGGTCGTCACCGTGCGGCGCAGCGGCGAGTTGAATTCGTTCCAGCGCAGGATATAGCGGAAATCGCCGATGCCGGAGGCGGCCAGGGTCTTGATCGGGCCGGCGGAGATGGCGTTGACGCGGATGTTCTGGCGGCCGAGGTCGGCGGCGAGATAGCGCACGCTGGCCTCCAGCGCCGCCTTGGCGACGCCCATGACGTTGTAGTGCGGCATCCATTTCTCGGCGCCGTAATAGGTCAGCGTCAGCATGGCGCCGCCGTTGTTCATCAGCTTCTCGGCCCGCTGGGCGATGGCGGTGAAAGAATAGCAGGAGATCATCAGCGACTTGGTGAAATTCTCCTCGGTGGTCTCGATATAGCGGCCGGTGAGCTGGTCCTTGTCGGCGAAGGCGATGCAGTGGACGACGAAGTCGATGCCGCCCCAAAGTTTCCGTGCTTCCTCGAACACGGCGTCGATCGTCGCCCCGTCGGTGACGTCGCAATGGCCCAGCACCTGCGCGCCGAGATCGGCGGCGAGCGGGCGCACCCGCTTCTCCAAAGCTTCGCCCTGGAAGGTCAGCGCCACCTCCGCGCCGGCGGCGCGCACCGCCTTGGCGATGCCATAGGCGATCGAACGGTTGTTGGCGACGCCAAGAATGACGCCTTTCAGCCCGCGCATTGCGCCTTCGATCGCCGTAGCCGCCGTCATAAACCCCCCCGCGCGCCGCGCCAGACCCTGCGATCCCATAGCCCCGGCGAAACGATATGGGAAGGCGGCGGGGCGACGGCCGCAACATTTCTCCCCAGGGCGCGAATAAACCGCTTGGACGTCAAGTCGGTTCGGAATAGAGTAATTAACCGCTGATTACCGCTTAGGTCCTTCGACGTGCCACACACTAGAGACCTTCGACGTGCCAAACGCTAGAGAATGGGCCGACGACGCCAGTGGTTTGCGGCGCTTTGGTTTGGCGCTGGTTCGCGATGAGCGATTCGTACTTGATGATTCGGCCGCCGCGCGACTCGTCGACAAGCTGATTCGGCAAACTTGCGTCGCTCCTATTGCAGAGCGCAGCAGCCCGCGCCCGGCCGACCGCGCCGCCGCCTATGCCCGCTTCGTTCAACTTTATCGTCGGCACGTGCGGCGCATGGCGCTCGATGAGGACGCCGCCTGGAGCGAATCACCGGCCCGCGGCCCGAACATCGTCAGCGGCATGCGCGCGCTGCCGCTGGAACTGCGGGAGGCGCTGCTGGTGGTTTGCCTCGCCCGCTTCACCCACGCCGAGGCGGCCGAGGCGCTGGACGTGCCGCTGTCGCGGCTGGTCGAGCGGCTGGAGCGCGCCCGCTGCCGGCTCGCCGCGCATATGGGCGTCGATATCGACGCGGCGACTGCCGGTTGGACCGGGGCGGCCCATCTCAGGGTCATTAAATGAGCGACGGCTACGCCAGCCTCGACGCGCACGCCTATGTCGACAACAGCCTGAGCCCCGCCGCGCGCGGCGAATTCGAAGCCGCGCTGCGCTGCGATAGCAAGTTGCGCCTCCGGGTCGAGGCGTGGCAGGCGCAGAACGAGGCGATACGGCAC
This sequence comes from Roseiarcus sp., assembly GCA_035606915.1. GTDB lineage: Bacteria > Pseudomonadota > Alphaproteobacteria > Rhizobiales > Beijerinckiaceae > Roseiarcus. The sequence goes on along the minus strand of DATNDU010000188.1, from coordinate 14,777 downwards.
GCTTTCAGCGCCGCGCCGAAGCCACGGCAGGCCCCGCCGCTCGGGCGGCCCTCGAACGAGAACGAGGCGGGCGCGAAAGCGCCGGCATCGCGCGATCTGCCTTCGTCGCCGCGCGGGCGCGCCTTGGCGACGCCCGTCGCCAAGGTCGCGCCGCGCCCAAGCGCGGGCTGGCGCAAGGCGGCGCTGAGCGGCGTCGCCCTTGCTGCCGGCATGACGGCTTTCGCCGGCGGCCCCGCCGATCCGCGCCTGGCGCTGATGCGGCGCGCCGATGCGGCGCTGCGCGCCGCCCCCGCCTTTGCGCAGACGCGGCTCGACCTGACCTCTGACGATCCCGGCGTCGTCGCCGATTGGCTTGGCGCGCGCTTCGCCCGCCTGGAGCCGAAACGCCTGAGCCCGCCGGGCTGGTCGCTGCTCGGCGTGCGCATCGTGCCCGGCGTCGCCTCGGCGGCCGCCCTGGTGCTTTACGAGGACGCCCTCGGCGGCCGCGCCGCGCTGCTGGTGGAGCCGACCGATGCGCTGCCCAGCCTGCCGCCGATCGGCGGCCGCGACGCCGACGAGACCATCCTGGCCGGCGCCGAGCGCGGCTTCGCCTATGCCGCCGTCGGCCCGACGCGCTCGGGCATCGGCGCGCTGATCCCGGTCGCGGCGCGCCCGTAGCGCCCGCCGGGCGGCGCGTAGGCGACGACGATCCAGCGCTCGCCCCCCGCAAAAGCGCCACGCTCGAAATCGAGACCAAGCGTGCGGCCGTCGCCGAGGCCGGCGACGCCGGCGGCGAGATCGACGGCGATGTCCTCATATTCCGGCGCGCCGCCGTCGCGCGGGTTGATCGCCTTATAGACCGCCTCCTTGGCGGCGAAAATCGCCCGCGCCAAGGCGGGATCGCGGGCGCAAGCGCGCCTTTCCGCGGGCAGCAGCGCGATTTCGGCGACCTCGTCCGGCAGCGCTTGCGCGGGCTCGACGTCGACGCCGAGCGCGGCGATGTCGCGCGTGCGCGCCACTGCGGCGACCGCCAGCCCCTGGTCATGGGCGAGCGAGCCACGGAAGCCCGCCGGCCATAGCGCGAAGCCGCCGGGGGCGCGCGGCAAGGCGGCGTCGGCGGGGCCGCCGAGCGCGGCGAGCGCGCCGCGCGCCGCCAGTCGCGCCGCGCCGCTGGCGCGCCGGCGCGCCAGCGGCTCGCTGGGATCGGCAAAGGCGGCCTCGTCGCCAGCCACGAGGCGGCGCGTCGAAAGCCGCACGCCGCGCCCGGCAAGCCGCTCGGCGAGCGAGGCGCCGCGCGAAGCGGCGAAGGCCCAGGCGAACGGCCTCATTCGGCCGCCATCAACATCGGCGCGGTTTCGGCGCGACGGCCGACGAGGCGGGCGGGATTGCCGCGCCAGCGCGAGTCCGCCGGCGTGATCTCGCCCTTCATCAGGAAGGCGTCGGGGTCGAGCCGCGTGCGCTCGCCCAAAGTCACCCCATAGTGGACGAAGGCGCCGACGCCGAGCGAGGCGCCGGCGCCAATGCGGATGAAGTCGGACTTGTAGGCCCCTTCCTCCAGCGAATGCGATTGCAGCATGACGCCCTGGTTGAGCGTCGCGCCGTCGCCGATCTCGACCAGCGTGCGCTCGCTCATGTTGGCGCCGTCGTCGAACACGCAAGCCCCGACCCGAACGCCAGCCAGCCGCATGACCAGCGGCCGCCACGGCGTGCCGGCGAACAGCCCCGACACCACGCCGGCGCCCGAAAGCTTCCAGTAGCGCTCGACCTCCCAGAAGGCGCGGTCGTAGCTCGTCGCCACCAGCGGCTTCATGCGCCGCCAGCCATAGGCGCCGCGCTCGATGAGGATATCGAGGCCGAGCACGGCGAGGCTCGCCAGCGCCAACGCCGCCGACATCGCCCACAGATTGCCCCAGCCATAGAGCGCGTCGGCGAGGGTCAGCGCATAGAGGCCGACGAAGCCGACGGCGAAGCGCCGGGCCAGCGTCATCAGCATCGTGGCGACGTTGTGCCGGGTCTTTTCGCGCAAGGCGCGGGCGCGCGTCGCCTCATCGAGTCGGCCGACGAGTTCGAGGTCGCGTGCGGACGCGCGCGGGATCTCGAAGGCGGGCGAGCCGAGCAGGCCGACATTCTCGCGCAGCGGTCCATCGATCGGCGCCATCACCTTGGTGCCGAGCAGGCAATTGTCGCCGAGCCGCGCGCCGGGCGGCACATAGACGTCGGTGCCAAGGAAGCTGTCGGCGCCGACGCGCGCCGCGCCGATGCGGAAGCTATGGCTGTTGAAGACGACATTGCCCATCGTCAATCCGTCCGAAGCGACGGAGCCGGCGCCGAGGACGCACAGGAACGGAAACTCGAACGCCTGCTCGGTGCCGAAGTTGGAGCCGGTGGCGCGCGAGGCGGCGAGCTTGACCCCGGAAAGGCGCAGGTATTTTTCGATGAACACGCTGTCGCCGAACAGCAGTTGGAAGAAGGCGGAGTTCGACGCCGACTGCACATAGCGTTGCAGGAAATAATGCACGCCATAGAGCCGATAGAGCCGCCCCTCGCGCAGGCCGGCGGCGAGCGCGCGGGGAACGCCTGAGACGAGCGCCAGGCCGCCGACGAGCGAGGCCGCCGAGAGCGCCGCCGACAGCGCCAGGACGCCGGGCAGCAGGCCGAGCGGCGATGCGGCGGAGGATGCGCCATCGCCAGCCCAGGCCGCCAGCGCCCAGGTGAGCGCGGCTTCGGCGAGGGGGCCGAGCGCGAACACGGTGAGTGCGAGCCGGCCGAGCATGAACACGGCGCGCCGCCACGCGGACGTGGTCAGTTCGTCGGCGAGGCGGAAATTCGTCACCGTCTCCTCGGCCGGCGAGCCGTGATAGCGCTTGCCGGCAGGCACCCGCTGGCCGCGCTGCAACGACGAGGCATGGCCGAGTTGGGCGAAATCGCCGAGCCCGCTGTCAAGGTCGAGCACGCTCGCCTCGCCGACATAAGCGCCCTTGCCGAGCCGGATCGGCCCGAAATGCAGGCGCTGGCCGACCGCGCCATAGCCCGGCGCCACGACGCGGCGGGCGATGACCGCGTCTTCGCCAACCTCGAACAGGTCGGCCGCGATCGGAACCGTCGGCGTCGCGATTACGGCGCGCGCGCCGATGCGGGCGCCGAGGCAGCGCAGAAAGACGTTGAACAGCGGCTCGCCGACGAACAGATAGACCGGCGCCGACGCGATCAGCCGCCGCGCTGCCCAGAAGCGGAAATAGGCGGGGCTCCACAGCCTGATCGTCCCCGGCCGGGCGCGGCCGATCAGCGCCCATTTGGCGGCCACGGCGAGCCCGTTGAGGCCGAAGAACCAGACCGCAACGACGATCTCGGCGCGGCCGAGCAGGGCGGCAGGGGAGTGAACGGCGGCGTAGGTGAAGACGAAGCTCGTCTGTATCGCGGCGACGCCGGCGAGCCCCGCCGCAACGTAGAAGGCGAGTTGCGCCGCGCCGGTCAGCGCATAGGCGAGACGGTTCGGCGCCTCAGGGGCGGCCTCGGCATAAGTCTCGATCGCCGGCTTGGCGGCGCAAAGCGCGGCGGCGAGGCGGCGCACGGTAGTATTGGCGTAGATGTCGCGCATCGCCACCTGCGTCAGCGGCGCAGCCTGGCGGATGCGGGCGCAGAAACGCGCCATCAGCAGCGAATGGGCGCCGTATTCCTTGAAGAAATCGCCGTCGATGGAGACCTTGTCGAGCCCCAGCGCCGATTTCAGCGCTTCGCACAGCACGCGCTCAAGCCCGGTCTCGGGTTCCGCGTCGGTGGCGCTGACGCGGATCGGCGGCGATTTCGGCTTCGGCAGTTGCGCGCGGTCGGCCTTGTTGCTGACCAGCATCGGAATGAACGGCAGCCGCTCCAGATAGGCCGGCGTCATATAAGCGGGCAGGCGGGCGCGCAGATGCGCCAGCAGGTCGGCGGGCTTCGGCGCCGGCGCGCCGTGGCGGACCGAATAATAGGCGACGAGCTCCGGCGCACCGGGCGCCGGCTCGAACGTGGCGACCGCGACCTGGGCAATGTCGGCGCATTCGAGCAGCACCGATTCGATCTCGGTCAGTTCGATGCGGTAGCCGCGCAGCTTCACCTGGGTGTCGATGCGGCCGAGATATTCGATCTCGCCCTCGGCGTTGATGCGGCCGAGGTCGCCGGTGCGATAGATGCGGCCCGAGGGGTTGTTGGGCAGCTTCAGGAAATCGGCGATGAACTTCGCCGCTGTAAGCTCCGGCCGGTTCAGATAGCCCTCGGCGACGCCGACGCCGGCGATGCCGATCTCGCCGCGGTCGCCGAGCGGCAGCGCGACGGCGCGCTCGGCGTCGAGGATGACGACCGAATAGGTCGGCAGCGGCCGGCCGATGGTGACCGGCTTGTCAGGCCGCATGGCGCCGAGGGTGGCGGTGACGGTGGTCTCGGTCGGGCCGTAGCTGTTGAGCAGCGTGCGTCCCGGCCGGCTCCAACGGCTGACCAGCGCCGGCGGGCAGGCCTCGCCACCGATCAACAGCACGCGCAACGCCGGCAGATCGCGTTCGATGGAGGCGAGCAGCGTCGGCACGCAGCAAAAGCAGGTGACGGCGCGAGACTCGAGGAACTCGGCCAGTTCCTCGCCGAACAGGCTGTTGGCGCAGGCGTTGGGAACCAGCGTCGCCCCGGCGACGAGCGGAACCCAAAGCTCCTCGACCGAGAAGTCGAAGGCGATCGACATGCCCTGGTAGACGCGGTCGTCGACGCCGAAGCCGTAGCTTTCGGCGGCGACGCGGACGAAATTGCAGATCGAGGCATGGCCGACGGCGACGCCCTTCGGCCGCCCCGTGGTGCCGGAGGTGTAGAGCACATAGGCGAGCGTCTCGGGGCTCGCGCCGCGCTCCTCGTCCTTCAGCGGCGCGTCGGCGGCGGCGGCAACTTCGTAGCGGGCGCGGTCGAGCACGACGAGCGGCAGGCCGTCGGGAAAGCGATCGGCGAAGCGCTGCTGAGTGACGGCGAGCCGGCTCCCGGAATCCTCCAGAATATACGCGAGCCGGTCGGCGGGATAATTGGCGTCGATCGGCACGTAGGCGGCGCGCGCCTTCAGCAACCCGAACAGCGTGACGTAGGCATCGAGGCCACGGTCGAGCAGCACGCCGACGCGGTCGCCGGGGCGCACGCCGAGGCTGCGAAAATGGCGCGCCATCTGGTTGGCGCGCGCGTCAAGCTCGGCGAAGGTGATGTCGAGGCCGTCGAGCGAGACGGCGATGCGCTCGCTGTGGCGACGGCAGGCGTCCTCCAGCACGTCCTCCAGCCGCTCGCCGTAGCGCCAGCGCAGCATGTCGCCGTCGCCAAGCACGGAAAGCGTCGAGCCGCCCTTGGCCGCTCGCGACGCGGGATAGGCGGCGAGCGACTCGGCGGATTTCAACATCAGGTCTGGTCTGGCGGGCGCAATCGACACGAGCTTGGTTCCCCAAGCCGGCGCGATTGCGACGGGACGCACGCGCGCCAACACGCAGCGACAAGCCGCGCGAGACGCCCCTTAGCCCCGTCGCCGGTTCAAGCGCCGGCTCTGATTCTTGTTTCGTCGGGGCCGACTAAACCGCTTCGCAACTGAACGCTCGCTGAATAAGCCAGGAAGCGCGGCGTCGAGACGCGCGAAAACGAATTCGCGGGCAATCCAAGTCACACAACCGCCCCGCTCAAAACAGGCGGCCGGTCTAAATTATAGTTCATCTAAGGTTCAGATTCGCGGCGTCAGGCTCACGCGCAGATTCGGTGGAAATTCGAATCGAAAACGTTGTGGAGCCTCACTTGATCAAGCCTCTCGCCGCCGCAGTCTTCAGCATCGCCCTTGCAATGATCCCGGTTTCGGCCCTCGCCAGCACGCACCACCACCATCACCACGTCTCGCATCACCACACGATGCACCATCATCACCATCATCACCATCATCACCATCATCACCATCACCATCACCATCACCACCACCACACGATGCACAAGGCGTGAGGCAGCCCACGCAAAGCGTTGCGGCGGCGCGGCGTCCCGCATAAATCGAAGCCTCCGGCGGCGCCGGAGGCTTTGCTATTTCTGGCCAGTCATGCGCTCATGCCGTGGCGGGGATCGTAAGGCTTCTGCTCGCGCCACTCGCGCATCAACTCGGCGAGCGCCTTGTCCTCGCCCGGCGGCAGCGCGATGCGCAGCGTCACCAACAGGTCGCCGGCCGCCAAGTCGCCGGCGCCGGGCAGGCCTTTGCCGCGCAGGCGCAGCGCGCGCCCGCTGCTGGTCCGCGCCGGCACGGTGATCTCGACCGCGCCGCTCAGCGTCGGCGCCCGGACTTTCGCCCCCAACACCGCCTCGTAAAGCGTGATCGGCAGTTCGAGCCGTAAATCGCGACCCTCGACCTTGAACAGCGGGTGCGGCGCATAGCGCAGCGTCACCAGGGCGTCGCCCGGCTGGCCGCCGCGCGCTGCGGGCTCGCCCTGGCCGCGCAGCCGAATCGCCTTGCCGTCCTCGAAACCGACGGGCACGGCGACGTCGAGGGTCTTGCCGGTCGGCAGGCTGACGCGCACGTCGCCGCCGGTGGCGACCTGCGCCAGCGGCACGGTGACGGCGACCGCCACGTCCTCGCCCTTCTGCGGCGCGCGCGAGCGCCCGCGCCCGGCGCCGAACAGCTCCGCGAACACGTCGGGATCGATGTTGCGCGCGCCGCCGCCGTCGCCGAATTCGAAGTGGAAATTGCGGAAACCGCCGCCGCTGGGGCCGCCGGGGCCGGCGCCGAAGCCCTCGAACTGCGGCGCGCGCGGCTTGCCCTCGGCGTCGATCTCGCCGCGGTCGAAGGCGCCGCGCTTCTTCTCGTCGCCGAGAATCTCGTAGGCTTGGCCGATCTCGGCGAAGCGCTCCTTCGCCCTCGGCTCCTTGCTCTGGTCCGGATGGTATTTCTTCGCCAGCTTGCGGAAAGCCGACTTGATCTCGCCGGCGCTGGCGGTCTTGGCCAGCCCGAGCACGTTATAGGGATCGCGCATACAAAGCCCCGAACTCCCCGCGCCCGGCTCAAGCGGCGCGCGATGATTTGCAGGTATGTGGGCCGCCGCCGCCGTAGGCGCAAGGGCTGGGCGGCGAAGCGTGGCCTCAGACTTTCGGGAACGGCCCGGCGTCGGAGACCGTCACGGCGCCGGCCTTCTCGCAGGCCGAGCCTTCGACGGCGCGCGCCGCGCCGCTGTCGCTGATGCGCGCCACGAAGGCCCGGCAGGTCGCCCCGGCCTTGGCGAAGCGCGCCCCGACGCCGACCACGGCGCCGCTGCGGCCGCTTGCCTGGTTGCTCCACAGCGCCGGCTCCTCGCCGGCGCCGGCGCGGATGGCGGCGATCAGCGCCGGCTCGGCCTTCCCCCAGTCTTCCTGCGCGAACGGATAAGATGGCGTTTTCAGGCCGCCGGTCGGCGAGGCGTCGATGAAACCGGGGATCGACATCGAGCAGCCGGCAAGCGCCAGAGCCGCCGCAAGGGCGGCCAGACGCCCCGTCGCCGCCAAGCCCCCATAGATTCGCAAGCGCCGCTCGCATCGCGGCGCGAAAGCCTCTATCATCGCCAAAGCCAAATGTTCTCCCAGAGATGCCTATATTGAGCGCCGCAAACTTAATTCTTAGTAACCTCGACGCCTGCGAGGATCCGTTCGCGCTGTTTGCGCAATGGTTCGAGGAGGCCAAGGCAAGCGAGATCAACGATCCCGAGGCGATGGCGCTCGCCACCGTCGACGCCGACGGCCTGCCCGACGCGCGCATGGTGCTGTGCAAGGGCGTCGAGGCCGGCGGCCTGGTGTTCTACACCAATGCCGAGAGCGCCAAGGGCCGCCAGATCGAGGCGCAGGCGAAGGCGGCGGCGCTGTTCCACTGGAAATCGCTGCGCCGGCAGGCGCGGTTTCGCGGCCCCGTCAGCGGCATCGACGAGGCGGCGAGCGATCTCTATTTCCACTCCCGCCCGCGCCTGTCGCAGATCGGCGCCTGGGCGAGCCAACAGTCGCGGCCGCTGCAATCGCGCGCCGCGCTGGAGGCGCTGACCGCCGAATATGACGAAAAATTCGGCGCCGGCGAGATTCCCCGCCCGCCCTATTGGCGCGGCTTCCGGCTCGAAGCGCAGGAAGCCGAACTGTGGGCCGACGGCGCCTTCCGCCTGCATGATCGCGTGCGTTTCGTCCGCGGTGCGGCGGGCTGGTCGCGGCGGCGGCTGTTTCCTTGAGCGAGCGACAAGAGCTTCCAAACGAGCAAGAAGACCGGCTCTATCCGGCGCGGCCGATCCTGGCGGTGTCGACCGCCGTATTCCGCGACGGCCGGGCGCTGATCGCGCGGCGCGCGCAGGCGCCTTGGCGCGGCGCGTTCTCGCTGCCCGGTGGCGCGGTCGAGGTCGGCGAGACGCTGGAGCAAGCGGCGGCGCGCGAACTCGCCGAAGAGGTCGGCGTCGAGGCCGACTTCGTCGGCTTCGTGCGCCATGTCGAGCCGATCCAGCGCGAGGGCGAGCGGGTGCGCACGCATTACCTCATCGTCGTCTTGGCGGCGCGCTGGCGGCGCGGCGAGCCGTGGCTAAGCGCCGAGGTCGACGAGATCGCCTGGGTCGATCCCTACGATCTCGGCGGCCGTCCGACGACGCCGGAACTGCCCGAAATCGTCGCCCGCGCCGCCGCGATCGTCGCGCGATGAGCCCGGTGGTCGCGGCGCTGGCGCTGGCGCTGGCGGCGGTGGCGGCCAAACCCGCGCCGACGCCGAGCCCGACCCGCGTCGCGCCGCCGCCCTATGAGGCGGATCTGCTGCGGCTGTCGGAACTGATGGGGGCGCTCGCCTATCTGCGCGATCTCTGCCACGACGGCGACGGGGCCGAATTCCGCCGACGCATCGCCGGGCTGATCGACGCCGACCCGCGCCCGCAGGAGGAGAAGGATCAACTCGCCGGCGCCTTCAACCGCGGCTTCGGCGGCTACCGACTGACCTATCGCACCTGCACCTCGAACGCGCGCACGACGATCGCCGCCTATCTGACGGAATCCGAGCGCCTCGCCAAAGCGGTGGCGGCGCGCTACGGCGGCCGTTAAGCCAGCGTCGCCAGCCGTACCCCTCTCAGGCCGTGAACAGATCGGGCGCGAAACCCGCCTTGGCGAACACGTAGTCGCGGCTGGCCTCAAGCTCCGTGCGTAGCTTCGCAATATCATGGCCGACGAGCCCGCCGCGCCATTTCTTCACCTCGCCGGCGCATAGCACGGTGGCGACATTGGAGCGGTCCATCAGCGTCACCACGGCGCCGACGGCGTTGTTGAGCGGCGCGACGTTGATCGCATTGGCGTCGAGCAGTACGATGTCGGCGTCCTTGCCGGGGGTCAGCGAGCCGGTGACGCGGTCGAGCTTCAACCCCCGGGCGCCGCCGATGGTGGCCAGTTTCAGCGCATCGCGCGAGGTCATCAGCTTCGGGTAGTCCTTGCCCTGCAAGGCGAGTTCGTTGGCGAGCATGCGCTGGAGGGTGATGACGCCGCGCATCTGCGTGAACATGTCGGCGCTCAGCGTGCATTCGACGTCGCTCGACAGCGAGGCGCTGATGCCGAGATCGAGAATCTTCTGGATCGGCGGCGTGCCGTGACGCATGTGCATCTCGATCGGGCCGGAGATCGAGACATGCGCGCCGGCGTCGGCCGCCGCCTTCCAACCGGCCTCGCTCATCCCGGTCATGTGGATGAAGAAGCAGTCGGGGCCGAACTTGGCCGAAGCCGCCAGTTGATCGAAGGTCGGCTGCATGCCGAACGTGCCCACGACATGCAGCGCGATCGGCAGCGCCAGCTCGCGGCCGATCTCCCACGCCTTCTCGTAGCCCGGCAGATAAATCTCGCCGCCCATGAACATCGACAACAGTCGATCGCCGCTGGAGAAATATTGCGCGCGCAGCCGCGCCGCGTCGCCGGGATATTTCGTCTGATCGCCCCAGCCCTCGAAGTAGCCGAACACCGCCCGCCGCCCGGCCGTCTGGAGCGCGGCGATCGCGGCGTCCGAATGTTGCGGCGAATGGTGGATCTGGCTCACGTCATGGACGGCGGTGACGCCGGCGTCGATGTGAGAAATCGAGCCGAACAGTTCGTTGATGTAAACGTCCTGCGGCCGATAGGCTTGGCTCAGCTTGAGCAAAACCGATTCGTAGTAGTTGTTGGCGCTCTCCGGTCGGCCGTCGTTAATCAGAATGGCGTCGGCAAGCGCGCTGCGCAGGATGGTCTCGAACTGATGATGATGGGTGTCGATGAAGCCGGGGATGACGATATGCCCGGCAGCGTCGATCACCGCGGCGTCGGGCGCCTCGATCGCGGCGCCCACTTGCAGGATTTTCGAGCCCTCGATCAGCACGTCGCCGACGGCGAAATCGCCGATCGCCTCATCCATGGTGACGACGACGCCGCCCTTGATAAGCGTGCGCCGGCCCTTGGCGCCGACGCCTCGCGGCGGTGCGGCGGCGGCGCTGGCCCCGAATTGCGCCTCCAGATGGGTGGCGGCGACGAACTTCGCCGGCGCCTCGCCGGTCGCCGCGAACGTCGGCGCGGCGCGCTCTTCCATCGCCGTGGCAAGCTCGCACATCCCGCACATGTGGTCCTCCCGGCTTCGGCTGCGAAAGTCTCACGCCGTCCGTCGTCAAGTCAAACCGCGCCGGGTCCGCGCTCGGCGTTAATCCGCTCTTAAACGGCGCGCTTTATTAACGATGAACATGGGCGCCGATCGCCGCCCTCCCGCGCCATGACCGGCGTGGCTCGCCCCGTCGCCGGCGCGACATGTCCCCCCTCCCGCAATCAGGTTTCGGCGACAGCGTCCACGCTGTCGGCCCGCAAAGGTGTTCGCATGGCGTTCGGCCCGCGTTTCCTCAGCATCCGCGCCAAGCTCTATGGGCTGTCGGCGGCGCTGCTCGCCGCCATGCTCGGATTGGTCGGCTTCGCCGACTACGAGGCGCGCTGCGTCGCCGAGGCGGTCGCCGGCCTCAACGCTTACGCCGCCGCGCAGACCCGCACCGAAAGCGCCAGCCGCGACCTGGAGACGATGCGGCGGGCGATCCTGGATTTCACCGTCGGCAACGACAAGGCGGCGCTGGCGACGTTCCGCGCCAAAGGCGAGGACGTGGCGCGCGGGCTCGCCGCCGCCGGCGGCGAGCGCGACGCTGTGCGAGGCCTGCGCAACGGCTTGCGCGGCCTCCGCGGCGCGGGCGACGCGCTGGCGGCGGCGGGCGCCAAGCTGGCGGCGGGGCAGGCGCGGATGGCGCCGGCGAGCGACGACCTCTCCAATTCCGGCAAGATGCTGGTCACCGTGGTTCTGACCCTCAGCAATCCGGCCCTGGCGCTCGCCGCCCAGAAGCTCGACGCCGAACTCTGGCAGGTGCGCGCCGACTATTGGCGCGGCGCTGAGACGAAAGAGCCCGGCGCGGCGCTGGCGCTGCGCGAGGATGTGGAGAACGCCGCGCGCCAGCTCGACATGATCGAAGGCGAAGCCGGCGACGACGCCAAGCCGATGCTCGTCCCGATGCAGACGGCGCTGACGAATTACGCCGCCGCCGCCGCCGCGACGCTGGCGGCGGGCGCCGAGGTCGAGCGCCTCTATCGCCGGAAAGTCGCGCCGCGGGTCGAGGCGATGCAGGGCGCGTTCGCGGCTGAGCGGGGCCAGGCGGATGCCGCCTTCGAGGCCACGCGCGCCGCGCTCGCCGCCCAGATGGCTGAGAGCGAGCGCCTGCAAATCATCGTCGCGGCGCTGACGCTGGCCTTCGGCGCCCTCGGCGCGTTCCTGGTGCTGCGCTCGATTGTGCGCCCGCTCAACGGGCTGACCGAGGGCCTGCGCAAGCTCGCCGGCGGCGAGTTCGACGTCATGCTGCCGGCGCTCGGGCGGCGCGACGAGATCGGCGAGATCGCCAACCAGGCCGAGGGGCTGAAACGCGCCTCGCTGGAGAAGGCGCGGCGCGAGGCCGAGGAGCGGCTGCGCCATCAGGCGCGCGAGGCCGAGAGCGCGGCCGAGGCCTCAGCGCATCGCGAGCGGGCGGCTGAGGCGCAGAAGATGGTGATGTCGCGCCTCGGCGAGGCGCTGAGCGGCATCGCCCATAAGCGCCTCGATTTCCGCCTCGCCGACGAAATTCCCGCCGACTACGCCAAGGTGCGCGAGGATTTCAACCTCGCGGTGGCCCAACTCGCCGAGGCGATGGGCGTCGTCTCAACCGCCTCCGAGGCGGTGCGCAGCGGCGTCGCCGAGATCAGCGGCGCCGCCGACGGGCTCTCCGAGCGCACCGAACGGCAGGCCGCGCAACTGGAGCGCACCGCCGCCTCGCTCGCCGCCATCACCGAGGCGATCCAGAAAACCGCGCGCGGCGCCGGCGAGGTCGAGACAGTCGCCGCCAAGGCGGCCTCAGAGGCCGAGAGCAGCGGCGAGATCGTGCAGCGCGCCGTCGACGCCATGGGCCGCATCGAGGCGTCGTCGAACCAGATCGGCCAGATCATCGGCGTCATCGACGAGATCGCGTTCCAGACCAACCTGTTGGCGCTCAACGCCGGCGTAGAGGCGGCTCGCGCTGGCGACGCCGGCCGGGGTTTCGCGGTCGTCGCCGCCGAAGTGCGGGCGCTGGCGCAGCGCTCGGCCGACGCGGCGCGCGAGATCAAGGGCCTGATCTCGGCGTCGGCCGTCCATGTCGGGACCGGCGTCGAGGAGGTCGGCGCGGCAGGGCGAGCGCTCGGCGGCATCCGCGACCGGCTCTCTGAGATCAACCGCGTCATCGGCGAGATCGCGGCGAGCGCCCAGGCGCAGGCCTCCGGCCTCGGCGAGATAAACGTCGCCGTCGGCCAGATGGACCAGATGACGCAGCAGAACGCCGGGATGGCTGAGGAGGCGACGGCAGCGGCGCGGGCGCTGAGCGAGCAATGCGCCTATCTCCTCCAGGAGATCGCCGCCTTCCGGCTGACGCGCGACTTGACGCGCGACCTGGGCCCGCGCGCCTACGACCGGGCCGCCTGACTGACGCGCCAGACCAGCGACGCCGCCGCCAGATCCTCAATCGAGGCGCCGACCGACTTGAACAAGGTGATCTCGTCGTCGCGCTCGCGCCCCGGCGCGCCGCGCGCCAGCGCCGCCAGATCGGCGACGATGGCGGATTTCGCCAGCGCGCCGTCGCGAATCGCCTGCGCGACGTCGCCGCCTTCCGTGAGCGCATCCGGCGTGTCGACGAACACGCGGGCCCGTTGCAGCGCCAGATCGTCGGCCTCGCGCATCGTCATGTTGAAGGCGCCGACGAGATCGACGTGCTGGCCCGGCTTCAGCCAGGCGCCGCGAATCAGCGGCGCGCTCGACAGCGTCGCCGCGCTGACGACATCGGCGCCCGCCAACGCCGCCTGCAAATCCGCCTCCGCCCGAGCCGCGAAGCCTTCTTGCGTCAGCCGCGCCGCCAACGTCTCAGCCCCGGCGAGGCGGTGGTTCCAGACCACGATGTCGCGGATCTCCCTGACGCTGGCGTGGGCGCGGGCGAGGAAGGCGGCGAGCGCACCGGCGCCGACGAGGGTCAGCCGCCGCGCATCGGCGCGGGCCAGCCGACGGGCGGCGAGCGCCGAGGCGGCGGCGGTGCGCCACAGCGTCAATCGCGTGCCGTCGATGACGGCCAGCGTTTCGCCGGTGCGGCCGTTCTGGAGGATGTAGACGCCCTGCACGGCGGAGAGGCCGCGCGCGCCGTTGCCGGGAAACACGTTGACGATCTTGACGCCGAGCACGCCCTCGCCCCAGGCCGGCATCAACAGATGCGTCGCGTCGGGTTCGCCTTTGAGCGGGACGACATGGTGATGGCGCGTCGGAGCCGTGAGGCCATCGCGGAAGGCGGCGTCGAGCGCCTCGATGAGGGCGGGAAAGGCGAGCGCGGCATCGACGTCGGCGGCGGAGAGAAAGCGCATGTCAGGCCTGTTTGACGAGCGAGGCGGCGGCGGCGGAACGCGCCGCCTGCAATTCCAGGCGCAGCCGCGCCACCTCGGCCTCGGCGCCGCGGGCGGCGCGGCGGCGCCGGCCCTGGCCGAGCCAGGTCGTCACGCTGCCGGCGACGACGCCGACGGCAAGCGCCAGCAGTAGCGCCACATATTGCGGAATCTGCACGGGGTCGAGGCCGTGGCCGCCGATGGGATCGAAATAGATCGTCACCGGCTCGCGGTTGGCGAAGGCGAAAATGAGCAAGATCGCCGCCACCGGCGCCAGAATGAGGAATTTGAGCAGGCGCATCGGTTCGTGACCCCGTGCGACCATGCCTCAAATCCGCGGCGTCGCCAAGCTAGCGGTTCAAATCTAACGGTTGATGCCCAGCCGCCGGTCGCTTGCAATGCCCGCCTTCGAACCGAGCGGGCCGTGTCTGCGCCACCCCCCCTCATCCTGAGGAGCCCCGAAGGGCCTCGAAGGACGCTCGTTGGCCCGACCTTTTCTGCCGTCAACCGCTGTCTCGCACAACCGGCGGCGCAAGCTGGAACGCCCTTCGAGGCTACGCTTCGCTTCGCGCTTCAGGGCGAGGTCGGTGGATTGCGCGGAGTCCGCAATCCGCCCACCCGCGACCGGGCGCCTAGCGTCAGATCGGAACCACTAGCGCCGTGCGAACAGCTTCTCGATGTCGGCGAGCTTAAGCTCGATATAGGTCGGGCGGCCGTGGTTGCAGACGCCGGCGCCCGGTGTCGCCTCCATCTCGCGCAACAGGGCGTTCATCTCCTCCGGCTTCAGCAGCCGCCCGGTGCGCACGGAGTGGTGGCAGGCGAAGGTGGCCAGCCGATGGTCGAGCCGGCGCTCCAGCGCCTCCGCCCCGTCCTCGGCGCGC
>DATNDU010000187.1:0-4438 GCA_035606915.1 Roseiarcus sp. | reverse complement strand
ATCCCTGGTAGCGGGGGCCGGATTCGAACCGGCGACCTCCGGATTATGATTCCGCTGCTCTAACCAACTGAGCTACCCCGCCAGAGGCCGGCGCATATAGGAAACCCCGCCGCGGCCTGTCAAGCCGCGTCTCGCGCTTTGGCCGCAGCGCGCAATAGGCTACCCTGGTCGCCGCGCCGTCCAAGGAGGCCCCATGCGCATTCTCACCGCTCTCGTTTTCCTCGCCTTGCTGTCGCCGGCCGCCGCCGCCCCCTTCAAGACCAAGGCGCCATATGCGCTGCTCATCGACGCCACCTCGGGCCGCACATTGTTCCAGAAGAACGCCAATTCCAGCATGGCGCCCGCCTCCACCACCAAGATCCTCACCGCCGAAATCGTCTTCAGCCGGCTCGCCGCCGGCCGGCTCAAGCTCGACGACACGTTCACCATCTCCGCCCACGCCGCCACCGAGGGCGACGCCAAATCCGGCGGCTCCAGCATGTTCCTCAAGGCCGGCGACCGCGTCAGCGTCGATGAACTGCTCAAGGGCCTGTTGACCGATTCCGGCAACGACGCCGCCATCGCCTTCTCGGAGGGGATCGCCGGCAGCGAGAAAGCCTTCGCCGTCATCATGAACGCGCACGCCCGCGCCATCGGCATGCGGCGCTCGCATTTCACCAATCCGTGGGGCCGCACCGGCAACCGCGTCACCCCGCGCGACATGGCGCGGCTCGCCGCCTATGTCATTGCGACCTATCCGCAGTACTACAAATATTTCAGCGAGCCCGAACTGAGCTACGGCGGTATCAAGCAGGAGAATCGCAACCCGCTGCTCGCCTACGGGGCCGATGGCCTCAAAACCGGCCATCTCGACGCCAGCGGCTTCGGCCTCGTCGCCTCCGCCGAGCGCGGCGGCCATCGGCTGATTCTGGTGCTGAACGGCCTCAAATCGTCGGCCGCGCGCGCCAGCGAAGGCCGCCGGCTGCTCGAATACGGCTACGCCGCCATCGGCGGCTGAAGCCGGTCAGGCCGGGCCGTCCTCGAATATCATGAGATCGGCGCCGCCGGTGGCGAAATTCGCGAGATCGCCGCCCGCCGCAGCGCCTTCGGGGGTGCCCATCCCAGCCTGGATGGCGGCGACGCTGTCGAAGGACAATATCGCCACCAGATACACATTCGTGGCGCCGGCGGGCGAGGCGACCGCCCCCTTGCTGATTTCGTAGCTGCGCAGGCCGGGGATTTTCTTGGCGAGCGGGATGTGCGTCTCGGCGTAATATTTGTCGAAGGCGGCGGCGTCGGTCGGGGTCTTGTAAAGCACGAGCAGCGTGGCCAAGGCGTTTCTCCCGCGAGGTTCAGCCGCCGGTTCGCCCGCGGCGCGAACAACCTAACCGCCGGGGTCGGCGCCGACAAGGCCGCAGCGATTCGGGCCGGATTCGTTCCCGGCCCGTTGCGGCGGCGCCTGCGTTGGGAAACGGCGTCGAAGCGGCGCGGCGCCGATTGCTAACCTTGCCGCGAATTTGCGCTTTCGCTTTCGACGCCCAACATCGAGCTTCGATTCGCGCCCGATTCGTTCCCGCCCTGTCGCCGTTGTCCCGTCGCGGGGCGAGCGCGCCGGGACGGCCTCCAGCTTGCGTTAACCCGCCGCCTTTGACTTCCGCCGTGGCGGCGCCTATCTCCGATGACGCGATGTTCCGGCCGCCTGCGTCCCTCCTGAGCGATCACAGCCCCGATGCCGGAGGGGAGCGGGACGACGACCGCGCGTCGCGCGTCGTCGCCGCGCTCGGCCCCACCAACACCGGCAAGACGCATCTCGCCATCGAGCGCATGCTCGCCCATGCCTCGGGCATGATCGGTCTGCCGCTGCGCCTGCTGGCGCGCTAGATCTACGATCGCATCGTCGGCATGCGCGGCGAGCGTTCGGTGGCGCTGGTCACCGGCGAGGAAAAGATCGTCCCGCTCAACCCGCGCTATTGGGTCTGCACGGTCGAGGCGATGCCGCTCGACCGCGAGGTCGAGTTCGTCGCCGTCGACGAGATCCAGCTTTGCGCCGACCGCGAGCGCGGCCATGTCTTCACCGACCGGCTGCTGCGCGCCCGTGGCCACTCGGAGACGATGTTCATGGGCGCGGCGACGATGGCGCCGCTGTTGCGCCAACTCGTCCCCCATGCCCATATCGAGACCCGCGAGCGACTCTCGACGCTCGCCTATGTCGGCTCGGCGAAGCTGACCAAGCTGCCCAAGCGCAGCGCCGTCGTCGCCTTCTCGGCCGAGAACGTCTACGCCATCGCCGAGTTGATTCGCCGCCAGCGCGGCGGCGCGGCGGTGGTGATGGGCTCGCTGTCGCCGCGCACCCGCAACGCCCAGGTCGAACTCTTCCAGTCCGGCGAGGTCGATTTCCTGGTCGCCACCGACGCGATCGGCATGGGCCTCAACATGGATCTCGATCACGTCGCCTTCGCCGGGCTTCGCAAGTTCGACGGTCGCCGCACGCGCTGGCTCAACCCGCAGGAGATCGGCCAGATCGGCGGCCGCGCCGGACGCTACCGTCGCGACGGCACCTTCGGCGTCACCGGCGATGCGCCCGAGATCGACGCCGAGGTCGCCGCCGCCGTCGAGGCGCACGCCTTCGCCCCCGCCCAAGCGGCGCAATGGCGCAACGCCGGGCTCAATTTCGATTCGCTCGCCGGGCTGCTGGCCTCGCTGAGCCTGCCGCCGTCGCGCGCCGGTCTCAGGCTCTCCGAGGAGGCGCAGGACGAGACGACGTTGCGCCAGCTTGCCCGCGACGAACTCGTCGTGCGGCGCGTCAAGGACCGCGCCAATCTCGTTCGCCTGTGGGAGGTCTGCCAGACGCCGGATTTCCGCAAGATCAGCCGCGACGACCACGCCCGCCTCATCGGCGCGATGTTCGAGCACCTGACGCAAGGCCGCCGCCGCCTGCCGCAGGATTGGGCGCGCGGCCAGTTCGAGGCGCTCGACCGCGACGACGGCGACATCGACGCGCTGTCGGCGCGCCTCGCCCGCGTGCGCACGCTGGCTTACGTCGCCCACCGGGCCGACTGGCTGGAGGACGCCGTCGCCTGGGCGAGCCGCACCCGCGCGCTGGAGGAGCGGCTCAGCGACACCCTGCACGAACGGCTGATGCAGCGCTTCGTCGATCGCCGCACCAGCGCCCTGATGCGCGGCCTCGAACAATCTTCCGGCCCGACGCTCGCCGGCATCGCCGCCGATGGCGCGGTGATCGTCGAGGGCCATCTCGTCGGGCGGCTGATCGGCCTGCATTTCGAGCCCGAGCGCGGCGCTTCGCCGCTGGAGGCGCGCGCCTTGCGCGGCGTCGTCGAGCGCGTGGTGACGCCGGAGATCGCGCGCCGCCTGCACGACATCGCCGGCGAAGCCGACGAGGCTTTGGCGCTGGCGCCGGGCGGGGCGATCCTGTGGCGCGGCCACGCCATCGGCGAGGTCGTCGGAGGCTCGCCGTTCGCCCCGAAAGCGTGGCTCGAAGGCGAACTCGGCGCGGCGGCGGCGCGCCAGCGGGCGCTGCGGCGCGTCGAGAGCTTCGTCGCCGACGCCGCGCGCCCGGCCTTCGCCGGCCTCGACCGGCTGAAGACGGCGGCGCAGGACGACGGGCTGAAGAGCCTGGCGCGCGGCCTCGCCTATCAACTCGTCGAGGCGCAAGGCGCGCTGCCGCGCCGCGAGGCCGAGGAATATGTGCGCGCCCTCTACCGCGCCGAGCGCAAGGCGCTGCGCGACCTCGGCGTGCGCTTCGGCGCCTACACGATCTATGTCGAGGATCTCGTCGCCCCCGAGGGCGCTTGGATTCGCGAGATTTTCGCCGCGCTAGCCGCCCCGCACTGGCGCCCCGTCGCCGGCCTCGCGGCCCTGCCGCGCGAAAGCTTGCCGCCCCAAGCTCTGACCTATCGGGGCTTGCGGCGGCTGGCCGGCGTCGCCGCGCCGATCGCGGCATTGGAGCGCATCGGCGACATCGCGCGCGCCGCCGAGGCGGGCTTTGTGCTTTCCCCGGAGACCCTGGCGAGCCTCGGCTGGAGCGCCGCCGAGGGCGAACGCGTGTTGCGCGGTCTCGGCTTCATTCCCGCCGGCAAAACGCTGTGGCGGCGGCGCGGCTCGGCGGCGCGCCTCGCCGCGCCCGCCGCGCCGCAAGGCCCGGAAGCGCAGCAGAGTGAGCCGTGCCGGATCGACGTGTGGCTGTGGCGCGCCCGCTTCTGCAAGACGCGGGCGTTGGCGGCCAAGCGCGTCGCCGACGGCGAGGTTTCGGGCCAGCGCCAGGGCGCGGCGATCGCGCTCGACAAACCGAGCCGGCAAATTCGCCCCGGCGACGTGCTGAACTTGGCCTTTGGCGAGCGCCGCGCCACGCTTCAGGTGCAGGGCGTCGGCGAAAAGCGCGGGCCGGCCGCCGAGGCGCGTGCGCTCTATACGCTGCTGGCCTGAGCCGGCGCGCTTGGCC
>DATNDU010000175.1:0-5297 GCA_035606915.1 Roseiarcus sp. | reverse complement strand
GGCGGCTGCGGGCCGAACAGACATCGCGGCTGGGGCGGCCATTGCTATTGGGGCGGGCAGCATCAGTCCTGGTGCCTGCGCCATACCGGACATCGCGCCGTCCCTAACGGTCACGGCGCTCTCGTCTGCTACCGGTAAGGCCGCGTGGCCGCCGCTGGGGCGCCATCCTGGAGCCGACGCAATCATCGGAGAGTGAGTTGAAGAAATTTTCTGCGGTTTTTATCAGCGGCCTGTTCGCCGCGGTTCTGGCGTCGAGCGCGGTCGCGCCGGCCTATGCGCTCGGCGGCTGCGGGCCAAACCGGCACCGCGGCGCCGGCGGCAGGTGCGTGGCCGGCGGACAACACCAGGGCTGGTGCAAGCACCACACCGGCCATGTCGCGCACGGCAACGGCCGCGGCCGGGACGTCTGCCGCTAGGCCGAAACCCGACGCGCGTTGACAAGCGGCGCGCCCGCCTCTATGCGATCTTCCGCCCAATGACACGCGTGGCCGCAAGGCTGCGCGTGTTTGCCTTTGGGGCGGCCCGAGCCGCCGGGCGCAACCTGCACAAGAAGCCGGCCGCGCGCTCGCGCGTAGAGCCGGGACGAACACGGGATAAAGAAAGATGTTCGCAGTCATCAAGACCGGCGGCAAGCAATACAAGGTCGCCGCCAACGACAAAATCACCGTCATGTTGCTGGAAGGCGAGGCGGGGGCTCAGATCACTTTCGGCGAGGTGCTGACGCTGTTCGACGGCGAGGCCCACCATGTCGGCGCGCCGCTCGTCGCCGGCGCCTCGGTGACGGCCGAGATCGTCGAGCACGCGCGCGGCCCCAAGGTCTACGCCTTCAAGAAGCGCCGCCGCAAGAACTCCAAGCGCAAGCGCGGCCACAAGCAGGATCTGACGATCGTGCGCATCCTCGACATCGTCGGCGCCGATGGCAAGCGTTCGGCCGACAGCGAAGCCGCGACGTCCGAGGCGCCGGCTGCCTGATCCTTCCCTTCGCGGGGAATTTCGTATATAAGGTCGCCTGCCCGGAAGGGTCGGGGCGACCCTTTGGAGAGGTAACGATGGCTCACAAAAAAGCAGGCGGCTCGTCGCGCAACGGGCGCGACTCCGACGGTCGCCGTCTCGGCGTGAAGAAGTTTGGCGGCGAAGCCGTGACTCCCGGCAATATTATCGTGCGCCAGCGTGGCACGAAATACCACGCTGGGCGCAACGTCGGCATCGGGACCGATCACACGCTCTTCGCCACCGCCCCCGGTAAAGTCCTCTTCGAGCAGAAATCCACCAGACAATACGTATCGGTCGTCGCCCTTCAGGCGGCGCAATAGCGGCGGGACCCACGAGATCCGCCGCGGCGCTCATCCCCGCGGACGGTTCTCGGAAACCCGAGTTAAACGGAAAGCCAAGAGCCTTTCCACCGTCCGGCAGGCCAAGCCTGCGAAAGGGGATGCACAGCGCATCCCCTTTCTCGTTTCGGCCCGAATCTTGATTTCGAGCCAACCGAGCGGAGCCCACATGTTTCACGATATCGCCACAGATGATGTTTTCAGGTTGGAGACCCGGCGGCTTTGGCTGCGGTGGCCGCGCCTGAGCGACGCCGCCGCCATCGAGCGCTATTGCGCCAACTGGGAGGTGGCGCGGCGGACGGCTCGCATCCCCCATCCCTACCCCAAGGGGAGCGCCGATCGCTTCGTTTTCGCCGCGCGCGAGGCCAATTCGCTCGGCCGCGACCTGACGCTGGCGCTGGCGCCGCTCAACGCGCCGGGCAAGGCGATCGGCGCGATCAGCCTGGAGCATCGCGGCGCCGAGCGGCTGACGCTGGGCTATGCGCTGGCCCCCGAGGTCTGGGGCCGCGGCTTTGCGACCGAGGCTGTCGCCGCCGTGATCGCGGCGGCTTTCGCTTTGTCGCATGTCGGCGAAATCGAGGCCAGCGTGCAGGTCGACAACGCGGCCTCGCGGCGTGTTTTGGAGAAGGCGGGGTTCGCGCATGACGGGCGCGCCCTGCGCGGCGCCCCGGCGCGCGGGGCGATGGTCGAATGCGACGTGTTCTCCTATAAGCGCGCCCAGTGGATGGCGCGCGACGAGGCGTCGACGCTGGAGGCGGCGCGGTGAAATTTTTGGATCAGGCGCGGGTTTACGTGCGCTCGGGCGACGGCGGGGCGGGTTGCGTCTCGTTCCGTCGCGAGAAGTTCATCGAGTTCGGCGGCCCCGACGGCGGCGACGGCGGCCGCGGCGGCGACGTCGTCGTCGAATGCGCCGATGGGCTCAACACGCTCATCGACTTCCGCTACCAGCAGCATTTCAAGGCCAAGACCGGCATGCACGGCATGGGCAAGAACCGCGCCGGCGGACGCGGCGGCGACGCG
Source organism: Roseiarcus sp. (assembly GCA_035606915.1). Lineage (GTDB taxonomy): Bacteria > Pseudomonadota > Alphaproteobacteria > Rhizobiales > Beijerinckiaceae > Roseiarcus. The sequence continues at coordinate 2,946 of DATNDU010000175.1, read as the reverse complement.
GTGCTGAAGGCGCCCGTCGGCACGCAGGTGTTCGATGAGGAAAGCGGCGATCTGCTCGCCGATCTCGCCGCCCCCGGCGAGCGCGTCGTCATCGCCAAGGGCGGCAACGGCGGCTTCGGCAACACCCATTTCACCACCTCGACCAACCGCGCGCCGCGCCGCGCCAATCCCGGCCAGACCGGCATTGAAAAGACCATCGTGCTGCGGCTGAAGCTGATCGCCGACGTCGGCCTCGTCGGTCTGCCCAACGCCGGCAAATCGACGCTGCTCGCCGCCTGCTCCGCCGCCAAGCCGAAGATCGCCGATTATCCGTTCACCACCCTGCACCCCGGCCTCGGCGTGGTGAAGATCGACGACCGCGATTTCGTGCTTGCCGACATTCCCGGCCTCATCGAGGGCGCGCACGAAGGCCACGGCCTCGGCGACCGCTTCCTCGGCCATGTCGAGCGTTGCGGCGCCATCGTGCATCTCGTCGACGCCACCGGCGACCATGCGGGAACCGCCTATCGGACAGTGCGTCGCGAACTGGACGCCTATGGCGAGGGCCTCGCCGAGAAGGCGGAGATCGTCGCGCTGTCGAAAGTCGACGCCATCGACGCCGAGACCCGGAAGCTCCAGCGCGAGCGATTGCGGCGGGCGATGCGCAGCTATGGACCGCCCGCCGGCGAGCCGCGGCGCCTGCTGGAGCTTTCCGCCGTCTCCGGCGCCGGCGTGCGCGAGGCGCTGCGCGCCGCGCTGGCGCAGGTCGATCGCGCGCGGGCGTTGGCAAAGTCGCAGTTGACAAAATCTACTATTTTTGTAGATTGAGCCTCGATGGAGGTTTTCATGCAAGCTGCCGCGACGAATCCTGCCACCGCCGTCACCCTCGCCGCACTGGTGAAGCTCGTCAATCTGCTCGGCGCGGAGCTGACAGTCGGCAAATATCGCGAGGACATCGACCTCGTCGAACGCTGCGTCCGCGCCAAACTATTCGCCCATATCGACGGCGTCTCGGCGAGCGCTCATGCTGAGGGCGTCGCACTCGCCCATAGTCTGGTCGAGCCGGTGCTGAAGGATCTGCGCGAACGGGCGCAAAGGCTCGCGCCGGAGATCGAGGCGGCGCCGGCCCACAGCGGCAGGCTGCACTGACATCAGCGCAGCGTGGCGATGGTCGCCGCCGGCGTGTAGCGCTCGCGGGCGAACAGCCCCGCGAGGCCCTCGGGAGCGATCGCCTCGCCGGTCAGCGCTTCGTCGCGGTGGATGCCGCCGGCGACGAACAGCACGTCGAGGCCGCGATCCCGGGCGCCGAAGACATCGGTGCGGAAGCCGTCGCCGATGGCGAGCGCGCGCTTCGGCGCGCGCCCGAGCGCCAGTTCGCAGGCGAGCAGCGCCGCCTCGTAGATCGGCGCATAGGGCTTGCCGGCGTAAGTGACGGCGCCGCCGAGCGCCTCGTAGGCCTGGCCGAGCGCGCCGGCGCAATAGACGAGATCGGCGCCGCGATGGATGACGAGATCGGGATTGGCGCACAGGAACGGCAGTTGGCGCGCCGCCAGCGCCGCGAGCCGTGGCGCATAATCGGCCGGGGTCTCGACGTGATCGTGCTCCAGTCCGGTGCAGATGACGTATTCCGCCTGCTGCGGTCCGACGCGCGGCGGCCGCACGCCGGTTTTCGCCTCCACCGCCTCGAACAGGCTGAGGTCGCGCTCGGGGCCGATGTGATGCACGGGCGCGCCGCCGCGCGCCTCGACGAGCGCCATCGTCACGTCGCCGGAGGTGACGACGGCGTCGAAGGCGTCCGCCGACACGCCGAGGCGCTGGACTTGCGCGCTCACCGGCGGGTTCGGCCGCGGCGCGTTGGTGATAAGCGCCACAGCGCCGCCGCGCCGGCGATAGGCGACGAGCGCCTCGGAAGCCGGCGCGAAGGCCCGCTTGCCGTCGTGCAGCACGCCCCAGACGTCGCACAGGATGGCGTCATAGGGGTCGGAGATTTCGGCGAGGCGGGAGACGATGCGCGGCATGGCCGGTGCTTGCGGGGCGGGAGGGGCGAAGTCAAGGCGTTGACGCGACGCCCGCCGTCAGCCAAGACGCCGGCCGCCCAAGGAGCCCGCCCGTGCCCGTCGCCGCCCAGATCGCTTTCGACGATTTCCTGAAGGTCGACATCCGCGTCGGCACGATCCTGACGGCGGAAGCCTTCCCGCAGGCGCGAAAACCGGCGTTCAAGCTGACCATCGACTTCGGCGCGGAGATCGGCGTCAAGAAATCCTCGGCGCAGATCACCAGGCACTATACACCGGAGACGCTGGTCGGGCGGCAGGTGGCGGCGGTGGTCAATTTCTCGGCCCGCCAGATCGGGCCGTTCATGTCCGAAGTGCTGACGCTCGGCTTTCCCGACGCCGAGGGCGAGGTCGTCATCATCGGCCCGTCGCAGCCGACGCCGAACGGCGGCCGGCTGTTTTGAGTCCGCCTTGACCCCCACGGGTCGGCTTCTTAACTAGGACGTCGGATCGTTCAGCGATCAGACGCTTAAACCCGAGGACACTATGGCCGGCGCCGATTCCATCACCTCCAAGGTCACTGACGCCACCTGGGCGCAGGACGTGCTCGGCTCTTCCGAGCCGGTCGTCGTCGATTTCTGGGCGGAATGGTGCGGCCCCTGTCGGATGATCGCCCCGGCGCTCGAAGAAATCGCCACCGAGATGAAGGGCAAGCTCAAAGTCGCCAAGCTCAACGTCGACGAGAACCCCAAGGTCTCGGCGGAATTCGGCATCCGCTCGATCCCGACGCTGATGGTGTTCAAGGACGGCAAGCAGGTGGCGATGAAGACCGGCGCCGGGCCGAAAAGCGAACTCCAGCGCTGGATCAACGCCTCGGTCGCGTAAGATCAGCGGCCCGCGTTACTAAGCCAGACGCTCAGGCGCATTCGCATGGAATTGAGCACGACAAGTTGCGCTCATTGAAAGGCGGCAT
>DATNDU010000161.1:0-3316 GCA_035606915.1 Roseiarcus sp. | reverse complement strand
GCCTGATCGGTGAGCGCCCGCCAACGCGCCGGGCCGACGGCGGGAAACAGGCCGCCGCCGGCCAGCGCATCGAGATATTCGCAGATGACGCGGCTGTCGGCGAGCATCGTCCCATCGTCGGTGAAGAAGGTCGGCACCTGGCCGAGCGGATTGTGGGCGACGATGCCGCGGTCGCGATTGACGGGATGGGCGGCCGACGGCAGCCGCTCGATGCGCCCGGCGAGCCCAAGCTCCTCAGCGACGACGAGAACCTTGCGCACATAGGGCGAGGTCGCGGAATAATACAGTTTCATCGGCGGATAATCCTTGTTTGCGGCGGCGATCGGCCGCGCGCCGGCTCGCGGCCCCTTACATACCCGAAAGCGCGCGCCGGGCCGAGGGGGACGCCGCGCCCGGTTTGCTGTCCGCGCCGCGGCGTAATATCTGCGGCGGGCCGCGCAGCCTCGAAGCCGACAATACGCCGCTGCGAAGGCGACGATAGGAGACGTCCGGAATGAGCAAAGTCGCCATAATAGGCTCGGGATTCGTGGGGCGCGGCTGGGCGATCAGCTTCGCCCGCGCCTGCCATGAGGTCGCGCTATGGGATGCGGACGCCGCCGCCCCCGACAAGGCGCTGGCCTTCATCGACGCCGTGCTGCCCGATCTCGTCGCCAACGATCTCGTCAACGGCGCTTCGGCGGCTGAGATGCGGGCGCGCATGAAGCCCGTCGCCGATCTCGGCGCGGCGCTGACCGGCGCGACGCATGTGCAGGAGAACACGCCGGAGGATGTGCAGGTCAAGCGCGAGATTTTCGCCCGGCTCGACGCGCTCGCCGCCCCCGAGACGGTGCTGGCCAGCTCAACCTCGGCGATCCTGCCCTCGGCCTTTACGCAGACGCTGGCCGGCCGTGCGCGCTGTCTGGTCGCCCATCCGATCAATCCGCCTTATCTGGTGCCGGCCGCCGAAGTGGTGCCGGCGCCGTGGACCGATCCGGCGGTGGTCGAGCGCACGGCGGCTTTCCTGCGCGCCGCCGGCCATGCGCCGATCGTGATGAAACGCGAACTCGACGGCTTCGTGATGAACCGTCTCCAGGGCGCACTGCTCGAAGAGGCGTTCCGCCTCGTCGCCGACGGCTACGCCGGCGTCGAGGATGTCGACATCGGCATCCGCGAGGGGCTGGCGCTGCGCTGGAGCTTCATGGGGCCGTTCGAGACCATCGATCTCAACGCGCCCGGCGGCGTCAGCGATTACGTCGCGCGCTATCAGGGCATCTACGCCGGCATATTTGCTTCGACGCAGCGGCGGGTCGATTGGTCCGGCCCGGTCCTGGCCGAGGTGGAGGGCGAGCGGCGCAAGCATGTCGGGGTCGACAAGCTCGCTGAGCGCCAGGCCTGGCGCGATCGCCGCCTGATGGCGCTTGCCGCGCACAAGCGCCGCGCCGGCAAGGACATCGGCGACTGAGGTCTATCCGGCGGCGCCTGCGTCGCGATGCGGTTCCGCATTGTCGGCGCGCACGGCGGCGATGACGGCGTCGGTGACGATGCGCGTCGTCGCCGGGCCGCCGAGATCGGGCGTATGCCATTCGCGCCGCGCCGTCACGCGCTCGATCGCGCGCATCAGCCGCGCCGCCGCGGCCGACTCGCCGATATGGTCGAGCATCATCGAGGCTGACCAGAACGTGCCGATCGGGTTGGCGATTCCCTTGCCCATGATGTCGAAAGCCGAGCCGTGGATCGGCTCGAACATCGAGGGAAACTTGCGCTCCGGGTTGAGGTTGGCGGTCGGCGCGATGCCGAGCGACCCGGCCAGCGCCGCCGCGAGATCGGAGAGAATGTCGGCGTGCAGGTTGGTGGCGACGATGGCGTCGAGGCTTTCGGGCTTCAGCGTCATGCGCATGGTCATGGCGTCGACCAGCATCTTGTCCCACGTCACTTGCGGGAATTCGGCGGCGACTTCGGCCGCGATCTCGTCCCACATCACCATCGCGTGGCGCTGCGCGTTGGATTTGGTGACCACGGTCAGCAGTTTGCGCGGCCGGCTCTCAGCGAGCCTGAAGGCGAAGCGCATGATGCGCACGACGCCCGCGCGCGTCATGATGGAGACGTCGGTGGCGACCTCCTCCGGCAACCCCTGATGCACGCGGCCGCCGACGCCGGAATATTCGCCCTCCGAGTTCTCGCGCACGATCACCCAATCAAGCTCGGGGCCGGCGACGCGGCGCAGCGGCGAGGCGATGCCGGGCAGGATGCGCGTCGGGCGGACGTTGGCGTATTGGTCGAACGGCTGGCAGATCGCCAGCCGCAGGCCCCACAGCGTCACGTGGTCGGGGATGTCGGGATGGCCGGCGGAGCCGAACAGGATGGCGTCGTGATGGCGGATCTGCTCGCGCCCGTCGGCGGGCATCATGCGGCCACAGCGCTTGTAATATTCGCCGCCCCAGTCGAAACGGTCAAACGCGAGGGTGAAGTTTTCCCGCACCGCCAACGCCTGCAAAACCTCGACGCCGGCCTCGATCACCTCCGCGCCGATGCCGTCGCCGGGGATGGCGGCGATGCGATAGCTGTTCATGGGGCGGCCCTTGGGGTTGGCGGCGGAGCGGTTCAAGGCGGCGATCATTCGAATTCGCGCTTCCAGTCCTGACCGCCGTAGAACAGGCGAAGGATATTCACGCGATCCTCGTCGACGGTGAACGCGACAGTGACGCGCCTCTCGAAGCCGACGATGCGAAGGCCAGGGAGCATGTCGTCCCGGCGATGGCCGCGCTGGGACGCAACATCCAGTCGATGGCAGAATGAAGACAGGCGGTCGACGAAGCCAATCGCATTCTGGGGATTTCCGGCGCGGGTTATGAATTCATAGACGCCAACAAGATCCATTCGTGCGCGCGGCGAGAGGATGACCTCACGGCGTTTCAAGCCGCGCCCTTTGTCCGCGCGGCGTGCAGCGCGTGGATTTCGCGCATGACGTCATCGAGCGGGACGCCCCGCTCAGGATGCGCCTTCATCTCGTCATAAGCGGGCACGACTTCCTCGCGCAGCCAGCGCTCCATCGCCGCATCGCGCGCTTGCAGAGCGCGCAGGCCGTCGCGCACGACTTCGCTGGCGCTCGCATAGGCGCCGGAGGCGACCTGCGCGTCGATGAAAGCGGCCTGTTGCGTGGAAAGGCTGACGGTTCGTTTCTCGGCTGCGGACATATCGGACCTCTCGGTATGAATATATCATACCCCAGCAACCCGTCCAGACGACCCCCCGCGAAAACGGGCTGCGCATCTCGCCGTGGCGCCCTATGCTCGGGCGGCAAGCGCGGAGGCGATATTGACGAAGGCGGGCAAGATCA
>DATNDU010000133.1:0-3147 GCA_035606915.1 Roseiarcus sp. | reverse complement strand
CGTCGCGATGGTGAACGAGACGGCGCGGCGGCCGAATTCGCCCGGCACGAACACCAGCGCCGCCGCCGAAAGCACCACCGCGAGCAGCATCAACGCCGCCAGCCCCGGGCGGGCGACGCGTTCGATGCCTTTGTTGACAGGCGTCGAGGACAGGGACGTCATGTGCGCTGATCGCCTTGCTTGCGCCGCTCGCGAAGCGGACGGTACCGCCTGATTCTCACGGCCTGCGAGCATGCTTCGGACCGCCGAGATTGGCAATGATGCGCCAGCAACCTTTCCGCGCGGTGTTTTTCGCTGGACGAACGGGTCAATCTCCGGTTTTCATGCTACGCCCAATTTGATACCACGTTTTAAGCTTAAACGCGTTTTACTCGGGGTTTCAGCCCCCGGGGGGCGCGTTCGCGCATTTTGAACGGCGCGGCGTTGGGTTAAGGCGTGATATATGTGGCAGTCGTTAAACAACCTTGTCTCCGGCGACAGCCGCGCGCTGCAAGTGCTGGTCGTCGTTGTCATTTTCGCCGTCGTCGTCGGCGTGCTTTACGGGCTTTACCGGCTCGTTTTCGCGCATCGTTTGCATGCGCCCGGCGCGGCGCGGGGCAGGGCGCCGAGGTTGGGCGTGGTCGACGTGTACCCGCTTGACGGACAACGCCAGCTCGTCATCGTCAGACGCGACAACGTCGAACATCTCTTGATGATCGGCGGTCCGAACGACATTGTCATCGAACCGCAGATCGTGCGCAACGCGAACGGCGTGACGGCGCGTGAGGCGGTCAAGCCGGCGTCGCCGGTCGAGCCGTTCGCGGAGCCGCCGCCGCGTCCGGCCGCCCCCGCCGTGGCGACCGCCGCGCCGCGCCGCGCCGCGCCGGTGCGCGCCGCCCCGCCGGCCGCTGAGGTCACGCCGCCGGTCACCGAATCGGCGCCAGTCGCGCCAGAAACCCCGCCGGCGCCGGAGCCGCCGCGCTCGCGTCCGCTGCCAACGCCGCGCGCCGAGGCCCCCCGGCCGGCCGCCGAGCCCGTAAGGCCCGTCGCCGAGGCGGCGAAGCCGGCCGCCGAACCAGCGCCGCGACCGCTGGAGATCACGCCGGAGCCAAAGCCGGCCGCCGATCTGACGCCGCCACGCCGCCCATTGACGCCATCGAAGCCGGCGACGCTCGCGCCGCGTCCGCATCTTCCGTTGCCGATTACGCCGCTGCGGCCGCGCAACGTCGAGCCGCCGCCGGTTGAGGCGCAAAAATCTGTCGCGGTGGTCGAGCCCTCGAAGGCGCCGGAGGTGGCGATCGCGCCGCAGCCGGCGGCGGCGCCCGTGGCGGCCCCGGCGCCTGTCATCGTTACCCCGCCGCCGGCGGAGAAGCCGCACGGACGCGGCGAAGAAACCTTCTACGATCTGGAATCGCTTGAGGCCGAAATGGCGCGCCTGCTTGGCCGCGACGGCGGCTGATTACGGCGGGCGGGCTCGAAGCGGCGCGCTGAACCCCCGCGCGGCTCAATCTTCGCGGTAGACGCGCTCGCGCCGCTCGTGGCGCTCCTGCGCCTCGATCGACAGCGTCGCGATCGGGCGCGCGTCGAGCCGGCGCAGCGAGATCGGCTCGCCGGAATCGATGCAATAGCCGTAGCTGCCGTCTTCGATACGAGCCAGCGCGGCGTCGATCTTGGCGATCAGCTTGCGTTGGCGGTCGCGCGCCCGCAACTCGATGGCGCGATCGCTTTCCGACGAGGCGCGGTCGGCGATGTCGGGGTGGTTCTCGCTCTCGTTTTGCAGCGCGGTCAAGGTTTCCCTGCTTTCCGCGATGATCGATTCGCGCCAGGCCAGCAGTTTGCGGCGGAAATAATCCTTCTGTCTTTCATTCATGAAGGGTTCGGCGTCGGAAGGTTTGTAACTCTCCGGAACGACCGTGTTCACTCCCATCACATCGCATCCCCTGTCGCAGGCGCGGCCCTTATAGCCAGAGAGCCGTATAGGAACAATGACGACTAACGCGCTTCTGCGAGGAAACGTAAGCCGTGATAAAATCGCCATTTGCGGGCCGTGGCGCCCGCCCGCCAACCCAGGGAGAGCGTCATGTACCGCCGCCTTTTGCTCGCCGTCGACCTCGCCGACGAAGCAGAAAAGCCCAAGGGCCTCGCCGAGGCGCTGGAGATCGTCAATTGTTCGAGCGGCGAATTGCGCCTCGTCAACGTGCAGCCGCTGCTGCCGGCGACCTTCATGGAATACGTGCCGGCCGATTTCGACTCCGAACAGGAGCGGCGCGCGCAGGCGGCGCTACAGGCGGTGGCGGCCGAAATTCCGCTGCCCAAGGAGCGCGTCTCCTGCACCGTCGCCAGCGGCGGCGTCTATCACGAATTATTACGCGAGGCGCAGGAATGGCGCGCCGACCTCATCGTCATCGGCTCGCATCGGCCGGTGATGTCCGACTACCTGCTCGGCTCCAACGCCAAGACCATCGTGCGCCATGCGCAATGCTCGGTGCTGGTGGTGCGCACCTGATCGCGTCTTGAACGCCGGCGCGTTTCGCGCCACATCGCGCCTTGAGACGGGAGATGCCCGCCCCGGGGGACGAGTTGATGACGGCTTTGACAATGACGGCGCGCTTCGGCAGCGGACGCGAGGTGAAGCGCATCGAGGATGCGGGCCTGCTCCAGGGCGTCGGCCGTTTCGCAGACGATTTCGCGCCCGCCGGCGGCCTGCACTTGCGCTTCCTGCGCTCGCCGCACGCCCACGCGCGCATCGTCGCCATCGACGCCAGCGCCGCGCGGCAGGCGCCGGGGGTGGTGGCGGTGTTCACCGGAGCCGAGTTGGCGGCGGCCGGCGTCAAGCCGCTGCCGCTGGCGCCGATCTTCCAGCGCCCCGATGGCTCGCCCGGCGCGTCGCCGCTGCGGCCGGCGCTGGCGGTCGAATTCGCCCGCTATGTCGGCGAGCCGGTGGCGGCGGTGGCGGCCGAGACGCCCGAGGCGGCCCAGGACGCGCTCGACCTCATCGGCGTCGATTATGAGCCGCTGCCGGCCGCCGTCGGCGTCGTCGCCGCGACCGCCGAGGGCGCGCCGCAGGTGTGGCCGGCTGCGGCGGGCAACATCGCCGCGCGCATGCGCCACGGCGATGCCGCTGCGAGCGACGCCGCCTTCGCCAAGGCCGCCCATGTCGTGAAGCTC
>DATNDU010000120.1:0-35754 GCA_035606915.1 Roseiarcus sp. | reverse complement strand
CGGCGGTGAAGGCTTGTCGGTGATTCGCGCGCGGATTCGTCGGCTGAACGGTGAGCGCTCTGGGGGTTCGCAATGACGTCATTCATTAGTGCGCTGTCGAATGCGCAGATCGCCAATCTTTCCACCACGACGATGGCGTCTCTAAAGACCACCGACATCGCCGCCATGACGGTTTCGCAGATCGCCTCGCTCAGCGGCTCGCAAATTAGCGCGTTGACCACCACCGCCGAATCCGAGCTGTCGACGAGCCAGATCACCGGCTTTTCGAGCCAGGCCGCGCCGTCGCTGTCGATGGCGATGATCCTGGCGCTCGCCAACACCCAGGTCGACGCCATGAGCGCCACGGTGCTCGGCTCGCTGACCTCGACGAATGTCAACGCGCTGACCAGCGCCGAGCTCCAGGGCCTTTCGGCGGGTCAGCTCAGCGGCTTCAGCACCGCCCAAGTCTCCGCCATGACGACGACGACGCTGGGCAATCTCGGCGGCACGCTGCTCGCCCGCTTCAACGCCGCCCAGTCCAAAGCGCTGTCGACGACGCAGCTCAACACGATGACGACGACGGCGCTCGGCGCCCTCAACGTCGCCAATTTCGCCACATCCCAGGTCTCGGGGTTGACCAGCACCACGCTCAACGCCCTTTCCACCACGCAGATCGGCGAGTTCAACAGCGCCCAGGCCTCCGCGCTCTCCACCTCGGCGCTCTCCAACCTGACCTCGACCAATCTCCAGGCGCTGACCAAGACCGGCATCGCCGGCATCGCCTCGACCAACATTGGCCAGTTGACGACGACGACGCTGGGCAATTTCTCGACCACCCAGCTCGGCGAGTTCACGACGGTGCAGGTCAAGGGCCTGACGACGGCGCAACTCAACAGCGGCTCGACCACCGTCGTCAACGCGCTCAACGCCGCCAGCCTCTCTTCGACGCAGATCTCGGGGCTGACGACGACGGCGCTCAACAGTTTCACCACCTCGCAGCTCGCGGCGCTAACCAGCGCCGCCGTCAGCGCGCTCAACGCCGCCGACGTCAACGCGCTGACCACCACCAACATTCAGGCGCTGTCCACCACCGCTGACAACGGCTTGACGACGACGACGGTCGGCGGCCTGACGACGACGGCGCTTGGCAATCTCTCGACCACCGAGCTTGGCCATCTCAGCGCCGCGCAGGCGCAGGCGCTCACCTCGTCGCAGATCAACACCGCCTCGACCACCGTGCTCAACGCGCTCGACGCGGCCAATCTGTCGACGACGCAGGTCGGCGCGCTGACGACGACGACGCTCAACGCGCTGTCGACGACGCAGCTTGGGGCGCTGACCAGCAAGCAGGCGGCGGCGCTGTCGGCGACCGAGATCGGCGGCCTGACGACGACCAACGCCCATGCGCTGACCGCCTCGGCGCTCACCGGCGTCACCACCACCGCGCTCGGCGCGCTGACGACGTCCGCACTCGGCAATCTGGCGACGACGCAATTGTCCGCCCTCACCGCCGCGCAGGTGAAGGGTCTGACGACGTCGCAGATCAACACCGTCTCGACCACTGTGCTCAACGCGCTCAACGCCGCGAGTCTGTCGACGACGCAGGTCTCCGGCCTGACGACGACGACGCTCGGCGCGCTGACGACGACCCAGCTCGGCGTCGTTGCCGCCGCGCAGGCGGCGGCGATCTCTTCCACCGACCTCAACGCCATGACCTCGACCAACGCGCAAGCGTTGACCACCAGCGCCGTCTCCGGCCTCTCCGCCAGCGCGCTTTCCGGCGCGACGACGACGGCGCTCGCCAACCTCGCCGCGACCCAGGTCGCGGCGCTGACCACCATGCAGGTGCAGAGCCTGACGACGACGCAGCTCAATGCGGCCAGCACCACGGTGCTCGGCGAGCTCAACTCCGCGCGGCTGTCGAGCGCGCAGATTTCCGGCTTGACGACGACGACGCTCAACGCGCTGACCACCTCGCAAGTGGCGGCGCTGAGCAATCGGCAGACGGTGGCGCTGTCGTCGACCGACCTCAGCGGCCTCACCTCGACCAACCTGCACGCCATCGGAACCTCGGCGCTCGCCGGCATCACCACCGCCGCGCTCGCCGGCGCGACGACGACGGCGCTCGGCAACCTTGCCGCCACTCAGCTCGGCGCGCTTACCTCGGCGCAAGTGCAGGGGCTCGGCTCGACGCAACTCAACACCGTCGCCACCACGACGCTCAACGCCCTCAACGCCGGCTATCTGTCCTCGGCGCAGGTCGGCAATCTGACCACCACCACCGCCAACGCCCTCACCTCGACGCAGTTCGCCGCCTTCACCAGCAAGCAGACCTCGGGTCTCAGCTCGACCGAGGTTAACGCGCTGACGACGACCAATCTTCAGGCGCTGACCACCTCGGCGCTGGCCGGCGTCGCCGCTGCGGTGGTCTCCGCGCTGACGACGACGGCGCTCAACGGCATGACGACGTCGCAGGTCGCAGCGCTGACCACGAGCCAGGCCGACAGCCTGTCTTCGACGCAGCTCGCGGGCGTGACGACGACGCAGCTTGGCGCGCTCAACGCTTCGCGCTTCACCTCCGCCCAGCTCGGCGCGCTGACCTCGACGACGCTCAACGCGCTGACCGCCGCGCAAGTTTCGACGCTGACCAGCAAGGAGGTCGCCGGCCTGTCCTCGACCGAGCTTAACGCGCTGACCTCGACCAATGTCCAGGCGCTCACCACTTCGGCGCTGACCGGGCTAACCTCGACGGCGCTCGCCGGCGCGACGACGACGGCGCTTGGCAATATGACCTCGACCCAGCTTGGCGCGCTGACCACCAACCAGGTCGCGGGCTTGACCACCGCGCAACTGACCACCGTGGCGACGACGACGCTCAACGCGCTCAACGCGGCGCGGCTGTCGAGCGCGCAGGTCGGCGGCTTGACGACCACCGCCGCCAATGCGCTGACGACGACGCAAATGGCGGCGCTCACCAACAAGCAGACCTCGGGCCTCACCTCCACCGAACTCAACGGGCTAAGCTCGACCAACCTCCAGGCGCTGACCACTTCGGCGCTCGGCGGCGTCACCTCGACAGTCATGGGCCTGCTCGCCTCGACGGCGCTCAACGCCATGACGGTGACGCAAGTGGCGGCGCTCAACACCTCGCAGCTTGACGCCTTGTCGGCGACGCAACTGGGCGCGCTGACGACGACCAATCTCGCCGCCGTGTCGACGGCGAGGCTGACCAGCGCCCAGCTCGGCGCCGTCACTTCGACGACGCTCGACGCGCTGTCGACGACGCAGGTTTCCGCGTTGACCAGCAAGGAAGTCGCCGGCCTAACCGCCGCCGAGCTCAACACGCTAAGCTCGACCAACGCGCAGGCGCTCACCACCGCCGCGCTGACCGGCCTGACCTCGGCCGCGCTCTCCGGCGCCACCACCACCGCGCTTGGCTATCTGACCTCAGGTCAACTCGGCGCGCTGACCACCAACCAAGTCGAGGCGCTGACCAGCACGCAACTGACAACCTTCACGACGACGACGCTCAACGCCCTCAACGCGGCGCGGCTGTCGAGCGCGCAGCTCGGCGGCTTGACGACCACGGCCGCCAACGCGCTGACGACGACGCAAATGGCGGCGCTGTCCAGCAAGCAGACGTCTGGCCTCAACGCCACCGAGATCAACGGGCTGAGCTCGACCAACCTGCAAGCGTTGACCAATTCGGCGCTCGGCGGCGTCACCTCCACCGTCATCGGCCAGCTTGCCTCGACGGCGCTTAACGCGCTGACGACCTCGCAGGTGACGGCGCTCAACACCTCGCAGCTCGACGCCCTGTCGGCGACGCAGTTCGGCGGGATGAGCACGACCAACCTCGCCGCCGTCGCCTCGGCCCGGCTCACCTCGACGCAGATCGGCGCGCTGACCTCGACGACGCTCAACACGCTGACGACGACGCAAGTCTCGGCGCTGACCAGCAAGGAGGTCGTCGGCCTCACCGCCGTCGAGCTCAATGCGCTGAGTTCGACCAACGCGCAGGCGCTCACCACCGCCGCGCTCGCCGGACTCAGCACGACGGCGCTCTCCGGCGCCACCACCACCGCGCTCGGCTATTTGAACACGGCGCAACTCGGCGCGCTCACCACCAACCAAGTCGCGGCGCTGACGACTTCGCAACTGACGGCGGTGACGACGACCGTGCTCAACGCGCTGAACGCCGCACGGCTGTCGAGCGCCCAGCTCGGCGGCCTGACGACCACCGCCGCCAATCTGCTGACGACGACGCAGCTCGCCGCCCTCGCCAGCAAGCAGACGTCTGGCCTAAACTCGACCGAAATCAACGGGCTAACCTCAACCAACCTCCAGGCGCTCACCACTTCCGCCCTCGGCGGCGTCACCTCTACTGTCATCGGCGTGCTGACTTCAACGGCGCTCAACGCGCTGACGACGACGCAGGTCGCCGCTCTCAACACATCGCAGCTTGACGCCCTGTCGGCGACGCAGCTTGGCGGCATGACGACGACCAACCTCGCCGCGGTGGCGGCGGCCAGGCTCGCCTCGGCGCAAATCAGCGCCCTGAGTTCGACGACGCTTAACGCGCTGACGACGACGCAACTCTTGACGCTGACCAGCAAGGAGGTCGCCGGCCTGTCGTCGAGCGAGTTCAACGCGCTGACTTCGACCAATGTTCAGGTGCTCACCACTTCGGCGCTGACGGGCTTGACTTCGACGGCGCTCTCCGGCGCGACGACGACGGCGCTCGGCTCCATGACCTCGATCCAGCTCGGCGCGCTCAGCACCAACCAGGTCGAGGCGCTGACAACCTCGCAACTGACCGCTGTGTCGACGACGGCGCTCAACGCCCTCAACGCCTCGCGCTTCTCGAGCGCACAGCTCGGCGGCTTGACGACCACCGCCGCCAATGCGCTGACGACGACGCAAATGGCAGCGCTGACCAGCAAGCAGACCTCAGGCCTCACCGCTGCCGAACTTAATGGGCTCGGCTCGACCAACCTGCAAGCGCTGACGACTTCCGCCCTCGGCGGCGTCACTTCCACGGTCATAGGCGCGCTGACCTCAACGGCGCTCAACGGGCTGAACACGGCGCAAGTGGCGGCGCTCAGCACCTCGCAGCTCGACGCCCTATCGGCGACGCAGCTCGGCGGCCTGACGACGACCAACCTGGCGGTCGTCGCGGCGGCCAGGTTCACTTCAACGCAAATCGGCGCGCTGACCTCGACCACGCTCAACGCGCTGTCGACGACGCAGGCTTCCGCGTTGACCAGCAAGGAGGTCGTCGGCCTCACCGCCGTCGAGCTCAACGCGCTGAGTTCGACCAACGCGCAGGCGCTCAGCGCTACTGCGCTCGCCGGCCTCAGCACGACCGCGCTCTCGGGCGCGACCACCACCGCGCTCGGTTATATGACCTCGACGCAGCTCGGCGCGATGACCACCAACCAGATCCAGGCGCTGACCGCCTCGCAACTCAACACCGTCGCGACGACGACGCAAATGGCGGCGCTGTCCAGCAAGCAGACGTCTGGCCTCAACGCCACCGAGATCAACGGACTAGCCTCCGCCAACATCCAGGCGCTCACCACTTCCGCGCTCGGCGGCGTCACCTCCGCCGTCATGGGTGTGTTGACCTCGACGGCGCTCAACGCGCTGACGACCTCGCAAGTCGCAGCGCTCAACACTTCGCAGCTTGACGCCCTGTCGGCGACGCAGCTCGGCGGGTTGAGCACGACCAACCTCGCCGCCGTCGCGACGGCGAAGCTGAGCTCGACCCAAATCGGCGCGTTGACCTCGACGACGCTCAACGCGCTGTCGACGACGCAGGCCGCCGCGCTGACCAGCAAGGAGGTCGTCGGCCTCACCTCGGCCGAGCTTAATTCGCTGACCTCGTCCAATCTCCAGGCGCTGGCGATTTCCTCGCTGGGCGGGCTGACGACGGCCGCGATCTCCGGCGCGACCACCACCGCGCTCGCCGCCTTCTCCTCGACTCAGCTTGGCGCGCTGTCGGCCGGCCAGATCCAGGGCCTGACGACGACGCAGCTCAATACGGCGTCGACCACCGTGTTGAACGCACTGAATGCCGCCAGGTTCTCGACCACGCAGGCGGCGGGCTTCACCTCGACTGCGGCGCTGGGGTTGACCTCGACGCAATTCGGCGCGCTGACCTCAGCCGAAACCGGCGCGCTGTCGACCACCGTGCTCAACGCCCTCGGCTCGACGGACATGCAGGCGCTGACCGCGACCGCACTCAACGGCCTCAACGCCACGACGATCTCCGGTCTGACCACGACCGCGCTTGGCAATCTGAGCACGACGCAGATCGGCGGCTTGGCGACGTCGCAGGTGCAAGGCCTGACAGCCTCGCAACTCGGCCTCGTCAGCACCACCGCGCTCGGCGCCCTCAACGCCGCCAAACTCTCGGTGACCCAGGTTGGCGGCCTGACGACGACGACCTTGCTGAACCTCACCTCCACCCAGTACGGCGCGCTGTCGAGCAGCGGCGTCACGGCGCTGAGCGCCAACGACCTCAACGCCCTGACCTCGACCGACGTCCAGGCGCTGTCGGCCACCGGGGCGCTCGGCTTGACGACGACGGCGCTGTCGGGGGCGACGACCACCGCGCTCGGCAATTTCACAACCACGCAGCTTAGCGCGCTGACCACCACGCAGGTGCAGAGCCTGTCGGCCTCGCAGCTTGGCTTCCTCAGCTCGACGTCGCTCGACGCGCTCACCGGCTCCAAGCTGTCCTCGATGCAAATCGGCGGCCTGACCACCACCGCGCTCAACGCGCTGTCGACGACGCAGCTTGCCAGCTTCTCAAGCGCACAGCTCACCGGCCTCAGCGCCTCTGGGGTCGGCGGCATGGGCTCGACCAGCCTGCAAGCGCTGACCACTACGGCGATCGGCGGCCTGTCGACGGCGACGCTCGGCGGTTTGACGACGACCGCGCTCAGCGCCTTCTCGACCTCGCAACTGGGCGCCCTGTCGACAGCGCAGATCGACAGTCTGTCGGCGGGCCAGCTCAACGCCGCGACGTCGACGGTGCTCAACGCGCTCAACGCCGCGCGCCTCAACGCCACGCAAGTTGGCGGTCTGTCGACGACGGCGATCAACGAGTTGACGAGCTCGCAGGTCTCGTCGCTGACCTCGGCCGAGGCCGGCGCGCTATCGGCCGCCGACGTCAACGCGATGACCTCGACCAACCTCCAGGCGCTGACCAGCTCCGCGCTCGACGGGCTGACGACTTCCAGCCTGTCGGGGGCGACCACGACGGCGCTCAGCAACTTCACCACGACGCAGCTCGCCTCGCTGTCGACTGGCCAGGTGCAGTCGCTCGGCGCCTCGCAACTCGGCGCGGTGACGACGACGGCGCTCGGCGCGCTCAACGCCGCCAGCCTGTCGAGCACGCAGCTCGGCGGCCTGACGACGACGACGCTCAACACCCTGACGGCGACGCAGCTTGGCGAGCTCGCCTCCAGCCAACTCTCCGGGCTCAGCGCCGCCGATGTCAACGCGCTGACCACCACCAACCTGCAGGCGCTGGGCGCGCCGGCGATCGCCGGCCTGTCGACCGGCATCGTCTCGGGTCTGACAACGACGGCGCTTGGCAACTTCAGCGCCGACCAGATCGGCGCGCTGAGCGGCGCGCAGATCGGCAACCTCAACTCCACGCAACTCAATACGGCCACCACAACCGTACTGCATGAGCTCGACGTGTCGCAGCTTACGACCAACCAGGTCGCTGGCCTGACGACGACGACGATCTCCGCCCTCACTACGACGCAGGGCCAATCGCTGACGGTTCCGCAGGTGGAGGCGATGAACAACGCGCAGATCGCGGCGTATCAGACGCTCGTCGGCTGAGCCGCGGCCCCCGGCGCCGCGCGGCGCCGGGGGTGTTTACCTATCAAGCGTGCGTGTTCGAGCGTTAAACCGCCTCATGTGAAGACGAGGCGACACGGGAGATCAACATGCTGCAACACAACCAATTCGACGGGCAGGCCCTCGTTTCCCCCGCCGAGCTGGAGAGTTACGGCTTCTACCAGAACTGGAGCGCCGGCGATCTGCTAGCCCACGCCGAGCGCTTCAACGCCGAGGGCGCCTCGGGCCTCGCCGTCGCGCTGTACAAGAACTGGATCGCCTGCAATCCCGGTCACGGGTTCCTGCACGCGGCCTATTTCAACTATTCGTTCTCGCTCGCCAAGGCCGGCGACCGGCTCGGCGCCATCGCGGCGGCGCGCGAGTGCCAGCGGCTGCGGCCGGATTTCTTCCCGATCTACGTCAATCTCGGGCGCCTTCTGGAGGACGCCGGCCAACTCGGCGAGGCGATCGAGCAATGGCGCGCGATGGTCGAGCGACTGCCCCAGATCCGCGGCGAGATCGTGCGCAACAAGCTGACGGCGCTCGAACAGATGGCGCGCGTGCTGGAGGCGCACAATATCGACGGTCCCGCCGAGGAGGCGATGCGGCTGTCGCTCGACATCAGCGTGCATCAACCCGCGGTCATCCAGCATTACATCGCCATTCGCCAGCGCCAGTGCAAATGGCCGGCGGTGCAGGGCTGGGACGGCGTGGCGACGGAGGCGCTGATGGCCGGCGTGTCGCCGCTGTCGATCGCCAATCTGTCCAACGATCCGCTGTTCCAACTGGCGCGCGCGGCGACCTATTACCGCGAGCTTATCGGCCCGCGTCCCGGGCCGGTCGAGATCGCGGCCCCGGCGCCGGCGGCCGAACGCCAGCCGGGGCGGCTGCGCATCGGCTACGTCTCCTCGGATTTGCGCGAGCACGCCGTCGGCTTCGCCATGACCGACGTGCTGGAGACTCACGATAAGAGCGAATTCGAGATCTTCGCCTATTATTGCGGCATCTCGCGCGACGACGGCATCAAACAGCGCTGCCGCGCCGCCGTCGATCATTGGCTCGACATCGACGATCTCACCGACGAGGAGGCGGCGCGGCGCATCCGCGACGACGAGATCGACATTCTCGTCGACCTCAACGGCTTCACCAAGAGCGCGCGCACCAAGGTGTTTGCGTTGCGCCCGGCGCCGGTGATCGTCAACTGGTTTGGCTTTCCCGGCGCCATGGGCTCGCCCGACCATCATTATCTGATCGCCGATCCGCGCATCGTCCCCCCCGAGGCGGAGCGCTATTATAGCGAGAAAGTGGTGCGGCTGTCCTGCTACCAACCCAACGACCGCAAGCGCATCGTCGCGCAGCCGCCGGGCCGCGCCGAGGAGGGGTTGCCGGAGGAGGCTTTCGTGTTCTGTTGCCTCAACGGCACACAGAAGTTCACGCCGGTGATGTTCGCCAGTTGGTTGGCGATCCTGGCCGCCGTGCCCGACAGCGTGCTGTGGCTGTTCGGCGGCGCCGGCGACACCAACGATCGCCTGCGCGCCATCGCCAGCGAAGCCCATGTCGCGCCGGAGCGACTGATTTTCGCCGAGAAGAAGGCCAACCCGCATCACGTCGCCCGCTACGCGCTGGCCGACCTGTTCCTCGACAGCTTCCCCTACGGCTCGCACACCACCGCCGCCGACGCGCTGTGGATGGGACTGCCGGTGCTCACTTATCCCGGCCGCAGCTTCGCCTCGCGGGTCTGCGCCAGCCTCGTCCATGCGGCGGGGATCGGCGAACTCGCCTGCGCCTCGCGCGAGCAATATGTCGCCACCGCCATCGCACTGGCGCATAATCGCGGTGCGCTCGCGCATCTCCAGCAGCGGCTCGCCAACAACAGGGACAAGTGCCGTCTGTTCGACACCCCGAAGCTGGTGGCGGAACTGGAAGACGCGCTGCGCGCCATGCATGCCGATTACCAGGCCGGCCGGCTGCCGATCCCCAATCTCGACAATATCGCCATTTATCACGAGATCGGCGTCGCCTTGAGCGCTGGCGAGCTCGACGATGAGGCCTATCTCAGCGTCTACAGCCACGAGATGGCGCGCCGCGATGCGATCAGTCCGCTGCGAGCCGATGGGCGGGCCTGGGGCGGCCGGGGTTGAAGAAAACCGTTGCCGGCTGAGCTTTTTTCTTAAAGCCGCTTGCATATTTCGCAGCGCGATGTATTTTATTGCTGTGCGGCGCCTGTCGTCGCATATGCCCTCCTTGGGCGTTTCCTCCCTTGACTCGAGGCCGCTGTCGTCTGATGGCGGCCTCCTTTTATTTGGGCGTTGGGTATTTGCGCGTTTGCCGGCCCCTGAACCGGGCGCTAGAAGGCCGGTCATGATCCCGGATGCTCTCATTTTCCTGGCGCCGGCGCTGATGCGGAGCCTTTAGCAACATGGCGAGCGCCGTCGAG
The DNA here is from genome assembly GCA_035606915.1 of Roseiarcus sp. Taxonomy (GTDB): domain Bacteria; phylum Pseudomonadota; class Alphaproteobacteria; order Rhizobiales; family Beijerinckiaceae; genus Roseiarcus. The sequence continues at coordinate 25,481 of DATNDU010000120.1, read as the reverse complement.
ACGGTCGCCGTCGGCGACGACGAGGCCGGCATGCGGCTCGACCGCTGGCTGCGCCGACGTTACCCGAGTCTGCCGCAATCCCACATCAACAAGATCGTGCGCAAGGGCGAGATCCGCGTCGCCGGCCGGCGCGCCGAGGTCTCGACGCGGCTTGAAGCCGGACAGGAGGTGCGGGTGCCGCCGCTCGACCTGCCGGCGGCGCAGCCCGCCCCGGCCGCCAACCCGCAAGACGCCGCCTTCCTGCGCTCGCTCATCCTGTTTGAGGATCGCGACGTGCTGGTGCTCAACAAACCCTGGGGGTTGCCGACGCAGGGCGGTTCCGGCGTCAAGCGCCATGTCGACGGCATGCTGGCGGCGCTCGCCGGCCCCAACGGCGAGCGGCCGGTTCTCGTCCACCGGCTCGACCGCGACACCTGCGGCGTGCTGCTGTGCGCGAAATCGCGCAAGATTGCCGCCGATCTCGGCGCCTTGTTCCGGGCGCGCGAGACCAAGAAGATCTACTGGGCGCTGGTCGAGGGTTGCCCGAAGCCGGAGAACGGCCGCATCTCGCTGTTTCTCGCCAAGGGCGAGGGCATGGGCGACGCGAGGGGCGGCAAGCCTGGAGACCACGCCGAGCGCGAGCGCATGCGGGTGGTGCGCCACGGCGACCCCGACGCGCAGCATTCGGTGACGCTTTACGCCACCGTCGACAAGGTGCGGCCGCGTCTGGCCTGGCTGTCGCTGCGACCGATCACCGGCCGCACGCATCAGTTGCGCGCCCATTGCGAGGCGATCGGCCATCCCATCATCGGCGATCCCAAATACAACCGCCGTCCCGCCAGCGACCCCGCCCGCAACGATCCCTTGCGCGCCGTGCCGCCGGGCCTGGAGCCGAAGCTGCACCTGATGGCGCGCCGGCTCGTCGTGCCGAACCCGCGCGGCGGCATCATCGACGTCACCGCGCCGCTGCCGCCGCACATGCGGGCCGCCTTCGACATGTTCGGCTTCATCGCCCCGGCGCGCGACCCGATCGAGGAGGCGCCCGATGAGTGACAGGGCGATCAAGCGCTTCTACTCGACCGCTGGCGCCGGGGAGGTCGAGGGCGGTTTCGCCGTGCTGCTCGACGGCCGCATCGCCCGCACGCCGGCCAAGCGCAAGCTGGTCGCGCCGACGCGCGCACTCGCCGAGGCGATCGCCGCCGAATGGGCGACGCAGGGCGAAATCATCGAGCCGCTGTCGATGCCGCTGACCCGCCTCGCGGATTCCGCGCTCGACGGCGTCGCCGAGGCGTTGGAAGCGACGATCGCCGAGATCGGATCTTACGCCGGCAGCGATCTCGTCTGCTATCGCGTGCCGGAGCCGGAAGCCCTGGCGGCGCGGCAGGCAGTGGCGCTGGACACGCTGCTCGCCTTCGCTGAGCAGACGCTGGGCGCGCGTTTCGTGCTTGCCTGCGGCATCACCCATGTCGCGCAGCCGGAGTCTTCGCTGCAAGCGGTGCGCGCGGCGATCCCACGCGAACCGTTCGCGGTGACGGCGCTGCATGCGCTGACCAGCCTCTCGGGCTCGGCGCTGTTGGCGCTGGCGCTGGCGCGCCAGGCGATAGCGGTCGAGGCGGCGTGGGCGGCCGCCCATGTCGATGAGGATTTCCAGATCGAGCGCTGGGGCGCCGACGAGGAAGCGATGCGCCGCCGTGAGGCGCGCGGCCGCGAATTCGCCGCCGCCGCCCGTGCGCTGGCGGCGCTGCGGAGCTAATTCGAGGGCGGCCCCCCGCCAAACCAAGCTGCGGCGCAAGGCGGGTCAGCGCTCGGGCTTACGCGACTTGCGCCACCTCGGCGTCGGTCTCCCGCACCGCGCCCGGCCAGGTCGTCTGGTAGAGCTCCTCGGGGCCGTTCCAGTCGAGATGCGTCATCACCGTCGCGCCGACGGGATAATCCCACCAGTCCGACCAGGCGGCGAGCGTTCCCTCCTGGCGCGGTGGGCCGCCGCCATGCAGGCGCACATAGGCGAAACCGTCGCGTTCGCGCAGCGCTCCCTTGACGATGCGCAGGAACTCCAGCTTGGCGAGATTAGGCGATTGCGGACTGTCGCGGCCGACCGAGACCACGCGGGCCACGCCCGCGAGGTCGCAACGATCAAGCATCTGTTCGCGCGTCAGGTGGGGAAACGCCATCTCAGGCTCCGGTCGTGATTGACGTGCGGGGTGTCTCAGCGGCGGCGGGCGAAAAGACGGAAGGCTGATGACCTTTCTTAGACCAGGAGGCGCCGCCGCCGCCTTATCCCTTTCTCTGATCTTGCCGCCGGTTTCGGGGCCGTGGCGCGCATGCTAGAAGCGGCCCGATTTTCGCCACGATAAGCGGAGCCCGCGCTTTGAAGGACATTCTCGCCCGCCTCGACGAACGCCGGGAGATGGCGCGGCTCGGCGGTGGCCAGCATCGCATCGACGCCCAGCACGCCAAGGGCAAGCTAACGGCGCGCGAGCGCGTCGAACTGCTGCTCGACCATGATTCCTTCGAGGAGTTCGACATGTTCGTCGAGCATCGCTGCGCCGATTTCGGCATGCAGCGCGAGCATGTGCCGGGCGACGGCGTCGTCACCGGCTGGGGCACCGTCAACGGCCGCACGGTTTATGTCTTCGCTAAGGACTTCACGGTGTTCGGCGGCTCGCTCAGCGAGGAGCACGCGCGCAAAATCACCAAAATCCAGGACATGGCGCTCAAGAATCGCGCCCCCATCGTCGGCTTGTTCGACGCCGGCGGGGCGCGCATCCAGGAGGGCGTGGCGGCGCTCGGCGGCTATGGCGAGGTGTTCCAGCGCAATGTGCTGGCCTCCGGCGTCATCCCGCAGATTTCGGTGATTATGGGCCCGTGCGCCGGGGGCGACGTCTATTCGCCGGCGATGACCGATTTCATCTTCATGGTGCGCGACACCTCTTATATGTTCGTCACCGGCCCCGACGTGGTGAAGACCGTCACCAACGAGACCGTGACCGCCGAGGAACTCGGCGGCGCGCAAGTCCACACCACCCGCTCCTCGATCGCCGACCGCGCCTATGACAACGACGTCGAGGCTTTGTTGCAGATGCGCCGGCTGATCGACTTCCTGCCGGCCTCCAATCTGGAAGCGGCGCCGAAGCTGCCCACCTTCGACGATCCCGACCGCATCGACCTGTCGCTCGACACGCTGGTGCCCGACAATCCCAACAAGCCCTACGATATCAAGGAGCTGATCGGAAAGATCGCTGACGAGGGCGATTTCTTCGAGATCCAGGGCGCGCACGCCAGGAACATCGTCACCGGCTTTGCCCGCATCGAGGGCTCGACGGTGGGAATCGTCGCCAACCAGCCGCTTGCGCTGGCCGGCGTGCTCGACAGCGACGCCTCGCGCAAAGCGGCGCGCTTCGTGCGCTTCTGCGATTGCTTCAACCTGCCCATCGTCACGTTCGTCGATGTCCCCGGCTTTCTGCCGGGAACCGCGCAGGAATATGGCGGCCTCATCAAGCACGGCGCCAAGCTGCTGTTTGCCTATGCCGAGGCGACGGTGCCGAAAGTGACGATCATCACCCGCAAGGCGTTCGGCGGCGCCTATGACGTGATGGCCTCCAAGCACTTGCGCGGCGACATCAATTTCGCCTGGCCGACGGCGCAGATCGCGGTGATGGGAGCCAAGGGCGCGGTCGAGATCATCTTCCGTCGCGAGATCAACGATCCCGAGAAGATCGCGCTGCGCACGCAGGAATACGAGGACCGTTTCCTGTCGCCGTTCGTGGCCGCCGAGCGCGGCTATATCGACGAGGTCATCATGCCGCACGCCACCCGCAAGCGGCTATCTCGGGTGCTGGCGATGCTGCGCAACAAGAAGCTGGAAAACCCCTGGAAGAAGCACGAAAACATTCCGCTGTGAGGGGCCTCGCCGCGCCGCTATGGCGGCGCGGCGCTCCACCGCCGCAGCGCCTCGACCTCGCTGTCGCGCAACTCATGGCCGCCGTCGTGCCATTCGAGCGTCAGTTCGGCCCCCTGCCGGCGCCAGAACTCGGCGAGCGCCAGCGTCTCGTCCGGCGGGCAGACGGAATCGCGCCGGCCCGCCGTGACGAGAACGCGGGTCGCCGCAAGCCGGGGATCGTCGGCTGGCCGCCACGGGATCAGCGGGTGCATCAGCGCTACGTCGTCGAACAAGCCCGGCGCGGCGAAGACGACGGACGCCAGAATGTTGGCGCCGTTGGAATAGCCGAAGCCGACGACCCGGCGTCCGGCCGCGCGCGCCTTGTGCGCTTCGACGAAGCCCGCCATCGCCTCGGTGCGGCGCGCGAGGTCGGCGAAATCGTAAACGCCTTCCGCCTGGCGGCGAAAGAACCGCCGCGCGCCATTTTCGCTGACGTCGCCGCGCGGCGCGACGATCTCGGCGTCCGGCCATATATCGCGGGCGAGCGGCAGCAATTGCCGCTCGTCGCCGCCGGTGCCGTGAAAAGCGAACACCAGCGCGCCTTCGCCCGGCAGCGTGGCGTAGTTGTAGGCGTCGAGGCTCATGGCGTGCTCCTTCAATCGGGGATCGGCGGCAGGAACTTCTCCAGCCGTTGGCGCAAGTGGGCGTGTTGTTTCGGCAGTTGCAACGCTTGGCCGAGATGGGCGGTGTCTTCGTCGCGGTCGAAGCCGGGCTCATTGGTGGCGACCTCGAACAGCACGCCGCCGGGGGTGCGGAAATAGATCGCCCAGAAGTAATCGCGGTCGATCACCGGCGTCACTTGATAGCCGGTGTCGATCAGCGCCTTGCGCACCTCCAGTTGCGCCGCGCGATCGGCGACGGCGAAGGCGATGTGATGTACGGAGCCCGCGCCCTGGCGCGCCGGCGCGGTGTTCGGCAGCGTCTCGATATCGATGACGTCGGCGCCGTTGCCATTGGCGAGCGCGAAGCGGCGCACGCCGTCGGCCTTGTCGACCTGCTCATAGCCCATGAACTTGAGCAATTCGGCGGTCGCGCCGTCGTCGTGCAGCCGCAGCGACGCCGAATGGAAGCCGCGGATCGCGTGGTCTCCCGCGATGCCGCCTTTCGCCCAGCCCGGCCGCGCGTCGCTCTTGGTTTCAACCAAGGCGAAGCCGTCGCCGTCGGGGCCGGAGAAATGCAGCCGGCGCGCGCCGAACGCCTCGTCGCTCTTCAGCCCGTCGACGCCCTGGCGCTCCAGCCGCTCGATCCAGAACGGCAGCGCGCCCTCGGGGACGGAAAACACCGTCTCGCCGACCTCGCCGACGCCGGGGCGTCCGCGCGCGATGTCGGGGAACGGGAAATAGGTCATCACCCCGCCGGGGCGGCCGAGTTCGTCGCCGTAGTAGAGATGATAGACGTCGGGGGCGTCGAAATTAACCGTCTTCTTCACGCGGCGCAGCCCCAGCGTGCGGGTGAAGAAGGCGTTGTTCTCAGACGCGGAGCCGCTGAGCGAGGTTACGTGGTGCAGGCCGCGGATCTGGGTGATGTCGCTCATGGTGCGAACTCCTGGGTTCGCTGCCAAAGATAAGGTTTCGGCGCCGCGGGAGTAGGCGGCGCCGGCGCGATTGACCATTGCGCGTTATGCAATAATCTGGCGCCATCGTTGCGGAGGCGCCATGAGCGGCCAACTCGAACGCATGCGGGTGTTTGTCTCGGTGGCGGAACTGCGCAGCTTCGCGGCGGCGGCGCGGCGGCTGCAAATGTCGACCTCCGCGGTCACCCGCCATGTCGGCGAACTCGAACGTGAACTCGGCGCGCAATTGCTAATGCGCACGACACGGCGCGTCTCGCTGACGCGGCCGGGCGAAGACTACGCCAAGGCAGCGAAGAGCATCCTCGACGAGGTTGAGACCGCCAACGCCCGCGCCCAACAGACGCAGGGGGCGCTGAGCGGCGAGCTTCGCATCAGCGCGCCGCTGTCGCTGGGCATCAGGCTGCTGCCGCCGGCCCTGGCGCGGTTTCGCGCCGCCCATCCGGCGCTGCGCCTGTCGCTCAACTTGACCGACCGCTTCGTCGACGTCGTCGGCGAGGGTTTCGATATGGCTTTGCGCGTCTCCGGGCCGCCGGCGGACAAATCGACGATCTGGCGCAAGATCTGCGTCGTGCCGCGCCTGCTGGTCGCCTCGCCCGGCTATCTGCGCGCGCGCCGGCCGCCGCGCGCGCCGCGCGATCTCGCCGATCACGCTTGCATCGGCTACACCAACCTCGCCACGCCCGACCGCTGGACGTTCACGCATGCGCCGTCAAAGCAACGCCAGAGCGTGCGCCTGAGCTTCGGTTTTGCCTGCGACAACGGCGACGTGGCGGCGGAAATGGCGGCGCTCGGCGAGGGCATCGCGCTGCTGCCGCGCTTCCTTGTCGCCAAGAACCTGGAGGCGGGGACACTGACGCCCCTGCTGCCTGCCTGGAGCGCGCCGGAAATCTGGCTCACCGCCTTTTTCCCGCCCTATGAAGCGCTGCCGGGGCGAGTCGAGGCCTTCGCGCGCTTCGTCGAGCGGTGGATTGCGGCCGAACCGTCGATGCTGACGGAATTGCAGTGACATGATATGCAAAGCCCAATTTTCACACTCATAAAATTGCGCAATGCGTATCGTGTCTCCCCAATCTCCAGTCGCGCGACGGCGCTCTTCTTATTGCCTGACCAGTTGCACGTAGAATTCGAGTTGCCCTCGAACGGGCGGCGCTATTTTCCGCAGTTTCAAATTGACCGAAAAACGATCGGAGATCCAGGCGATGAGTTCGGCGAAACTGTCATGCTCAAACACCCAGGAGTGACAGTCAATATAGGCCCCGGCGTTCCAGTCCGCGATCGCCCTGCTCAGCGTAAGCGCGTCGTGGAGGCGCGGCGCCTGAGAAACGTCTCGGCCGGCCCAGATGTCGGCGGATTCGACCTTCGCGGCGTTGCAGAAATGATCGCTGACCTGGTCCAACCCCGGTCGGGCGTAGCGCTCGATATGGGCTGCTTCGATCCAAGCCCTTGGCGTCGTTCGCCGAAAGTGGTCGAAGGTGTAGCGTCGGTCCGGGATCACCAAGGCGAGCACGCCGCGCGGCGACAAAGCGGCGCAGCAATCGGAAAGCCAACCCACGAGATTGGGCACGTGCTCGATGACGTGTGAGGCGACAATGCAATCGAAGCGATTGTCGCCGATCGCCGCCTTCGACAGACTTCCATCTTCCGAGACAAAATCGATCTGAACGATCTTGTCCTTGTGAATGACAGGGTTGTCTTGATATTTGGCTATCAACTGCTCCGTGGAGCAATGATCCAAATAGAAGGTTTGCCAATCTGTCGACTTCGCGACAACTGGTCGATCTAAGGGTCCGATCTCCAAGATTTTACGATTCTTCAATTCTACGCCTTGCAGAGCGATCATCCTGAAATCTCTGCCTATGCGACCAGAGCTTGCGTGGCCTGGAAGCATCTCTACCAATCTCTTTGCGATATTGGTGGGCATATGTGCTCCGTTAGCAAAGTTGCGGTGACATGATAAGCAAAGCCCGATTTCCGCGTTCACGAAATTGCGCCATGCGTATAATGTCCGCGTAACCCCGATGTCACGGCAATCCCGCACCGCTTCGCGGCGGTTGAGGCCGCGCGTGTCGCCGTCGCGGCCCCTGCATTGGCAGGATGGGCAGTTCGCCGAGACAGGTTTTGGCGCCCAACGTCCTGAAATCGCGCCCTCGCGGACTGTCCCTTGCGCGCGCCGTCGGCTAGAGTTTCGGGCATGGCCCGCAAGTCCAAATCCGCCGACCTGGAAGCCGCCCGCGCCGACCACGCGCGCCTCGGCGCCGAGATCGCCGAGCACGACCGGCGCTACCACCAGGACGATGCGCCAACCGTCTCCGACGCCGACTATGACGCGCTGCGCCGCCAATACGAGGCCCTCGAACAGGCCCATCCCGAACTCGTCGACGCCCAGTCGGCGAAAGTCGGCGCCGCGCCGTCGGAAAAATTCGCCAAAGTCCGCCATAGCGTGCCGATGCTGTCGCTCGGCAATATCTTCGCCGATGACGAGGTCGCCGAGTTTTGCGCCCGGGTGCGCCGGTTCCTCGGCATGGCGGAAGAGGCGCCGCTCGCCGTCGTCGCCGAGCCGAAGATCGACGGGCTCTCTTGCGCGCTCACCTATGAACGGGGCGAACTCGTGCGCGCCGCAACCCGCGGCGACGGCTTCGAGGGCGAGGACGTCACCGCCAACGTGCTGACGGTGGCGGCGATCCCGAAGCGCCTCGACGGCGCGCCGGCGCTCCTGGAGGTGCGCGGCGAGGTTTATCTCGCGCACGAGGATTTCGAGCGCATCAATCAACGTCAGGCTGCCGCCGGCAAGCCGACCTTCGCCAATCCCCGCAATTCCGCGGCGGGCTCGCTGCGCCAGCTCGACCCGCGCGTCACCGCCGAGCGGCCGCTCAAGTTCTTCGCCTACGCCTGGGGCGAGATCAGCGCACCGTTCGCAGACACGCAAGTCGGGGCGCTGGAGGCGTTCGGCCGCTTCGGCCTGCCGGTCAATCCGCTGACGCGCCTGTGCCAGACGGCTGAGGAGATGCTCGCCCAATACCGCGCCATCGAGGCGCAACGCGCCACGCTCGGCTACGACATCGACGGCGTCGTCTACAAGGTCGACGATCTCGCGCTGCAACGCCGGCTCGGCGTCGTCTCGCGCAGCCCGCGTTGGGCGGTGGCGCACAAATTCCCGGCCGAGCGCGCGACTACGCGCGTCGAAGCGATCGAGATCCAGGTCGGGCGCACCGGCGCGCTGACGCCGGTGGCCAAGCTGCATCCGGTCACCGTCGGCGGCGTCGTGGTGTCGAATGCGACGCTGCACAACGAGGACGAGATCGCCCGGCTCGACGTGCGCGTCGGCGACACGGTGTGCATACAGCGCGCCGGCGATGTCATTCCGCAGGTCATCGAAGTGCTGCGCGACGCGGCGCATGAGGCGCGGCCGAGATTCACCTTTCCCGAAGTGTGCCCGCGCTGCGGCTCGGCGGCGCTGCGCGAGATCGATGAGAAAACCGGCAAGGCGGACGTCGTGCGGCGCTGCACCGGGCGGCTCGTCTGCCCGGCGCAGGCGATCGAGGGCCTCAAGCATTTCGCCTCGCGCAACGCCTTCGACATCGAGGGGCTTGGCGACAAGCAGATCGAGCTGTTCTACATCAGGGACCGCATCCGGACCGCCGCCGACATTTTCACGCTTGCCGAACGCGACGGCGACGGCGCGCCGCCGCTGAAGGACTGGGACGGCTTCGGCGAGACCTCGGCGCGCAACCTGTTCGCGGCCATCGACGCGCGTCGGCGCGTCGACTTCAACCGATTCCTCTATGCGCTCGGCGTCCGTCATGTCGGCGAGACCAACGCGCGCCGCCTCGCCCGCCACTTCGGCGATCTTGAGAGCCTGCGCGCGGCCATCGCCAGCGACGGCGGCGGCGCGCTTTCCGGCATCGATGGCATTGGCCCGGCGGTGGTCGAATCGCTGGTCGATTTCTTCGCCGAGCCGCACAATGCGTCCGCGCTCGACCGGCTGCTCGCGCAAATCAGCATCGCGCCGATGCCGGCGCAGGCGGCGGGCCACCCCCTTGCCGGCAAGACCGTCGTCTTCACCGGCGGCCTGGAGCGCATGTCGCGCGACGAGGCCAAGGCGCTCGCCGAACGGCTCGGCGCCAAGGTGTCGGGCTCGATCTCGGCCAAGACCGACCTCGTCGTCGCCGGCCCTGGCGCGGGCTCGAAGCTCGCCAAGGCGCGCGAACTCGGCGTCGAGACCATCGACGAGGAAGAATGGCTGAAGCGCGCCGCCGAGTGAGATGGCCGAAGAGGCCAACGCCGTCGTCGAATCGATGAAGCAGCAGATCCATCGCCTCGCCGACGCGGCCGGCCAATTCAAGCTCGCCGCCGAGGCCGCCGCCGCGCCTTAAGGGGGAATTGACTGGCCTTCGTCCGGCCTTCGCCCTATGCCGGGCGAAGGCTAGTCTCGCGTGTAGGAAACGGGTGTTTTGCAGGGCATGACGCAGGGCGCGGCGGAATTCGTCGTCCGGCCCGCCGAGATCAGCGATCTCGACGCGATCTTCGCCTTGGAGTGCGCGTCGTTCGAGGGCGATCGGCTGTCGTTGCGCGCGCTGCGGCGTTTTCTTGGCGCCGCGCAGCGTCCGTTGCTGGTCGCTCGCTCCGCCGGCCGCGTCATCGGCTATGTCGTGATCTCGCTGACGCCGCATGCGGGCTCGGCGCGCGTCTATTCGCTGGCGGTCGCCGCCGCGCAGGCGCGTCGCGGCGTCGGGCGCGAATTGCTGCGCGCCGCCGAGCGCTACGCGCGCGCCCACGGCCGCAGCGCGCTGCGGCTGGAGGCGCGTTACGACAACGCGCCGGCGATCGCGCTTTACGAGAAGCTCGGCTATCGCCATTTCGGCCGCTATCCCGGCTATTACGCCGACGGCGCCGAGGCGCTGCGCTTCGAGAAGCCGCTCGCCGGTTGAGGGTGCGAAAATAATCGTCGCCGCCCCCGGCGCCGGCTTGCCTTCGCGGCGCGCCGCTCTCATCTTCCGCTCGCGGCGAATCAGGCGCCGAAATCTTCGCTTTGGCCCCCTTTCGCGGCGGCCGAGGAGCCGGCCGTAAGAAATGCGCAAAACGCCGCGACAGGACGCCTCGCGCTTGGGCCGGCCGCGTAGGTTGGAGGCGTGAGGCGATGACCGGATGGGTCGTTCTCGTCGATCAGCCGCGCGATTTTCCCAACGCCGAGACGCCACACAAGGTGATCACGACCAGCGACTATCTGGCGCGGCCGAAGCTGTTCTCCGGCCCGGGCCGGCCGAAGATCATCAACCTGTCGCGCTCCTACAACTACCAGTCCAAGGGCTATTACGCCTCGCTGCTCGCCGAGGCGCGCGGCCACCGCGTCATCCCGACGGTCGAGACCATGCTGGAGCTGCGCGAGCCGAAGCTCTATCAGCAATCGCTGCCCGATTTGCAGGAGGCGCTGACCTCGGCGGCGCGCAAGGCGCGCGCGCCGGAAAGCGCGCCCTTCGAGCTGCTGTTTTGCTTCGGCCTGTCGCGCGACCCGCGCTTCGAGGCGTTCGGCCGCTTGCTGTTCGACTGGTATCGCTGCCCGGCGCTGGAGGTGTCGCTAACGCCGGGCAAGACCTGGACGATCGAGCGCATCCGGGCGCGTCCGCTCGCCAAGCTCGGGGCTGAGGACGCGGCCTTCTTCCGCGAGGCGCTGCACCGCCACAGCGAGCGCGACTGGCGCTCGCCGCGCGCCCGCGCGCCGGCCAAATATTCGCTCGCCGTGCTCTACGACCCACAGGAGAAGCTGCCGCCGTCCTCGGTCGAAACTTTGCGCTATTTCCAGAAATTCGCCGAGCGCCACTCCGTCGAGGTCGAATTGTTGACCCGCAAGCAGCTCGCCGAGCTTGCCGAATACGACGGCCTGTTCATCCGCGCCACCACCTCGATCGACAATTACACCTACCGCTTCGCCCGCCGCGCGCTTCAAGAGGGCATGCCGGTGATCGACGACCCCGCCTCGATGATCCGCTGCACCAACAAGGTCTACCTGCACGAACTCATGCAGGCGCGCGGCGTGCCGAGCCCGCGCACGCTGATGCTGGCCGAGGACGAGGGCCTGAAGCGCGCCGAGGCGGCGCTCGGCTATCCGATGGTGATTAAGATTCCCGACGGCTCGTTCTCGCGCGGCGTCCATAAGGTCGAAAGCTTCGCGGAGCTGAAGGCGCTGGCGGGCAAGCTGTTCGAGGACACCGACCTGTTGATCGCACAGGAGTTCATGCCGACCGATTTCGATTGGCGCGTCGGTGTGCTCGACGGCGAGCCGCTGTTCGTTTGCCAATATCAGATGGCGCGCGGCCATTGGCAGATTATCAAGCATGGCCCGAACGGGGCGGAGGAAGGCGGCTTTCGCACACTCGGGCTCGCCGAGGCGCCGCCGCGGGTGATCGAGACGGCGCTGTTGGCGGCGCGCGCCATTGGCGCCGGGCTCTACGGCGTCGACCTTAAGCAGACCGGCGATGCGGTCGCCGTCATCGAGGTCAACGACAATCCCAATGTCGAGCACGGCGTCGAGGATCTGGTCGCCAAGGACGAATTGTGGCTGCGGCTGCTGCGCTGGTTCATCAAGCGCATCGACGCCTGAGCGCAGATCTTGGATGCGTGAGCGCAAACCCTGTCATTTCGCCAGTTCCTCCGCCTCGCTGCGGACGATGTCGCGCAAAGTCACCAGCATCTTCTCGAAAGTCTCCAGCTCCGCCTCGGCGACGCGGCCAAGGGTCTTGCGGATCACGTCGTGCTGAATGGCGATGGCGCGCACGGCGGCCTCGCGGCCGGGCGCGGTCAGGTGAATCTCATATTGCCGGCGGTCGCTGGCGGTCGAGCGGCGCTCGACCAGGCCGGCCGATTCCAGACGGTCGAGCAAGCCGGAAATATTGCCCTTGGTGACATAGAGCCGCTCGGCGAGCGCCTGCTGGCTGACGCCCTCCTCCTCGGTCAAGGTTGTCAACACGTCGCATTGCGGCACCGACAGACCGATCTCGCGCAGCCGCTCCGACACCGCCGCGCCGAGCCGCGATTCCAGGCGGATGAGACGGAACCACACCCTGATCGCCACATCGTCCGCGCGCGCGCCGTGCATTGCGTTCTCCGTCGGGCTTGGCGCTCTCCATCGAGCCGGTTGAGGCTTCTAGCGAGGCCGGCGCCATGCGGCAAATGAAGCGATTGCCAAGGCCGGCGGCGTCGGGCATTTTGCCCCCGACCGTCGGCCGCGTTGGCGGCCAAAGGAGGTTGTTCATGCTGGGCCAGATGCAGGATTGGCCGCTGGTCATTCACAAGATCATCGATTTCGCCGGTGTGCAACACGGCGACCAGGAGGTGGTCTCGCGGCTCGTCGAAGGCCCGATCCATCGCATCGGCTATCGCGATCTGCGCGCCCGCGCGCTGAAAGTCGCCCAGCGCCTCGCGCGCGATGGCGTCAAGCTCGGCGACCGCGTCGCCACGCTGGCCTGGAACACTTCGCGCCATCTCGAAGTCTGGTACGGCATCACCGGCATTGGCGCGATCTACCACACCGTCAATCCGCGGCTGTTTGCCGATCAGATCGCCTGGATCGTCAACGACGCGGGCGACCGCATGCTGTTTACGGACCTGACCTTCCTGCCGATCCTGGAAGGCATCGCCGACAAGCTGCCGGGCATCGAGCGCTTCGTCGTGCTTACCGACGCCGCGCATATGCGGGCCACCAAGCTGCGCAATGCCGTCGCTTATGAGGAATGGCTCGCCGAGGCCGACGGCGATTTCCGCTGGGCGGATTTCGAGGAAAACACCGCCGCCGGGCTTTGCTACACCTCGGGCACGACTGGCAATCCGAAGGGCGTGCTCTATTCGCACCGCTCCAACGTGCTGCATTCGCTGATTTCGACCGGGCTTGAGGCGCTGCCGATGGCGCCGAACACCTCGTGTATGCCAGTGGTGCCGATGTTCCACGCCAATTCCTGGGGCCTAGCCTTCTCCTGCCCGATGAAGGGCGCGAAAATGGTGCTGCCGGGCGCGAAACTCGACGGCGCCTCGATCTACGAGTTGTTGGAGACGGAGAAGGTTGATTTCACTGCCGCCGTGCCGACGGTGTGGCTGATGCTGCTCTCCTATCTGCAAAAAGAGCACAAGAAGCTCACGACGCTGAAGGTCGTCGTCATCGGCGGCTCGGCCTGCCCGCCGGACATGATCCGCGCCTTCGAACGGGAATACGGCGTCGAGGTGCGCCACGCCTGGGGCATGACCGAGATGAGCCCGATCGGCTCGGTGTGCTACATCAAGCCAGCGGCGCAGACCGTATCCTACGAGGACGCGCTGAAGCTCAAGACCAAGCAGGGCTTCGCGCCGTTCGGCGTCGAGATGAGGATCGTCGACGACGCCAATAAGCAGCTACCCTGGGACGGCAAGACCTTCGGCCGGCTCAAGGTTTCCGGGCCGGCGGTGGCGAAGGCTTATTTCAAGGGCGAGGGCGGCCAGATTCTCGACGAGGACGGCTTCTTCGACACCGGCGACGTCGCCACCATCGACGCCAACGGCTACATGCAGATCACCGACCGCGCCAAGGACGTGATCAAATCCGGCGGCGAGTGGATTTCTTCGATCGACATCGAGAACTTCGCCGTCGGTCATCCCGATGTCGCCGAGGCTGCGGTGATCGGCGTGCCGCACAGCAAATGGGACGAGCGGCCGCTGCTGGTCATCGTCGCCAAGGAGGGTCGCAAACCGACGCCGGAAGACCTGTTCGCGTTCCTGCGGCCGAACATCGCCAAATGGTGGATGCCCGACGACATGCAAATCGTCGCCGAGATCCCGCATACCGCCACCGGCAAGATCAACAAGTTGAAACTGCGTGAGGCGTTCAAGGACTATCGGTTGCCGGGGCAATAGGGCGGCGCCGCGGCGACGCCCTGTCGCCCGCTTACGACCGCGTCGTCGTCTTGATCGGCACGCTGGCCTTGATCGCGTTGGAGTAGGGGCAGATGGTGTGGGAAGTCTCGGTGAGGTTCTTTGCCTCGGCCTCGGCCATGCCGGGCAGGTAGACGTCGAGCGCGGCGGTGATGCCGAAGCCGCCTTCCGAACGCGGACCGATGCCGATCTCCGCCGTCACCGTCGTCCCCTCGGGAACCCTGGTTTTGAGCTGCTGTGCGGCGACGCGCATGGCGCCGAGGTAGCAGGCGGAATAGCCGAGCGCGAACAGCTTCTCCGGGTTGGCGCCGTCGCCGCCGGGGCCGCCGAGTTCCTTCGGCACGACGAGTTGCAGGGCGAGGGTGCCGTCGGTCAGCGAGGTTTTACCGTCGCGGCCGCCGCCCGTGGCGGTGGCGGAGGTTTTGTACTTGGCGTCGACAGGCATGGCGAACTCCTTGGCCGTTGCGTAGGGCGCGAGGCGCCCGGGGCCAACCTGGCGCGCAGTTTTGCGGTTTTCAAGTCATAACATCGTGTACGATATTATCGCTTACGATATACGGCGACCCGCAGCCCGCCCAACCGCTTGCGATTAAATCGCGCGCGACTAACATAGTTCCATGACCGCCCAAGATTCCATAGCTGAGGACGCCGCCGCGCCGCCGATCCCCGATCTCGACGATCTCCTGTGCTTCGCCGTCTACGCGACCGGCTTCGCCTTCAACCGCATCTATCGCAAGCCGCTGGCGCGGCTCGGCCTCACCTACCCGCAATTCCTGGTGATGACGGCGCTGTGGGGCGAGGACGGGGTCGCCGTCGGCGCGCTCGGCGACAGACTGGCGCTCGACACCAGCACGCTGACGCCGTTGTTGAAGCGGCTCGAAGGCATGGGGCTGGTTGCGCGCCGGCGCGACGAGGCGGACGAGCGGCGGGTGATCGTCAGCCTCACCGTGTCGGGATCGGTGATGCGCGCCGAACTCGGCCAGATCATGCGCTGCATCCTCGACGCCAGCGACCTCACGCCAGAGGCTTTCGTCAAGCTGACGCACGACATCCAGACGCTGCGGCGCAATTTGGAGCGCGCGGCGGCGGCCTAAATCGCCCGGCGCCGTGTGCGCCGGCTTTGACGAGGCGCAAGCCTTCGCCTTTTTGATGCAACGCGCTTCCTCGACAAACCGTCTTCGCAACGGCAAAATAGGCAATTGCAGGGCGCAGGGAGCAAAAGGTGTTCGGGCTCGAAAATCTCGCCGAGATCATAACGTTGCGCGCCGGCGCCGACGCGGAGAGTTCCTACACGCGCTCGCTGCTCGATAAAGGCGTCGCGCGCTGCGCCAAGAAATTCGGCGAGGAGGCGACGGAGGCGATCATCGCCGCGGTGGCCGAGGACGACGCGGCGCTGATCGCCGAAGCCGCCGACGTGCTCTATCACCTCGTCGTCATGTTGCAGGCGCGAAAGACGCCGCTCGCCTCGGTGATGGCCGAGCTTGAGCGGCGCACTGCGCAGAGCGGGCACGCGGAAAAAGCTTCGAGGCCGAAATGAACGCCGTGCCCGCAAATCTCGCCGCCGCCTCGCCGTTCCGCCACTTCAGCCGCGACGAATGGGCGCAACTGCGCGCCGACACGCCGCTGACGCTCAACATCGAGGATCTGCGCAAGCTGCAATCCAATCACGATCCGATCTCGATCGACGAGGTAATCGCGATTTATCTGCCGCTGTCGCGCCTGCTGGCGCTCTATGTCGCGGCGACGCAAGGGTTGTTCAAGGCGACGCAGCGCTTCCTCGGCGCCGACGACGGCAAGGTGCCCTACATCATCGGCGTCGCGGGATCGGTGGCGGTCGGCAAGTCCACCACCGCGCGCGTGTTGCAGGCGATGCTGTCGCGCTGGCCCAACACGCCGAAAGTGCAACTCGTCACCACCGACGGCTTCCTGCACAACAACGCCAAGCTGATCGCCGACGGCTTGATGGAGCGCAAGGGCTTTCCGGAGAGCTATGACGGCACGGCGGTCATCAATTTCCTCGCCGCGGTGAAGGCGGGCGAGCGCAATGTGCGGGCGCCGGTCTACAGCCATCTCGTCTATGACGTGGTGCCCGGCGAATCCGTCATCGTCGATCGGCCCGACATCCTCATCGTCGAAGGCCTCAACGTCTTGCTGCCGAACCGGCTCTATCGAGACGGACGCGAGGCGCCGTTCGTCTCCGATTTCTTCGATTTCTCGGTGTTCCTCGACGCCAGCGAGGAACTGCTGGAGAAATGGTACGTCGAGCGCTTCATGCGGCTGCGCGACACCGCGTTCCGCGATCCGCGCTCGTTCTTCAAGAAATTCGCCGAACTCGACGACGTCGCTGCGGAAGCCACGGCGCGCGACATCTGGCGGCGCATCAATCTCGTCAACCTGCGCGAGAACATCCTGCCGACAAGGCCGCGCGCCAGCCTGCGCCTCATCAAGGGGGCGAGCCACCGCATCGAGCAAGTTGCTCTGCGCAAGCTGTGAGATCCGCCATGTGGCTGCGCCTGCTGGCGCTTTTGGCGCTTCTCGCGCTTGCGCCGCCCGCCTTCGCCAGCGCTTGCGGCGGCGTCGATCTCTCCGCCGACGCCTCGATCAAACCGGATTGGCGGGCGCACGCCGACGCGCTGGTCAATGGCGAAGGGCTGTTGTGGCGCGTCGACAAGCCCGACCTGGCGCCGTCCTACCTTTATGGCACGATGCACTCGACCGTCGACGGCCCGATGCGGCTCGCCCGCCAGGCCGCCCCTTATGCCGAGCAGGCGCGCGTCATCGCCACCGAACTCGGCGATCTCGACCCGGCCAAGAAGATCGAGATCGGCGCAACGATGCTGCGCGCGGCGCTCTCGCCGGACGCCGACACGTTCGCCGGCCTCATCGAGGGGCAGGACGCCAAGCGCGTCGAGGCCATGCTGGCGGCCAAGGGCACGCCGGCGGTGATGGCGCATCACCTGAAACTCTGGCTGCTGACGGTCGCCGCCTCGCTGCCGAAATGCGAACTGGAGGGGCAGGCGGAGAATCGGCCGGAGGTCGATCAATCCTTCGCCGAGATCGGCGCCGCGCATCACATCCCGGTCGTCGGGCTGGAGACGGTCGACGAGCAGATGCGCGTCCTCGCGGCGATCACGCCGGCGCTCGCGGCGGCGCAGTTGAAGGCGATGGCGCGCGGCGGCGGCCTCGCCGACGGCGGCTATGCGACGCTGCTGTCGCTCTATGACCAGAAGAAGCCGGCGGCGGCGCTGGCGGTGCTCGACGCCGCGCCCGGCGTCAGCGCCGAGGAGCGCGCGGCGTCGGCCGAACTGATGCGCCGCCTGCTCGCCGACCGCAACGATGTCATGGCCGCGCGCGCCGCGCCGCTGCTGGCCAAGGGCGGCGTCTTCATCGCCGTCGGCGCGCTGCATCTGTCGGGCAAGCGTGGGCTCATCGAGTTGCTGCGCGCCAGCGGCTATCGGGTCAGCAAGGTTTGGTGACGGGACAGGACGAGATTGTGGATTCTCAGAAGCTTGAGTGGTCTATGCTGTCCCGCCATAAACTCCCAAGCTGAGGGCTGAAACGGTGGCTTCCGTCATGGCCGGGCTTGTCCCGGTCCTCCACGCCGTTCGGTTGCAGAGGCCGTTTAAAGCCTTGCACGACCTGCGGAGTTTCCGCAGTTTCCCGCAAGGGCTTGCCCGCCGCGTCGATAGCCGGGACAAGCCCGGCCATGACGGAGAATGCAATTCCAGACCCCCCGCCTTGGCATTTACGTCCCTCCCGCTGGGCGGTGGCCCCCGGTCGCAGGCCCCAAGTGAGAAGGAACGGCTTACGCGCTTCCCCTTTCGCGGGTCTCAATACCGCTTCGAGGCGTGATAATAACGACAGAAGGATGTGGAACTATAGAGGGTATTTCTGAAAAGTCAAATATTTACGTTGATTTTTTATGGAACGCGCAAACGGCTGCTTCTGCGCGCAGGGCGCCAGCTTTCGACCTGTTGCAGACATTGGCGGGGGCGCCGACGTCCCTCGAAACTCGGCGCTATCTCGTGGTTTCGAGAGACGGTTATCGAGAATCAGTTTTGAGAAGCGCTTTCGGGCGCTTCCAAAGGACGCGGGGGCATCTGCGAGGGCCTCTGAAAAAGGTTCCTCTTTGAGAGACATTGGCGCGCGGCGAATTTTCGAATTTTGCGGCATACGAAAGTGGCTGGGGAGCCGTTGGCTTCCTTCGCCGCCGTTCTCCGGTACACTCTGATTTCTGGGCGCCCTTGAGAGTGCTTTTCGGCGGGGCGACGAAGTTCGTAGGGAGGCAAACGTGAACAGACGCAATATGTTGCTCACAAGCGTGAGCACCGCGATCAGCTCATTCTTTGCGGGACCGGCGCGGACGCAAGATGTGTTGCCGCGGCCCGAGCAGCCCTTCAAAGGACACATCGGCCGCACGGTCGAGGACTCCGTCAAGGACTTCCCAAAAGAGGTTAAGGCGCCCGACGGAGCCCCGAACATTCTTCTGATTCTGACCGACGACGTCGGTTTCGGCGCGAGCAGCACGTTTGGCGGGCCGGTCCCGACGCCGACGATGGACCGGCTTGCGAAAGAGGGTCTGCGCTACACGGAATTTCATACCACGGCGCTGTGCTCGCCCACCCGTTCGGCGCTGTTGACCGGACGCAATCACCACACTGCGGCGACCGGCCTCATTATGGAGGGTGGCACCGGCTTCCCGGGTTACAACACGCTGATGCCGAAAAGTGTCGGAACCTTTGCCGAGGTCCTCAGGCAAAGCGGCTATAATACGGCATGGTACGGCAAGAATCACAACATACCAGACTGGCACAATAGCCAGGCCGGGCCATTCGACCTTTGGCCGACCGGCCTCGGGTTTGAATATTTTTACGGCTTTATCGGCGGCGATACCAGCCAGTGGGCTCCGGCCATCTTCGAGAACATCAAGCCGATCGAGCCACCACATGACGACGAGAACTATTTCTTCGAGAAGGACATGGCAGACAAGGCCATAGAGCGGATCCAATTGCTCAATGCAATCGCGCCGGACAAACCTTGGGTGTCCTACTACGCTCCCGGCACCGCCCACGCCCCGCACCATGCCCCGAAGGACTGGATTGCCAAGTTCAAGGGCCAATTCGATCAGGGCTGGGACAAGGTCCGCGAGGAAACGCTTGCTCGCCAGAAGGCGCAGGGTGTCGTGCCGCAGGACACGCAGCTAACCGAGCGTTCCCCGGGCATTCCCGCGTGGGATTCGCTCGATGCCGATCACAAGAAGGTCGCAGCGCACATGATGGAGGTCTATGCGGCCGCGTTGAGTTATTGCGACTCTCAGATGGGCCGCATCATCGATGCGATTGCGGACATGAGCAAACTCGACAACACGCTGGTCATCTACATCCAGGGCGATAACGGCGCGAGCGCCGAAGGCGGACCGCAAGGCCTGCTCAATGAGATGGCTTTTTTCAACGCCATTCCGGAAGAATTCAGCGAAGTTCTGCGCCGCATGGACGAGCTTGGTGGCCCCACGACGTTCAATCACTACCCGATCGGTTGGGCGCATGCGATGGACACGCCGTTCCAGTGGACCAAGCAGATTGCGTCCCACTTCGGCGGTACTCGCAACGGCATGGTCATGTCCTGGCCCGCGCGAATCAAAGACAAGGGCGGCGTGCGCACGCAGTTCCACCATGTCATCGACATCGCGCCAACCATCCTTGAAGCGATCGGCGTGCCAATGCCGGCGGTTCTCAACGGCGTGCCCCAGAAACCCGTCGAGGGTGTCAGCATGGTCTATACATTCGACGATCCGACGGCGGCCTCGACCCGGCGCACGCAATACTTCGAGATGCTCGCCAATCGCGCCATCTACAATGATGGTTGGGTCGCCGCAACGACGCCGCCGCTGCCTCCGTGGGCGGTCGGCAAGACCATTGGCGTGGATGAATACAAGTGGGAGCTTTACGACATTACCAAGGACTTCAGCCAAGCCAATGACCTCGCGGCTAAGGAACCCAAGAAGCTTCGCGAAATGCAGGAATTGTTCTGGATTGAAGCGGCGAGGCACAATGTTCTACCGCTGGACAACAGCAAGATCGAACGCATGAATATTGACAATCGCCCCAGCCTGACCCGAGGCCGCGCATTGTTCACTTACTATCCCGGAATGACGCGCATTCCCGAAGGCAGCGCGCCGAATATCTTGAACAAGTCGTTTAAGGTCGGCGCCGAGGTTACGATCCCGGCGGCGGGCGCAGAAGGTGTGCTGGTGACGCAGGGCGGGCGCTTCAACGGATGGGGCCTGTACGTGCTCGCCGGAAAGCCGGTCTTCCACTACAACACCGTGGGCGTCTTTCGCTACACGGTGGCGGCTCCTAACCAGCTTTCGCCGGGCAATCACACCGTCGTCCTGGATTTCACATACGACGGCGGCGGCCTGGGTAAGTCTGGCACGGCGAAGTTGCTCGTCGACGGCAAGCAGGTGGCCGAAGGCCGCATCGAGCGAACCATTCCGTTCCGCATCTCCGCAGATGAAACGCTCGACATCGGCGAAGACACCGGCACGCCGGTCAGCGAGGATTATCACGTACCGTTCAGATTCACCGGCGATTTGAAGAAACTTGCCATCCAACTGACGGATGCCCCGCTCACTGCTGAGGAGCAGGTGGACATCGAAAAGATGCGGGCCAACATCGCCCTCAGCGAATAGTCGCCCCGCGCGACTAGTGGAGCTACGTTCCGCGTTGTCCCGCCTCTCTCGAAAGCAATTTTGAGGGAGCCTTGTCGGATACCTCGCAATCCTTCGTTTTCGAGAGATTGGTCACAATTGAATTCCATCCTGCTCGAACGCCCGCCTCCCTGCCCATCCCTGACTTCTCTACCGCATTCCAGGCGCCCGAGTCGCACATATCGCCGTTCATGTGGCGGATCTCACAATGCCGCCGAACGGCCGCGCAACGCCGATCCTGCCCGGACCGTAAATCGCCCCTAGGAACCTCAGGAGGCGTCTATGTCTAAGATCCACTGCGAGAATTGCTCCCGCCTTATCATCTGCGAAGCGGTCAAGGACGAGGGAAAAAGCTTCTGCGCTTATGACTGCCGGCTCAACTGGGTGCGCGCAATGCGCCGCTTCGAGATCGCAGCAACCCGGAAATCCAACTGACCGGCTCTGCGTTGTTCTCGGAGCGCGGCGCCGCATCCCCTCTGGGCCAAGGCTCAGGTCCGCCGCTCCCCCTCCCACACCCACGCCATGAACGCCCGCACGAACTCCGGCATCGCGTCCATAAAATCGCGCTCGTTCCGCACCACGTGAATTGCCGAGAACTCCGGCCGCGCCTGAGCCGCCAGCCGCGCCTCGATCTCGACGCGCGCCGCCTCGGCGCCGAGGCGCAGCCGCATCGGTTTCATGCAGGCGACGCGGCCCGGCGCTCGCACCACGACCCAGCCCGGCGCGACCTGCGTCTCCCCGGCGGCAAGGCCGGTCTCCTCGGCGAGTTCGCGCCGCGCGCTGGCTTCGAGATCGACGACGTCGCCGAAGACGTCCTGGCGGTCGGGCGTGCCGGCGGGGAAGTAGATCGCGCCGGCGCTCGCGGTATCGGCGGCCATCTCGCCGAGCAGGAAGGCGCCGTCGGCGCCGCGCAGCGCCGCCATCGCAAAGCCGTTGCAGGCGTTGGCTGAGGGAAAGCCGGATTCGCGCCAGTTCAGGAAAGCGGCGAAATCGGTCTCGACGAATTGCCCGCGCAAGAGGCCGCCTTCGACGGCGTGCGGCCCCAGCATCAGCACGCGGCCGTTGAACAGGTTCGGCTGCGCGGCGTGGCGGCGCGCCCAGTGGGCGGCGATCTCTTCGGCATGGTCGCGGGCGAAATCCCAAACGCCGTCCGCCAAGCGGAAATCGAGCCCGTCGACGGCTTCGATCTCGATCACAGCCGCAGCTTTCCCTCGCTGACGATGACGGCGGAACCGCCGATCGTCGCGCTCTTGAGCGCCCCGCCCTCGATTTCGAGCCCGAGCGAGATCAGACTCGGCCGGCCCATCTCGTAGCCTTGCTCGATGACCAACATGTGCTCGCCGTCGGCGGGCTTGTCGAAGGCGGTCACGACCGCGGCGAAGGCGGCGGCGGCGCTGCCGGTCGCGGGATCCTCGGCGATGCCCCAGCCGCCGGCGAACATGCGCGCGCGATAGCTGGCGTCGGCGGCGGCGGTCTCAGGGCAATAGAGATAGACCGAGGGGCCGCCGTCCGCGCCCCACGGCGTCTTCAGCGGGTTGGCGCGCGCCATCGCGTCGAGACTGGCGATGGGGATGAAGATATGCGGCGCGCCGACGCCGTAGACGCTCGGGACATGGTTGCGAAAGCCGATGTCGGCGGCCGCAAGCCCGAGGCCCTGGGCGAGCGCCGCGAGCGGCGGCGCCTCGCCGGCGCCGGCGGGCAGGCGCGGCACGGTGAAATAGGCCGCCATCGCCTCGCCGCGCCGGTGGCGGGCGACGCAGACGACCTCGCCGATCTTCTCCTCCAGCACGACGCGCAGATCCTGCGAAGCCAGCAGATCCGGGGCGCGCAGATGCGCCAGCAGCGCCGCCGCGCCGACGGTCGGGTGGCCGGCGAACGGCAGTTCGCGCGTCGGCGTGAAGATGCGCACGGCCGCGGTATTTATGGGGTTTCTGGGCTCGAAGACGAACAAGGTCTCCGACAGGCTGAATTCGCGGGCGATGGCCTGCATCGTCGCCTCGTCGAGGCCCTGCGCGTCGAGCACGACGGCGAGCGGATTGCCGGCGAGCGGGGCGTTGGCGAAGACGTCGAGCGTATAGAAGCGGCGCGGCATGGCGTCTCACAATCGTTCCGGCGTGAAGCGCAACCTCGGTTCAGCCAGCGCCTCCTGCGCCGCGACAAGCTGAAGCTCGCGGGCGCGCGCCGCCGCCGTGGCGGCGACGACGGCGTAGACGCGCGCCGCCGCGCTGGCAAGAGCGCCCGCCGCGTCATGGCTCGCCAGCCACTCGTGCAGGAACAGGGCGGAGAACAGATCGCCGGCGCCATTGACGGCGATCGGCAGCCTCGGCGTGCGCACGCGCCAGGCGCCCTCGGGCGCGGCGACGACGAGGTCGAGGGCGTCGGCCGGCGTGTCGTCCAAGCGCAGCGAGGTGGCGTAGGCGACGAGCGGCCCGCGGGCGCGCAGGGCCTGCAAGGCGGCGACCGCTTCCGCGCGGCTCGCGACGGGAAGGCCGGTCAGATAGCCAAGCTCGAAGGCGTTGGGGCTGACGATGGCAGCGGCGGGCAGCGCGCGCTCGCGCAGGAACTCCGGCACGCCATCGCGCACATAGACGCCGCGCCCGTCGTCGCCGATGACGGGATCGCAGGCATAAGCCGCCTGCGGGTTGCGCGCCCGCACGGCGGCGAGCGCGCCGAGCGCCGCCTGCCCGGTCTCCGCCCTGCCGAGATAGCCGGTGAGCACACCGGCGCAATGCGCAAGCGCGCCGATGGCGTCGAGGCCGGCGACGCAATCGCCAATTAGCGCCGGCGGGAACGCCTCGCCGCGCCAGCCGGGATAGCCGGCGTGGCTGGAGAACTGCACGGTGTGCAGTGGCCAGACCTCGCGGCCGAGCCGCTGCAAGGCGAACGCCGCCGCGGAATTGCCGACGTGGCCATAGACCACATGCGACTGGATCGAGAGAATGGCGCCCATATCGCCAGACTCTATTTCCAATGCAGCGCCGAGACCAAGGTGAACAGCCGCCGCGCCGTGCCGCTGTCGATCTCGACCCGCTCGGCAAAGCGGGCAGCGAGCAGGTTGGCGCCCTCGTTGTGCAGCGCCGTGCGCTCGCGGTCGATCGCCTCGATCTCGCGCGGGCTGGCGCTGCGGATGGCGCTGTAATAGGTCTCGCAGACCAGGAAGTAGTCCTTCAGCAGCGGCCGGAACGGCGTCATCGACACCGAGAACTCCGCCGCCACCGCCCCGGCCTCGGTGCGCACGAGAAAATTGAGCTTGGCTTCGAGTTGGGCGATGGTCAGGCAGTAGGGTCCGTCGTCGCGGCCGTGCACGGCGAAGGCGTTCTCCTCGACGAGGTCGAAGATCGCCACCGCCCGCTCATGGTCCTGGTCGGTGGCCAGGCGCGGCAGCGTCGCCGCGTCGAGCACGACCTCGTAGAGGCGTCCCTTGGGCTTGCCGCTCATGACAGCCGCCCGAGTCGCAGCGCCACCGAGCGCGCATGCCCGTCGAGCCCCTCGGCCTCGCCGAGCGTCACGGCGGCCGGCCCGAGCGCCTTCAGCGCCCCGGCATCGCAGGAGAGGATCGACGTGCGCTTGACGAACTCCTGCACGCCGAGCCCCGAGGAGAAGCGCGCCGAGCGCGAGGTCGGCAGCACGTGGTTGGAGCCGCCGACGTAGTCGCCGATCGCCTCCGGCGTATAGGCGCCGAGGAAGATGGCGCCGGCGTTGCGGATCGCGGCGGCGAGCGCCTCCGCGTCGGCCGCGATGATCTCCAGATGCTCCGGGGCCAGCCGGTCGACCAGCGGCACGGCGTCGCGCAGCGACTTCACCAAAAGGATCGCGCCATAATCGCGCCAGCTCGCGGCGGCGATCTTTTCGCGCGGCAGCGTCGCCAACTGCTTCGCCACCTCCTCGGCGACGAGGCGGCCGAACTGGAGATCGTCGGTGATGAGTATCGCTTGCGCGGCCTGATCGTGCTCGGCCTGGGCGATGAGGTCGGCGGCGACATAGGCGGGATCGGCGGTGGCGTCCGCCAGCACCACGACCTCGGACGGGCCGGCGATCATGTCGATGCCGACGACGCCGAACACCCGTCGCTTGGCCGCCGCGACATAGGCGTTGCCGGGGCCGACGATCTTGGCGACCGGCGCGATCGTCGCGGTGCCGTAGGCGAGCGCCGCCACCGCCTGCGCGCCGCCGATGCGCCAGATCTCGTCGGCGCCGGCGATCTCGGCCGCCAGCATCACCAGCGGATTGAGCGTACCGCCCGGCGTCGGCACGACCATGACGATGCGCTTCACGCCGGCCACCTTGGCCGGCACGATATTCATCAGCACCGAGGACGGATAGGCCGCCGTGCCACCCGGCACGTAGACGCCCACCGAATCGAGGGGCCGATAGCGCGCGCCGAG
>DATNDU010000111.1:0-30204 GCA_035606915.1 Roseiarcus sp. | reverse complement strand
GCGTCGTGATAAGCGAAAAAGGCGCGGAACTCTGCTGGCCTATGGGCCAACGCCAGAAACACATTGGGCACGAAGCCCGACTTCTCCTGCACCGCCAGAATGCGCTCGCGTAGGTCGTCGGGCAGACCGGCGATGTCTGGGACGGGAAAGCGGCTGATGGGGGCGGACATGGAAGCTCCGGCGGGCATGAGAGCGGCGAAACTCCGCCCTTCCCGTTGGCGCGTCAACCCCAAGGCAACGGCCGCCGCGAAGACATCGCGGCGGCCTTGGCGTCAGATGCGCGGCCTAGTCGTTGATTGGGCACGGACGAACGCCCGAAACCCGCGTTTCGTCCGTGGTCGCCATGTTGCTGCCTTCGTCAATCGTGCCGACGATTTCGTGCGTCTGCGGCGAGACGAAGACGATCTCATCGTCGCTGTCGATAAAATAGTCATAGCCGCGATATTCCGGCACGATGGTCACCACGTCCAGCGGCAGCGGGTGGACGACCACCGTCTGCGGAATGCGTTCGCCGACGCGCACGTTGATGTCGACGTGCTCAGGCCGGCTTTCGCGCCGCAGCGTCTGGCTCACGCGTTGGGCGTGCTCATGCGAGATTTTCACCTGGCCGGTGACGCGCGCCGGCCGCTCGGCGTGTTGGGCCTCATACTGTTTGCCGTTGGCGCCGGGCTTCATGCCCTTTTCGCCGCGCGCGTCGGCGTTGCGCGGCGCGTTGGCCTCGGAGCGGGCCTCGCCCTGGCGCTGCATCTGGTTATGCTGGGTCTCGGCCGCCTTCCGGCCCTCTCTGCGCTGCGTCTCGGCCGCCTTCGGGCCCTCTCTGCGCTGCGTTTCGGCCGCCTTCGGGCCCTCCCTGTGCTGCGTTTCGGCAGCCTTCGGCGCCTCCCTTTGCTGCGTTTCGGCGGCCTTGGGGGCTTCGTTCTTCATCGCCCCACCGGCGTGCGAGGCGCCGCCCTGCTGCTCCATCGCGGGCCGCTGGTCGTGTTTGGAGTTATCTTGAGCCTGCGCAGCGACGCCGGCCGAAATCAGCGCGACCGAAGCTACGGCCGCCAACAATTGCAATTTCATGGCAGTTCCTCCTACCAGTCCATGGTCCTCGGAAAACCCGAGGCCGCGCCGAAGGTTCCCGTTGACGCGCGGCGCGCGAGCCCGCATGGCGTCAGCGATGACCGACGCTGATTCGCACAAAAGCCTGGCGGCCACCGTGTTGACGCTGTGTGCGGCGGCCGGCCCCAACCGGACGATCTGCCCAACCGACGCCGCCAAAGCCTACGCCGAGGCGCGAGCGGAAGGCCCGCTCGGTTGGCGCTCGCATCTCCAGGAGGTCCGCCACGTTGCGGTGGCGCTGGCCAACGAAGGCCGGCTTATCGTCTACCGCAAGGGCAAGCCGGTCGATCCAAACGTGTTCCGCGGCGTCTATCGCCTCGGCGCGCCGCGCGACGATTGAAACGCAACGCCGATTGCGTTAGCCCGCTGGCGCGAACACCCGGCTTTGCCTGATGTCCTCGCCCTCGATGGTCACCAGCGCCTCCAGATCGATCTCGGCATTGGCGGCAAAACAGCGATTGGCCTGCCGCAATCGCGCACGGTCGAGCGCGTTGCGGATCGAGCGGGCGTTGGCGAAATGCGGTTGTGTGCGACGGATCGGAATATATTCCGCCAGCGCCGCCCGCGCCGTCGGGCTCAGCTTGTAATGCAGCCGGCCGAGCATGCCCTCGGCGATGGCGAGCAACTCGTCGTCGCGGTAATCGGGGAAGTCGATGTGATGGGCGACACGCGAGCGGAAGCCGGGATTTGATTGGAAGAACTTGTCCATCTTGTCGGCGTAGCCGGCCAGGATGACGACGAGATCGTCGCGATTGTTCTCCATCACCTGCAACAGGATTTCGATCGCCTCCTGCCCGTAGTCGCGCTCGTTTTCGGCCTTGTAGAGATAATAGGCCTCGTCGATGAACAGCACGCCGCCCATCGCCTTTTTCAGGATTTCCTTGGTCTTCGGCGCGGTATGGCCGATATATTGTCCAACGAGATCGTCGCGCGTCACCGAAACCAGATGGCCGCGCCTGACATAGCCGAGCTTGTGCAATATCTCCGACATGCGGCTCGCCACCGTGGTCTTGCCGGTGCCGGGATTGCCGGTGAAGCTCATGTGCAGCGTCGGCGGCTCGGCGCCGAGGCCGAACCGCTGGCGCACGCGGTCAACCAGCAATAGCGCCGCGATCTCGCGAATGCGCTGCTTGACCGGGGCAAGCCCGATCAGCTCATCGTCGAGTTGTTTGAGCACGGGTCCGACGCCGGAGCGATCGAACTCCTCGGCGAGGTTGATCTTCTGCGGCGTCGGCGCGTCGGTCATAGGTAGCGCTTCCCCTCCGGGCGGTCGAGCGCGTAGGCGCGAGTCGAATAGAGCTGCTGCCGGCCACGTCCCTCGCTGCGCTCAAGCCGGAAGCCCTCCTCGTGCGCCGGCCGGTTGACGAGGAACGAGATGCGCACCGATTCCCAGGTGTGGGTAGCGTCGAACGCCGACAGACGGATATATTTGTCGCCGTGCAACTCGCGGCATTTGCCAAGCTCAAGCAACACGCCCTTGGCGTCCATGAGGTCGAACATGGGCAGGCCCCACATTTCCCAGTAGGTGTTGCGGGGGTGCGGATCGTCGGTATATTCGAGGTTTACCGCCCAATTGTTGTCGAGACAATACTGGACTTGGACCAGGATTTGATCGTCGGTGAGATCCGGCAGGAACGAAAAGCAACCTTGAGTGACGCGCATGGGAGGGTTCCTGAAGTTGGCGAGAGATTTGAGGGGAGGCTGGCGCCTGTGGGAGGAAACGACAAACAACGAGCCTCCCCTCGGCCCGCGCCCGCTTCGCCCCGCCAAGGACAAGCGCACGCGAGGGTTCGGTCAGGCGACGCTCGGCGTCGCCACGTAATCGAGTTGGTCGGTCGAGGCGTAGTTGAACGTCACCTCGCCCCAGGTGTCGAGCGCCTGGCGCAGCGGCGTGCAGGTCTTGGCCGCGTCGGCGAGGATCGTCGGCCCCTCGTGCAGATAGTCGCGCCCGGCGTTGCGCGCAAACACCATCGCCTCCAACGCCACCCGGTTGGCGGTCGCGCCGGCCTGAATGCCGGCGGGATGGCCAATGGTGCCGCCGCCGAACTGCAAGATGACGTCATCGCCGAACAGGTTCAGCAACTGATGCATCTGCCCGGCGTGGATGCCGCCGGAGGCCACCGGCATCACCTTGTTGAGCGAAGCCCAATGCTGCTCGAAATAGAGGCCGCGATCAAGCCTGAGCGGGGTGTGATCTTCCCGGCAGACATCGTAGAAGCCCATCGTCGTCGCCGGATCGCCTTCGAGCTTGCCGACCACCGTGCCGGCGTGGATGTGATCGACGCCAGCGAGCCGCATCCATTTGGCGATGACGCGAAACGATATGCCATGCGTCTTCTGCCGCGTATAAGTGCCGTGGCCGGCGCGGTGCAAATGCAGGATCATGTCGTTCCTGCGCGCCCACTTGGCCATCGACTGAATGGCGGTGTAGCCGATGACGAGATCAATCATAATCACCGTCGAGCCGAGATCGCGGCCGAATTCGGCGCGCTCGTACATATCCTCCATCGTGCCGGCGGTGACGTTCAGATAGGTTCCCTTCACCTCGGCGGTGGCTGCCTGCGCCTTGTTGACCGCCTCCATGCAATAGAGGAAGCGGTCGCGCCAGTGCATGAACGGCTGCGAGTTGATGTTCTCGTCATCCTTGGTGAAATCGAGGCCGCCCTTCAACGCCTCGTAGACGACGCGGCCGTAGTTCCGCCCGGAAAGGCCAAGCTTGGGCTTGACGGTGGCGCCGAGCAATGGCCGGCCGAACTTGTCGAGCCGCTCGCGCTCGACGACGATGCCGGTCGCCGGCCCCTGGAAAGTCTTCACATAGGCGACGGGAAAGCGCATGTCCTCCAGCCGCAGCGCCTTCAGCGGCTTGAAGCCGAACACGTTGCCGATGATCGAGGCCGAGAGATTGGCGATCGAGCCCGGCTCGAACAGGTCGAGGTCATAGGCGATATAGGCGAAATACTGGCCCGGCGCGTTCGGCACGTTATCGACGCGATAGGCCTTGCCGCGATATTTCTCAGTCGCGGTCAGCCGGTCGGTCCAAACAACCGTCCAGGTCGCGGTCGAGGATTCGCCGGCCACCGCCGCCGCCGCCTCGATGGGGTCGACGCCATCCTGCGGCGTGATGCGGAACAGCGCGATCACGTCGGTGTCCTTCGGCGCGTAATCGGGCTCCCAGTAGCCCATTTTGCGATATTCCATCACCCCGGAGCGGTAGCGGTCCTTGCCTTTGACGGTCTGTGAAGCCTGAATGTTCATCGCGGTTCTCCTGGTCTTTTCTCAGAGCGTGCGACGGCGCCGCTCGATCAGCTTGAGGATCATCGGGGTGAGAATGAGCTGCATCGCCAGATCCATCTTGCCGCCGGGGATGACGATGGAGTTGGCGCGGCTCATGAACGAACCGTCGATCATCGACAGCAGATAGGGAAAGTCGATGCCGTGCGGGTCGCGGAAGCGGATGACGACGATGGATTCGTCGGGCGTCGGTATCCAGCGCGCGATGAACGGATTGGAGGTGTCGACCGTCGGCACGCGCTGGAAGTTGATGTCGGTCTTGGTGAACTGCGGGCAGATATAGTTGATGTAATCCGGCATCCGGCGTAGGATGGTGTCGGTCACCGCCTCGGTCGAATAGCCGCGCGACGCCTTGTCGCGATGCAGCTTCTGTATCCATTCCAGATTCATCACCGGCACAACGCCGATCTTCAGATCGACATGCTTGGAGACGTCGATCGCGCCGGCCTCGACGCAGCCGTGCAACCCCTCGTAGAACAGCAGGTCGGAGCCGGGCTCGAATTCGCGCCAGGCGGTGAATGCGCCCGGCGGCGTGCCGTGACTCTCCGCCTCCGCCGCGTCGTGGACGTAGTGGCGCGTCAGCCCGGCGCCCTTGCGCGCGTAGTCGGCGAAGGTGCGCTCAAGATCCTCGAACAGGTTGGCGTCGGGGCCGAAATGGCTGTAATGGTTGTCGCCGCGTGCTGCGGCCTGCTGCATCTTCTCGCGCATCTCGGCGCGGTTCCAGCGATGGAAGGCGTCGCCCTCGATATAGACGGCCGCAATCTTCTCGCGGCGGAATATCTGGTCGAAGGTCTTCTTGACCGAGGTCGTGCCGGCGCCGGAGGAACCGGTGATAGCGATGATCGGATGTTTGACTGACATCTTCCGCGCTCCCTCACGAAGCCCGCCACAGACCGCGTCGGCCGAACAGCGGCGCGCGCGCCGCCGAACGGTGGCCGTCGAGGAAATAGCCGCGCGCGAGTTCGACTTTGTCGGTCGAGCCGAAGATCAGCGGCGTTCGCGCATGCACGTCGTCGAAGCCGATGTCGAGGATGCGGTTGACGCCGTCGATGGCGAGGCCGCCGGCCTGCTCGATGAGCAACGCGATCGGATTGGCCTCGTAGAGTAGATGCAGGCGACCGCGCTGATAGCCGGGGCGCGCGTCGTCGGGATAGAGATAGACTCCGCCGCGCATCAGCACGCGATAGGCGTCGGCGGCCATCGAGGCGACCCAGCGCATGTTGAAATCCCTGCCGCGCGGCCCTTCCGCGCCCATCAGCAGATCGTCGACATAGGCTTTCACCGGCGCCGGCCAGTGACGCGAGTTCGACATGTTGATGGCGAATTCGCTGCGCCCCTCGGGGATGGCGAGGTGCTGGGCGGTGAGGAAAAATCTAGCGTTGGCGGGATCGAGCGTCGCCACATGCACGCCGGCGCCGGTGGTGAAGACGAAGATCGTCTGCGGCCCGTAGAGCGTGAAGCCGGCGGCGCGTTGTTTGTGGCCGGGTTTCAGGAAGGCGGCCTCGCCCGCCTCTCCCGTCGCCGGCGCCGCGAGCACGGAAAACACCGTGCCGATGGTCATGTCGATCTCGATGTTGGAGGAGCCGTCGAGCGGATCGAGGGCGACCAAATATTCGCCGCCCGCCGAGATCGCCGTTGCGCCCTCGCGCTCCTCGGAGGCGATCGCCCGCACCGAACAATCGCCGAGGCCGCGCACGAAGGCGCTGTCGGCGAACATGTCGAGTTGCTTTTGCGCATCGCCATCCGAGTTGACGCCGACGGCGGCGCCGAGGCGGCCGGCGAGCGAACCGCGCCGCACGTGGGCGGCCACCGAGCGGGAAGTGGCGGCGAGCGCGCAGAGGATGTCGGCGAGCGCCGCCGGCGTCGTGGCGCGCAAAAATTCCTGGAGTTCGACCCCTAGCCCCGGCGTATCCATTGGTCCGCCTCCCGGATCTTTGTTCTGGGATCTGACGATATGAGCTTCCGCCGACAAGAAAACTGAATTAAATTTCTTATCCGTTAGATTTGATTGAATGCATGGCCTCCATGAGCACCGCTTTCGAACTCGCCCGCACCCGCGCCATCACC
Source organism: Roseiarcus sp. (assembly GCA_035606915.1). Taxonomy (GTDB): domain Bacteria; phylum Pseudomonadota; class Alphaproteobacteria; order Rhizobiales; family Beijerinckiaceae; genus Roseiarcus. The sequence goes on along the minus strand of DATNDU010000111.1, from coordinate 23,742 downwards.
TTCGCGCAGTTGCAAACCCTGATCGCCATCGCCGAAGCCGGTTCGCTGGTGGCGGCGGCGCATGGGCTCAACATGACGCCCGCCGCGCTGACGGCGCGAGTCAAGGGTCTGGAGGAGGCGGCCGGCGTGGCGCTATTCGCGCGCACGCCGCTCGGCCTCAAGCTCAACGCCGCTGGCGAGGCGGCGCTCGTGCATGTCGCGGCCGTCGAGCGCGCCGTGCGCGAGATGCTGGAGGCGATGGACGATCTCAGCCACGGTCGCGGCGGCCGGCTGGCGGTGGCGGTGGTGTCGACGGCGAAATATTTCGCGCCACGGCTGATCGCCGCCTTTGTCGCCGAGCACCCGAAGCTGGAGCTTAGGTTCCTGGTCGGCAACCGCGACGAGACGATGGCGCTGCTGCGCGCCCGCGAGGCCGATGTCGCGCTCGCCGGCCGCCCGCCCGCCGATCTAGCGGTCGAGAAGGCGCTGATCGGCCCGCATCCCTATGTCATCATCGCGCCACCGGGTCACCGGCTCACGGCGCGCGCCGGCCTCAAGCGCGAAGCGCTGGCGGGCGAGGCGTTCCTGTTCCGCGAGGCGGGCTCGGGCACGCGCTCGCTGTTCGACTATTTTCTCGGCGACATGGGCGTGCGTCAGGCGCAGCCCGGCATCGAACTTGGCTCCAACGAGACGATCAAGCAGGCGGTAATGGCCGGCCTCGGCATCGCCCTGATCTCGGCCCACACCATCGCCGCCGAGATCGCTGACGGGCGGCTGGTCACGCTCGATATCGAGGGCCTGCCGATCGTGCGACAATGGTTCGTCGTGCATCGCGCCGACCGGGCGCTGTCGCCCGCCGCGCTGGCGTTCCAGGATTTCGCGCGCCGGCGCGGCGCCGAGTTTCTGCCGCCGGCGCTTTAACCTTCGCCGCGCCCCTTGCAAATAGGTCAGCATTGCTGTCTTATCTGGTCGCTAGGAGTCAGCTATGACCGACGCCCTCCCCTACGCCAGTCGCATGAGCGGCATGCGCGCCTCCGAGATTCGCGAGTTGCTGAAGCTCGTCGACCGGCCGCAAGTGATCTCCTTCGCCGGCGGCATCCCCGACCCGGCGCTGTTCCCCGCCGAGGCGGCGCGCGCCGCCTACGCCAAGGCGCTCGCGGAGCCGGCGACGGCGCTGCAATACAGCGTCAGCGAGGGCTATCGGCCGTTGCGCGAATGGATCGCAGCGGAGATGACGCGCGACGGCGTCGCCGCGACGCCAGACAACATCCTCATCACCGCCGGCGCGCAGCAGGGGCTGGACTATATGGCCAAGGCGCTGCTGTCGCCGGGCGATACCGTGCTGTGCGAATATCCGAGCTATCTCGGCGCGCTTCAGGCGTTTTCCGCCTATGAGCCGCGCTACGACCGGCTGCGGCTCGACGGCGGCAACCGCACGCCGGCGAGCTATCTCGGCCGCGCCGGCGGCGCCGTGAAGGCGCTGTATCTGGTCCCCGATTTCGCCAATCCGACCGGCCTCAGCCTTGGCCTCGACGCGCGCCACGCCGCGCTTCAGCTCGCCGAGGAACTCGGCGGCGTCGTCATCGAGGACGCCGCCTATCGCGCGCTGCGCTTTTCCGGCGCGACGCCGCCGAGCCTTCAGGCGCTCGACGTCGCCGCGCGCGGCGGCCTCGACGCCTCGCGCGTCGTCTATCTCGGCACGTTCTCCAAGACCGTCGCGCCGGGCCTGCGCGTCGGCTGGGTGTGCGCCGCGCGCCCGCTTATCGCCAGGCTGACGCTCATCAACCAGGCAAGCGCGCTGCACGTCTCGACGATCAACCAGATCGCCATGTTCGAACTCGTCCGAAGCGGCATCGAGCCGCTGGTCGCCGCCGCACGCGCCCACTACCATCGCAAGCGCGACGCGCTGCTCGACGCGCTGGAGCGCTACGCACCGGGCCTCACGCACACGGCGCCCGAGGGCGGCCTGTTCTCATGGGCGACGCTGCCGGAAGGCGTCGACGCGGCGGCGTTGCTGGAGCGCTCGCTTGCCGAGGTCGGCGTCGCCTTCGTCCCCGGCGCCGCCTTTCATCCCGACGCCAGCGGCGCCAACACGTTGCGGCTGTCCTATTCGCTGCCGACCAGCGAACGCATCGAGGAGGGGATCTGGCGGCTGGCGAAGGTGATGTGAGGCGCGGCGCGCGAGCGGGCCGATCTCCGAGATTTGACGGCGCCCTTCGCGTCGTGCCCGCGCTTGTCGCGGGCATCCACGCCGTGGCGAGACGCCTGGCTTTCAAGACCATCAACTATTTGCTTGTCAAACAAGCGCGCGAGAACCGGCAACCCATCGATCTCACCGCCGCGTGGATGGCCGAGACAAGCCCGGCCATGACCGCGAGGGCGCGAGGCCCCGCCAATCAGCGCGCCGCCATGATGTGATGGCGCACCACTGGATAGATCTGCCCCTCCCAGCGCTTGCCGCTGAAGACGCCGAAATGGCCAACGCCGGCTTGCAGATGATGCGTCTTCATATAGGGCCGCAGGCCCGAGCAGAGGTCTTGCGCCGCCAGCGTCTGCCCGATCGAGCAGATGTCGTCCTTCTCGCCCTCCACCGTCAGCAGGAAAGTCTTGCGGACGGCGCGCAGGTCGATCTTCTCGCCCTCGAAGGTCAGGTCGCCCTTCGGCAGCAGGCAGCGCTGAAACACCTGGTCGATGGTCTCCAGATAAAATTCGGCCGTCATGTCCATCACGGCGAAATATTCGCGGTAGAACGCGGCGATGGCCTCGGCCTTGTCGTGCTCGCCTGCGGCGCGATAGCGCCAGAAATCGGCGAAGGCGCCCTGATGGCGCGCCGCGTTCATGCTCATGAACGCCGAAAGCTGGAGAAAGCCCGGATAGACTTTTCGCCCCCGGCCGCGGAATTTCCACGGCGCCGACGTTATGAGGTTGTTGCGGAACCACGACAGCGGCTTGTCGTTGGCGAGCTTGTTGATGCTGTTGGGGTGGATGCGGGCGTCGATCGGCCCGGCCATCAGCGTCAGGCTTCGCGGCTGCGCGTTGGCGCCCTGCATCGCCAGCGCCGCGGTGGCGGCGAGCGCGCTCACCGTCGGCTGGCACACCGCGACGACGTGGCAATCCTGGCCGAGGAAACGCACGAAATCGACGAGATGGCGGGTGTAGGCCTCCAGCCCGAAAGCGCCGACCGCCAGCGGCACGTCGCGCGGGTTGATCCAGTCGGTGATATAGACCTGATGATCGCGCAGCAGCGTGCGCAGCGTGCCGCGCAGCAGCGTCGCGAAATGACCCGACATGGGCGCCACCAGCAGCACCTTCGGATCGTCATCGCCGCCCTCGCGGCAGAAGTGCGTCAGCTTGCAGAACGGCGTCGCCTGCGCGACCTCGTTGAACACCGGGATGCGCTCGCCGCGCCTCTCGACCTCGGCAATGGCGAAATCCGGCCGCACATGGGTGAAGCCGAACAGCGCGAAGCCCTCCAGCGCCGCGCCGCTCCAGGCGAAGGGGATATTGGGCAAAAAGCCGCTCCAGGCGCGCATCGAACCGGCCGCGCCCGCCGCGAAAACCCGCCAGGGCTCAAGGGCGTCCACCGCGAATTGGTAGGAATCGTATAACATCGCTCCAACCTCTCCCGCGAGGACCGCTTCTGGGCGCCGCTGGCATGGCGCTTGCTCACCCCCGGCCAGCCCCGCCGGTCAACACATCATTCGAGCAGGAACGACACATGGCCGCCGCCACCCTGACCCTGAGCAGCAAGAACTATTCCTCGTGGTCGATGCGGGGCTGGCTGATGGCGAAGCTGGCAGGCATAGATTTCGAGGAAGTTATCGTCGCGCCCGACGACGCCGACGCGCGGGCCGAGATTCTGCTGCTGTCGCCCTCGATCCTGGTGCCCTGTCTTGTCTATGAGGGCGTGCGGGTTTGGGACACGCTCGCCATCGGCGAATTCCTGCACGAGATCGCGCCGAAAAAGCAGCTTCTGCCCAGGGATCGGGCGGCGCGCGCCCATGCGCGGGCGATCTGCGGCGAGATGCACTCGGGCTTCGCCTCGCTGCGCCAGGCGCTGCCGATGAACATCAAGGCGCATTTCCCCGGCTTCAAGGTGTGGTCGAAGGCTGAGGCCGACATCGCGCGCATCAAGACCATCTGGAGCGAGTGCCTTGCGGCCTATGGCGGCCCGTTCCTGTTCGGCCACGCGACGCTTGCCGACGCCATGTACGCGCCCGTCGTCAGCCGCCTGCGCACCTATGAAGTGAAGCTGGAAGGCGCGCTCAAGACTTACGCCGATCGCATCTGGGCGCTGCCGGAGGTGGCTGAGTGGCGCGAGGCGGCGCTGGCCGAGAAAGACGAAATCGAAGAACTGGAGGTCGAATTTTAACGTCGCGGCAAGCCGGCTCAGCGATGCTGGGCCCCGCGTAGAGAGTAAAGCGTGGAGCGTATCATGGCGACGACGCCGGCCGGCGGGTTGGATGGGGCGCAACTGCGCCATTCGATCTATGACAAAGGCGCGGCGACGCGCGTCGATCTCGCGGGCCTCCTGGCGCTCGGACGCGAAGCCGGGGACGATCCCGCCTTCGTCGCCTTGATCGCCGAAGTCGCCGCCGACGTAATGACCGTCGAGGTCGATCCCCAGGGCTATGTCAGCGACGCCGACGCCGATTGGCTCATCGCCCAACTCGGCGACGGCGACGGGCTGAGTTGCCGGGGCGAGTTCGAGGCGCTCAAATCCGTGCTCAACCACGCCGTCAGTGCGCCGCCGGCGCTCGCCGCCTTCGCGCTGCGCGAGGTCGAGCGCGCCATTCTCACCGGCCGCCGCTCGGCGCTTGGCGGCGCCGAGAACGAGCCCGGAATCGTCACCGCTGGGGATGTCGAGGCGCTGCGCGCCGTCTGCTACGCACCGACCGAAGGCGCGCCGCTACATGTCGGGCGCGCCGCGGCGGAAGCGCTGTTCGACATCGCCCACGCCACCGCCACGGCGCGCAACGATCCCGCCTTCCCCGAGTTCTTCGCCCGCGCCGTCGGCAATTATCTGCTCGGCGCGGTATTCGTTTCCGTGCCCTCGCGCGAGGCGGAACTGGCCGAGGAACGTGAGAGGGACCAGCCTACCAGCTTCGGCTCGTTCTTATCGCGGCTCGCCGGCGGCTTGAGCGCGCCGCACGCGGCGGACGGACGCAGATCCGTCGATCAGCTTGCCGAGGAGCGCTATCGCGAGGAGAACGACGAGACCGAGGCCCGCCTCGAAGCGGCGGCGCGCATCGACGCTGGCGAGGCGAAATGGATCATCGCCCATCTGGCGCGCGGCGGCGAATTGTCGCCGGCCGAGACGCGCCTGATCGCCTTCCTGCGCGACGAGGCGACCGACGCGCCGCCGGAAATCGCCGCGCTGTTCGCCCGGGCGGCTTAAGCGCAAGTCCGGCGTAAGACCGCGCCGGCAAGCTTTTCCCGCCGCTCCGGCGCAGGAAAGGCAACGCCATCCGCATTCCCCAAGCCACGCTCGCAGCTTTCGCCGCGCTGGCGCTCGCCGCGTTGGCGGCGATGGCGGTGGGCGTCTTCGCCGCGCCGGCGCTGCCCTTCGGGCTTGGCGCTCTCATCGCGCTCGGGCTGGCGCTTTTCGCTGTCGAGCGCACCATCGGCGCGCGCCTCTCGACGCTCCCCTTCGCCCCGCCGGCCGACCCCGAAAGCCTCGATCCCATCGATCGGCTTGCGGGCCGCATCGCCGCCGCGCTGGCGGCTGAGCGGCGGCGCGCGGAAGCCGCCGAGGCGGAGGCGGAACTGCGCGTCCGCGAGGCCGAGACCCGCATCCCCGTCGCCGCCGAGGCGCTGCGACGCCGCCTTGCGCAAGCGGTCGCGGCGGCGCTGCGACGGCTCGGCGACGGCGACCTCACCGCCCGCCTCGACGCGCCGGACCTGACGCGCGAGTTCGAGGCGACGGTGGCGCTCTACCACAAGACCGTGTTCGCCTTCGCCTCCAGCGCCGCCGCCCTCGCCGCGCGCGGGCGCGAGATCACCGAGCAGGCCGACGCCCTGGCGCGCCGGGCGGGCGCCGAAAGCCAGCGCCTGCCGGCCGCCCGAGAAGCGCTGCGCCGGGCGGGCGCCGCGCGCGCCGCCAATGACGAGTTGACCCGACAGGCCGCAGCCGACCTCCGAGCCGCGATGAAGCCGAGCCTGGCGGCGCTCGCCGCCGGCGCGGCGGCGCTGGAGCGGGTCGCCGCCGAGCGCGTCCGTCTCGCCGAGATCGCCGCGCGCATCGACGGCTTCGCCTTCCAGTCGCAACTCATCGCGCTCAACGCCGGCGTCGAGGCGGCGCGCGCCGGCGAGGCCGGGCGCGGCATCGCCGTCGTCGCACAGGAATTGCGCGCCCTGTCGCAGCGCTCGTGCGAGGCGGCGGCGGCGTTAGCTGGCGGCCTCGCAGCGCTTGCCGCCGATTCCAGCCGGCAGGCGACGGCGCTGCGCGAGGCGGCGCGGGCCGGCGAGGCCGCGCCCGCCGCCGTCGCCACATTCGCGCAGGAGGACGATTCGCTCGGCGCCGTCGGAGCGGCGCTGGAGGGCGCCGCCGAGCTTGCGGCGCTCGACGTCGAGACCGCCGGGGCGGTGGGCGAGGCCAGCCGCTCGCTCGAAGCGCTGATCGCCAAGCTCGCCGCGCTCGCCGGCCATTTCCGCTTCGCCGCCGACAGCCCCGCCTTCGCCGCGCCCGAGCCAAGACCGACGCGGCGGCTGAGGGCGCTTTAGAACAGCTCGTAGGTCTGCGGGCCGCCCGCGCGTTCCTCCTTCGGCGCCCGCGCATCCCCGAGCCGCGCGCCGAGGTCGGCGAGCAGCACGCGGCGCGAGGCGCGCTTGGCGTCGACCCGCCATTCCGGCGGCATGGCGGCGCTGAGCGCGTCGAGAAAATCGGCGACCCCGATGATCTTCTGCTGGAGATGGTCGAGCTTCTGCAATTCAAACATCTGCTCGGCGCCGGCTTCGCCGGCGCGCGCGATGGCGAGCCCCACCGCCTGCTCCAGATCCTCCACCATGCCGATCGCCTTGCGCAATTCGCTCGACGCACGGCGCAGCGTCACGGCGGCTTCCTCGCGATAGGCTGCCCGAACCCTCATGCCCACACTCCGCAACGCAACACGCAACAACTCAAAAAAGATCGATTTCCCCCGCGCTCGGGCGCGGCGCGACGGCGCGCGGCGGCGGCATGTCGACAACCTGGGAGATATAGCTTTGCAGGGCGCGGCCCGTCACCGGCCAGAACTGGATGCGCCGGCCCTGCTGGCCGCCGGTGTCGCCGCTGACCACTTTGATGCCCTCGTAGGCGAGAAAGCGCTTGGCGAACTCCGCGTTCTTGTGGCCGATGTCGGAGAGCCCGCTCATCATGCGCGCGCCGCCGAATACCTTGGCCACCAGCCGGTCGCGCTGCGCGCCTTGGCGCATCAGGCCGTTGAGCAGCAGTTCCATCAGATGCACGCCGAGGCGCTCGGACTCCTTCTGCGAGCCGACCTCCGCGCCCGGCAGCAGAAAATGGTTCATGCCGCCGACGCCGGCGACGGGATCGCGGATGCAGGCGGCCACGCACGAGCCGAGCAGCGTCGTCAGCACAGTCTGCGCATTGTCGCTGACCTTGAACTCGCCCTGCACGATATTGACGCGATGCTGGCTGCCGGGCGCCGTCATGTCAGGCGCCCCACCACCGCCTCGATGGCGGCGCGGATAGTCTTGGTCGTGTAAGGCTTGGCGATGAAGTTGTTGAGGCCGATCTGGCGTCCGCGTTCGACCAGCGATTTGTCGGGGCTGCCGGTGACGAGGATGAAGCCGATCTTGGCCGTCGGACCATGGCTGCGCAGCGCCTTGAGCAGTCCGAGGCCGTCGAGGTTGGGCATGTATTGATCGGAAATGACCAGATGCGCCGCCTTCGCCTTGAGCTGCGACAGCGCCTCGGCGCCGTCCTTGGCGAGCGCCAGGTTGCTGATGCCGATCTCGGCCAGCGATTCGGTCATCAGCATCCGGCTGACCGACGTGTCGTCGACGACCATCACTGCCAGTTGGTTTGCGGCGGCCATGACCGTCAGTCCCTGTTGCGAGCGGTGAGCGCGACGACTTCGGCCGCGATGGAATGCAGCGGCGCCTGTTTCTCAACAGCGCCGATCTGGTGGGCGACCTTCGGCATGCCGTAGACGACGCAGGTCGCCTCGTTCTGCCCGAGCGTGCGCGCGCCGGCCTTGCGCATCGCCAGCAGCCCTTGCGCACCGTCCGCGCCCATGCCGGTGAGGATCACCCCCACCGCTTTGGCGCCGAGGTTGCACGCCACCGAATGGAACAGCGCATCGACCGACGGGCGATGGCCGCTGACCAGCTCGCCCTCGCGCAGCACGCAGCGCAACTGCTCGGCGCGCGACACTTCGAGATGGGCGTGCGAACCCGGCGCGACATAGACGTTGCCGGGCAGCAGCGGCGCGCCGTGCGTCGCCTCATGCACGCGCGGCGCGCAAATGCGGTCGAGCCGCTGCGCGAAGCTGCGGGTGAAGGGCGAGGGCAGATGGATCGTCACCACGGTCGGCGCACACTCGCGTGGAAATTGCGACAGGATCGTCACCAGCGCCTCGACGCCGCCGGTCGAGGCGCCGATCGCCACCAGCTTGCCGGTCAGCGCCGCCGCCGGCGATCTGCCGTTCGGCGCCGGAGCGGCCGCGGCGGTCCTCAACTCCGGGCGCGCCGGCGTCGGCAAGCGGGCGTCGACCCGCGCGCCGGCCGCCGCCTTCACTTTCTCCGCCAGGGAGGCAAAAGCGTTCGGGTTCTGCGGCGAGGGCTTGGCGACGCAGTCGATGGCGCCGATCTCCATCGCCGAGATCGTCACCGTCGCGCCGCGCTCGGTCAGCGACGACACCATGATGACCGGCAGCGGCCGCAGCCGCATCACCTTTTCCAAAAACTCCAGGCCGGTCATGCGCGGCATCTCGACGTCGAGCGTCATCACGTCGGGATTGAGCGTCTTGATCGCCTCGCGCGCCAGCAACGGATCGGCCGCCTCGCCGACGACGGTGATCGCCCGGTCGGCAGTCAGCGTGGCGCGGATCAGCGCCCGCATCGAGGCGCTGTCGTCAACAATCAGAACCCGGATCGGTTTCATCGGTGTCGCCCTCCCGTCGGCCGATAGGTCGATACGCCGTGGCTGCGCAGATGCTGCGCCGCCGGGCCGGTCACGCGCTCGGAGTGGCCGATGTAGAGCGCGCCGTCAGGCGTCAGACGGGGGGTGAATTTCTCCCAGATGCGCTGTTGCGTCGGCTCGTCGAAATAGATGACGACGTTGCGGCAAAAGATCGCCTGGAACTGGCCCTGCATCGGCCACGACTCGACGAGATTGAGCGGCCGGAAGGTGATGAGCCGGCGCACGGCCTGCACCACCCGCATCTGCGCGCGCTCGCCGTTGGCGGGCTCGAAATAACGCGCCCGCATCTCGGCGCTGACACCATCGAGCAGCGTCTCGGCGTAGACGCCGGCCTCGGCGGCGGCGAGCACGTTGCGGTCGATGTCGGTGGCGAGAATTTTCACGTCGTGATTGGCCGCGTTCGGCCACGCCGAAAGCAGCGTGAAGGCGATCGAATAAGGCTCCTGCCCGGTCGAGCAGGCGGCCGACCACAGCCGCAGGCGGCCGCCCTTCTGCACCAGAGGGGCGAGGATCTGGGTCTTCAAATGCTCGAAATGATGCGGCTCGCGGAAGAACTTGGTGACGTTGGTGGTCAGCGAAGTCAGCATCTCCTGGCGCTCGCCCGCCCCCGCCGGGCTCGCCACCAGATCGCAGTAATCGCGGAACGCCTGCATCTTCAGCACCCGCAGGCGCTTGGCGAGGCGCGCGTAAACCAGCGCCGCCTTGCCTTCGGTAAGCATGATGCCCGCGTCGTCGTAGATCATCTGCGAGATGCGGCGGAAATCGTCGTGGCTAAGGGCGAATTCGCCGGGGAGCAACGAATCGTCGCCGCCTTGGCGAACGATCGCACGCGCGGGCGTCGTCATGCGGCCTCGCGGGCGAGGGTCGGCATGACGCTTTCGAGTGCGATGAGGCTAATCATGCGGTCCTCGATCGCCATCACGCCGAGCACAAAGGCGCGCGCGGCTTCAGACCCGACGTCCGGCGTCGGCTGCACCTTGTCGGCCGGCATGGCGATGATGTCGGAGACGGCGTCGACCAGCAGGCCGACGACATGTTTGCCGGTCTGGGCGACGATGATGACGTGGCGCTGCGTCGGCTCCGTCGGCTCGAAGCCGAGCCGGTCGGCCAGATCGATGATCGGCAGCACGACGCCGCGCAGGTTGATGACGCCGCGCACGTAGCCGGGGGCGCGCGGCAGCGCCGTCGCCGGCGTCCAGCCGCGGATTTCCCGGACCGACATGATGTCGATGCAGTAATACTGAGAGCCGATGCGAAAGGTGATGTATTCGCGCGCGGCGTTCGCCTTGGATTCGATCTCAGCCATGACTTTATCCCGCTAGCAGCATTTCGGAGGGCGTTCCTCGACCACAGGAGGCGTTGACGATCGCGTCGGTGTCGAGAATGAGCGCGATGCGGCCGTCGCCGAGGATGGTGGCGGCGGCGATTCCCTCGACGTGGCCGTAATTGGCTTCGAGGCTCTTGATGACGACTTGCCGCTGATCCTGAATCGCATCGACCATCAGCGCGCTGCGTACGCCGCCCTCGGTCTCGATCAGCAGCGTCACGCCGGTCATCGGGTCGGTGCGATGCGAGCGGAAGCCAAGCTCGTAGCCGACGTCGATCAGCGGCGTGAAGCCGCCGCGAATGCCGATCACCTGGCTGTCGGGGCCAAGGCCGTAGACCTCGCCGCCCTTCGGCTTCATCGTCTCCAGAATCGAGTTCAGAGGAACAACCAAAGTCTGGTCGGCGACCTTCACCACCATGCCGTCGAGCACCGCCAGCGTCAGCGGCAGGCTCATCGAGAAAGTCGAGCCCAGGCCGGGCCTGGAGGTGATCGAGATGCGCCCGCCGAGCGCCTGGATCGAGCGCTTGACCACATCCATGCCGACGCCGCGCCCGGAGATGTTGGAGACCGTCTCGGCGGTTGAGAAGCCGGGCAGGAACAGCAGATTGTCGATCTCCGAATCGGTAAGCTGAGCGTCGGCGGCGATGAGCCCCTTCTTGATGGCGATCGCCTTCACGCGCGCGCGGTCGATGCCGCGCCCGTCGTCGGCGATCTCGATGACGACGCGGCCGGATTTGTGCGCCGCCGACAGCCTGACCTCGCCCTGCGCCGGCTTGCCGGCGGCGGCGCGCGCCTCGGGGCGCTCCAGCCCATGGTCGACGGCGTTGCGGATCATGTGCGTCAAGGGATCGGCGAGCCGCTCGATGACCGTGCGGTCGACCTCGGCCCCCTCGCCCTCGGTCTTCAACCGCACGTTCTTGCCCGTCGCGTCGGCGACCTCGCGCGCGATGCGGGCCATGCGCTGGAACAACGGCCGCACCGGCTGGGCGCGGATCGCCATGACGCTTTCCTGGATCTCGCGCGTCAGATGTTCGAGATCGTCGAGGCCGGTGGCGATGCTGGCGTTCTTGACCGCGCCGGCCTCCAGGACGCGCTGCGTCAGCATGGCCTGGTTGATGACCAACTCGCCGACGAGGTTGATGAGCCGGTCGACGCGGTCGAGATCGACGCGGATGGTGTTTTGGGTGGCGTTGGCGGAGCCGCCGGCCTCGGGTTTGGCCGCCTCGCGCGCGGCCGGCGGGGCCGCCTTCGGCTCCTCGGCGACGGGCTTGGGCTCCTCGACGCTCGCCGCTATCGTCTCCGGCGCCGGCTCCAGCGCTGCTGGCTCCGCGACCTCGATATCGAGCTGGCAATCGCCGTCGACGAATTCGAACACCGCCTGCACGGCGGCCAGATCCTGATCGCTGAGCAGCGTCGCCCGCCAGGAGAGATAGGATTGCTCGGGCTCCAGATTGGCGAGCAGCGGCACATCGGCGATCTCGCAACGCACGGTGAGCGTGCCGAGCCGCGCCAACTCCCGCATCAACCGCGTCGTCTCGTTTCCCTTGGCGTAGAGTTCGGGCTTCGGCTTGAAGGCGATGACGTATTCGTTGACGCTGGGCTCCAGGCTGAGCGCCACCGGCTCCCAACCGAGCGCCGCGAAGGGGTTGCTGTCGCCGTCGTCGGCCGGCTCCAGTTGCGCGGCGGGCTGCTGCTCGCATTGGCTGTTGAGTTCGGCGATGAGTTCGTTGGAGCGCTGCTCGTCGAAGGCCCCGCCCTCGCGCGCGTTGGTGACGAGATCGGCGAGCACGTCGGCGGCGCGCAGCATCGTCCTCATCAACGCCGGGACGGGCTGGACCTGGCCGTTGCGGATGCGGTCGAGCGTGGTCTCGAAAACATGCGCGAACTTGACCAGCCGGTCGAGCTTGAACGCGCCGGCGCCGCCCTTGATCGAATGCACGGCGCGAAACACGGCGTTGACGATCTCGTCGTCCGCCGAGCCGTCCTCCATCGCCTGAAGGCCGGTCTCCAATTCGCCGAGCTGTTCCTCGCATTCCTGGAAGAACGTGTCTTTGATCGCTTGCATCGGATCCATGACGGCCCCCGCAACGCCCTTCAGGCGGCCACGCGACGGATGACATCGACAAGTTTGACCGGATCGAACGGCTTGACGATCCATCCGGTGGCGCCGGCCGAACGGGCGCGCTGCTTCTTGTCGGCGTCGCTTTCGGTGGTCAGCACCAGGATCGGCACGACGCGAAAGCGATCGATGCGACGCGCGCCCTCGATGAAGCCGAAACCGTCCATCTTCGGCATGTTGATGTCGGTGATGACCAGGTGCGGGTCCTCGCGTTCGAGCACTTCGAGCCCATCCTTGCCGTCGACCGCTTGCACGACGTTGAAGCCGGCGCCGGTCAGCGCCAGCCGCAGCATGTCGCGCATCGTTCGGGAATCGTCGACGGTGAGTATCTTCATGCTCATGGCGCGATGACTCCATTCAGGAACGTGGCCGGCTCCAAGCCAAGCAGGGTGAGGTCTTCGAGAAAGCGGGCGGACGGGTTGTGCAAGCTCAAAGCGTCGCCCTCGGCCTTCCAGGTGCGCGCCGCGGCGAGCAGCACCTGGAGGCAGGAGGCGCCGAGCCGCATCACCCGCGAGGCGTCCACCGCCAGCGGCTCGCCAAGGCTCTTGGCGAAGGCTTCGGCCAGTTGCACGGCGGCGGGCATGTCGAGATTTTCGGGCAGTTCGATCACTTGCGGAGCGGACACGCGCGGGGCTCCTTGGCTAGAGGCGAGGGTATGGCGGAATTGGGCGCATTCGCCGCCACGGCGGCAGGAGACGGATAAGTGGACCGACAGCGCATCGCACACAGCATCCTCGGCGGCGCTTGCGCGACGCCACGGGCCAACGGCTGAAGAGGGGGCGCAACCGCCCACTGGCGCCGTTTAGCTCGAAGTTTTTGGGGAAGGCCGGGTCGCGCCGGCGCGATCTCGCGGCTTCATGCCTCCTGGCCTAGCCCTTGAGGCGTTGCCAAGCAGATCGCATTTCGGAGATAAATGACGCTGGTTAACAACGGCTGAAGCTTCGGCGGAGATCGCATTGCCGCGCAAACACGAATCGCCAGGTTGGACTCGGCTCGCCGTGAGATACGCCGACGGGATCGGGCGCCCTGGCGCGAAGCGCCCGCGCCATAAATCCACCACGCCGCTTTCGCAGTTGCTTTGCCAATGACCATCGCCTCGCGCTCCGATATCCGAACCCCGACCCGGCTGCGCCCGACCTTCTGGCGTTCGCTGGCCGTCAACGGCCGCGTCGTCGGCGCGCTCGTCATGCGCGAGGGCACGATGCGCTTCGGCCACGAAAACTTCGGCTTCTTCTGGGTCATCGGCGAGCCGCTGCTGCTGACCACCGGCGTCATGGGCATGTGGACGATCTCCAACCAGACCCACGGCCACGGCGTCGGCGTGGTGCCGTTCGCGCTCAGCGGCTACACGATGATTACGCTCTGGCGGCATCTGTCCGGCAAGATGGTCCACTCCGTCCGCAACAGCATGGGGCTATTGTTCCACCGCAACGTCAGCGTACTCGATGTGTTGCTCGCCAAAAGCCTGCTGGAAGTCATCGGCATCATGGCCGCGTTCTTCGTCGCCTGGACGCCGCTGACCGTGCTCGGCGTCCTTGATCCGATGTCCGACCCGCTATTGTTCGCCTCTGGCTATCTGTTGCAGGCATGGTTCAGCACCGCCTTCGGCCTTTGTGTCGCTGCGATCAGCGAGATGTACGAGATGACCGAACAGATCCTGCCGCCGCTGCTCTACATAACCCTGCCCTTTACCGGCGTGTTCAACTTGGCGGCCTGGCTGCCGCCGCAATGGCGCGCCGCCACGGAATGGTCGCCGCTCGTCACCAATGTCGAGATGCTGCGCGCCGGCATGTTGGGCGGCGACACAGTCTATTATTACTATCCGATGTACACGATCTACTGGTCGTTGGGGTTGACAGCGCTGGCGCTGCCGCTGTTGCAGCACGCGCGCCGCTACGTCACTTTCAGCTAACCGCGCGCTCCTCGACGGCGCCGCCGCGCAGCCCCATCGCGCTGGCGAGCCATTTCAGCCGCTCGGCGACGACCTCGCTGTCGGGGGCGCGGGCGGCGGGGGCGATTTCGAGCACGAGACGGTCGCCCTCGATCTTCAGCAGCGCCCCGGCCAGCACCTTCTCGCTCGCGCCGGAGAAGCGATAGGCGAGCCGCAACGCCGAGCCGAGAATGCGGGCGCGCCGCCGCGCGCCCTCGCTGATGAGCCGAATCGCCGGCTCCAGCCATGGCGCATCGTACTTGAAATCGTAGCGGAAATGCAGCGCGGAGGCGAGGAACACGCGGTCCGGGTGATCGACGCCGATGAACGGGAACTGCAGAGCGCGGCGGTAGGTCTCCTCGGCGCGCAATTCCGGCGCGTCGCGCCAAGCGATGTCGGAGAGCGCGCAAGCGGCGACCCGCAACCGCCGCTCCGCCGCCGTCTCGCCGGGAAACAGCGCCTGCGTCCAATCGGCGAGCGCGGCGGCGAATTCGGGCACGCGCGCATCGCGCAGACCGATAAGGCGGGCGCCCTCGACGAGCGGATCGCGATATTGCTCCCGCTCCGGCAGCTTCGAATACAGCAGCCCCTCGCGCAAGCCGAGCGCCGAGAACACCACCCTTTCCGGCGCTAGCCGCTTCAGCACGCGGTCGAGCGCCAGCGCCGCCGCCGGCAGCGAGCGAACGCGGCGCGATTGCACGCCGGCGATCGCCTTCGGCGCCCCGGCGCGCCAAATCGATTTGGCGAAGTCGCGCGCCTCGGCCGCCGGCAGCGCGTAGCCGTGCGTCACCCTGACGGGCGCCTTGTTCGCCGCCATATGCGCCTTGGCGAGCGCCCGCCAGCCGCCGCCGACGGCGTAGAACGTTGGCTTGCTCAGCGTCATCGGCAGACCGGTGCGCAGCCGCTCGTCGATCTCGCGCTTGGCCTCCTCGCGGCCGACCGCCAGCATCGCCTCGACCGGCAGCGCGCCGAGCGGCAGGCTGACGGAGATGTCGCCGACGTGATCGTCGAGGGCGAGGGCCACTTCGAGCGAGCCGCCGCCCATATCGCCGACCGCGCCGACGGGGCGAAAGAAGCCGGAAATGACGCCGAGCGTCGAATAATAGGCTTCCTCCGCCCCGGCCAGCACACGCACTTTGAGCCCGGATTCGCGCTCGATCGCCGCCGCCAGTTCCGGCCCGTTGGCGGCGCGGCGGATCGCCTCCGTCGCGGTGACGTCGAGTTCGCCGACATGCATGGCCTCGGCGATGGCGGCGAAGCGGCGCGTCGCCTCGATGGTGCGGCGGAAGTTCTCGGGTTTGATGACGCCGGCTTCGGCGAGCCCTTCGCCGAGCCGGCACAGCGATTTCTCGTTGAAGCGCGGCAGCGGCGCGCGGCCAAGCTGGTCGTAAACGACAAGGCGGACCGAGTTGGAGCCGATGTCGACGATGCCGTAATGCGGCTTGCGCTCATCGGTGACGCTAAGGTCGAGCAGGCGGGGGGGAGCTTCGGACATCAGGGGGGCGTTTAGCACGGCCTAGGGCGGTGCGCCTATGGGCGGACGCGCAACGTCTTCGACGCCGCACCAGCCCTCACCTGTCCATCAGCGTCAGTATCTCCTGGATCGGCCGCGGGGAAACCTGAAACAGCCCCGTATAGGGGTGGCAGAGATCGATCAGCAGATACACCGCCGTGGCGATCGCGATCGCCCCGATCGCCAGCGCGGCCAGCGCGTCGAGGGTTTTCGCGTGCATAAAGCCGAAGCCCATGAAGATGCAAACCGCCCATGCGACGACGATGTCGACCAGCGGAACCGAAACCGGATCGGTCAAAGCCACCGCCATCTGCAACCGCGTCCGCGCTATGTCTTTGGCGGAGTCGGTGGCGGCGGCGAGCGTCTGCTTCTGGTGCTCGTCGCTCGGGTGCAGAGTCCGCAGATAGGCCTCGCGCGCGTGTAGGTTGACGTTAAGAGAGCCATAGTTGCGTCTGATAAAACCCTTGTCGTCGCCCCAGATTTCCGTGAGCATTCGCGTGACGTCATCCTTCAGATGGATGCGCCCGGCCGCCGTTTCCGGACCATAGTCGGCCAGAGCCGCGTCGAATTGGAGGAACTGTGTCGCCAAGCTGCGGACGGCGACGACCTGGCCCGCATAGACGCCGTAGGCGCTCCAGATCAGCAGGCCGAGCACCAGCGCGGTGAGCAGAGTCAACAGGCCGCCGACCGCTCCCGTCATGTCGCGCAAAGCGCCGTCCGTCACCCGATCCGGCAACACCCGGTGCAAGGCTATTCCCGCCAGCCCGCCGCCGAACGTGGCTGCCGCCGCGCCGATCCCCGCAACAACCGCGTCCATTGGGCCCCCCTTGGCGCCGAGTCGTCGGCCATTGCTGCCGAGGCGTCAAGCTTTTCGCCCTCGAATTTCGAGCTTCCCACAACGAACGCTTGGGACCGGCGCGCAAGCCGCGTTGATTTCGTCCTCGCGCGCCGGCCTTCGATCGCTCGCTACTGCCCTTCGTGCGCTTTCATCATCTCCTCGACCTTCTTCTTCACCTGCTCGAGGTTGAACGAAGCGGACGCTTGCATCGGCGGATATTCGATGAACGACTGCGCCGCCTTGGCGACGGTTTGCTGAACGCTGACGAAGCGCCAGAATTCGCGGGCCATGAAGTCGTTCACGTAACCGCCGCCTTGGTCGTTCAGCGTCTCGCCGCGGATGGACGGCGTCCGCTCGAACGGATCTTGCCGCAGATTGGTGATCGTCGGCATATCCGTCGCCACCTTCTCGCCGGGCCAGCCGAAGGGCTGCTGGTAGAACTGGAACTTGAAGTCGTCGATGCGGATGGCGCCCAGTTGCGATTCGCCGAAATAGAACAACTCGTGGCGCGCCGACGGGCCCTTGTCCGTCAGGAGATCGGTTTGGTTATAGCCGTCGAGGTGGTTCTTGTACGTGCGGCCGCCGATCTCCACCCCCTTCAGAAGCTGGTCGATAATATTCGGATTGCCCGCCGCGGCGACCAGCGTCGGCAGCCAGTCGAGTCCGGAGAAGATGCCGTTCTGCACCGTTCCCGGCTTGATCTTGCCGGGCCACCGCGCGATGCACGGCACGCGGAAGCCGCCCTCGTACACCGTGCCCTTGGTGGCGCGGAACGGCGTCATGCCGCCGTCCGGCCAGGTGAACACCTCGGCGCCGTTGTCGGTGGTGAAGATGACGATGGTGTTGTCGGTGATGCCGAGGTCGTCGAGGTGTTTGAGCATATCGCCGATGTCGTCGTCCATCTGCGCCATGCCGGCTTCTTCGAGTCCGTAATTGCTGGTCGGGTTCATCTTCTCCTGATATTTCTTCTGGAGATAGGTAAAGACGTGCATGCGCGTCGTGTTGTGCCAGATGAAGAACGGTTTGCCCGCCTTCTTGGCCTCGTCCATGAACCGCTTCGTGTGCCCGACGAGCACTTCGTCGAAGGTCTCCATGTTGTATTTGGCGTCGCGGCCCTTCTGCCACATCTGGTGATCGCCGCTCATGTCGTGGAACGGCGCGAGCGGCCCTTCGTCGACGATGCGCTGCTTGCCGACCTTGCCCCAGCGCGGCATGACGGTATCGTCGTCCTTGTCGGTGGCGTAGGAGTGGACCAGATTGCGCGGGCCGAATTTGTCGATCCAGTCCTGCGGGTAGTCGAACCAGTAGGGATCTGACATCGCGTCGAGATGATACAGATAACCGAAGAATTCATCGAAGCCGTGCAGCGTCGGCAGATATTTGTTCTTATCGCCGAGATGATTCTTGCCGAATTGCCCGGTCGCATAGCCCATCGACTTCAGGAGAAGCGCGGTCGTCACGGACTTCTCGGGCATTCCAACGTCGGCGCCGGCCTGTCCGACCGTCGTCAACCCCGTGCGCAACGGAATTTGCCCGGTGATGAAATTGGCGCGGCCGGCGGTGCAACTCGCCTCCGCGTAATAGTCGGTAAAGCGGACGCCCTCGGAAGCGAGCTTATCGAGGTTCGGGGTCTTCCCCGACATGATGCCTTGGTGATAGGCGCCGACGTTGAACCAACCGACGTCGTCACCCATGATGACCAGAATATTCGGTTGTCCGCCCGGGGAGGACTTCGCTTGCGCCTGCGCGGGCGCCGATTGCATCGCGGCGCCCAAGACAGACGCCGCCGCCATGGTCGTGCCGCCAAGCAGCATCTTGCGGCGCGTTACGTCAACGTTTCGGTCGATTTCACCCTTGTCGCTCATGACAAACCCTCACAACTGGAAACATGCGCCTGAATGCGGCGCGGCGAGAGCGAGGGCGCGGAGGGATCGCCGCGCCGTCGATGTGCGAAGAAACACTCGCGCCGCCCAGAGACTCGCGAGTTCGTGCTATGCAATCAAATCAATTACGGGAGGAATCGGCGCCACGGTCCAATCAGACCTCGCGCATTTGGCTTCCTCCCGCCTCGGCGCCGCCAGTAATGAAGCGGCCTCCCTGAGCCACATGCAGCGTCGCGGCGACGTGATCCTACACTGACATTCCGCGCTTACGCAACCGCCGCCGACTCTACATCCGGTTACAATTGTCGCAAAGGAATATCAGGAAACTAGAGCGCAACTTTGCGCGCCACGACGGGGATTTTTGGGCATGCGCAAGACTACCCGGGAATTACGGTGACATGATACCCATTGCGCGATAACCTATCCCGCCCTACGCTGCCACGCATGGCCCGCCTCGCCCGCATCGTTCTGCCCGACGTTCCCCATCACGTCACCCAGCGCGGCAATCGGCGCATGGCGATCTTCTCGGAGCGCGCCGACTACGGCCTCTGCCGCGATCTCATCGCCGAACTTCTGAAGGCGCATGGCGTCGTCTGCTCGGCCTATTGCCTGATGCCCAACCACGTCCATCTGCTGCTGACGCCGACCTTGCCCGACGCGGCGGCCAGCCTTTCGCGCGCGGTTGGCGAAGCGCACCGCCGCTTCACCGCCTTCGTCAACGCCCGCGCCCGCACCACCGGGCACTTGTTCCAGGGCCGCTTCGGCTCGGTGGCGATGGACGAGGCGCATTGGCTGGCCGCGGTGCGCTATCTCGCCCTCAACCCGGTGCGCGCCGGCCTCGTCGACCGCCCGCAGGATTGGCCATGGTGCAGTGTCAAGGCGCATTTGCGCGGCCGCGGGGATGGACTCGTCGACGTCTCCAGCGTTCTCGCCGTCGCGCCACGCTTCGCCGATCTGATCGCCGCCGGCGCCGACGATCCGCCGCCGACGGAGATCGCCAACGGCCGGCCGCTCGGCGACGCCGCGTTCATGGCGCGCGCCGAGGCGCTGCTCGGCCGCTCGCTCACCCCACGGCGCCCCGGCCGCAAGCCCGCCGCGACGCAGTAAGTCGAGCGAAATCGCGCAATGCGTATGCTGTCCCCGGATATCCCCAAGGCTCCGCGCCCGCCAACGACTTCCACAAGGCAGGCATCGTCATTCCCGGCGGCGACGAAGTCACGTCGCTAAAACTGTTCGATCTGACCAGCGGGGCCCCGAAAGCGAGCCTGCCTTTGCCCCCGTCGCAACTGTTCGCACAGACGTCGCTGTGCAACGACATCGCTGTGGCGGCCGATGGGACGGCCTACGTGACGGACTCGCTTTCCGGCCACATCCTGCGCCTCAAACCTGGCGCGACGGCGTTGGAGATCTGGGCGCACGACGCGCGCTGGGACGTCAAGGGCGCGCAGTTCGACGGAATCGCCGGCCGCTCGCTCACCCCACGGCGTCCCCGCCGCAGGCCCGCCACGACTCCTGGCAAGGCTCTCGTTTTGAAAGCCTTGTCAGCGGCTTACCCGTGTCTTGAGCGGCCCGCGGCCTTTCTGTGCTTGGCGGGCTGCGGGCGCTTCTGTCCGCGCTGAACTCAGTAGCCCGCAAACTCTTCCGTGCGGATATTGTCTTCGTTCACGTCAAGATCGACCAACAGTTTGCGCATCGCCTTGACCATGCCTTCGGGGCCGGACAGGTAATAGATCGGCTTGCTCAAATCCGGCACGTACTTTTTGATCATCGCGGCGTCGACCTGCCCGCGCTCGCCTTGCCAGCCGTCGGGCGCGGCGTCGGAGGCGGTGGCGATGTAAGTGAAGTTCGGGTTGTCGCGCGCCAGACGTTCGAAGTCGCTGCGGAATGGCAGTTGTGCGGGGGCTCGGCAGGCGTGCAGAAGGGTAATCTTATGGCCCGTCTTGTCGTGCATCGCTTGCGAGATCATGCTGCGCACCGGGGTCACGCCAATGCCGCCGATGATGAAAACCGCCGGCGTCGAAGTGGTCTTGTGCAGCGTGTAGTCGCCGTATGGCGCATCGAGCGTGACTTCGGTCCCGATCGGCAAATCCTTTAACACGCGCTTGAAAGCGCTGTCGCGCATGCGGGTCGCGACGACCAGGTCGGGCTCGTAGGGGGCGTGGACCAAGGAAAGCGGGCGAGAATTGCCCTCCGCGTCCGTCGCCGGCGGGTCGATCAGTTTGATTTCGGCGAATTGCCCAGCGCGAAACGCGAAGCCGTCCGGCTTGGAAAAATGAAACGCCATCGTCGCTTCGGCGACGGATTCTTTTTTGATCAACTTGACGTTTACAAGCATGATGTTTCTCGCTTCCGGGTGTTTCTCAAGGCTGTCCACACCTCGATAATGCTGAAGTCAAGCGACACGCGGCGCCTTTGGCATTCACTACGGCGTGTTCTCATGGGAGCAAATCAAACCGCGGGCCAAACACGATGGCGCGTCGAACTTTCGCACGGTCTTTCCTAGCCTATTGTAATAGCTAGGAACTGCGTGAGAAAATGGAAGATAGGTACGACCAAATTTCGTCGGCGCGTGGGGCGAAGCGAGAATCGCGGCGACATGATGCCTATTGCCCGATAACCGGCCCCGCATCGCCTTGCCCGGTGCTCCCCGTCACTGTTCTCGCGGCGGCGCCGCCTCGATTGCAGGCCCGCCGCGACGCGCCAAATCAACCGAAATCGCGCAATGCGTATGCTGTCCCCGGATCTGCTCACCCTGCCAGCAGGCCCGCCGGGCGGATTTCGCCGACCTCGGCGCCGCGCCAGTTGGCAAGCTTCGGCCGCGTCAGCGCCGCAAAGCCCTCTGGCGTCTCGATGAAGCGCGAGATCAGCGCCGCGATCATCACCTCCGCCGCCCGCCCCGCGCCATCGTCGGCCTTGACCGCGAGACCGAGGCCGAGTTGCGGCAGCGCCGCGCAGAACACGCCCTCGGCGCCCGTCTTGGTGATCGCTGCGCCGCCGAGCAGGTGCATCGCGCGGGTGTCGAAGCGGCCCGTCCCGGCGACGAGGAACGGGTGCGCCGAGATCGCCGCCAACAGCCGCCGCGCGGCGGCGGCGCGCTGGACGGCGAGCCCCCGCCCCGTCGCCATGCGGGCAAAGCCGCGCGCCAGAGCTTGCAGCGAGATGGCGTAGGTCGGGATCGAGCAGCCGTCGAGCCCGCGCCGCGTCTCGTCGAGCTTTTCGCCGCACACGCTTTCCAGCGCCGCCTTGACCTCGCGCTGCACAACATGGCCGGGCGCCTCGTAGCCTTCGCTCGGCGCGCCGAGCGCGCAGGCGACGCACAGGAAGCCGGCATGTTTGCCCGAGCAATTGTTGTGCAGCGGCGTCGGCTCGCGGCCCTGGCGCGCCAGCGCCCGTGTCGCCTCGGCGCTGAGCGGCCAATGCGCGCCGCAGGCGAGCGCATCCTCGCCCAAGCCCGCCTTGGCCAGCATCGCCGCCGCGCCCGCCACATGCCCGGCCTCGCCGGAATGGGAGGCGCAGGCGAGCGCAAGCTCCTGCGCCGTCAGCCCAAAGCGATCCGCCGCGCCGCTCTCGATCAGCGCCAGCGCCTGCATCGCCTTCACCGCCGAGCGCGGGAACACCGGCCGCTCGATGTCGCCGAACGCAAACACCAGGGCGCCGTCGCCATCGACCACCGCCCCGGCGCCGCGATGGGCGGATTCCACGCGGCCGCCGCGGGTCGCTTCGACGACGATCGGATTTTCGCTCATGACCGGCCTCAGTTCACCACCCGATCCGGTGGCGCGCCCTGTATAGCGTGACGCAGCCCTTGCGAAATCTGCGACTTCGACGTTTCCTCTCCGCCGCAACCTTGCCGCCAGCGCTTCGCAAAGGCAAAGGTTTGCGAAGCGTCAAGGCGCAGCGCCCGCCGGCATGCGAACTGGTCCGCAAGACAAGGATATCCCGATGCGCGTGAAAGACGTCATGACCGCCAACGTGATCGGCATCGCCGAGGGCGCCTCGCTGTGGGAGGCGCTGAGCCTCATGGTTTCGCACAAGATCAGCGCGCTGATCGTCAACGACGCCGCCGGCGCTCCCGTAGGCGTGCTGAGCGAAGGCGACCTGATGCGGCGGGCCGAGTTCGGGGCGCAGAAGAAGCGCCCGCGCTGGCTCGAATTCCTCGTCGGCGGCGGCCGCGCCGCGCACGAATACGCCCGCAGTCACGGCCGGCGCGTCGACGAGATCATGACCCGCGACGTCATCGCCATCGACGCCCAGGAGGACATCAGCGCCGCGATCGACCTGATGCTGGAGAAGAAAGTGCGGCGGCTGCTGGTCGTCGAGGGCGGCGCGCCGGTTGGCGTCCTCTCGCGCTCCGATCTCGTGCGCGCGCTCATCCACGCCCTGCCGCAGGAGCCCGTCGAGCGTTCCGACGCCGCGATCCAGGCCGACATCGAGGCGGCGTTGGAGCGCGAGATCTGGGCCCCGGTCGCCTCGACGCGCGTCGCGGTCGAGAACGGCGTGGTGACGCTTTACGGCACGATTTCCGAGGAAGCCGTGCGCCCGGGCCTGCGCGTGCTGGTCGAGAACATCCCCGGCGTGCGCGAGGTGCGCGACCAACTGGCCTGGGTCGAGCCCAACTCCGGCGTCTATATGGGCGCTCCCGGCAAATCCTGATGCGATTGCATGCGGCGCAGCGGCCGCTCGGCGAGCGCGGTGGCGATGTCGCGCAACCCCTCCTGGCGCCGCGCCGCCTCACAAGCCATTACCCGGTAGGCCATATAATGGGTGGCGCGGGCGTCGACCTCGACGCCGTGGAGGGCGAGCAGCGCGCGCGCCGCGTGGTGTCGCACCAGCGCGTCGCGGTCGTCGAGCGCCTCGTTGAGCGCCTCGTCGACCTCGGCCGTCGGCATACCCGCCAGCGCCGCAGCCGCGTCCATGCGCTCGCTCGCGGCGCGCGCATAGCGCAACCGACCGGCGACGGCGCGGGCGAAGCGCTCCTGCGGCGCGATGCGCCACAGCGCCGCCGCCG
>DATNDU010000103.1:0-37045 GCA_035606915.1 Roseiarcus sp. | reverse complement strand
TCCACCGCCAGCTCGTCGACGCCGGGAAACCCGCCAAAGTCGCCATCGCCGCTATCATGCGCAAGCTCATCGTACTCGCCAGGCAAATGCGGTCGCGTCCTCTTCATGTTGATTCTCCCTGAAAAATGCTGGCGGAGACTGCTCCCCGCCAACTCGTCAGCGCCGCCGCTCAGTTGCTCCCGCCCAGGCAGGTGTCGGCGTTCTTCGGCGTGCAGTCGGTCAGGCCAGTGTAGGTCGGATCTTTCGGCGCCGGCTTGCCCTGCTTCATTGCGTAGAAAGCCCCCATCACGTCATAGCCCATGTCATAGGGTTTCTGGCCGACCTGGCCGTCCGAAAGGCCCTGCTTCATCAGTTCGACCTGCATCGGCAGCGAGTCACCGATCACCAGCGCCAGCGAGCCGTCCTGCAGCCGCGACTTGATCTTCTGCACCACGCGCTTGTACGCTAGCGCGCCGCCGAACTGCGGAAAACCTGCATTCGGCACGAACGCATCCAGCTTCGGATACTTGTTGAGGATGTCCTGCATCTGCTGCAGCGCCAGCGGAAAGTCGTCGTTGGTGTACAGCGGGCAGCCGTCCACCTCGGTCCAGCCGTTCTGGCCGGTCAGCCGCACGCCGGGCGCCTCGCTGCTCTTCTGGCCGGACAGGGTGTCGCGGATTCCCTGCGTCCGCTCGTTGAGGTTCTCGGCCGCGGCCCCGCCGGTCTGAATGCAGATCGTGCCGCCCTTCGGCTTCAGCTCCAGCACCCGTTTGGCCAGATCGACGCCGATGTCGTAGTTGTGGGTGCCGATATAGGCGATGCGCAGGTCGTGGTCCTTCGGCAGCACGTCACTATCCCAGGTAAGTACCGGGATGCCGGCCTTCTTGGCCACCTCCAGCGCGCGCGCCATGGCCGCCGCGTTGGCCGGCGAGACGGCGATGCCGTCCACATGCTTGGCGACCAGATCTTCGACGATCTGCACTTGCTCGTCGCCGCCGCCATGCTCGCTGGGGCCAATGTATAGGCACTGGAAGGCGCCCTTGCTTTCCGCCTCGGCCTTCTTGCAGCCGTCGCGCGCCTGGTCGTAAAATGGATTGTTAGTGGCTTTGGGCACCAGCGCGAACACGTATGGTTTCGCCCGCGCGGGCGCAGGCGCCACAACACCCGAGGCTACCGCC
The DNA here is from genome assembly GCA_035606915.1 of Roseiarcus sp. Taxonomy (GTDB): domain Bacteria; phylum Pseudomonadota; class Alphaproteobacteria; order Rhizobiales; family Beijerinckiaceae; genus Roseiarcus. The sequence goes on along the minus strand of DATNDU010000103.1, from coordinate 35,888 downwards.
GCCGCGAGCAGCGCGACGGCCGCCAGAACAGTCCTTGTCATTTGTCTTCCCTTCGTTGCTGCCAAACTACTCGCGGCGCGGCCTGCGAATCCGCTCCAGCACCACAGCGAGAATGATGAAGGAGCCGACGAACATGCCCTGCCAGTTGGAATCCACACCGGCCATCAGCAGGCCGTTGCGGATCACCTCGATCAGCGCGGCGCCGACGATGGCGCCATACGCGCCGCCCTCGCCGCCCAGCAGGTTGGCGCCGCCGATAACGGCGGCCGCGATCACCCGCAGCTCGTAACCCCCACCCAGCCCGTTGATCGCGGAGCCCTGCCAGGCCAAGCTGAGCAACCCGGCGATCGCGGCGCATAGGCCGGAGAACACGAATACCTGGACCTTGATTCGATCGACCGGCACGCCGGTCACCCGTGCCGCGTTCTCGTTCCCGCCGACTGCGAACAGGTGGCGTCCCCAGACGGTGACACGTAGCGCCAGGCCGAACATTGCCGCCAGCGCCATCAGGAACCAAACCGACGTTGCTAGTCCCAGCCACGCGCCGCCGCCGAAGTTGAAGAACGCGTCGGAATGCGGACCAAACTCGTAGATCATTTTGTTGCGGCTCAGCACCACCGCGAATGAGCGGCCGATCGCCAGCATGCCCAAGGTCACCACGAACGACGACAGCCCAAAATAGGCGACCAGCACTCCGTTGATCAGCCCGAACGCGAAGCCGGCCGCCAGACCGCCCAGCACAGCCAAGGGCCACGCCAGCCCGGCGTGCATAATGGTGCCGGCGACGACCGCCACAGCGCCCATGACGGAACCGACCGACAGGTCGATGCCGCCGGTGATGAGCACCGCCGTCATACCCACTGCCATGATGCCGATGAAGCTGAAATTGCGGGTGATGTCGTAGAAATTGTTGACCGAGGCGAAGGCCTGCGGCTGCAGCCACGACACCCCGGCCACGAGCGCCGCCAGCGCCACCGTCACCCAGAACGCCTGGCTGCCGAAAAGCGTTCCGAACGCGCCGCTCTGGCGATGGCCCAGTACGTCTTCGACGGCCACCCCTCGTGTGGCTGCTGCGTCAGGCGGCATGGATCGCCCCGGTGATCAGGCCAGTGACCTCTTCCGGGCTGCTCTGCCCGATCGGCTTTTCCGCCACCTTCCTGCCGCGGCGCAGCACGAATACTCGATCGCACACCGCGAACACGTCCGGCATGCGATGGCTGATCAGCACGACCGCGATCCCGCTGTCGCGCAGACGGCGGATCAGGTCCAGCACCTCGACCACCTGCCGCACCGAAATCGACGCCGTGGGCTCATCCAGCAGCACGATCTTGCTATTAGACAAGCGGGTGCGCGCGATGGCGACCGCCTGCCGCTGGCCGCCGGACATGCGCCGCACCATGTCGCGCGGGCGGGTCTCGCTCTTGAGCTCGGCGAACAGCCCGCCCGCGCGCTGATACATGGCGCGATAGCTCAGGAAGCTGAATGGGCCCACGCGCGCGCACACCTCGCGGCCGAGAAAGACATTGGCCGCGGCGGTCAGATTGTCACAAAGCGCGAGATCCTGATAGACGATTTCGATGCCTTTCTGACGCGCTTCGATGGGTTTGTGGAAATGCACCGACTCGCCATCGAGCACGATCTTCCCGCTGGTCGGCAGGAAATTGCCGGCGATAATCTTGACCAGGGTTGACTTTCCGGCGCCGTTGTCGCCCATCAAGCCAAGCACCTCACCCGGCTCCAAAATCAGGCTTACCTCGTGCAATGCCCGGATCGCGCCGAAGTTCTTGGAGACGTCGGTGAGCTGCAGGATCGGCACGCTGGCTAACTCTCCCCATATTTCGTTCATCTTTGTGAGCTTCTGTCTACGCTTCTGAACCACCGTACACGCTACGCTTCTGAACCACCGTACACGCTACGCTTCTGGACCACCGTACACGCGAGTGCCACCGGTAGTAAAGAATGTGTGCATCGCGGTAGAGACGCTGCCACCGTCTGCCAGGCTTTGCTCGACAATCTGGTGCGGCGCGGCCTCGATCCAGCGGTCTGCCGCCTGTTCGTCATCGACGGCTCCAAGGCGTTGGCGAAGGCGGTCCGCAACACGTTCGGTCGTCGCTCGCCGATCCAGCGCTGCCAGGTCCACAAGGCGCGCAACATCATCGAGCGCTTGCCCAGGCCCCTGCACGCCAGCGTGCGCAAGACGCTGCGGCAAGCCTGGGAAATGTACGACGCCGACAAGGCCGAGAAGCTGGTCGTCAATCTCGCCCGTCGCCTGCAGCGCCAAGCCCCCGGCGTGTCGGCCAGCATTCTGGAAGGTCTGGATGAAATCCTCACCGTCACCCGCCTCGGTCTGCCTCTCGAATTGCGCCGGTCACTGGCTTGCACGAACATCATCGAAAACATGAACGGGACCATCCGGCAGGTCTGTCGCAACGTCAAATACTGGCAGGACGCCTCGATGGCTCTGCGTTGGACCAGCGCCGCCACGTGCGAGGCCGCCAAAGGCTTCCGCAGGCTCGAATCTCATAAGCAACTGCCGGCCCTGCGAGCCGCGCTGTCGGCGCATCGGGCCAAACACGCCAACGCCAAGCTTGACGAGAACGCTATCGCTGCATAGCCTCTTCAAGCAGCAACGCCGCCCGGGCGAATTTCAACGCGGCTCGGGACATCCCCCCGACGCGGCCTGAGGAGCGCAGCCGCATCCTGCGCTTCATCATCCAGGAGGTGCTGCTCGATCAGAAGCGAGCACGTGGCGAGGCGTCGGTCAAGATCGTCTGGCAGACAGGCGCCGTGAGCGAACATCGATTGTGACGGCGGGTTCACAGCTACAACGACGACTACGCCGATCTCGAAGGCCTTCGGAGCTGCATCACGCAACTCAATAGCCAGGGTTTGATGGACAGGCAGATCGCCTCGATCCTGAACGAGGAAGGCGTGGTCTCCGCGCGGCGACGCCCGTTTACTTACGAGAACGTCTGGCTCACCGAGCGGCGGTTGTTGGAGTCAAGCTGACCGGCTTGAGCTCGCATAGCGTCGGCGGAAATCTCCGCCGATGCTGATTTGACGCTGCAGCGAAGGGCCACAAAAGACAAGCGACTGAAAGCGACAGTGCGCATTGGGGAAAATGTGGAATCGCCAATCAAAGCGAAATTGTCAGCCAATGACGAAATTGCGTCAGCGTCCGCGGACCCGCCTTGGGTTTTCGCACAAGCGAGGGCCGGTGTCGCGGGCGATGCAGACCTTCGCCGTCGATTTTGTACGCACCTTCTCTGTCCTAAGCCGATATTCCATTGCGCGACGTAGGACGGTCCCTTCGGGAACGTTCGATGCCGTGGACGTTTCGTGTACGCGCGAAATCTTCGGCTCCGTCAACCGCGTCTCGCGGGCTGCGCGGGACGCGCGCGGACTTAACGTGTTCCTGTGCTTAAACCCCGCACACAGAGCGTTTCGGTCGGCGCCGTCCTCGTATTCGTCCAATATCTGATCTCGACTGGCGCCGAACTTTGGAGGCGCTGGGGCAAGACGCCACGTCGGCCCAGATGATCCTCGGCGCCATCGGACTCGGGCCTTATCAACAAATAACGATATAAGAGCCTTAACAAATGACCGGCTGCCTCCCTCCCCGTGCACGCGGGGAGGAATCGGCGCGGCAACGCCGGCGCCCGCTCGCGAGGCGCCCGGACCCAGATCATCCTCAAACTCAAGCCCGGCGTCCAGGAGTCTCTCGGCGCCATCCGAGTTTGCTTCGAAGCGACGCGCTGGCGAATCCGGTCAGAGCCGTATCGGAACCTCGATTGGCCTCGTCAGCGCTTGTCGTCCGCAGGCGCTTGAAGCTTCGCGGCGGGCAGTTCGACGCCGGCGATGTCCGCGTAGAGGCGCGCCACCGAGGCGTCATCCTCTTCGCCCATGCCTTGGGCCGCCGTCATCAGGAACATCTGAAGCGCCTGGGAAGCCATGGGAGTTGGAAATTTCTCCGACCGCGACATGTCCGCGATGATTCCAAGGTCCTTCGTGAAAATGTTGACCGCGCTGCGCGGCCGGTAATCGCCTTCCAGCACATGCGGCGTCCGATTCTCGAACATCCACGAGTTCCCGGCCGAACTCGATACGACCTCGATCACCTTTGCGATGTCCAGCCCGAGCTTCTTGGCGAAAACGATCGCCTCGCAGGCGACGGCGATGTGAACGCCGGCAAGCAGCTGATTGACCATCTTGAAGGCGGCGGCGACTCCGGCTTCCTCTCCCAGATCGTAAATCTTGGCGCCCATGGCGTCTAGCGCCGGGGCGGCGAGGGACTGAGCCTGGCGCGAACCAGAAACCAGGATGGTGAGTGCGCCCTGCGCAGCGCGGGCCGCGCCACCGCTGATCGGCGCGTCGAGGTAGAGCCGCCCGGCGCCTTCAACGGCCGTGGCGAGCGCGCGCGCGCGCTCCGGCGCCATCGTCGCGCTCGAAACAATCACCGCCCCCCGCTTCGTGGCGCCAAGCACGCCGTCATCGCCGAAAAGAGCAGCCTCGGTCTGGTCGGCGTTGACGACCACCAGCACCACGATATCAGCCTGTGCGCAGGCCTCGGCGGCGCTGGCCGCGCCCGTTACGCCCCCCTCTTCGAGGCGCGCCATCGCCTCCGGCCGCCGGTCGAAGCCTCGCACGGAGAAGGCCGCCCGAGCGAGCGACGCGGCCATGCCTGAACCCATCGCGCCCAGGCCGATGACCGCGACCTTCGTCGCCGTGCGCTGTTCACGCGTCATGACCTCACCCTCGTGTTCGGAACCGATGCGCCAACAGCATGCTGAGAATGATCCCGCCGAAGACAATCTGGCGCGCGGCGGCGGGCATCTGCAAGACGGACAGGATCGAAGACAGAAGCGTAATGAATATCGCGCCGGCGAACGTGCCGAGATAGGAGCCGCTACCGCCCAGGATGGACGTGCCGCCGATCACGACAGCCGCGATCACAGGCAGCAGATAGCCGTCGCCCATGCCCTGATAGGCCTGGTTGGCATATCCCGTGAGCAGCAAAGAACCCAGGCTCGACAGCAGCCCGGCCAGCATGAATGTCGCGACCGTCACCCGACGCACCCGCGCGCCGGACAGGAACAGCGCGCGCTGCGAGTTGCCCATCGCGTAGAGATAAACGCCGTAAACGGTCCGGTTGAGCGCCCAGATTGTCGCCGCCGCCACCGCCAGCCAGACCAGGAAGGCGTTCGGAACTCCAAAGGTGCGGCCGAGCGCGGCTTGGCTGGCCAGAACTGGGACCACGCCTTGCGGCTTGAACCCGCCGGTGTAGAACACAGTGGCGCCCAGCAGCATCGCATTGGTGGCGAGCGTCCACACCATGCCGGGAATCCGGAATACGGCGACGCCGATCCCGTTCACAAACCCGATCAGAGCCCCGGCCGCGAGGCCGATGGGAATCGCCAGCGCTGCAACCGCCGCGTGGCTGGCGCCGGCGAATTGCGTGGTCACAATCGCTGTGCCGGTGATCGTCAAGGGAATGGAAAGGTCGATCTCCCCCAGGAGGATCACCAGCATGGCGCCAGTCGCGATGATGCCGAGAAACGCGGCGATCTGTAGCTGTTGCAACAGGTAGGCCGGCCCGAGGAACGCTGGATAGATAACGGCCCCGCCGGCCACCAAAACGACGCAGCCAACCAACACCATCAGCACGGAGGGGTCAAGGCGAAGCGGGGGGCGCCCGCGCGCCAAGCGCTCTGGCAATTCGATCTGGGGCATCGGATTGGTCATCTGTTGAACAGGTCGAGCTTGTTGCGAACCCGAAACACCCCGAGCGAACCGAGCCCAATGGCGATCGCCAGGATCAGCCCTTCGAAGAAGGGCTGCGCAAGCGGGGGCGCGCCTGAGAAAAACATCAGCGACGAGATGGTTTTGAGGATCAGCGCGCCGACCGCGGCGCCGAGCGGGCTGCCGACGCCGCCGTTCAAGGAAACCCCGCCTAGCACGACTGCGGCGATCGAGTTCAGCGTATAGGCGGGCCCGACGCCGGCGTCCCCCGTGAGCGTGACCATGCTGACATAGAGCCCTGCAAGCGCTGCGAACACGCCGCCCGTCGCATAGGCCGTCAACTTGATGGCGTTGACGCGCACGCCGGTCATGTAGGCGGACGCCTCGGCCGAGCCGATCGCATACATGCCAAGCCCCAGGGGCGTGCGGCGCAGCGGAATCGCGACCAGCAGCAGCGCGCCCGCGAGCAGGAGAATCGAGGTCGGCGTTCCCGATATATCGTAAGTCAGGGCGTCCGACAGACTTTCATTGATGGCGCCGCCGGGGGTGGGGCGCAATAACAGGGCGAGGCCCGCGTAGACGCTGCCGGTGGCGAGCGTGACAATGATCGGCTGGATGCGACCGTAAACGATGAACAGCCCGTTGATGAGGCCGCAGCACAAGCCAAGCAGCAGGACGGCGACCACCCCGGCGGCGATGGCAACGGGCGCGCCGACGAGAAGAAAGCTCGCCGCCACGTTGGTGAGCGCGATCATCGACCCGACCGACAGATCGACGCCGCGCACCAGCACGGCGAAAAACTGGGCGATGGCCGCGAAGCCCAGCAGCGTTCCCTGATTGGCCCAGATGGTCAGCACATAGGTCGAGGCGCCGCGCGGATGGATCGACACATAGGCCACGAACAGCACGACCAGGGCGGCGATCGCGGCGAGCAGGCGCAGGCGCAGGCGAAGCCATGCCTTCATGAGGCGGCCTGCGCGGCTTGCGGCATGTTCATCGACGCGGCGAGCAGCGTCCCGGGCGAAAGGTCGTCTCCAGAGAGAACACGGCTCACGCGGCCCGCATAAAACACATAGACACGATCGCACAGGTGTACGAGTTCTTCGTAATCCGTCGATTGCAATACGATGGCTAATCCTTCAGCGGCGAGGTCACGCAGCAGCCGGTAGATCTGGGCTTTCGTCTTCACATCGATTCCGCGCGTCGGGTCCATCAACAGCAGGCAACGGGGCGACAGCGCCAACCACTTGGCTAAGACGACCTTCTGCTGATTTCCTCCCGAAAGCGAGCCGACGGGATCGGACAGATCGGCGTAAGTCAGCGCCATTCGCTGGATGAGAGCGCCAAGCCTTCGATCGATCTCGGGCTGGCGGCCAGCGATGCCGAACGGCGCCCGCCCGAGGGCGGCGAGCCGAAGATTGTCCAAGATCGACATTTCGAGCACCAGCCCCTCCGTCTTGCGGTCCTCGGGCGTCAGCGCGAGGCCTACCGAGGACGCCTTGGCGCGTGAAGGCGTAACGCCCTCGATCGGGCGATCATCCATCGTGATCGAGCCGGAGACGCCGTTGAGCACCCCGAACACCGCATGCATGGCCTGCTGCTGTCCCTGACCGTCCAGGCCGCCAAGCCCGATAATTTCTCCAGGGCCGACCTCGAAATCGACGCCGTTCAACTGCCCGTTCCAACGCAGGCCATTCACCGCCAGTCGCGGCGGCGTCCCCCGGGGCGCCGCGGGGCCGCGGGGTGGGAACAACTCCTTGAGGGATTGGCCGATCATCATCGTCACGATGTCGTTGTGATTGCGTTCGCCGGCCGTGAACGTGTCGACGTGGCGGCCGTTGCGGAATACCGAGATGCGGTCCGCGAGCGCGTCCACCTCATGCATCCGGTGGGAAATGAACAGGATGGCGACCCCCTGTCGCCTCAACTCGCGCACGACGCCAAACACCACCTCGACAAGTTGTTTGGAAAGCGCGGACGTCGCCTCGTCGAGGATCAACAGGCGCGGCTTGCGCACGAGCGCCTTCGCAATCTCAACCAACTGGCGTTCGGCCAACGAGAGATCGCCGATGCGCGCGCCGAGCGCGATGTTGCGCGCGCCAACGCTGTCGAGCGCCGCGCGGGCCTTCGCATAGGCGTCCAGCGTGAGCAGGCCGAACCTGGCCCTGGGGGCCGCCAGCACAATGTTGTCGCCCGCCGACAGATGCGGCGCCAACGACAGCTCCTGAAAGATGCAGACAATCCCTTCGCGGATCGCATCGCGCGGCGAAGCGAACGACACGATCCTTCCATCAACCTTCAAAGCGCCCCGACTCGGTTGGATGACGCCGGCCAGCAGCTTCATCAGCGTCGATTTGCCCGCGCCGTTCTCTCCGAGCACCGCGTGAACCATACCGGCCTCGCAACGGAAGTCGACATCCGTCAACGCCGGCACGCCGCCGTAGTTCTTCGAGACGGCGGACAACTCCACAAGCGAACCCGACATGGCGCCTCTCCCTGGCCGGGCGCTCGGCCGGGCCGCGTTTCTTCGCCCACTCGGTGCGGTTTTACTTGTTCTTCGCCGTCTGGCCCATGAGTTCGGCCGGCGTGAACACCGGGAAGCACTCGGGATAGCCGGTCGCCGTGTAGAAGTTGGGCGGCAGATTGGGAAAGAAGTCCTTGCCTTCGACTAAATCCGCATTGTTGGCGTGCGGAATAGGCAGATAAACCTTTTGCGGCAGCGCTTTGCCGTGCAGCAGATCGACCGCGGCCTCAAGCGCCACGGCCGACATCGCCGGCGCCTGTGCGGCGCTCACGCCGGGGTACTTATACTTGTAAATCGCCATGCGCGTGCCGTTGCCGGCGTCGACGCCAATCGGCACGATCGGGTGCTTGGCGTTGGCCATCGCCTCCAGGGCGCCGACGGCGCCTTCCTGCACGAGCACGCCGTCGAATTTGCCGTGGGTGGCGATCGCGTCGGCGACAACCTTGGCCGCCGTGCCCGCGTCCCAGTTGCCGACGACCTGGACGATCTTGAGGCCCTTGTTGGCTTCGAGCACCTGTCGCATGCCTAAGTGATTGTCACGGTCGACGCTGTTGCCGGGCAGCCCCGACACTTCGAGAACCTGACCGGTCACCGATCCCTTTGCGGCCTTGATGCCGGCCACCACCGCCTCAGCCTTCATCCGCCCAAGCTCGACCTGATCTTCGTTGATCTGCACGATCTTGTTGGAGTCGAGAACATTGTCGAACGTGACCAAGATAGTTCCCGCGCGTTGGGCGCGCTTGACCACGGCGTCGAAAGCGGTGGGGTTGACGGCGTCGATGACGACGGCGTCGTAGCCGGCGGCGACATAGCTATCGATTGCAGCGATCTGCGCCGCGGAATCGTTGCCAACCGAAATCACCTTGAAATCGCTAAGCGACTTGGCGTTAACGGGGCGCGCGCCCCAGGCCTTGGCCGCCTGAATCGTGGTGATGCGCCAGTCATTCCCGACATAGCCGTTGACGAGCGCGATCTTGAACGGGCCGCTCTTGGCCTTGTAGCTGATCAGGCCGTGGCTGTCCGGCGCGGGTGCGTAGCATCCAGGCTTGTAGGCGTCGGCCGCCTGTGCGGCGGCGGCGGCGAACACCAGTGCGACGACACTGGCGCCGATACGTAAAACATTCAGAGTCTTCATAGTTTCCTCCCCGGCACTCTTCTGTGTTCGAGCGAACGGATACCCGCTCGCCACTGGCGGCGCCGTCATTGTGGTTGCAATGACAGCGCTGTCACGCCTATGATGCGCCGGCGCTCTGGAACGGGTCAAGTCTGGCGGCGGAGAAAATAGGCGCCGGCGCGACAGGGGAAACGCATGAGCGGTCGTCGCAGGGAGGCTGCACTCACGCTGGCGGACGTGGCGCGCGAGGCGGGCGTTAGCGAGATCACGGTGTCACGCGTCATTCGGGCGAAGGGCCCCATCGCGGCGGACACCCGCCGTCGGGTCGAAAGCGCGATCCGGAAAATGGGCTATGTCCCCAACCGCGTCGCCGGCGCCCTGGCTTCGGCGACCTCGGACCTGGTCGGCGTGATTATTCCCTCGCTCACCAACATCGTGTTCCCCGACGTGCTGCGAGGCGTCAACGAGGTCATCTCGAAACACGGCTATCGCGCCGTCGTAGGCGTCACCGACTACCGGGAGGACGTTGAGTCGGAGTTGGTGGGCGCCCTCTTGGCCTGGCGCCCGGCGGCGCTGATCGTGACAGGCTGCGAGCACAGCGACGAAACCCGCGCGATGCTGCGCGGCGCCGGGATCACGATCGTCGAAATTATGGATCTCGGCGGCGCGCCCATAGATATTCAAGTCGGCATGCGTCACGAGGCGGCCGGCGCGGAAACCGCGGCGTATCTCATCAAGCGCGGCTATCGGCGGATTGGCTACATCGGCCACGACCTCACTCGGGACCTGCGCGCCCGCAAGCGCTACGGGGCGTTCACGCAGACGCTTTGCGAGGCGGGGGCGCCGCTGGCGGGAGAGATCGTCACGCCGCGACCTTCCTCGGTGGAAGCAGGCCGCGATGCGCTGGCCGCCCTCCTCGCGTTGAAGGCAACGCGATGCGACGCGGTCTACTTTTCGAATGACGACATGGCGATCGGCGGCGTCTTTCATTGCATGGCCCGCGGCATCCGCACGCCCAGCGATCTCGCTATCGTCGGTTACAATGGGCTCGGCATGGGCCAGTGCCTCCCTCAGCCCCTGACCACCGTCGGAACCAAACGTTTCGAGATTGGCGTTGCCGCGGGTCAGGCCGTGGTGGACCGGCTCAGCGGTCGTTCGGTCGCCGCCGAGATCGATGTTGGCTTCGAACTCATAACGGGAGCCACCGCGTGAGCGCCGCCAGATCTTTGTTCCAACGCCGTCGTGTGTACGGGAGGTAACGACTTGCCGAAATTCGCCGCCAATCTCTCCATGATGTTCACCGAGCACGCGTTCCTGGACCGGTTCGATGCGGCGGCCGAGCAGGGCTTCTCGGCCGTGGAGTTTCTCTTCCCCTACGATCATCCGCCGACCGCGATCGCGGATCGGTTGCGGCGCAACCACCTGACGCAGGCTCTGTTCAACCTGCCCCCGGGCGATTGGAGCGCCGGAGAGCGGGGAATCGCCGTGTTGCCCGGCCGCTTCGAGGAATTCAAATCGGGCGTGGATCGCGCGCTCGCCTATGTCGAAGCGACGGGCGTCAAGCGCGTCCACATGATGTCGGGCAACGCCAGCCGAGCCGACGACGAAGCGCAGGCGAGCTATCGCCGCGCCATCCGCCACGCGGCGCCCGTGCTGGCGGCGCGCGGGGTCGATTTATTGCTGGAGCCGATCAACGCCCGCAACATGCCCGGCTATTTCCTCAACGATTTCGACTACACGCGCGATCTCATCGCCGAACTCGCGTTGCCCAATCTCAGATTGCAGTTCGACGTCTATCATCGCCAGATTCTGCACGGCGACGTGACGATGGCGTTCCGGGCGATGCAGCCGATAATCGGCCACGTGCAAATCGCCTCCGTCCCCTCGCGCAACGAACCCGACGGCGAGGAACTCAACTACCCCTATTTGTTCGCCGAGTTCGACCGGCTCCGCTACGACGGCTTTCTCGGCTGCGAATACAATCCCCGAGGCGCCACGCGCGACGGGTTGGGCTGGTTCAAGCCTTATCGGAGATCGTGATGGCGCTGCTGCTCGGCGCCGTGGCCGACGATTACACGGGCGCCTCCGATCTCGCCAACACGCTGACGCGCAACGGCCTCTCCACGGTCCAAACCATCGGCGTGCCCGCCGCCGATCTGGCCCTGGACGATGTCGAGGCGGTGGTCATCGCCCTGAAGATCCGCTCGGTGGAGGCCGCGCGGGCGGTGGGCGCCGCCGGCGCCGCCTACGATTGGCTCGCCGCGCGCGGCGCGCGCCATGTCATGTACAAGATCTGCTCGACATTCGACTCCACGGACGCCGGCAATATTGGCCACGTCACGGACGCGTTGCGCGCGCGCGCCGGAAGCGGCGCGGCGCTGGTCACGCCGGCGTTTCCGGAGACCGGGCGCACGGTCTATCTCGGCCATCTTTTTGTCGGCGACGTTCCGCTCAACGAAAGTCCGCTGAAGGACCATCCGCTGAACCCCATGCGCGACTCCAATCTGGCGCGCGTCCTGCAAAGACAATCAAGCGCGCGCGTCGGGCTCGTCGATCTTGCGACCGTCGCCCGAGGCGCCGAGGCGATCTTGGAGCGGTTGCGGGCGCTGGAGGGCGAGGGATGCGGCGTCGCCATCGTTGACGCCGTCTTCGAGAGCGATCTCGAAGCGATCGGCGAAGCGGCGGCGCGCGGCCCGATCTCGACCGGGGCCTCGGGCCTCGGGCTCGGCCTGGCCCGCGCCCTGCGGCGCGCAGGCGGGGCGAGCGCCAAGCCGCTCGACCCCGTCGGCGGACACGCGGCGATTTTGGCTGGGAGTTGCTCGAAGGCGACGCTGGAGCAGATCGCCGTCGCCGAGGCCGACATGCCGACGCTGCGCCTCGACGCCGCGCGCCTCCTCGAAGACGACGCGGAGGTCGCCAAGGCGCTCGCCTGGGCGAGCGAGCGGTTGAGCGTCGGGCCGGTGCTGATCGCCTCCAGCACTGAGCCCGAGCGCGTCGCCGCCTTGCAGGCCCGCTTCGGGCGCGAGGCGTCAGGCCAGTCGATAGAGCGTGCGCTGTCCGAGATCGCGGCGGGGCTGGTGCAAGCCGGGGTGCGACGGTTGATCGTGGCGGGCGGTGAGACCGCTGGAGCGGCCGTCGATCGCCTGGGCGTCGCCGCCTTCCGCCTCGGCCCGGAGATCGCGCCGGGCGTGCCGCTGATGCGCACGGTCGGGCGCGCGAACGGCGAATTGCAGATGGCGTTGAAATCCGGAAATTTCGGCGGCCGCGACTTCTTCGCGCGCGCGCTGGCGATGACGCAGTGAAGGAAACAGAGATGAACGAGGAAACCCGCGCGCGCGACGAAATCTGTGAAGTGGGGCTGTCGCTGTTCTCGCGCGGCCTCACGTTCGGCTCGACGGGCAACATCAGCGTGCGGCTATCCGACGGCGGATGGCTGATGACGCCGACCAACGCCTCGCTCGGCAAGCTCGATCCGGGCAAGCTGTCGCGGTTCGACGCGACGGGCACTCTGCTCGGAGGCGATGCCGCGACCAAGGAAGCCTTCTTGCATTTCTGCATGTATGGCCAACGCGGCGACGCGCGCGCCGTGGTGCATCTTCACTCCACCCATTCTGTCGCCGTCAGTTTGCTCGCCGACATCGACCCCCGCGATGCGCTGCCGCCGCTCACCGCCTATTTCGTCATGCGGGTTGGCCGCCTGCCGCTAGCGCCCTATTTTCCGCCGGGCGACGAGGCCCTCGCGCGAGCGGTGGAAAACTTGGCCGGCGAACATCACGCCGTGTTGCTCGCCAACCACGGTCCGGTCGTCGCGGGGACCTCGCTCGCCAATGCTCAATACGCGACCGAGGAACTGGAGGAAACGGCCAAACTTTTCCTGATGCTGCGCAATCAACCGATCCGCCCGCTGACGGCGGAACAGGTGGACGACTTGCGGCGACGCTACAATCTGCGCTGAAGGCCGCAAGCGCTTGACAATTCCCGCGGCGGGTCTATCGTCACTGGTCTGGTTGTTGGACCAATAGAAGAGTTCGGCGAAGGGATGGAAACGTGGCGTCTCGCGCCAAGCCGCAAAGCCTGTTCGCGCAAGGCCCTGACCTCAGGAGCGAGTTGGCGCGGCGCACCGTGCGCGAGCGCATTTCCGACAAACTGGCTTCGCTCGTCGTCTCCGGCATTCTTCAGATCGGCGACGAATTGCCGAGCGAGCGCGAACTCGCCTCGATGTTCTCGGTGAGCCGCGAGACGGTGCGCGGCGCGATCCAGACCCTGGCGGCGAAGGGTGTCGTCGAAATCGCGCAAGGCGCGCGCACCCGCGTCGTCAGCGCCAAGATCGACACGCTGAAGATCGGAGTCACCAGCCCCAGCGCGATCAACAGTTACGACTTGGAATCGGTTCACAAATCGCGTTGGTTGGTCGAGCGCGCGGTGGTCGCCGAAGCGGCCTTGCGTATCGACGAGGGGACGCTGACGCGGCTGGAGCAGTCACTGGCCATCCAGAAACATACGATGCGCGACCCCGTGCATTTCCTGATCTGCGACCGCGAATTCCACCTCGCGATCTACCGAAGCTCCGGCAACCCGCTGCTGGCGGATTTCGTGACCGACCTCTACACCTTCATGCTCGATCACCGGCGCGTGGCCGTCTCGCAGCCGGGCGCCATCGAGAGAAGCTATCGCGATCATGTCGCAATCTACGAGGCTCTGCGCGCGGGAGATCCAGATGCCGTGACAGAGGCGTTCGGTCGTCATATCGAGCGCATATACGCGACCACTTTCGAGATTTTGGCCGAGAGGCCATGCGAAAAGAAGACAGGGTAGCTGTTCGCGAGGAGAGCCGCTCAGAGAACGCGGCCGCACTTCACCGCCGGATGTCCGGCGCCAGGGAGGAGTAAATCATGAATCGTCGCCATCTCATATCCGCCGTCGCGGCGCTCGCCGTCGCCGCAGGCCTATCGTTCGCGGGGCCCGCACACGCCGCCACCAAGGAGATCGTCTACCTGACTCCAGGTCTCGACCTGCCCTTCTGGCGCTATCTCTCGAAAGGCATCGAGGCCGAAGCGAAGAAGGAGGGCTATTCATATACCGCGCTCGATTCTCACAACAGCGCCCAGACCCAGCTCAAGAACGCGCAGGACGCAATCGCCCGCGGCGTCGCCGGCATCGCGATCTCTCCTACCGATAGTTCCACCGCGCCGAGCGTGCTTGCGCTCGCGGCGCGCGCCAAGATCCCTGCCGTGGTCGCCGACATCGGCACAAATAGCGGCGAATATGTCTCGTTCATCATCTCTGACAACAAGCAAGGCGCGCACGGCGTCGGCGTCGCGCTCGCAGCGGCGCTGAAAGAGAAGGGTTGGACCGACGGCTCCATCGGCCTCGTCACGATTTCGCAGGCGCGCAAGAACGGCCAGGCGAGAACCGCCGGGTTCCGCGAAGCGATGAAGGAGGCGGGCATCACGAAGGAAGCCGGCCTGCAACAGATGCAGTCCTATACCGCCGACGAGACCTTCAAGTTCACGCAGGACATGCTGACCGCCAACCCGAACATGCGCGGCATGTTCATCCAGACCGACCAGCCGACGCTCGGCGCCTTGCGCGCGATCAAGGCGGCGCATCGCGATGGCACCTTGCTGGTGGCGGCCTTCGACGGCATCCCGGAGTTCGTCGATCTCCTGAAGAAGGGCGAAATCGTCGCCTCGGGGATGCAGCAGCCCTATCTGATGGGCGAGAAATCCGGCGAGGCGCTGGTGACCGCGCTGAAGGGCGGCACGCCGGAAAAGCAAATCCTGGTGCCCATCGTCGTCGCCACCAGCAAGAACATCGATCAGATTCTGCCGACCATCAAGCAAACGGTGTTCGCCAACGAACTGAAGTGATAAACGCGGGCCGGCGCGCCTCACGCGCCGGCCCAACCGGGGAGAGCGATGAGCGAAGCGGGGTCCATTCTGCTGGAGGCGCGCGAAATCTCCAAGAATTTCGCGCAGACTCGCGCCCTGGCGGGCGCGAGCGTCCGCCTGCGCGCCGGAGCGACCCACGCGCTGCTAGGCGCCAACGGCGCCGGCAAGTCGACCTTGTCGCGCGTCATCTCCGGGCATATTCGCCGCGATAGCGGCGATATCCGCTATCGCGGCAGGCCGCTCGACGTGCGCTCGCCGCGCGAGGCGCTCGACGCCGGCATAGCGATCGTCATGCAGGAGACCAGCCTGGCGCCCGATCTCTCGGTGCTGGAGAACATCTTCCTGCCCGAACTCAGAAAGCCGGGGCGCTTGTCGCGCGCCGCGATGCGCCTTCGCGCCAGCGAAATCCTCGCCGACCTCGGCCAGGAACATTCGCTGGCGCTCGACGCGGAGGCGCGCGATCTTTCGGCGGCGCAGCGCCAACTCGTCGAGATCGCCAAGGCGCTGGCGCTCAACGCCAATTTGATCATCTTCGACGAGCCGACAGCCTCGCTGAGCCCTAGCGAAGTCGAGCGCCTGTTCGACGTGATTTCGCGCCTCGAAGCGGCCCAGTGCGCGATCGTGTTTGTATCGCACCGGCTGGAGGAAGTGTTTGCGATTTCCGACGAAATCACGGTCATGCGCGAGGGGCGAACGGTCGCCGCCTCGCGCCCGACCGCGAGCCTCAACCAGACGGAGCTTGTGCGCCTGATGGTCGGGCGCGACCTCGGAACGATCTACGCGCCCGGCGTCGGCGGGGCGGCCGCGCGAGGCGAGCCCGTGCTGTCGGTGGCCAACCTCGTCGCGCCGCCCGCCGTCCGCGATGTTTCCTTCAATCTGTATCGCGGCGAAATTCTGGGGCTCGGCGGATTGGTCGGCGCCGGTCGCTCGGAAACCGTGGAGACCTTGTTCGGCTTGCGCGCGCGGGCGAGCGGCGTGGTCAAACTTGAGGGCAGGCCGTTTTCACCGCGCGGCCCCGCCGAGGCCATCCGCGCCGGATTTGGCTTCGTCGCCGAGGACCGACGGCGGCAGTCCATCGTGCCGGATCTCTCCGTGCGCGAGAATCTGCTGCTTGGGCATCTCGGCGCCCATCGCGGCTTTGGCCTCGGCTATTCCAAGCTCAACCGCAAGATCGACGAACTGATGGCGCGGCTCGAACTGCCGCGCGACCGGCTTGCAGATTCAAGTCTGCTCAACTTTTCCGGCGGCATGCAGCAGAAGATCATCATCGCGCGATGGCTGTTGCTTGAGCCGAAGGTGCTGATCCTCGACGAGCCGACGAAGGGCGTCGACATCGGCACGCGCGCCTCGATCTATGCGGTGCTGCGGGAGATCGCGGCGGCCGGGACGGCGATCCTGGTCATCTCCTCCGAGTTCGAGGAGTTGCTGGGTCTGGCCGACCGTGTCGTGGTGATGAGCGACGGCGTCTCGTTCGCCGAAGCGCCAAGCGCCGTGCTCGACGAGGAAAAGCTCACGCTACTGGCGGCGCCGCGCAGTTCGATGGAGCGCAACCGCCGCGTCCTTCTGGAACTCGCGAGCGAGCACGACGGATCGGCGTTCTGGGCCCTTCTCGACGAGGACCGCGTTTTTTGCCTCAACGCGGCCACGGCAAACCCGAACGCCGATCCGGCGCTGAAGGCGGGCGCCACGCCGCGCTTCGAGGAAACCCCGATCGCGGCGGCGCTGCGCGCGCGCTCCGCCGATTTCGTGCTCGACGCCGACAGCGGCCTGCGCACCCTGCTCGTCGACGTGAAAAGTCACCGCGGTCATGATCTGGGATCGATCGGCCTCGTCCTGGGACCGGGCCGCCCCGCGCCCTCGCCGGCGGAGTTGCGAGCCACGATCGTCGAGCGTTTTCGCGGGACGGTATGAGATTACGATGAGCCAGACCCCACTCTCCGCTTCCAATCGACCCCCGTCGCGTCGAGCCTGGGGCCTCAGATCGGCGCCGCTCGAACTGCGGATGCTGGGGCTCGCGTTTGCAATCGCCATCGCGCTCTCGCTGATGTCGCCCTATTTCCTCAAGACCAACAATCTCCTGAACCTGCTCGATCAATCCGTCTCCATCGGCATCGTCGCCATTGGCATGACCTTCGTGATCTTGATCGGCGGCATCGACCTGTCCGTCGGTTCGGTTGTCGGTCTTACCGGCGTTATTCTCGGCCTTTGCCTGCATCACTTCCCCATTCCCATCGCCGTGGCGCTGGCCGTGCTTTCGGGGGCGGCCATTGGCCTGTTCTCCGGCTTCCTGATCGCTTTTTTTGATCTCGCCGCCTTCGTCATCACGCTCGGCGTGATGGCGATCGGGCGCAGTCTCGCCTATATATTTTCCGGGCAGACCTCGATCTCCGACATACCCGCCGGCCTCAACGATCTCGTCTACACCACGGTGTTTGGCGTGCAGACCAATGTGCTGACGCTGCTCGCGCTTTACGCTCTGGCCTGGGCCTATCTCACTTACACCAAGGGCGGCCGCACCATTTACGCCGTCGGCTCCAACCGGGAAGCGGCGCGCACCGCGGGGCTCGACGTCCTGTTCTACAGCGTGCTGCCCTATGTTGTCGCCGGCGCCGCGTCGGCGGTCGCAGCGACCCTGATGTCGGCGCAGATTCTCTCCATCGATCCGCTGGCGGGAACGGGCTTGGAGCTTGACGCCATCGCGGCCGTGGTGATCGGCGGGGCCAGCCTCTATGGCGGTCGCGGGACCATCATCGGCACGCTGATCGGCGTCTTCATCATGGTGATGATCCGCAACGGGCTCAACCTGCTGGGCGTCTCGCCGTTCTGGCAGGGCTCGGCGATTGGGGGGATCATCATCGCGGCGGTGCTGGCCGAGCGCCTGCTCAGTCCGCGCGCGCGACGCTAAAAAAAGGAACGGGAGCAGCGCATGTCTGGAACGCCATCGCAAGCCGTTGTCCTCTATGGGACCGACGAGCCGGTCGCCGCGCCCAGGTTGCTGCGCGCGGGCGCGCTGAGCGCGGAATTGGAGGCCGGCAATCTGCGCTATGTCCGCTACCACGGCGCCGAAATGATCCGCGCGATCTCTTATATCGTCCGCGACAAGAATTGGGGCACCTACAACCCCATCATCCGCAATCTCAGCGTCGAGGAGATGGCGGAGAGCTTCCGGGTCTCCTACGACGCGGTGGCGAAGGACGCGACGCAGGAATTCGCCTACAGCGCAGAAATCGTCGGGCGCGCCGACGGAACGCTGCGCTTTGCCGCGCGCGGGCGCGCCGTCACCGCCTTCCTCACCAACCGCACCGGCTTCGTCGTGCTGCACCCCATCGAGGGCGTCGCGGGTCGGCCCGCGCGCGTCACCGACACCACAGGCAAGATCGTCGATACCGCCTTTCCCGATCTGATCGATCCCGTCCAGCCGATGATGAACCTGCGCGCGATCCGCCATGAGTTCACGCAAGGGGCCGATGTCGAATGCCGGATGGAGGGCGACACGTTCGAGATGGAGGATCAGCGCAACTGGACCGACGCCTCCTACAAGACCTATGTGCGCCCGCTCGCGTTGCCCTGGCCCTACACGCTCCCGCAGGGCGAGACGCTCGATCAATCCGTGACGTTGAAGGTTTCAGGCGCGCCGCCGGCTCGCGCCGGCGCCAGCGGGACCATCCAGGTTCGTCTCGGCGAGACGCAAGGAAGCGTCCCGGCGCTCGGGCTCGGCCTCGACCCGGAGGACGCGACGGCCGCGCTGACGCAGCTTGAAGCGCTGCGCGGGGTCGGCGCCTCGCACCTCATTTGTCACCACGATCCGCGCCGCGGCCACGGCCGCGACACGCTGGCCCGTGCGGTCGAAGTCGCAACGGCGCTCGGCGCTGCGCCGTGGCTGGAGGCGGTTGTCGCAGAGGTCGAAGGGTTCGAGGCCGAGGTCGCCGCGCTCGGCGAGATGGTCAGGGCTCTCGGGTCGCCGTTCCCTGTCGTGCTGGTCTCGCCAGCGCCCGATCTCAAATGCACGCTGCCGGGCAGCGCGTGGCCGCCATGCCCGCCGGCGGTTGAACTCTATCGCGCCGCGCGCCGCGCCTTTCCCGGCGCCAGACTGGGCGGCGGCATGTTCAGCTACTTCACCGAACTGAACCGCAAGCGGCCGCCGCTCGCCGAACTCGACTTCGTCAGCTTCACGACCTCGGCGCTGGTCCATGCGGGCGACGACCGGTCCGTGGCGGAGGGTCTGGAATCGCTGCCCCATATCGCCCGCAGCGCGCGCGCCATCGTCGCCGGCAAGCCTTACGCGGTCGGCCCCAGCGCCATCGGCATGCGCGACAATCCCTATGGGCAAGCCACGGCGCCCAATCCCGGCAACATCCGTCAGGCGATGAACCGCAACGATCCCCGTCAGCGCGGACTTCTCGGCGCAGCCTGGAACCTTGCCTATTTCGCGCATTTCGCGCGCGGCGGGGCGGGCGAAATCGCGCTTGGAGGCGCGGTCGGACCGTTCGGCCTCTTGCGCACGCCGGCCGATTACCCGCAGCCCGGCTTCGACGGCGACGGCGGCTTCTTCCCCGTTTATCACGTCGTGCGCGGCTTGGCGCGGCTGAAGGGCCAGCCGATGCGCGCGCTCGAGATCTCGGCGCCGCGCGAGGCGCAGGCTTTCGCGGTCGCACAGGAACTCTGGCTCGCCAATCTCACGCGAGAAGTCAGGCAGGTGAAACTGGGGGTCCCAATCACCGGGCGCCTCGCGCGGCTCGACGCGCGGAGTTTTGGCGCAGCCTCGCGAGGGGCCGACGCTTTTGATCGGCTTGAGCAGGCCTTCGACGGCGGCGAGATCGAACTCGACGCTTTCGCTGTCGTCCGCCTGCGGGTTGCCTGATCCCCCTCCCATCGAGAGTTCATCGACGCGCATTCTTATGTATCGGCGTGGGGTCCCGACACCGATCGGCACGGGGTCAAGGACCACAAGCCTCTGAATTCCCTCCCACGACGGTTTGCTTTCGGCGGTCAACTTTGGCGTCCGCTTCACACGGCTCACTAGAGTGGTTCAAATCTGGCGCATGGCACCCAGCCGCCGGTCACTTGCGATGTCCGCTTCGACCCTTTGCGGAACAGCCGCAATTGCCGCCAGCACCCTCATGCTAGCCCGCCGGGTTAATCAAATCGCCCTCAAAAATCTCACGTAAGCGCTTGATTTTATTGGTGCCGCAAGAGGGAATCGAACCCCCGACCCCATCATTACGAATGATGTGCTCTACCAGCTGAGCTATTGCGGCATCTGTTCGGGCTCGCGCCCTACGCAATCTACCCCCGCCATCCGCCTCGGTCTATCCGACGATGGCCACCCGTCGCCGCTGCGTCTTGCGAACGAGCCGCGCCGGCCTCGCAGCCGACGCGCCTCCCTACTTGGTTCTAAGCCCCCTCGTCAACAGCCCGATCACCACACCCCGGTGTTCGGCATCGACGCCCACGGCTCCGCCCGCGGCAGCGCTTCGCCCTTCTGCAAAAGCTCGATGGAGATGTTGTCGGGCGTGCGGATGAACGCCATGCGGCCGTCGCGCGGCGGCCGGTTGATGAGGATTCCCGCGCCCTGAAGCTTGGCGCAATAGGCGTAGATGTCGTCCACCTCATAGGCGAGATGGCCGAAATTGCGGCCGCCGCCATAGACTTCCGGGTCCCAGTTATAGGTCAGCTCGATGAGCGGCGCTTTGTGCTCGCGCGCCGCCGCCTCGTCCTGCGGCGCGGCCAGGAACACCAGCGTGAAACGGGCCTTTTCGTCGACGTGACGGCGTGTCTCGATAAACCCCATTTTACCAATGAAAAAGGCGAGCGAGGCGTCGAGGTCGGTGACGCGGATCATGGTATGCAAGTAGCGCATGCGAAACTCCCGGGCCTGTTGGCTTTGCCCTCCAGCCCTTATAAAGCCCGGCGCGCACGGGGGCTATGATGGACGAGGGCAGGCTCAAGCGGCGCGCGGCGCTGATGTCGGTGGCCGCCAGCACCGGCCTGGCGCTGCTCAAGGTCGCCGCCGGCGTCCTGTCGGGCTCGCTCGCGCTGCTTTCGGAGGGCGTCCACAACGCCCTCGACATCGCCGCCAGCGGGCTGACCTATTTCGCCGTGCGCATCGCCGATAAGCCCGCCGACGAAGGCCATCCGTTCGGCCACGCCAAGGTCGAGGCGATCGCGGCGCTGGCGCAGACCGCCTTCCTTTTCGCGCTCTCCATCGGCGTCGCGGCGCTGGCGCTGCGGCGCATCGGCGCGCCGGGCGAGATCGAGGCCGGCGCTTTCGCCTTCCTCGTCGTGCTTGCCTCGATCGTCATCGACATCGTGCGCTGGCGCGCGCTGAGCCGGGTGGCCGCCGCCACCGGCAGCGACGCCATCGCCGCCGACGCGCTGCACTATGCCAGCGATCTCGTCGCCTCCGCGCTGGTGCTCGTCGGGTTGGCGGCGACGCGGGCGGGCCTGCCGGCGGGCGATGCGCTCGCCGCCATCGGGGTGGCTGTTTTCATCGCCTTCTCCGGCTTCCGCCTCGGCAAGCGCACGGTCGAAGCCCTCGTCGACGCGGCGCCGGAGGGGCTCGCCAACGACGTGCGCGCAGCGCTCGGCGAGGTCGGCGGCGTCGTCGGCGTCGATTATCTCAGGCTGCGCCGCAGCGGCGCGGGGGCGGTCGGCGAACTCGGCCTGTTCGTCTCGCGCACGCAGTCGCTGGAAAGCGGGGCGGCAATCAAGCAGCGCGCCGCCGCCCTCATCGCCCAGCGCTGGCCGCGGCTCAAGCTGACCATCGCCGCCAATCCGCGAGCGCTTGACGACGAGACGCTGCTTGAGCGCGTGCTGCTGATCGCGGCGCGGCGGCGGCTGTTCGTGCATCACGTGACGATCCAGCGCGTCGGCGAGCGCGTTACGGTGTCGCTCGACCTCGAAGTCGACGGCCGCACGCCGCTCGGCGCCGCCCACGAGGTGGCGAGCCGGCTCGAACAGGCGATCGCCGCCGAATGCGGCGACGGCGTCGAGGTCGACACCCATATCGAGCCGATGGAGACGCGGGAACTGCCGGGCCGCGACGCCGAGCCGGCGCTCACCGACGCGGTCGCCGAGCGCCTGCAACGCGAGGCGCGCGGGTCGCCGCTGTTGTGCGACGTGCATCACGTGCGCGTGCGCGCCTCCGACGCCGGATATTATGGCGTATTCCATTGCCGCGCCGACCCCAACGCCACGGTCGAGGCCGTCCATGACGAGGTCGATCGGTTGGAGCGGGCGGTGCGCGCGGAATTTCCGCAGATCGCGCGCATCATCGGCCATGCCGAGCCCGGCTGACCCCGCTTACGCTGCGGCAGGCGAAAAACAGGGCGGATGAGGGGGTTACGGCGTTTGCCCGCCGCGCGCAAAGCTTCTATGTCTCATCGTCTCTTCCTCCCGAATCGCGGCCACATGGACTTCGAAACCGAAAGCCCCGACCTGCGCAGCGCCCACGTCATCGTCGTCGGCAACGAAAAGGGGGGAGCCGGCAAATCGACGCTGTCGATCCACATCGCCGTGGCGCTGCTGAAATCCGGACACAAGGTCGCTTGCATCGACCTCGACACCCGCCAACAGACGATGACGCGCTTCTTCGAGAACCGCGCCTCGTGGTCGCAGCATTCGAGTTGGCCGATCGAACTGCCGCGCCATTGCGCCATGGGGCGCGGCGAGGACAACGACGTGCGCGCCAACGAGGCACAGGAATTTGCCGCCTTCGCGCAGGCGATCAGCGACGTCGAGCACGATTTCGAATTCGTCGTCATCGACACCCCGGCGAGCGATTCTTATCTGATGCGGCTCGCCCATTCGCTGGCCGATACGCTGGTCTCGCCGCTCAACGACAGCTACATCGACGTAGATGTGTTCTCGCGCGTGCATCACGATCGCGAGCGGCGCGGCGGCGTCGCCCATTACGCCGATCTGGTGTTGCAGGCGCGGCGCAAGCGGCGCATCGTCGACAGCGGCGTCATCGATTGGGTGATGGTGCGCAACCGCATCGCCTCGCTGACCAGCAACAACGCCAAGCAGATCGCCGTCAGCATCGCCCGCCTGTCGCGCGAACTGGGCTTTCGCGTCGCCGACGGCTTTCATGATCGCGTCATCTTCCGCGAATTGTTCCCCATCGGCCTCACCGCGCTCGACCCGATCGAGGAGGGCGTCAACCACGGCGCGCTGACCCCTTCGCAGATCTCGGCCCGCCGCGAGATCGAGGAACTCGTCGCAGCGTTGGCGCTGCCGACGCGCGCGCCGGGCATCGCGCACATGGAGCAGCGCAGACTGTGGCGCGACCGCGTTATCGGCTATTACCACGAGCTGGCGCGCGAAGCGGCGCAGACCGCCCATTGAGCGCGGCCAAGCGCACGGCGCTGTGTTTCACGCCCGACCGGACGTTCTTCGCCCCCGCCGTGCGCGCCATCGCCTCCCTCGTCGCGCAGGGCGACGCCGACGCCTTCGACATTTTCATCTTCTGTGAGGAGAGCGACGTCGAGCCGGGCTTTGCCGATCTCGATCCGGCGCTGCGCGCGCACATTCATTTGCGCACGCTCGACTTCGCCGCGCTCGACGCCGGGCTGGCGCCGAAGGGGCGGTTCTCGCGCGCGGTGTTCCGCCGGTTGTTCCTCGATCGGTTGTTGCCGGAGCGCTACGAACGCTATGTCGCCATCGATTCCGACATGCTGATCGCGCGCCCCGGCCTGGCGCGCCTGACGCAGATCGATCTCGGCGGCCATACGCTCGCCGCCGGCTTCGACATGATCTATCTGATGGACCACAAGGGCGGCCCGCTGGCGCGCGAGTTTCAGGGCTATCGGCGCGCGCTCGGCCTGCAACTCGATACGCCCTATTTCAACGCCGGGCTGATGACCATCGACCGCGCCGCCTGGCGCAAGGCGGGCTTTGCCGAGGAGGCGGCGGCGCGGTTGCGCGGCAACCCCGAGCGCTATCCGTTCATGGAGCAGGACGCGCTCAATTCTCTCATCAGGGGCGATTTCGCGCGGCTCTCGCCGCGCTACAATTTCATGGGCGATTTCTTCCTCACCGGGCTTGAGGAGGAGATCGCGCCAATCGTGCTGCATTTCGTCAACCAGCCGAAGCCCTGGCATTATGAGGCGTGGCGCGGCGAGGGGCGGTTCGCGCGCGCCTATGCCGATTGGTTCGCGGCTTCGCCGTTCGTGCAGTGGCGGGCGACGACGCGCCCGCCGGCGCGCCGCAAACCCGCAGCGACAGCGCTGCGGCGGCGTTTCGCGGCTGGCCTGCGGGCGTTCTTCTCGACTTGCCGTTTCGTTGATGTTTAACGAAACGTTACTATTAACGAAGTCTTGCTTGCCGCAACATCACGCAGAAAATCGTTAGGGTTAAATCCAAATTAAGTATTGCTGGCGATAGTCCCGTTTACCGGTTCGTCATGTCGCGTCGAACCACGTGACGGGGATTTTCCGATGAGATGTCTTGGCCTCGCGGGGCTGGTGGGCGCGTGCCTGGCGACCACGCCGCTGTTCGCCGCCGACCTTTTCGATAGCGCGCCGCCGCCGATGGATATGCCGGCCGGGCAGACCGAGTTGGGCTCCAACTGGTACATTCGCGGCGACGTCGGCTATGGCCAGATGGATCAGGCGACCGTGGTGCCGTCAGCCGGCTTGTTTCCGACCGTCGGCAACGCCCCCATCGGCGACGCCAACACGCCGGTCGAGGTGACTCGCGGCAACAATCAAAAGATGATGACCCCGAATTTCGGCCTCGGCTTCGGCTATCGCATCAACGACTGGTTCCGCGTCGACGCCGATTGGCAATTCAGCAAGGGGCCGGGCTTCGGGACGAGGCAGACGGTCTTTTGCCCGGAACAGGCGAACGCCGTCTCCAACTACAATACCCAGACCGTCAACGGTGTGCAGTCGATCGTGGCGGTTCCCGTGGGCTACGCCTATGACTTTACGCAGTGCGACGGCAACCTGCACGTCAATCAATATAACAATACCGCGCTCGTCATGGGTTACGTCGATCTCGGCCATTGGGGCCTGTTCACGCCCTATATCGGCGCCGGCGCCGGCATCAACGCCAACACGATGAGCGGCTCGTTGACCTTCAACCAGCAAGACACCGGGCAGACCTACGCCGGCGCCACCGTCAGCGGCTCCGCCCCCGGCAACTGGGTCATTCAGACCGGCATGCAGAACGGCCAGCCCTTCTATTCGACCTTGCCGCAGGCGAACCCGTCTTCGGGGACCCGGCAGCCGGTCGGCCCGGCGAACTGGAACCGCACCATCAACACGACCAAATATACTTTCGCCGGAGCGCTCGCCGCGGGCGTCGGCATCAAGATCAGCCAGTCGGCGACGCTCGACCTCGCCTACAAGATCATGACGCTCGACCTCTCCGGCGGCATGAAGAACACGCTACAGAGCGTCAACCTCGGCGTGCGCTACGATCTCAACTGAGCCTCAGCCGCGCGACAGCGCCGGCCACATGCGGGCCAGCGCGCCGTCGCGCAGCACGAATTGATGAAACAGCGAGACGCAGGCGTGCCCGGCCGCCAGCAGCAGCAGCAGGTTGGCGCCCCATTCGTGGCTTACCGCGATGAGGCCACGCAAGGCCTTGTCGTCGAGCTTGGGGAAGTGGACCAGCCCCCAGATGGTTGATCCGTGCCCAAACAGATTGGCGATGCCGACGGCGCAAACGAACCCGATGCCGAGATAGAGCAGCCCGTGGCCCGCTTTGGCGGCCCAAGCCAGCATCGGCGAGCCGAGGCTCGGCAGCCGCCGCCCCGAGGTCGCGCGCCAGCCGATGCGGGCGAGCCAGACGACGATGAGAACGGCGCCCAGGGTGAAATGCGTCGACCAGACGCCGCCGCGCGAGGCCCCGCGCGGAAACCAATCCGCGGTCTGTCCGACCGCCCATAGCGCGGCGACGAGCGCCGCGCTGGCCCAGTGAAAGCGTATCGTCGCCCGGTCGTAAGTCATCATGCGCCGCCTTTCGCCATGTTCTGCGCGTCGCCGCCGCCGGCGGGCCGCGCCAGCGCGATGACGCGATCCGCCACCGCATAATCCTGATAGCCGCAGCGCGCCAAAGGCGCGGCCGCCGCCGTGTCGAACCGCCCGCCGCGAATCAGCGCGTCGTCGAGATGGAAGGCAACGACCTCGCCGAGCAGCAGGTAATTATCGAGGTCGGCGCCTTTGTGGTCCTTGAGGCGGATCAATTGCGTGAGCTTGCATTCGAGACTGGCGTGCGCCTCGGCGACGCGCGGCGCCGCCACCAGCCGGCAGGGCGCCATCGTCAGGCCCGCATGTTCGAACTCGCTTCGCCCCCGCGGCAGCGGCGCCGAAGTCTCGCTCATCGCCCGCATGAGGTCGAAGCTCGCCAGATTGAACACGAACTCGCCGCTCTCCTCGGCGAACGCCGCCGAATCCTTGTAGCCCTCGCTGGAGAAGCCGACGATCGGCGCGCCGACGGAGGCGAAGGCGTTGAAGAACGAATAAGGCGCCAGATTGACCCGCCCGTCGCGGCTGCGCGTCGAAATCCAGCCGATCGGCCGCGGCGCGATGATCGCCTTGAACGGATCGTGCGGAAGCAATGTCTTATCGCGCGCGCGGGTTTCGTAGAACATGGCTTTGCCTTCAAAAATGGCTGACGATGTCGGCGAGCGCCGGGCGGCGGCGGTCCTCGGGCGGGCTTTTCGACCGGCCGATGTGGATGAAGCCGGCGATCCGCTCATGCGGGGCGAGGCCGATGCGCTCACGAAAGCGCGCGTCATAGGCGCACCATTCCGTGACCCAGGTCGAGGCGAAGCCGAGCGCCGCGACCGCGATCTCCAGCGCCATCGCCGAAGCGCCGGCCGACAGCGTCTGCTCCCATTCGGGGATTTTGACGTGCGGGGCGGCGCGCGAGACGACGGCGATCACCAGCGGCGAGCGCGAGAAACGCTGCAACTCGGCCTCGCGCCCGGCGGCGTCGAGCCCGGGATTGTCTTGCAGCTTAAGCTCCAGCGCCAGCCGGCCGGCCCGCTCGCGGCCCTCGCCGGCAAAGACGATGTAGCGCCAGGGCGTGAGCTTGCCGTGATCGGGCACGCGCGAGGCGAGCCGCAGCAGGGTTTCGATCTCGGCGGCGTCGGGGGCGGGGCCGGTCAAGAAGGCCGGTGAAACGGAGCGGCGAGCGGAAAGCAGCGCCAGGGTGGGGTTGGCGTCGGACTGTGACAAAGCGGTCTCCTGTAGGTCTGCGTTTTCCCTGAACGGAATCCCCGGCGCTGTAAACCGGCCCTTGCTTCGCCGCGAAGGGGCGTTACAGCAGCGCCAAGGAGGCGTTTCGGACCTATGGATCGGCGCATGTTCATAGCGGGCTTGGGGCTGGCGATCGCCGCCCCGGCGACCGCGGAGGAGAGCGAGGGCGGCCCGGGGACGCTGAACCTTGCGGCCTCGCTGGGGACCGGCGCGCCGCTGGCGGCGGGTTTGCGCTGGCGCGTGTTCAAGGCGGCGCCCGATTCGGACGGCCAGCACCGGTTGATCGTCGAATCGGCGCTGCCGCAGCCGAGCCTCACCGTGGCGCCGGGGGATTATGTCGTCCATGTCGCCTTTGGCCTGGCGAGCGCCACCAAGCTCGTCCCCGTCGGATCGGAAGCGCTCGACGTCAAACTGTCGCTGGCGGCCGGGGCGCTGCGCATCCATTGCACCGCCAACGGCGACAAGCCCATCGATCCCGCCGACGTGTCGCTCGCCATCTATGTGCCCGAGCGCAACAACGCCACCGCCAAGCTGGTCTACGCCAAGGCGCGCGAGAACGAGGTGATCGGCGTGCCCGAGGGCAATTACCATATCGCCTCGACCTATCTCGACACTGTCAGCATCGGCACGCTCGGCCAGCCCAAGGGGCAGAGCGCGGCGATTCCGACCAACTCGATCTCCTCGGGCGACGTCAATGTCGCCATCGGCAAGATCGTCGACGTGACGCTGCGCCACCGCATCGCCACGCTGACGATCAAGCTCGTCAACGCGCCCGGCGGCGGCGCGCTCGCCAATTCGACCTTCACCGTGCTGACGCCCGGCGGCGACATCGTGCGCGAACTCGCCGGCGCCTTTCCCTCGCTGGTGCTGGCCGAGGGCGAATATGTCGTCATCGCCCGCCACGACGCGCGAACCTATCAGGCGACATTCACCGTCGTATCGGGTATGGACCGCGACGTGGAAGTGCTGGCCAGTGGCGCGACGAACTAGGGACGGTCATGCAGACGTTTTTCGTGCAGATCAAATGCGAGCTGGGCAAGACCTACCAGGTCGCCAGCGCGCTGGCGGAAGCCGAGATCGCCTCGGAGATCTACTCCATCGCCGGCGATTTCGATGTTCTCGCCAAGTTCTATGTCGAGCGCGACGTCGACATCGGTCACTTCATCGGCGAAAAGGTGCACTGCATCCCCGGCATCGCCGACACCCGCACGCTCATCACCTTCCGCGCCTTCTGAATCGAGGTTCCCTATGCGCAAGATCGTTCTCATCGCCGCGCTGGCGGTCTGCGGCGCAGCCTCGACGGGCGCGGCTTGGGCCGCCGGGGCCGCCAGCGCCGAGGAGCCAGGGTTCCTGTTCGACGCACTGCGCAATTACCGCATTCACATGTCCTGGGAGAAGCTGGTCAAGACCGTCGATCCGACGCCCGACTGGCTGTTGCATTTCGAGCGCGACTATCAGGGCGCGGCCGGCGAGATGACGCCGATCACCATCGACGGCAAGGCCTACAAGATCTCCTACGTGTGCAAGCCCGACGATTGCCTCGGCCACAAGTTCGCGGTGCTGTTCGACGCCGGGGGCGCGCGCGCCTATGGCGCGCTTGGCGGCAAGGACGAGCCGCCGGCCTTCTTCGGCGCGCCGAGCGCGGCCGAGCAAGATGCGCTCGCCAAGGCGCTGCAACCGGCCGCCGCCGCTCAGTCCACGACGCCGAAGTCGCAATAAGGCGCACGCTCGCCTTTCCGGTCCACCGCCACGTAATCCGGGCCCGCGCCTTCGAGATAGCCGGGCCCGATCGGGATCTTGCCGCGCGCGCCGGGCAGGTCGAGCACATAGGTCGGCATGGCCAGGCCCGACAGGCGCTCGCGCAAGGCCCGCATCAGCGCCTGGCCCTCGGCGATCGTCGGACGCAGGTGCGAGGTGCCAGGCGCGAGATCGGGATGATGCAGGTAATAGGGCTTCACCCGCGCCTCGACGAAGCCGCGCATTAGCGCCTCAAGCGTCTCGACGCGGTCGTTGACGCCTTTCAGCAACACGCTCTGGCTCACCATCGCCGCGCCGGCCGCGATCAGCCGGCGGCAGGCCGCGCGCGCCTGCGGCGTCAACTCGCGCGGGTGGTTGGCATGCAGGGCGACATAGACGGTCTTGTCATGACCCTGCGTCAGCGCGCTGGCGAGAGCCGGCGTCACCCGCTCGGGCGCGGCGACCGGCAGTCGCGTGTGCCAGCGCAACACCTTGACGTGATCGATTTCGGCCAGCGCCCGCGTCGTCTCGGCGAGCCGGCGCGGCGACAGGACGAGCGGGTCGCCGCCGGTCAGCACGACTTCCCAGATTTCCGGCCTGGCGCGGATGTAATCGAGCGCCGCCGCGAAGTCGGCGGCGTCGAGCCCGGCGGAGCCGGGGCCGACGCTCTCGCGGCGGAAGCAGAACCGGCAATAGACCGCGCAAACGGCGTTGAGCTTCAGCAGCACGCGGTCGCGATAGCGATGCACGAGGCCGGGCGTCGGGCTCTTGAGGTCGTCGCCGATGGGGTCGTCGAGTTCCTGCGGCAGGCGCACGAGTTCGCGGCCGTCGGGCAGAATCTGGCGCGCGATGGGATCGTCGGGGTCGGCGGGGTCGACGAGGGCTGCGAGCGCCGGCGGCGCCAGAATCGCGTAGCGCTCGGCGACCGCCCGCCATTCCGTTTCGCGCGCCGGCGTGCCGAGGCCGGCGTCGATGAGCGCGCCGGGCGTGGTGAGATTGGACATGAGCGGGCCTCTAGCATGCTTTTGCGCTCAACAAACGACTCCCCGTCGCATGCCGCTTGGGTTACGGTTGCGGCGGTGGAGGCGCGCCATGGCGTTCGAGAACAAGCGTCCGCAGGATCTCGCCGACCGCGTTTCGCGCCGTCGCGCGGCGCGCGGACAGGCGCCGGCGGGCGACGCCTGGCGGCGCGAGAGCTTCACGCTGCCGCGCGCCGAAGCGCGCAACAAGGCGCGCGAATGGTTCGACCGCTACCCCAAGGCCGCCTATCTCACCGAGATCGAGTTCTGGCGGGTGCTGGAGGACGACCGCATCGAATTCACCATGCGGCGGCTGCCGAGCGCCGATTGAGGCGGCGCTTGTGCTTGTGTGGGCGCCTGCCTATGATCGACAAACGTTTAGCCCATTTATAGCGCGCAAATGCGTTTTGCCGGGTCAGGGAGGTTGCCTGTGGATTCCTTAACGGAGGGAGACATGGATCTCGCGCAGCCGCCAATCGTGATCTGCGACGCCGTGGACGCGCTCGGGGTTCACAACGGCGTGGTGCGAGTGCGGCTTTCGCGGCTAACAGCCGACGGCGCCTCGGTCCCGGTGCTGGAACTGCTCACGCCGATCAGCGTGGTGGCGCAGATCGTCAAGGCGCTGCAAACGGTGAAGATCTGATACGATTTCCGGCTGATTGGAGCCGTATCCGAACAGATTGAATCAGCGGACCCCGTCATTGCGAGCGAAGCGAAGCAATCGATCTCGCCGAGATCGCAGGTTAATCGGAGGGCGCAGCCATCTGACGCTCGGCGCCTGGTCGCGGGTGGGCGGATTGCGGACTCCCCGAGCAACACCGACATCGCCCTGAGGCGCGAAGCGAAGCGTAGCCTCGAAGGGCGTTCCAGCTTGCGCCGCCGGTCGTGCGAGGCAGCGGCTGATGGCAGAAAAGGTCGGGCCAACGAGCGTCCTTCGAGCCCCTTCGGGGCTCCTCAGGATGAGGGGGGGTTTCGGATTTTCGGCTGCCGGTATTTTCGTCGAGCGCACCCGGCGCTTGCGGCGGATCGAAAAAGTCTCGCATTCTGTCCTTCTTCGTGTTTGGCGCCGCCGTCGCCGGGGTTGACTTGGACGCCGCGGTTCCTAGTGTGCGCGGCTCTTCGCAATCGCAAAAAACCAAGAGCTTCGCTATGTCCAACCCGGCGCTTCGCGACGCGGCGCTTGCCTCCAAGGCCTGGCCGTTCGAGGAGGCGCGCAAACTCATCGCGCGCGTCGAACGCACCGGCCAGCAAGAAGTCCTGTTCGAGACCGGCTACGGCCCCTCGGGGCTGCCGCATATCGGCACCTTCGGCGAAGTGGCGCGCACGACCATGGTGCGCCACGCCTTCCGCGTGCTCAGCGACGACAAGATCAAGACCCGCCTGCTGGCCTTCTCCGACGACATGGACGGCCTGCGCAAGGTTCCCGACAATGTTCCCAATGCGGACATGCTGCGCGCCCATCTCGGCAAGCCGCTGACCGAGATTCCCGACCCGTTCGGCCAATACGACAGCTTCGCCGCCCACAACAACGCGATGCTGCGCCGTTTCCTCGACGGCTTCGGCTTCGATTACGAATTCGCCTCCTCGACCGCCTACTACACGTCCGGCCGCTTCGACGCGGCGCTGCTGGAGATGCTGGCCCGCTTCGAGGCGGTGCAGGCGATCATGCTGCCGAGCTTGCGCGAGGAAAGGGCCGCGACCTATTCGCCGTTCCTGCCCATCCACCCCGTCACCCGCGTCGTCATGCAAGTTCCGCTGACCGGCGTGGATGCCGGCAAGGGCGTCATTCGCTGGCGCGACCCGGCGACGGACGAGGACTACGAAACCCCCGTCACCGGCGGCCAGTGCAAGCTGCAATGGAAGCCGGATTGGGCGATGCGCTGGTATGCGCTAAAGGTCGATTACGAGATGGCCGGCAAGGATCTCATCGATTCCGTCAAGCTGTCGTCGCGCATCGCGCGCGCGCTCGGCGGCGAGCCGCCGGAAGGCTTCAACTACGAGCTGTTCCTCGACGAGAACGGGCAGAAGATCTCGAAGTCCAAGGGCAACGGCCTCACCATCGACGAATGGCTGACCTACGCCAGCCCCGAGAGCCTCGCTTTGTTCATGTTCCAGAAGCCGACGGCGGCCAAGCGGCTGCATTTCGACGTCATCCCGCGCACCGTCGACGATTACCTCGGCTTCCTCGACGCCTATCCGCGCCAGGAATGGAAAGAACGGCTCGGCAATCCCGCCTGGCACATCCATTCCGGCGCGCCGCCGGCGCCGGAAACGCTTTCCCATGGCGGCGAGGCGACAACCAGCGTCTCCTTCGCCATGCTGCTCAACCTCGCCGGCGTCGCCAACAGCGACAATCCCGCCGTGCTGTGGGGCTTCCTGAAGCGCTACGCGCCGAGCGCTTCGCCGCAGACGCATCCGCGGCTCGACAAGCTCGTCGGCTACGCCTGCGCCTATTTTCGCGACTTTCTGGCGCCGAAGAAGCGCTACCGCGCCGCCGACGCGGTCGAGCGCGCGGCGCTCGAACAGGTCTCGGCGCTGCTTGGCGCCCTGCCCTCGGGCGCCACGGCGGAAGCCATCCAGCACGCGCTCTACGACGTGGCGCGGCCAATGCCGCGCTATCAGGATCCGAAGGCGAAGGGCGCGACGCCGGAACGGCCGGGGGTGTCGAACGAGTTCTTCAACATGATCTACGCGGTGCTGCTCGGCGAGGCGCGCGGGCCGCGCCTCGGCTCGTTCATCGCCCTTTACGGCGTCGCCGAGACCCGCGCGCTGATCGCCAAGGCGCTGGCCGGCGAATTGGTGAAAGCTGCGTGAGCGCGCTTCCCCACGCCGCCAAGCCCGGCTAGGATCGCGCCATGCTCTCCTACTCCGGTACTCTGGTCGCCGTCGCGCTGCTCCTGGTGACGGTGGCGCTCGCCTTCGGCCTCGTCAACATGCTGCGCGGCGGCTCGCCGAGCCGCTCGCAGACGCTGATGCGCTGGCGCGTCGGCCTCCAGGCCTTCGCCATCGCCGCCATCTTCCTCGCGCTCTACCTGCGGAGACATTGATGGTCCGGCTCAACAAGATTTACACCCGCACCGGCGACGCCGGCGACACCGGACTCGGCAGCGGCCAGCGGCGGGTCAAATACGACGCGCGCGTCGCCGCCTATGGCGAGGTCGACGAGCTTAATTCGGTGATCGGCCTGGCGCGGTTGCAGACCCGCGACAACATCGACCTGGCGCGCATCGAGGCGGTGCTGACGCGGGTGCAGAACGACCTGTTCGATCTCGGCGCCGATCTCTGCGTACCGCCGACTGAGGGCGAGACCGGCGGCTTGCGGGTGACGCCGGGCCAGACCGAGGCGCTGGAGCACGCCATCGACGATCTCAACGCCGAGCTTCAGCCGCTCAGATCGTTCGTGCTGCCGGGGGGTTCGCCGGCTGCCGCCGCGCTGCATCAGGCGCGCACGGTATGCCGGCGCGCCGAGCGGGCGATCGTGTTGCTGGCGGGCAAGGAGAGCGTCGGCGCACCGGTCATCGCCTATGTCAACCGGCTGTCGGATTATCTGTTCGTCGCCGCCCGTTACGCCAACGACCGCGGCGCCAGCGACGTGCTGTGGGTTCCCGGCGCGAATCGCTAAGGATAGCCGATGACCGATTATCTGTTCCAGCCGCCGTCCGTTCCTGCGTTGCCGGTTATCGGCGAGACCCGGCGCTTCGCGGTGCGCCGCATCTTCTGCGTCGGGCGCAACTACGAGGAGCACGCCCGCGAGATGGGCCATGTGGTGGATCGCGAGAAGCCGTTCTATTTCTGCAAGAGCGCCCACGCGCTGGCGCAGGACGGCGAAACCATCGGCTATCCCCCGGGCACCGCCAATTATCATTTCGAGATCGAACTCGTCGTCGCCCTCGGCGCCCCCGCGTTCAAGGCGACGAGGGAGACGGCGCTCGACGCCGTCTATGGCTACGCCGTCGGCCTCGATATGACGCGGCGCGATCTGCAACTGTCCGAGCGCGCCAAGCAGCGGCCGTGGACGCTCGGCAAGGATGTCGAGGCGAGCGCGCCGGTGTCAGCCATCGCGCCGGCGGCGCGCATCGGCCATCCCGTCAAGGGGCTGATCACGCTAAGCCAGAACAGCGTCGTCAAGCAGAGCGCCGACATCGCCGAACTGGTCTGGTCCGTCCCGGAAATCATCGCGCATCTCTCGGGTTTCTACCATCTGGAGGCGGGCGACCTGATCTTCACCGGCACGCCGGCGGGCGTCGGCGCGGTTGCGCCCGGCGACAGGCTGGCGGGCGCGATTGCCGGCGTCGGGACGCTGGCCGTCAACATAGGCGGCGCAGAGTGACGCGCGCCATCGGGGTCATCAGCGGCACCTCGATGGACGGCATCGACGTCGCGCTCATCGACGGCGACGGCGAGGCGATCGCCAGCGTCGGCCCCGGCGCGACCTATCCCTATGCCGCCGAATTGGCCGAGCGGTTGCGCGCCGTCGTCGCCGATCCCGTACTGGCGGCGGGGCCGCTTGAGGCGCTGGAGCGCGATGTCACCGACGCGCATGTCGCGGCGGTTGAAAGCTTCCTCACCGAGCACGCCATCGCGCGCGCTGGCGTCGCGCTCGTCGGCCTGCACGGGCAGACGGTGCTGCACCGGCCGCAACAGCGCTACACGCGCCAACTCTGCGACGGCGGGCGCGCGGCGCGGCGGCTCGGCGCCGATGTGGTTTGCGACTTCCGCTCCGCCGATGTGGCGGCGGGCGGCGAGGGCGCGCCGCTGGTTCCGCTCTATCACGCGGCGCTCGCGGCGGGGCTGGAACGGCCGCTGATGGTGCTCAACTGGGGCGGCGTCGGAAACGTCACCTATCTCGGGCGCGCCGGCGAGATCGTCGCCTTCGACACCGGCCCCGCCAATGCGCCGCTCGACGATTTCATGCGCCGCCGGCGCGGCCTCGCGCATGATGAGAACGGCGCGCTGGCGGCAAGCGGCAAGGTGGATGCGGCGCTGGTCGCCGCCTGGATGGAGGATGCCTATTTCCGCCGCCCAGCGCCGAAATCGCTCGACCGCAACCATTTCCAGCGGCTGACGGCCGGCGCCGAGGCGCTTTCGGACGCCGACGGCGCGGCGACGCTGGCCGCCTTCACCGTCGAGGCGACAGCGGCGGCGCTGGCGCAAACGCCGGAGCCGCCGAAGCGCTGGCTGGTGTGCGGAGGCGGGCGGCGCAACGCGAACTTGATGGCGAGGCTGGCGCGCCGGCTCGGCGTTGCGGTCGAGCCGATAGAGGCGATCGGCGAGGACGGCGACTTCGTCGAGGCCGCGTGCTTTGCCCATCTCGCCTTGCGCTCAAGACGCGGGCTGCCGCTGTCGCTGCCATCGACGACGGGCGCGCCGCGACCCCTCACGGGCGGAGCCTACTGGCCCCGCCCATCGGACAGCCACGCCTGAGAGATCGATTAGTAGCAGATGTTCACCCACCGGCGGCCGACGTAGTTGCCCCAGTCGTCGTAGATCGGCCGCGGCCGGTAGCAGCTGTCGTAATAGCCGCCGTAATAGCCGCCGGCAGCCAATGCGCCAGCCGCGATGCCCAGACCAATGGCCGGACCATAGCCCCAACCGCCCCAGCCGCCGCCGTGCCAGCCGCCGCCATGCCAGCCGCCGCCGTGCCAGCCGCCGCCG
>DATNDU010000053.1:0-3178 GCA_035606915.1 Roseiarcus sp. | reverse complement strand
AGGCGGGCGAGATATTGCGGCACCGTCACGCCGCCGAGGTCGTGGTCGCCGAGGAAGGTCTTGAGCGTGACCGGCGTCGCGAGCTTCCCCGCCCGGATGAGCGAGCCCGCGACCTCGAAGATGCGGCGGTGAATCTCCTCGACGAAATGCTCGCTTCTGAGGAAGTCGGACACCCGGTCGAACGCGTCGTTATTGATGAGGATCGCGCCGAGCAGCGCCTGCTCGGCTTCGAGATTGTGGGGCGGCGTGCGATAGGGGCGCGGCTCGGCCTGGCGTTGCGGGAATTGCTCGATGGTCGCCATGGGCTGCGTCTCCGGGCCGGGATAGGATAGAGCCAACGCGAACGACGCGAATCAGACGCACCATGAGGCCTGCCGCGCCTCACGCCAAGGCCTCATTCAGGCCGCGCCGATTCGAGCAGGACACCTCGATTCAAAATATCGCTAACCGATCGGCCGCATCGATGCGAAGGCGTCGTGAATTTGTCCCCGCTATCCAACGGGAACGGTGAGCGCTGGAAACTCCGCTTGACTGTGACATGCCTGACGACCGGGGCCGGCGCGACGCACGCGAAAGCGAGGATATTCAGTAGATCAGAAATCTGAAAAAAGATTGGCAATTCTAGACGTCAGGGGTCTTGATGCGCGGATTGCTGAAACCGAGACCTCAAGACCGCGCCCTCCTGCTGAGGAGCGATGCGAAGGCGGCGCGCCTCGAAGGACGTTCCAGATCGAACGACCCGTGCGATGATCCTGTTGCCATCGCAACACACGGATTCAATCGCGATTTATTGCCCGAGATTGGGTTCTGGCCGGCCCACGGGGGTCGGCCGCGCGTCTTGCCGCCGCCACGCGGCGTTGCGGGCGAAAAGGTTGTACCGGCGCGCGAGCGAGGTTAACAATTGTCCGCCCTTTCGCTGAGAAATTTGCGCGAAAGGCTTGACTAAACCTCCCGCACCTGTTTAGTTGACGCTGCGGCGCTTATGCGACGTTGGCGTTGCGGTCTTTTCGCTCAACTTTCTTCGGGGGTTATTATGAGAAAGATTGTTCCGGCGCTAGCTGCGGCCGTCATCGCGACGATCGGCGCAAGTTCCGCCGCGCACGCGGCGGTCAACGTGATCAACTTCGCCGTCGGCGACTCCGGCGGCATCCTCAGCTACACCGGCCCGACCTTGGAGAGTTCGACCGCGTTCGACCTCGACGGTTCGATCCTGGAGGTTGCGGCGCTCGGCGCCACCGACAACTCTTCCGGGCTGTCTATTGGCGACACGGTCGCGGTTTCCCCGACTGACATCGTTTTTGGGGCCGGGTCGGGGAAGTCGGTGCTTCCGTTCAGTATCACCAAGGAGTGGACGGCCTCCGTTGCGGAAGGCGTTACCCCCGTCGGCGACGTGTTCACGGAGACGCTCACCAACGTGTTGAGGGTCGATCGGACTGCGCCTAACGCGATCACCGTCTTTCTCGCGGGAACAGTGAGCGATACCGCGGGCAACTTTACCGATGTGCCGGCTTTCTTGATTCTGCAGGCCAACCAGGTTGGCGGACCAGGGACCGTCATCAGCTCGTCGTTCACCAACACGACGGTGCTGGGCACAGTTCCCGAACCCGCTACCTGGGTGATGATGCTCCTTGGTTTTGTCGGCCTCGGCTACGCGGCCGTGCGACGGAGCGCGAAGGACCGGCCAGCGCTGGCGATCTGATCCCCCGATCGGAGGAACCGCATCCAAAAGGCCGCCGTCAGGCGGCCTTTTTTTGCGCCGTTCCCGCGCCACTTGGTGCATGCCAGCTTGCCACTTCCTCGGTCGAATCGCGGCACGCTCCAGATTCCTCGGTTTCGCGAAACCGCGGCCGTCCGCTTTTCGAGCGCCGCGCTCTGCCCCGACCCCCTATTCAGCCGCTGCCCCGGGATCGGCCAAACGATGCAGCCGGTCTGCGGCGGCCTGGGCGAAGCGCAGCAGGAGCGCGCGGCGGCTAGCGGGCGCCATCTGCCTGAGTTCGGCCTCGCGCACGATCTCCGCCCCATAAGAATCGGCGACAATCAGGCCCGCTTCGAGCGGCATCAAGTCGGCGGGCGTCTGCTCCGAAATGGCGAAATAGAGCCGGTCGCATGACGCGGCGTAGTCGCGCCATTTGCGATCGGCGCGCAAGTCAGCCGCGCATGACTTGACCTCGACGATCAGCACCTCGCCGTCACGATTGACCGCCGCGATGTCGGCGCGTCGGCCGCCGGTCAGCGAAAGCTCGGTCAGGCTCGAGAAGCCGCGCGCCCTGAGCAGCCGCCGGACGCCACGCGCGATCATCAGCGCCGTCTCCGATTGGCGCCCGTCCACGAGCAGCGCTTGCAATTGCTCGCGCATCACGGGGCGTCTGCGTCGGCGAGAATCATCTCGGCCGCCTTCTCGGCGATCATCATCGTCGGCGACCCGGTGTTGCCGGAGGTGATGCGCGGCATCACCGAAGCGTCGGCGACGCGCAAGCCCTGAAGACCGTGGACCCTGAGCCGCTCATCGACCACAGCCATGGAATCTTGCGCCGTCCCCATCTTCGCGGTCCCGACTGGGTGGAAGATCGTCGTGCCGATGTCGCCTGCGGCCCGCGCGAGTTCATCGTCCGACTGCAAGT
The DNA here is from genome assembly GCA_035606915.1 of Roseiarcus sp. Classification (GTDB taxonomy): domain Bacteria; phylum Pseudomonadota; class Alphaproteobacteria; order Rhizobiales; family Beijerinckiaceae; genus Roseiarcus. The sequence continues at coordinate 557 of DATNDU010000053.1, read as the reverse complement.
TTGCGCCGGGCATGAGCTCCCGCGGCGCGTAGCGCGAAAGCGCGGGCGCGGCGGCGAGACGGCGCGTCAGCCGGATTGAGTCGACGGCGACCCGCCGATCGGCCAGCGTCGACAGATAATTGGGCTTGATGACGGGCGCCGCGCGCGGGTCGGAGCTCGCGGCGTGGGTCGAGCCGCGGCTCTCGGGCCTCAGGTTGCAGACGCTGATCGTAATCGCCGGATAGGGGTGCATCGGCTCGCCGAAACGGTCGAGCGACAGCGGCTGGATATGGAACTCGATGTTCGCGGTGGCGAAGTCGGGCGAGGACTTGGTGAACAGGCCAAGCTGCGAAGGCGCCATGGTCAGCGGGCCTCGCCGGCGCAGGCCATAGTCAAGCCCCATCATCGCCCGCTTGAACGGGGACTGGGCGTCGACATTGAGCGTGCGCGCGCCGGTGACGCCGAAGATGGCTCTCAGCTGCAGATGGTCCTGCAGGTTTTCGCCCACCCCCGGCAGCGCATGGACAACCGGGACGCCGATCGCGTTCAGACGGTCCGGGGCGCCGATTCCGGAAAGC
>DATNDU010000034.1:0-84050 GCA_035606915.1 Roseiarcus sp. | reverse complement strand
ATGGCGTCAAGCTGATGGCCTGGCTCGCTTCCGTTCTGCGGCGCCTTTCGCAATGGTGCGACCGCCGCGATTACGATAGCTACTGACCCGCCGCCGCTGGAGAGCCGCCATGCGCAAGGCCGAATTGCCGCCCCGCCTGTTTCTGCAAGACGGATATTTTTATTGGAAAGTCGAGCGCAAGCTGCGCCCGAAATGGCGCGGAGCCGCCCTCGGCAAAGATCCCCGGCTAGCGATCATCGAGGCGAAGCGTCTCAACAAAGCGGCGGAGGAATGGCTCGCCAAACAGGCAGGCGCGCCGGCGACGAAAAGCCGCGTGCGCCTTGGCCCGTCGACGGTCGGCCAAATCATCTCCAAGTACAAGGAGAGCGAAGACTGGCGACGCTTAGAGCCGTCGACCAGGGCGACTTATACCTATGAGTTTCGGCGCCTGGAGGATGAATTCGGCCACGAGGTCGCCGCGACCTTGAGCCTGTCGCGCGTCGACGATTGGCTGGAGACCCTGCGCCGCGAGGCGCCCGGCACCGCCCGTCACGTCCTCGCCAAGGGTCGCCTTCTGTTCGCCTGGGCGCAGCGCAAAGAGCACGTCGCCACCGGCGTCAACCCTTTCCTCGGTCAGCGCCGGCACCGCGGCGGCCGCGATACGAAGTGGACCCAGGGCGGCAAGCGCAAAGCTCGCTTCACCTGGGACGAGGTCCAGTCGGTCGTGGCGGCCGCCGACGCCGCCGGCGTTCCCTCGATCGGCACCGCGCTCGTCATCGGCTTCGCCTGCGTCCAGCGCATCACCGACGTGATCGACCTCCGCGAAAAGCACGTCGTCGGCGGCCGCCTCAAGTTCCGCCAGCGCAAAACCGGGTTCAACGTCGATATGGAGTTGCCGGCGATCGTCGCCGCGCGCCTGGCGGCCGCGCCGCCGCTTCGGACGGGGACGCACCACCTGATCGTTAGCGAGGAGACGGGCGTCGCCTATCACGAGAAGACCGTTTCCCGCGTGTTTAAACGCCTCTTGGACAGCATGATCGGTCCGAGGCTGTCGCCGATCGCCGGCAAGCAGCTTCGCGACGGGCGACGCTCCGGCTTCGTGCAATATGTCCTCGACGGCGTCTCAGTCCCTTTCATCTGCTCGATGAGCGGCCATTCGATCGAAGTGGGTATGTCGATTGTGGAGCACTATTTGCCCAAGACGCCGGAGCAAGCCGACCGCGCCGTCAAAGCGCTTTCTGTGAAATGGGGGTGATGGATGAGGAATAAAATTGCGGGACATATAGGCGGTGTTGCCGCGAACCATTGGCAAAACACCCTTGACGAAAAATCCATAACCGTCGTCGGCCTAGCCACCGACATCGAATTGGCCATATTCGCGGACGATCGCCACGCTGTCGTCGCCAGACTCTCGAGACAGCGGGCGCTTTGGCTTAGCGAGGAACTGCAACGCCGGGCTACATTCGATCCAAAACCAGCGGACGAACAGGACTAGAACGCGCCCGTCGCAGAACCTGTCGCATTGTCGCAGATGTTCCCCTGATGTTCCCAACGAAAAAGGCCGGCTTTTGCCGGCCTTTTCAATGGGTTACAATGGTCGGAGTGGCGGGATTCGAACCCACGACCCCTAGTCCCCCAGACTAGTGCGCTAACCGGACTGCGCTACACTCCGACGCAGGCCCCTATAGCCGCAAGGCGCCGCAATGACAATGCGCAAATCTCACCGCCGCCGCGCGGCGCTGAGCAACCGCTCGGCCTCGCGCAAATCCTCCAACGCGTCGCGCAATTCGCCAAGCTCCAGCGCCGGCGGCGCTTCCGGCGCGGCGGCGAGTTCGGGCTCGGGGCGGGGCGGGTTCGAGCGGCTCTCGCCGCGCACCGCCTGCGCGCCCTGCTCGCGCAGCAGCTTCTGCACACCTTTGATGGTCAGGCCTTCGTCGTAGAGAAGAAACCGGATCGCCCGCAAAAGCTCGACGTCCTCGGGCCGGTAATAGCGCCGGCCGCCGCCGCGCTTCAGCGGCTTGATCTGGGAAAAGCGGGTCTCCCAGAAGCGCAGGACATGCTGCGGCAGGTCGAGATCTTCGGCGACCTCGCTGATCGTGCGGAAGGCCTCCGGGGCCTTATCGTCCGCCTCGTGCGTGGCCTCGCCGCTCAGCTTTCCGCCTCCGCCGGGCCGTCGTTGATGAGCGCTTTCAGCACGTTGGACGGCTTGAAGACCATCACCCGGCGCGGCAGGATCGGCACCTCGACCCCGGTTTTCGGATTGCGTCCGATGCGCTGGCTCTTCGAGCGCACGACGAAGGAGCCGAACGAAGACAGCTTGACGGTCTCGCCGCGCTCGGCCGCCGCGCTGATCTCTTCCAGGAAACTCTGCACCAGCTCCGCCGATTCCGCGCGTGACAGGCCGACCTTGCGATAAACCGCTTCCGCCAGGTCCGCGCGCGTGACCGTGCGCCCCGCCTCCGCATCGCGCGCGGTCGCCGTTTCCGCGTTTGATGTCGCCGCCATGTAGCCCTCGCCGCTCTCTCCGACGCCCGTTCCCGAGCGTCGCCCCACGACACTATACAACGTCCGCGCCCGCTGGATAGAGGGCTGAAAGCTTCTGTTTCGCAAGTGGCTGGCGAACGCATGGCAAGAGCGACGATATGTTGTAAGGGCAGGCCGCGCCCTGCCCTTTAGCCGTGACCGGAGTTTGCCATGACCGACCCGACCCGAATTGCGCTCGTCACCGGGGCGTCGCGCGGCATCGGCCGCGCCGCGGCTTTGGCCCTGGCGGCCGAGGGCGCGCATGTGATCGCGGTGGCGCGCACGCAAGGGGCGCTGGAGGCGCTTGACGACGACATCCGCGCCATCCGGCCCGGAGCGACGGCGACGCTGGTTCCCCTCGACCTCGCCGACCATGACGCGCTCGACCGGCTCGGCGGCTCGATCTACGACCGCTGGGGCAAGCTCGACGTCTTGCTCGGCAACGCCGGGCTGCTGGGGCCGCTCTCGCCGCTGCCGCATATTGAGCCCAAGGCTTTCGCCGATGTGTTTTCGGTCAATGTGACGGCGAACTGGCGGCTCATCCGTTCGCTCGATCCGCTGCTGCGCGCCGCCCCCGCCGCCCGCGTGGCATTTCTCACCTCGGGCGTTGCGAGCCGCGCCGACACGCGCGCCTATTGGGGCCTCTACGCCTCCTCGAAGGCGGCGCTCGACCTGCTGGCGCGCACCTACGCGGCCGAGACGGTGACGACGCCGGTCAAGGTGATGCTGGTCAATCCCGGCCGCATGCGCACCCGCATGCGCGCCGCCGCCATGCCCGGCGAGGACCCGCAGACGCTGCCGACGCCCGAGGAACTGGCGCCGAAGCTGATGCGGCTGTTGGCGCCGGAATGGACGGAGACCGGCAAGCTTTATGATTTCCCCAGCGACAAGGTGCTGAGCTTCCGCGATCCGCTCTGAAGCGCCAGCATCGGAAGCGCCGATCTCGCGCGCCCGGCGCGATTTCGGTTGAGCGCCGCTTTTCGCTTGCGTCCGGCTGAAGCTCGGCTATATGAGCGGCTCTTCGAACCGTCCCGCTGGGGGCTGAACGGAAGGCTGCGCTTTGCGTGGTAGAGGGGTCCTCGTCTTCCCGTGTCTCCGCCTTCGAAGATTCCTTGTTCGAGCCGCCGAGGCTCGGAGGGCTCTGCGCGGGATGGTCTGACGAAAAGGAAAGGCTCAATGGCTCTATACGAGCATATCTATCTCGCGCGCCAGGACGTCACCGCCCAACAGGTCGAGACGCTGACCGAAAACCTCAAGACCCTGGTCGCCGCCGAGGGCGGTTCGGTCTCCAAGGTCGAGGCCTGGGGGCTCAAGTCCCTCGCCTATCGCATCAAGAAGAACCGCAAGGCATACTTCACGCTGATGAACATCGACGCGCCGGCGGCGGCGATCAACGAGCTTGAGCGCCAACTCGGCCACAACGAAGACGTCATCCGCTTCATCACCCTACGCGTCGACGCTCACGAGGCCGGCCCCTCCGCCATGCTGCGCAAGCGCGACGACGCCGACCGCGACGAGCGCGGCGGCGGATCGCGCCCGCCGCGGGGCGATCGTCCCGGCGGGCCTCCCCGTCGCCCGCGCGATGACGCCCAGGCTGGAGGCTTCTGATGTCGACCGCACCTCGCCGTCCCTTCTTTCGCCGCCGCAAGTCCTGCCCGTTCTCCGGCCCCGGCGCGCCGAAGATCGACTACAAGGACACGCGCCTGCTGTCGCGCTACATCTCGGAGCGCGGCAAGATCGTGCCGTCGCGCATCACCGCGGTTTCCGCCGCCAAGCAGCGCGAGCTCGCCCAGGCGATCAAGCGTGCGCGCTTCCTCGGCCTGCTGCCTTACGTGATCCGCTAAGATCCCTCGCGGGGTCCGCTGGGCGGGGCGCAGCCCCGTCCTAACCGCCTCAATGGCGCGGGACAGCGATGCAAGCCCAACTGACTAGATACACGACCGGCGTCGGCTCCGGCGCCGCAGCGGCCCTCATCTTCCTGGCGGCGATGCGCGGCGCGCCGCTGGCGGTGGCGCTCGCCTATCTCGGCCCGCTGCCGATCATGATCGCGACGCTCGGCTGGGGCTGGGACGCCGGCTTGGCGGCTGTGTTCGCCGCCTGCGGGTTCGTCGCCGCCGCCTCGCCGGCTTACGCGCTGGTCTATGGCCTGCTGATCGCCGGGCCGGCCTGGGGCCTCGCCGCCTTCCTCGCCGCGCCAGCCTTCTACGCCAGCAAACCCACTGAACCGGATGCGCCGCGCCGCTATCCCGGCCCCGGCGCGGTGTCCGTGCTGGCGGCGGCGCTGTTCATCGTCGCCGGCGCGATCCAATTATCGCTGATGTGGTTCGGCAAGGGTGGCTATGGCGGCGCGGTCGCAACGCTTTCCGCCGATATCCGCGATGCGCTCGACGCCTCGGGCGCCGCGCGCGCCCTGCCTTCGGACGTGTCGCCGAATGAACTCGCGCAGGCGATTGTGCAGTTCGCGCCGTCGACGCTGGCGACCGGCGCGACGCTCATGCATCTCGCCAATCTCTATCTCGCCGCGCGCTCGGTGCAGCTTTCGCAGCGCCTGAGTCGACCGTGGCGCGACATTCCGACCGGCTTCATCCTGCCGCGCTGGCTCGCCCCACCAGCGGCCGTGGCGTTGGCGCTGGCGCTCGTGGCGCCCTCGCCTGCCGGCGATTATGGCCTCGTCGCCGTGACTGCGCTCGGCGCGCTCTACGCCATGCAGGGATTGGCGACGCTGCATGCGCTGTCGCGACTGGCGGCGGCGCGGCCGTTCATGCTGGCGGCGCTCTATTTCGCCTTCGCCGTCGCCGCGCAATGGATCGCGCCGGCGCTGGCGCTGCTGGGGCTCGCCGAGAGCTTCGCGGATCTGCGCGGCCGGGCCGCGCGGAGCCTCAGAATCCGTTCCTGAAACACCGAAGGAGATTGAAATGGAAGTCATACTGCTGGAGCGCGTCGCCCGGCTCGGCCATATGGGCGAAACGGTTCGCGTCAAGGACGGCTACGCCCGCAACTTCCTGCTGCCGCGCCAGAAGGCGCTGCGCGCCACGGAGGCCAACAAGAAGAAGTTCGAGGAGCAGCGCCACGATCTCGAAAAACGCAACGAGTCGATGAAGTCCGACGCCGGGTCGCGGTCGGCCAAGCTCGATGGGCAGTCCTATGTGATCATCCGTCAGGCCGGCGAGACCGGCCAGCTCTACGGCTCGGTGTCGGCGCGCGACGTCGCCGACGCGATCGTCGGGACGGCGAAGTTCCCCGTCCACCGCAACCATGTCGCGCTCGACCAGCCGATCAAGTCGCTGGGCCTGCATAAGATCACCGTTCACCTGCACCCCGAGGTCGAGGCGCATGTGACTGTCAATGTTGCGCGCTCGGTGGAGCAGGCGGAGCGCCAGGCCAAGGGCGAGGATCTGACGGTGCGCGACACCACGTCGATGGACGATCTCGGTCTCGAAGTCGGCCGGGCGTTGGCGGAAGCCGGCCCCGGCGAATCGCTCGGCCGCGAGTAAGGCGCCGCCCTGCCCCGCACAGGCGAGCGCGACGGCATCGCGCTCGCCGCACCGTCAGCGCAGGAAGCGGAACTCGCTGATATGACGATATTCCTGGTCCGGGCGCAGCACCGTATCGGTGAAATGGCGCCGGTTCGGCGAATCGGGGAAGGCCTGCGGTTCCATGCACAATCCGGCATGGGCGCCGTAGCGCGCGCCGTCTAACCCTGGGACGGGGCAATTGAGCTTGGCGGCGTCATAAACTTGTACGCCAGGCTCCGTGCTGTGAAGCTCCAGCGCCAGCCCGTTTTTCGGCGAGCTCAGCCGCGCGACAAAAGCCAAGCCGTCCGGACCTGGCGGGCGGGCGACGACGAAGTTCGTGTCGTAGGTGACGCCGGCGTCGTTGCGCACGGCGCGCGGCGCGCGGAAATCGTAGGCGCCGCCGGCGACGGCGCTGATCTCGCCGGTCGGAATCAGATCGGCGTCGGTCGGCGTGTAGAAATCGGAGCTGAGCTCAAGCTCGTGGTCGAGGATGTCCGACGAGCCGTCGAGATTGAAATAGGCGTGCTGCGTGAGGTTGACGATCGTCGCCTTGTCGGCGACCGCCGTCAGTTCGACGCGCAGCGTCGCCGGCTCGATGAAGCGGTAGACGCAACTCGCGCGCAATTCGCCGGGAAAACCCATGTCGCCGTCTTCCGAGACCAGCGACAGGCTAACCGACGATTCCGTGTGCTCGCCGAGTTTCCAGATACGCTTGCCGAAGCCCTGCGGGCCGCCGTGCAATGTGTGCTTTTCGCCGGGCTTACGCTCCAGATAATAGGCGACGCCGTCGATGTGGAAGCGCCCATGCGCGATCCGATTGGCGAATCGGCCAGGCACGGCGCCGAAGCTCGGCGAATGGCGGACGTAATCCTCGATCGAGTTGAGCCCGAGTGTGACCCGCTGCAAGCCGCCCTCGATGGGCACGAGCAGATCGCGCAGAACGGCGCCGTAGGTGAGGATTTTTGCGCGCGCGCCGGCCTTCGAGCCGATTTCGACTTCAAGGACCGGCGAATCGCCGATACTGCCGAAAGTTTTCGCGGTCATCAAGATTTCCCCCTTGCGTCCGGCGACGCCTTGCTTTCACACCGCCGCCGACACCCCCCAGTCGCGCGCTGCACGCAACACGTCGCGGAACATGGCGGGAGTCAGCACGCCAGTATTGGTGTTGTAACGGGAGCAATGATAGCTGTCGAAGAGTTTCGGCTTGCCCTCGCCGAGATCGTGGCGGGCGCCGTGGACGAAAGGATGGGCGGCGAGGCGCAGACCGAACGTGCGCAGCAAGCTCTCATGAGCGATGCGGCCAAGCGCGACGATCCCCCTGAGTTGCGTCAGCCGATCGAGCGCCGGGCGTAGAAAGGCGCGGCAATTGGTGATTTCCGCCGGCGTCGGCTTGTTTTGCGGCGGCACGCAGCGCACCGAGTTGACGATCGCGCAGTCGACGAGTTCGAGTCCATCGTCGGGTCGGCGGTCATAGACGCCGCGCGCCAGTCCCAACTCGCCGAGCGTCGCATACAGCAAATCGCCGGCGAAATCGCCGGTAAAGGCGCGGCCGGTGCGGTTCGCGCCCCTGAGTCCCGGCGCCAAGCCAACGATCAGCAACCGCGCGTCGGCGCGGCCGAAGCTTTCGACAGGAGCGTTGGCGAAATCCGGATATTGCGCGCGATTGGCGGCGCGAAACGCCGCCAGCCGCGGACATAGCGCGCAATCATGCGGCGGCCCGACGTCGAACGCCATAGCGCACCTGCGTCGGCGTGCTATTCCCGGATCGCCTCTTCGCTCGTCGCCCCGCTCGCCACGTGGCCGTAAGCGTGCGCCGCGCGGCTGAGGCGCGCGGCGCGTTCGCTAGGATCGCGGCCAATTCGCGGCATCAGCGTCACCAGATCGATGAATTCGTCAGCCTGACGGCGCAACTCGTCCGCCACCATTGCTGGCTGCGTCGATACGGTTGACACCACAGACACGCGCACGCCCTTGCGCTGCACCGCCTCGACCAGCGACCGAAAATCGCCATCGCCGGAGAATAGCACCATGCTGTCGATGTAATTAGCCATCTCCATCGCGGTGACGGCCAGTTCGATGTCCATGTTGCCTTTAACCTTGCGCCGACCCGTCGAATCGACGAATTCTTTCGTCGGCTTCGTCACGACGGAATAGCCGTTGTAATCGAGCCAATCGACCAGCGGGCGAATCGACGAATACTCCTGATCGTCCACGAGAGCCGTATAGTAAAACGCGCGAATCAGACGGCCTTTCGCGTGAAACTCTTTCAGGAGCCGTTTATAGTCGATGTCGAAACCGAGAGACTTTGCACTAGCGTAAAGGTTAGCGCCGTCAATGAAAAGCGCTATTCGTTCGGGGTCGGACATACTCAAAACTTTTCTTGTTGGGGGCGCCCGGAACTAATGACCGGCAGGGTAGGACGATTGGGCTTCAATTCCCGATGAGGGCTGCCAACGCGCAAAACCTCTACGTGTTTCCGGCGCGGCAGCGCGTTCTCGCGTTAACAAACATAATTGCTTGCGAAAGGTCAAGAGCAGAAAGCGCCGGCCACGTAAAATTCCAGTTAGCGCCAAAGTCAATCCTCCGACCCGCAACGATTCACGCGCCCCTCCGACCCACCGGCCTGTCCGACGACTTGTGTCTTTTCGTTAATGTTCAAACCGGATTGCTTTGAACGCAACAGTTAGACGCGCTTTCTCGCCAAACTTCCGCGACACCGCGCCTCCCTCCCGGCGCAACTCCGCATTCGGACTTGCGCTGACGCCCGGATGCGGGCTGGATGCCGGCATGAAGTCAATTCTCGGTTTGGTCGCCGCCCTGTGCGTCGCGGCCGCGTTCGCGATCGCCTATGAGATATCGGTGCGCCCTGGCGCGAACTGGCTCGACGGGCAATGGCTGTTCCTCGCCGCCCTGCCGTATAATTGGACCATGCTGCGGCTCGTCGGCGAATCGAACTTCTCGCCGGATGCGCCGTTGCAGCTTGCCGCAGCGTCGCTGTTCGACGTCACGCTTGCCTATCTCGTCGGCGCGTTGGTTGAGGCGCTGTTGCGCCTCGTTTGGCGTCTGCTTCGCCGCCCTAACTTCCAAGCATGAGTTCGAGGTTTTGCACAGCAGCGCCCGAAGCCCCCTTGCCGAGGTTGTCGAACTTGGCGACCAGCACCGCCTGCCGGCGCGCCTCATTGGCGATAACGTGGATTTCCAGTTCGTTGGTGCCATTGAGCGATTCGGCCTCCAGGCGCGCCGCCGCATCCGTCACGACGCGCACATAGCCGTCGCCATAATACGCCTTTAGCGCCACCCTGAGATCGGCGCCGCTCGGGCGTTTCGGAAGCGCATCGAGCGCGAGGGCGATGCTGACCAGCATGCCCTGACGAAAATTGGCCACCGAGGGCACGAAGATCGGCCGCCGCGTCAGGCCGGAATATTCGCAGATCTCGGGCATATGCTTGTGTTCGAGGCCAAGCCCGTAAAGTTCGAACGCCGGCGCGCGGCCGCTCTCATAGGCCTCGATCATGCTCTTGCCGCCGCCGGAATAGCCGCTGATCGAGCCGATCGAGACCGGCAGGTCGTTCGGCAGCAGGCCCGCCTCGGTCAGCGGCCGCAGCAGCGCGATGGCGCCAGTGGCGTGGCAGCCGGGATTGCTCACCTTCGCGGCGGAGCGGATGCGCTCGGCCTGACCGGCGACCATCTCGGGGAAGCCATAAACCCAGCCCGGCGCTACCCGATGCGCGCTGGAAGCGTCAATGACGCGCGGCGCCCGCGCGCCCATTTCGGCGATGAGCCGCGCCGCCTCTTTCGCCGCCTCGTCGGGCAGGCAGAGAATGGTGAGGTCGACGTCCGCCAACAGTTCGCGCTTGGCTTGCGGGTCCTTGCGCAGTTCCGCCGGCAGGCTAACCAACTCCAGGCCGTCGCGCCCCGCCAGCTTGTCGCGGATTTGCAGGCCTGTGGTGCCGGCCTCGCCGTCGATGAAGATTTTCGTCGTCACCTGCGCCTCCTTAATCCCAACAGACTGGATCGCAAAAAATAAGGGCGGCCGAAGCCGCCCTTGCAACGCTTGGCTCCGGAAGCGCTCAGCGCTTCGAGAACTGGAAGCTGCGGCGGGCCTTTTTGTGGCCGTACTTCTTGCGCTCGACGACGCGCGAGTCGCGGGTCAAGAACCCTTCCCTCTTCAGCGGCGTGCGCAACTCCGGCTCATAATAGGTGAGCGCCTTGGCTAATCCATGGCGCACCGCGCCGGCCTGCCCCGAGAGGCCGCCGCCGGCGACCGTCACAATCACGTCGTACTGCGTCGTGCGGTTGGCGATTACGAGCGGCTGATTGAGGATCATGCGCAGCACGGGACGGGCGAAGTAGACGTCGAGCGCCTTGCCGTTGACCGTCGTTTCGCCCTTGCCGGGCTTGATCCAGACGCGGGCGATGGCGTTCTTGCGCTTGCCGGTGGCGTAAGCGCGGCCGTAGGCATCGAGCTTCTGCACATGCACCGGGGCTTCGGCGGCGTCGCTGGCGACCGCCGAGCCGGCGAGATCGGCGAGAGAGGAAAGAGTCTCGGCCATGTTCAGGCGCTCCGGCTGTTCTTGCGGTTGAGGCCGGCGATGTCGAGGTTCGCGGGCTGCTGGGCGGCGTGCGGATGGTCCGGCCCCTTGTAGACGTGCAGATGGCCAAGCTGCTTGCGGCCGAGCGGCCCGCGCGGCAACATGCGCTCAACCGCCTTCTCCACCACGCGCTCGGGAAATTTGCCATCGAGGATCGCCTTGGCGGAGCGCTCTTTGATGCCGCCGATATAGCCGGTGTGGTGATAATAGATCTTCTGCTCGCGCTTGCGGCCGGTGAGCACGACCTTGTCGGCGTTGACGATCACGACACAGTCGCCGTCGTCCATATGCGCCGTGAACGACGGCTTGTGCTTGCCGCGCAGCCGCATCGCCACCAGCGAGGCAAGCCGGCCGACGACGAGCCCCTTGGCGTCGACGACGACCCATTTCTTCTCGATATCGGCCGTCTTGGTCGAATGGGTGTGCCCGAACATTGCGTTTTCCGAACTTAAGGGACGATTTCCAAACTACGAAGCCCGCCTTGGGGCGGGCCGTTGTGCGGCGCTCCTACAGGCGAACGCGCGTCTCGTCAACGGGAGAACCGCCGATTTGCGGGGCTTTTTTCGATACGGTATCGGAATACCGCATCAGAATACCGTGTCTCTTGGCGGGACCGAATAGGTGCCGACGGCGTGCGCGACCAATTCGCCGTTCGCCGTCGAGATGATCGACACTTCGCCGACCGCAAGCCGCCTGCCGAGCTTGAGCAGCCGCGCCTCGCCGAGGAGATCGACCGGCTCCGGCCTGCGGATGAAGTTGATGTTGAGATTGGTGGTGACGGCGAGCGCCACCGGGCCAAGACTGCCCAGGATGGCGGCATAGAGCGAGACGTCGGCGAGGCCGAACATCGCCGGTCCCGAGATCGTGCCGCCCGGGCGCAGATGGCGATCGCGAAACACCAGCCGCATGAGCGAGCGCATCGGCGCTACGTCCTCGACAACGAAATCGTCGTGGATTTGCGGGAATTCGCGCGCCAGAAAGGCGCGTAGCTCATCGGACGACAGCGGCGGCGGCATCGGGAACCCATCAGGCGGCGCCGCCTCGATAGCCGCCGCGCGGGTCGTCGGCAATGGCCGCGCCCTCCCCTTCAGACGAAGGCGCGCAGGCTTCACTGTGCGCCCGGCGCGCCGTCCGCTCTCGCGACGCCGAGCGAGAAAATGTGCGCACGAGGCTATCGTGCAGACGTGCGGCGCCGCTAAACATCCCATGGGCGAATGCCGAGGAGAGAGCGCCAATGAGCGAGACCGTCGCAACGCAATGCTGCATCGCCGGCGGCGGCCCGGCGGGAGTGATGCTAGGCTTCCTGCTCGCCCGCGCCGGCGTGCGCGTCGTCGTGCTGGAGAAGCACGCCGACTTCTTCCGCGATTTCCGCGGGGATACCGTGCATCCCTCGACAATGGAATTGATGAGCGAGCTTAGGCTTATAGATGCGTTCCTGAAAGTCCCGCATCAGAAGATTGAAACGCTCAGCGCGCTCATCGGCGCCGATCGCGTCAGCGTCGCCGATTTCCGCCATCTGCCGACCCACTGCAAATTCATCGCTTTGATGCCGCAGTGGGATTTCCTCAATTTCCTCGCCGCGCAGGCGCGTCGCTTCCCAAGCTTCGATCTGCGCATGAAGGCCGAAGCCGTTGACGTCATCGAGGAAGGCGGCCGCATCGTCGGCGTCGCGGCGACGACGCCGCAGGGGCCGCTGACCATCCGCGCCGACCTCGTCGTTGCCTGCGACGGCCGCCACTCCACCTTGCGCGACAAATCCGGCCTGCAAGGCGACGTCTTTGGCTCGCCGATGGACGTGCTTTGGTTTCGCCTCTCCCGCCTGCCAGGAGACGGCCTCGAGACCTTCGGCCATATCGAAGCCGGGCGGTTGATGGTTATGCTTGATCGCGGCGATTATTGGCAATGCGCTTACATCATCGCCAAAGATGGCATGGAGCATGTGCGGGCCGAGGGCTTGCCGGCCTTTCGCGCCAACATTCTCGCTTTGTCGCCGTTCCTGGGCAAGCGCATCGAGGAAATCAGCGATTGGAGCGACATCAAGCTGCTGAGCGTGCAGATCGACCGGCTGCGGCGCTGGTGGCGGCCGGGGTTTCTCGCCATCGGCGACGCCGCGCACGCGATGTCGCCGGTTGGCGGCGTCGGCGTCAATGTGGCGGTGCAGGACGCCGTCGCCGCCGCCAACCAGCTCGCCGCGCCGTTGCGCGCCGGCACGACGTCGGACGCGGATTTGCAAGCCATCCAAGCGCGTCGCGAGTTCGCGGTCAAACTTACGCAACGCGGGCAATTGTTCATCCAGAATCGGCTCATCAGCGGGGTGCTGAAAAGCCAGGGGCAGATGAAGGCGCCGGCGCTGTTCAAGCTGTTCAACGCCTTTCCGATCCTGCGGCGCATCCCCGCCCGACTGGTCGGGCTCGGCGTGCGGCCGGAGCACATTCATACGCCCGAGATCGCACCTTGACCGTCCCGACCCCGCGCAGTTGGCTCAATCGACTGCACCGACTATGTAAGTCTCACCGAGCCCGGAGCCGCGCCAGATGTCCCAAACGCCGATTCTAACCCGCGACGATGACGACGGGGTGGCCACCCTCACCTTGTCGGCCCCCGGCAATCGCAACGCGTTGAGCCTGCTGATGATCGATTCACTAATCGTCGCGCTCACCGAGATCGATAAAGACCCGACGATTCGCGTGGCGGTGATCGACGGGCAAGGTCCAGCGCTCAGCGCCGGGCATGACCTCAAGGAGGTGCAGGCGCACCGCAACGACGAGGATCGCGGCGCGGCCTATTTCGAGAAGTTGATGGGCCGCTGCGCCGACCTGATGCGCGGCATCACGGAAATGGCGAAGCCGGTGATCGCGGCGGTCGAGGGCGTCGCCACCGCCGCCGGCTGCCAGTTGGTCGCCGCCTGCGACCTTGCCATCGCCGGCGAGGCGGCGCGCTTCGCCTTGCCCGGCGTCAATATCGGCTTGTTCTGCTCGACGCCGCTGGTGGCGGTCGGCCGCGCGGTGTCGCGCAAAGCGGCAATGGAGTTGGCGCTGACCGGCGATTTGATCGACGCCCGCCGCGCCGAGGCCATCGGTCTCGTCAACCGCGTCGTCGCCGAGGGGCGGGCGCTGGCCGAGGCGCAGGCGCTCGCCGCCAAGATCGCCGCGCGCTCCGGCGTGGTGGTCGCGCTCGGCAAGCGCGCCTTCCAGCGCCAGATCGAGACCACGCTTTCCGACGCCTACGCCATCGCCTCGCAGGCGATGATCGAAAACCTGGCGCTCGCCGACAGCGCCGAGGGCATCGCCGCCTTCGTCGAGAAGCGCGCGCCCGTGTGGAGCGACCGATGAGCCGCGAAACTTATTCCGACGCCGACATCCGCCGCATCCTCACCGGCGTGAAGTCGATTGCGCTCGTCGGCGCCTCAGCCAACCCGGCAAGGCCCTCCTACATCGTATTGAAATATCTGATCGGGCGCGACTACCGCATGCTGCCGATCAATCCGGGTCTGGCGGGCAAGGCCGTTCACGGGGCGATGGCTTACGCCTCGCTCGCCGCAGCGCCGGGCCCGATCGACATGGTCGAGATCTTCCGCAGCTCCGAATATGCCGGCGGCATTGTCGACGAGGCGCTAAAGCTTGACCCGCTGCCGCGGGTAATCTGGATGCAACTCGGCGTCGAGGACGCCGCCGCCGCCGAGCGGGCGCGCGCGCGCGGCATCGAAGTGGTGATGAACCGCTGCCCGAAGATCGAATGGGGCCGGCTGTCGGGCGAGATCGGCTGGCACGGCGTCAATTCGCGCATCATTTCGGCGCGCAAGCCTGTGGTCGGTAAGGGCTTTCAGCGCTTGTCGATAGGCCCAGGGCCGGCGCCCGCGCACGGCGCCGCGGACAAGGTGTGAAGCGCCTTCAAAGCGTTAACAATAACGCCAAGATTGACGCCTCTCGCTGCGCCGATCTTGCGCGCAGCAATGCGCCGGCCGATTATTCCATTGACTTCGGGCGACTTTATCCTATATGCGCGTTGCAGGCGGTGGAAACCGTCGTGAGGCCGTGATGCCCGCGACCCCGCAGATGCAAGCGCCACGCCCCGGCCGAAGAAAGCCAAAATGGGGCCGGCGCGACACTCCCCGATGATGTGAGACCTGATGAATTTTGACGAACTCGGCCTGAGCCAGAAAGTGCTCGAAGCCGTCCGCGCGTCCGGCTACGAAACCCCGACGCCGATCCAGGCGGAAGCCATTCCTTACGTCCTTGCCGGCCGAGACGTGCTTGGCATCGCCCAAACCGGCACCGGTAAGACCGCCGCTTTCACTTTGCCGATGCTATCGCGCCTTGAGCAGGGCCGCGCCCGCGCCCGAATGCCGCGCACGCTCATCCTGGAGCCGACGCGCGAGCTCGCCGCCCAGGTCGAGGAAGCCTTCGTTAGATATGGCGTCCATCACAAGCTTAACGTCGCGCTGCTGATTGGCGGCGTCTCCTTCGGCGACCAGGAAGCCAAGATCACCCGCGGCGCCGACGTGCTGATCGCCACCCCCGGCCGCCTGCTCGATTTCGCCGACCGCGGCAAGATCCTGCTGAACGGCATCGAGATCCTGGTCATCGACGAGGCCGATCGCATGCTCGACATGGGCTTCATCCCGGATATCGTGCGCGTCTGCAAGCTGGTGCCGTTCACGCGCCAGACGCTGTTCTTCTCGGCGACGATGCCGCCGGAAATCACCCGGCTTACCGAGCAGTTCCTGCAAAACCCGGTGCGGGTCGAAGTGTCTCGACCGGCCTCGACTGCCGCCGCCATTACCCAATCGCTGGTGAAGTCCGGCGTCAGCCCGGAGGAGAAGCGCGCCGCCTTGCGCCGCGTCATCCGCGGCGCCGAGAACTTCAAGAACGCCCTCATCTTCTGCAACCGCAAGCGCGACGTGCAGGTGGTCTATCGCAGCCTTGAGAAGCACGGCTTCTCGGTCGGGGCGCTGCATGGCGACCTGGATCAGCGCGCCCGCATGGCCGCCTTGGAATCGTTCCGCAACGGCGGCGTGCAATTGTTGATCTGCTCGGACGTCGCGGCGCGCGGGCTCGATATTCCCGACGTCAGTCACGTCATCAATTACGACGCTCCGCATCACGCGGAAGATTACGTCCATCGCATCGGCCGCACCGGACGCGCCGGGAAGGCCGGAGCCGCTTTGACGCTGACCACCCGTCTCGACGCCAAGAACATCGCCGAAATCGAGAAGCTGATCGCCCGTAAGATCGATTGGGCGCCTGGTTCCGCCGACGTGGAGGAAGAGGCGCCGGAGGCCAAGCCCGAGCGTAGCCGCGGACGCCGCGAGGCGCGAGGCGAAAGTTCAAGAGGCGAGAGCGCGCGCGGCAATAGCGTGCATGGCGAGAGTGTGCGAGCGGATGGCGAACGCCGTGAGCGCCCTGCGCCGCGCAGCCGCAGACCCGACACGAAAGCGCCGGCCGCCCCGGAGCCCGCGCCCCGGCGCCGGCATCGCGAGGATTACGACGACGCCCCCGTCATCGGCCTCGGCGATCATGTGCCGAGCTTCCTGCTGCGCCCGACCCGCCTGCCCCGCGCCAACGCGGACTGAGCCGCCGCATCGCCGCGCCGTTTGAGTTTTGACGCCAGCGGCGAGGAGCGCGCTGTGTTCACGGGAATTATCAGCGACGTTGGCCAAGTCGTCGAGATGTCGCGCCGCGGCGATATCGCGCGCTTGGTGGTCGATAGCCATTACAATGCCGATGGCATCGCCCTCGGCGCCTCCATCGCCCATTCCGGTGTCTGCCTGACGGTGGTGGCGCGCGCGGCGCGCAACGGCGGTTCGCGGCTTTCTTTCGACGTCGGCGCCGAGACGCTGGCGGTCACCACTTTTGGCGCCCTCGCTGCGGGGGCGCGCCTCAACCTCGAACGCCCGTTGAAAATCGGCGATGAACTCGGCGGCCATCTCGTCAGCGGCCATGTCGACGGGGTGGCGGAGATCGTCGCGCGCGGCGATTTCGAGGGCATGGCGAAATTCCGCTTTCGCGCGCCGGCGGCGCTATCGCGTTTCATCGCTGCCAAAGGCTCGGTGGCGCTCGACGGGACGTCGCTGACAGTCAACGTCGTCGCGGGCGATGAATTCGAGGTGCTGCTGATCCCACACACGCTCGCCGTCACCACCTGGGGAGAGCGGCGGCGCGGCGATCTCGTCAATCTCGAAGTTGACCAAATGGCGCGCTACGCGGCGCGCCTTGCCGGGCAGGACTGAGCGCGCGCGCTCAAGCCATCGCTTTAAAGGTCCAGCCCGCGCCGGGAGAGCTGAGCGCGTTGACCGCCGTGACGGCGGTATCGTTCATCTGCCAACTCACATAGCCGCTGGTCGCGGTGTCGTAGAACAGGATCGAGTCCAGGTGATTGCCGTTGAGATCGGTGATCGCCTTGAACACGAGGTCTGCGCCGGGCGTGCCGATGACGCCGCCGCCGATCAGCGTCGAACCACTGACGTCCCAGGACGAATAGACGCCGCTGCCGTTGACGAACAGCAGATCGGCCTTGCCGTCGCCGTTGAAATCGCCAGCGCCAAGGTAGCTCCATCCCGCCCCGGGCGAGCCGATCACGCCTCCGCCGGCGACAAACTTGTCGCCAGCGACCGCCTCGACCATGAACTGGCCGCTGATGTTCTCCAAGAGCAGGTCGGAACTGCCATCGCCGGTGAAGTCAGCCGCGCCCAGAGTCGACCAACCGGCGCCGGGATTGCCGAGTGTGATCTGCGAAACGACCTTCGAGCCCTCCATCGTCCACACAACGTCGTCGCCGGTCGAGCTTTGAAACAACAGGTCGCTGCGCCCGTCGCCATTGAAATCGCCAACCCCCTTGAAGTGCAGCGACGAAGCCGGCGTCCCGATCGTCGCCTGCGAGACCAGGTCGCCGTCATAAGTGCGCCACAACGAATAGACGCCGGTAGAACTCTCGAACAACAAATCCGGCTGAAGGTCGCCGTAGAAATCGCCGGCGCCGATAAGCACCTCGTCCGCCGTCGCCTGCCCGACCGTGCCGACCGCGCCCGACGCGTTGCCGCGCAGGCTCCAGCTATGCACGACACCGGAGGCATCTTCAAAATAGGCTACCGCCGGCAGTTCCGGTTTCGCGGCCGGAGCTTGCGTTACGACGCTATATTGCGCGCCGGCGGCTCCGTAGTTGGCAGCGCCAAGGATCGAGGCGCCATTCATGAACCAATCCCAATACTGGCCGGTGACGATATTCTGGAACAAGATGTCGCTGCGCCCGTCGCCGTTGTAGTCGCCGATCGCCTTGACGACGAAATCGTCGGAGGGCACGCCGATCTGCTGGCTGGAGACGATCGCATCGTCGACGATTTTGTCGACCGCATAGGCGCCAGTATCGACATCGTGCATCAGTAGATCACTGGTCCCATTGCCGTAGAAATCGCCGATGCCCGCCAGCGTCCAGCCGTCGCCGGTCGCTGCGAACGTCGCCCCGCCGACGATTTTACTGTTATTCATCAGCCAAGTCGCATACTGGCCGGCGGCGTTCTCAAACAGCAGGTCGGTCTTGCCGTCGCCGTTGAAATCGCCGGTCCCGACCAGAGTCCAGGCCGACCCCGGATTGCCGACATTGCCGCCGCCGATGATCGCGGCGCCGGAGAGTTCCCAAATCGCGATTTTCCCCGCGCCGTCGCGGAACAACAGGTCGGTTTTGCCGTCACCGTTGAAATCGCCCTCGCCGACGACGCGCCATGTCCCGCCGGGGGCGCCGATGACATAGCCGGCCGAAATCGTGGCGCCGAACAGGCTCCAGTACGCGATCACGTCGGTTTGGACATTGGAGAAGAAAATGCTCGTGTAGCCCTGCCCCGTCGTGTCGCCGGTTCCGACCACGCTCTGGCCCGCGCCAGGCGCGCCGAGGCCGCCGCCGCCCGCCAACGTCGCTCTCTTCACCTGCCACGTGTCGAGCGATTGCGCGCCGCTGACGAACAGAATATCGGAATTGCCATCGCCGTTGAAGTCGCTCGGCGCATGGGTCGGCAGGGTGAAGGCCGAGGACGGCGCCAGCGGCGCCGTCGTGGCGATCTCGACGGTGTCGGCTGGCGCTCCGTCAATCGACCATTCCGCCAGCGCGCCGGTCGCGTCGTGGCCGGCGACGATCAGGTCGGTCCCCGAGACGCCGACAATGTAAGGCGCGACGCCGGTGGTTCCGAACGGCAGCGAGAGAACCTCGACCGTGCCGGCAAGCGTCCCGTCGCTGACCCAGACGCCGTAATGCTTGTTGGCGTCGACGCCGACAAAGGCCAATCGCGGACCGAAGGGCGTCAGCGTCTGCGGCACCAATGTATAGGCGCCCTGCGCGCCCGAGAGTAGTTCGTGCGTGCCGGCGGCGGAGCCGTTTGTCTCCCACACGCCGACCTTGCCACTCGAATCCGTCGCCAGGAAGAAGGCGCGCCCGCCGATCACCTCGAAATTCGACGGCCACAGGCTGTAAGTCCCCTGCGCGCCGCTCTCGATCTCCTGAGTTCCCGCCGACGTGCCGTCGGTGATCCACAGCCCGAGGTCGCCGCTCGAATCGGCGGCGACGAACAACGCGCGCGAACCGAACGCGGTGAAGTCCGGCGCCGCCGTGTTCTGGCTGAACAAGCCGGCCGCGACCAAGCGCGTGGTCGCCACCGTGCCGGCGCTCCAGTAGAGATTTTTGGCGCCGTTGGCCGACTGCGCCTCAAACACGACGTCCGACCCGACCGCCGTGATGGCAGTGGGATCGGCCTGCGCGCCGCTGCCGGTATTGAGGAGTTGAACGGTGCTGCCGAAGGTTGCGCCAGTGACCCAAAGCGCCATCCGGCCGCTGGAATTGTAGGCCGAATAGAACGCCCTGGCCCCCGCCACCGTCAGCGCCGAGGGTTGCAGGGCGTAGAGCCCCTGCATGCCGTTCATGAGCTCGCGATAGCCGCCGGCGGCGCCGTAAACCGCGAACAAGCCGATCGCGCCGGAAGCATCGCGCGCCTCGAACAGGGCGTCGTCGCTGAGCTGCACAAGATTGAAATTGTCGTCGAAATCGGCTGAGGAGGCCGTCGAATAAAATAGCGAAGTGTGCGCGGCCGTCCCGTCCGTGACCCAGAGCTCCGCGCTCCCGCCGACGTCGGCGTCGGCCGCTATGGCGAAGCTGCCGAAAGATGTAAAATTGTAACGCGGCTTGTCGAACTCCAGTAGAATTTGCGCCTCGCCGCTCGCTGGACCGGTGGACCAGAGCGCTTCGTTATTATTGCTGTCGCGCGCTTCAAACGCCACCTGCGCGCCAACATCCGAGAATTGTTGCGGACTGAGTAGCGATGTCCCCTGCTCGCCAAAGATGAGTTCGATCGTCGACCCGTCAGTCCCCTTCGTCACCCAAACGCCGACATAACCGGTGGGATCGGCGGCGGCGAAGATGCCGTCATCGCCCAGCGTGGCGAAACCATTGGGGCTTTGCGCGCCGAAGTTTTGGCTGCCGGTGAAAATGTTATGCGTTCCGGCCTTTGTTCCATCGGTGACCCAGATTACATAGTCACCAGAGGCATTCGGCGCGGCGTAATACAGTCTCGGCACGCAAGAGCTCCAGGCGGGAACCCAAAGTTAACGCGGCGCGGCCAGAAGCTTGATGAATTCAAGCGATCCGAACGCCGCGCAACACATCGAAGATGCGTCCCATTCGCCGGCCTCGACAGGTTGCGCTCCGCAACTGACAGAAGCGATAACTAATCTTTAACCCCCTTGCCTGTCACGCTCTTAATCACTCATTTACGATTTAAATGATGAGAGCCTGACAAGATGGTTAATAGGCAGCGCCAATCTCGCATAGTTCTAAACGAGGGTGACGATGCGAGAGACGGAGCCGGCGTTGGATTTATCGAGCGACGTCGCAACAACCGCAGCTAAGCGCCGGTCTGGCGACTCCGGCAGGGCTCGAACCTGCGACCTGCCGCTTAGAAGGCGGCTGCTCTAATCCGACTGAGCTACGGAGCCGGACGCCGTCAATGCGACCAAGGCGCAAGCCGATTGTAACGGAAATTGTCGGAATACGAAATGATCTTCCGACTCTGGGGCTTCGGCGCCTCGACGCGATAGGCGATGCCGTTGCGTTCGGCGTAGGCGATCGCTTGCTCCCTCGAATCGAACCTCAGCGTCACCTGCGACTTCATGTCCGATGAACTCGTCCAACCCATTAGCGGCTCAATCTCGCGCGGCCGCTCGGGCTCGTATTCGAGGAGCCAATCGTCCTTGGCTTGCCCCGCCTGCATCGCGGACCGAGTGGGCAGAAAAATGCGCGCCGTCATGCCGACCTTCAGCCTGTTGCCCGGAGCCTTCCACTAACCAAACTTGCACACGCCACACTTGCGCACGGCGGCGCCGCGCAGCGCGTCCGGCTCGAAGGCTCCCCCGCCGCGTTTACTTGAAGCGCAGCGTCTCGACAATGGCCGACCGGAAAGGGAATGCAAGCCGCCGCTCAGCGCGGACGCCAAAACGCAAAAAAAAGAGCCCCGCCGGCCATGACGGCCGACGGGGCGGGTGGACGGTTTCGGGCTCGACGCCGCAAAGGAGCGCATCGGTGATGCGCGTCGTTCTCAGTTCAGCCTTCGCGGGCTCGCATCAACATATCGAATCGGCCCTCGAGCCGGTCGAACCCCTGCGCCACCTCCGTGCGCGTCGGCATCTGAGCGATGCGCTCGGCCATCACGCCGATCTTGTCGTCGACGTTGTCGTGGCGCTGTTCGAGCCGCGTGACGCGCTCGGCGACGGCCGCCAGCCGGGCGTCGAGGCCGCCTTCCGACTTTCCCGCCGAGGCGCCGCGAGTCCAGGCGCCGACGACGAACGAAAAGATCATTCCAACGCCCGTCAGCGCCGGTTGTAGAAGAGGCAAGCTGTTCCAGCCGTCGCTGACGTCGACCATCGCGTTCCTCTCAGCGGTTCTTGAAGTTCGAATCGTTCTCTTGGGCGACAATGTTTGGATAGCCGCCGGTGACGATCCCCGAGCGCCACGCGCCGATGAACGCCGGCGCGACGGCTTCGAGCAATTTGCTCGCCGCTAGCACGATCCCGGGCTCGATACTGAGATCGACGAGAATCTGCTGCACGGCGTTGGCGAAGGTTTCGGCGTCGGTGAACGTGAGCCGGCGCGCCTCAACCTCTTTCAGGACGGAGATCGAGGCGCCGACCGCGGTCGAAACGTCGCCGAACGGGCTCGCCGGCCCCACCGCCTTGCCGCCGACCACGTTAGCCAGGCCGTGGAGCGCCGTCGCTGCGAGACTCCCCCAGCTCATTGCGCCGCTCCTCTATCGATCGCTTGCACCTCGGCAATCGCCGCGCCGACCTTGACGATGAGCGCGGCCGAGTTGGTCGCGGTCGGGTTCTGGCAGGCGGTCGAGATGACGGCCTGAGCCGACTTGATGTCGGTCTGCTGCTGGACCGAGAGCTTAGACAGCGCGATGACGGCGTCGACGTCGGCCTGGAGCATCGGCGCGAAGGCGCAGGCCGTAGCGAGGCTCTGGCCGGCCGCCGTCTCCATGTTGGCGAGGTCGCCGTGGACGGTGTTGAGCGCGTTGGCGACGTCTTCATTGCAGCCCGAGGGCGCGGACTGCGCCATCAGGAATGGAGTGGCGACGAGGCCGAGGATCAGATAGGTGCGCAGGCGCATCGGATATCCCTTCAGTGGGCTTTCGGGGGAATGGCGGTCATGCTCGCTTGCAGGCGCCCGAAGGCGGCGGCGACCTTGTGGGCGACGGCCGCCGTCGTCAGGCCGACGGCGTCGAGCTCCGCGGGAATGGCGGCGGCGATCTTGGTGACGATCTCGGCGACTACGGCCGACTTCACGTCGATCTGTCGGTTGGCGAGATTATCGGCCTCGGCGGCGACCGCTTGCGCCGCCTTGTCCTCGATATATCGCTCGACCTTGGCGAGCACCGCCTGATCGACCGCGAGGCCGGTGAAGCGCTTGACTTCGGCGGCAAGGACCGCGCCGACCGCCGTGACCGCGACGCCGATAAAGGCGATGACATAAGGCTCGGCGTCCGCGACGAGCGCGCTCACCGCGATAAGCGTGCTGGACATATTTCACCTCGCTTAAAGATAAGGTCAGGCGCCGAGCGCCTTCAAATCCGCCGCGTACTGCGAGATCGCATGATTGGCGACGAAGTCGCCGATGCTGACGCCGATGCGCGTCAACCGGCCGCCGTGCAGATAAGGTCGCGTCGGCACGTCGGGCACGATGTCGCTGGCCCTGGCGTATTGCACATGCTCGATCGCCCCACGCAGCCGATGGTTGATCCACGGCAACAGGAAGCCCGCGCGGGGCGCCCCGAACGTCACCAGGCGAAACGACGCCCCCGGCCGCTCATAGGCGTGCAGCGCCGCCAGGCAGATCGCCAGCGCGCCGCCGAGCGAGTGGCCGGTGAAAGTGATGAGCTTATCGCGCGGCAGCATCGGCGCCATGCGCACCCACGCCGCCTGCGCGCCAAGGCCGAAACCGGAATGTACGAAGCCGACGCCACGCACGCGCACCGGCCACAACGAGATATCGCGCAACCAGTCGAGCGCATCGGTGGGATGCGTGCCAGGCAGCGCGACGACAACCTCGCCGGCGCGCGGCAGCAGCGCATAGTGAACGTCGGCGTCGACCGTGTTCGACCACGGCCCACGATAGACGGTCGCCGCGATTTCGGCGAGGGCGGAATGCGAGATCATTTTCCGCCGCTCAGCAGATAGGACACGACCACGAACGCCGAGCAAACGACGGCGCCCGCCACGACAATGAAGGCCGCGAAATGCGCGGCGGCGAAGACATCAGGCAGGGCGAAGACGAGGGGCAGCATCACGCCGCCGTCGCCGCGTCGAGCGCGGCCCAGGTTTTCGGGCCGATCAGCCCATCGACATAAAGCCCGTGCTTGGATTGGAACGCCGCGAGCGCGTTGCGCGTCAACGGGCCAGCAAAGCCGTCCACGCTCAACCCCGGCGACACGCCGGTGCTGTCGAGCCGCCATTGCAGATCCGCCACCGAACCATGTGGGAAACCGCTCGCAGTCGGATGCGTGATCGCATCGCCGACCCCGCTGCGCGGCGCGCCGCCGTGAGAGGGCGTCGGCGCGACATCCGGTGGCAACTCGACCTGATGCGGATTCGGCAAACCGTGCAGCAGGCATGGCGGCAACCCCGGCGCGCGTGCGAACTCGTCGCGCGCCGCCTGAACCATGCCAACGAACGTCAGCCAGGTTGGCGAGCCAATCGTCGAGCAATCGACATGGCCGCCGCCCGCCGCGCCGAGATCGTGATGCTGGCAGAGGCCACGCCCCTGCCCGTCTTTGGCCCACACCGGCGCAATATCGTAGGCGACGCACAGCCAGCCGAAGATCAGCGCCGCTGCGCGCCACCGCGCCTCGGGAATGCCTGCCGCCGTTCTGCCGGGAATTTCGAGCGAAACGCCGCGGCTGTTGAACGCGCACTGCGCCCATGCCTTGAATTGCAGCGGAACGAGCTGCGAAACCTCGCCCCCGTCCTCGCTCATGCAAAGATGCGCCGAGGCCTGCGCCGCGCGCTCGCATAACCACGCGACGGAGCCTGCATAGCCGCCTTCCATCATATGAGCGATCAGCAGATCGTGTTTGATTGGCGTCGGCGAATAGTTCGGCGTCGGCCGCTGGACGACGCGCGGCATGTCTGGGGCCATTCGAGCCTCACATCGGAACGGAGTGGATGAGGAAGCGAGCGCGGCTGCGCTCAGCCTGGCGGCGCGCCCGACAGAATCGTCGCGACGCGCGAGGCGGCGATCAGATTGAGCGAGGCGAGATAACCGACGCCCGCCACGACCTCCGGATTGCCGAGATCGAGCGCCCCGGCCCCGGTCGCCATCATGATGAAGAGCTTGGTTTGCGTGTCGTTCGAGCTGACGATCGCCGCTTGCTCGGCGCTCGAAAACAGCGCCATGAATTGCAGGAATGTCAAACCTGACGTTTGAGGCGCGAACGGGGCCCCGACAGCGGTGAACGCGCCGTTCGCGAACGTCCAACCGGCTTCTGCTGTATCGGAAGCGACGATCAGCGAGCCGTCGCCGGGGTTGAACGTCGCCGGGTCCGCTTCGATGACGTTGACAACGACCCCGTTAAGAACTCGGGCGCAGCGCATCAGAAATGCTCCACGATGACGAGACCGCCTGTGGACCCCGCGCCACCAGAACCGGCCATCCCGCCGTTCTGCGCCGAGCCGCCACCGCCACCGCCGCCACCGTAATTGCCGCCCGCGCCTCCCACGCCGGCTGCAACAGGATTGGACGCCCCGCCGGAGCCCGAACCGCCGCCTGAGCACAAGGATACGGAGTTCGCACCGGCCGCACCGTTGACCGCGCCGCCCGCCACACCGCCGCTGGCGGGTTGCTGGGATGCATCGCCGAGGTTGCTTGCGCCGTTGCCGCCATTATTAGCAGCCCCCGCGTTGAAACCGCCACCCGCGCCGCCGCCGGCCGCCGAGTAGCCAACGACAAAGCCGCCGCTGTATCCCGTGCCGGTAGAGGAGGAGCCTGCGCCCCCCCCGCCGCCGAAGTTGTTAGTCGACACACCGCCAGAGGCCACCCCGCCGGCGCTGCCGGTAGGCGAGCCTCCCGGCCCCGGCGTGGCGCCGCTCGCGGAGCCGCCGGCGTTGGTTTGTGATCCGCCGCCGCCGCCAGCGGCCAGAGCCGCGAGTGATCCGCCAGTAGCGCCGCCGCCCCCGGCCGCTCTCATGAGCGTCCCGAAGGTGGTTGTGCCACCTTGGCCGCCCACCCCGCCAGCGGAGGACGACACGGTGGCGGCTGCGCCGGCTGTTCCCCCCGCGCCGATAGTGACGACCTGGGATGCGCCGATTTGCGACGCTGTGAACGTCTGAAAATTGCCACCCGCGCCGCCGCCGCCCGCACCGCCAGAGCACGACGATGCGCTGGCGCACAGCGCACCGCCACCACCACCGCCGCCGCCGCCGACAGCATAAACGTCAACCATGACCATTCCGGGCGTCGGCGTGTAAGTGCCGGACGCCGAGAACGCGATGACGTTAGTTGGTTGATGCGACGCGCCGCTGCTGCCGCCGCTGCCTGGGCCGATCGGGACTGCGAATGCGGGGCAGCAAAGCAACGCCACAGCGCTAGCGAGGAGCCATCTGCGTAGCATATCAGTTCGCCTTGTAGTATGAAACATCAACAGTCGGCGAACCGCTCTGGGCCGTGAAAGACAGCGACGAGAGCGGGCCAGAATACGCGAAGCATGTTCCGGCGGATGCGGGGATGCCAAGCGAAGATGTCGCCGCCGTTCTGTCGTCGCGGTATCGCACGCTGGCGCCCTCGATGCAGATCTCGGCGAGCGTGGCCCCGGCGGGAACCGCCAGCGTCGTGTTCGTCCCGACCGCGAGCGCCATCTGCGATGCGCCCGCCGACACATAAAGATAGATCGGCGTTACGCCGGTGGTAACCGTTCCCCCCTGATCCCGATGAGTTTGCGCTTGCGTCGAGCCAACCAGGCTGAGCATCAGCGCGCTGGCAATGAGCGAGCGTTTCAGCATTTCGGAGCTTCCTTGATGTTCGAAAGTGTGCGTCGGCCTCCAGCGCCGGCCGCAGGCTGCCGCAGGGCGTGGCGAAAATGGCGCGCCTCTGGCTAGTCGAGCGTGTAGAAGATTGGGACGCCGTCGGCCGCGAGCACCAGAAGATGACTGTCTGATGCGCACGAGGGATCAGATAGTCAGCATATGAGCGTGCTTGGCGTACTCGATGAACGAGGGCCCGTATCAGGTCGTCGGCGGCGCTACGCTGAGATACATGAGCGAAAGTCGCACCGCTCCGCCAGAAAAATTGCCGCCGGCCGCGGTAAGGATCACGCTCGTGGCGTTGTAAAAGGGATTGGGGCCGATCAACCCGCTGTTGGTTGCTCCCGCGGCGATCGAGAGGCTGGAGCCGAAGGCGCTCGTCGAGCCGGTGTAACCGACCGAGAACGACGTAGCGCCGGTGATCGCAGTCGTGACCCGCATTGCGCAAGCCACCAACAGGACGCCGGCGGGAATGACGCCAGTCGCCGTCACTGTGGCGCCGGAGAGGCTGGAAAGCGCGATCTCGGCGACATTGAGCCGCAGCGCCGAACCGTTGGCGCCGATCGCCGCGCCAGCTTCGCTGAGCTTGGCGGCCGCGAAGCCGCCCGCCGTCGCGCCGTCGCCGACGATGACGCGGTTGTTCGTCGTGTCGACGATGAGTTCGCCCTGCGCAGGCGTGAATGCAGCGATATTGGCGGCGCTGTCGCGACGATGTTTGACCTGGACGCTCATGAAGACCCCAAATGGCGGGAGGAAGCTAAGGCGCTGCGTCGCGCGTCAGCTTGTCACATTGCCGAGGTCGATCTCGGCAATCGGCGAGACCGTGGCGCTGCCCCAGTCGTCTGTCTCTGCCGCGCTCGCCATCACGTTGCCGAAGTCGAGATTGGTCCCGACCAGCAACGCTTGCGTCGCCGGCCCGAGCGCGCCCGAGCCGTTGGGCGTGTAAGGGTAGGCGGCGCAGATCGAGAGATCCTCGACGCCGGCCCCAAACACGTTGAACGACTGGAATTTGAAGTGGAGTGGAACGCCGATCCAGGCGTCGGGCAGATTGTATTGCACCACCGCGGAATCCAAGCGAGCGAACGCCGCCCCGACCGAGTGCGCCGCGCCTGTAGTGCCAGCGAAGCCGCGCTGCAATCCTGTCAGGCCATAGGCGTTGACGCCAGTCAGCGTCGCCGACTCATAGGCGAGCAATTCGCCCTCGACCAGGCTCAACGTCGCACCGGCCTGCGCGCTCGCCGCGCTCGCGCCCGACAGCGTCGCGCCGCTCTCGGCGAGATCGATCGACAGCGTGCCGGTGGCATCCCAACCGCTGGCGCTCGCCAGGTTCGCCGTCAACACGCCCTGGCGCAGCGGCAAAGTGATCGTCCCAATCTGTGAATAGGTCACATTGTCGACGCTCGCCCAAACATAAGCGCCGCCCCAGTTCGGATCGGCGGCGCTGCTGGCGCCGATCCACACCTGCGCGATATTGCCAGTCAGCGCCGGCGGCGGTTCGTAGATCAACGGAGGGTTGATGGAGGTCGCCGCTGCGCCCTGGTTGGGTTGGAATGACACCGCGCCGCTCGACGGATTGGCGCCCGGCGTCGAAACCCCGAGCGCCAACTCTTCGGCGGTGATCGACAGCAGGCCCTTGTCGTCCTCCTCGATCGTCGTAACGCGCACGGGATAGGCGAACAATCCGAGATTGGCGTCGGTGATCGTCACGACGTCCATCGGGTCGATGAGGCAATATTCCCAACTCAGCTTGAAGCTGAAATGCGCGCGCACGTAGAGCCCGCGTTGCAGGATCGTCTGCGCGATGACGGGGGCGATGACGCTTTCGTCGCAGATTTCACTGGCCTGGATCGTCGAGCCGACGCGCGGGCCGTAAAGTTCGATCTGGCTCTGGTCGCGCGCCTCGACCGGCGTCGAGCCATATTGGTTGTCGCGCGACAGGCATTGGATGCGCTGGATCGTCGGCAGGCTGAAGGGGTCGAGTCGCTGCACCTGCACCGGGTCCTTGGCGCCCTTCTCGTCGATAAAATCGAGGTCGCTCAACGCATAGGCCGGCGTCAGATTCGGCAGGTAGGAGACGGGGATGTTTAGCGTCGCGGTGATCGTCGCCGGCGAACCATGATCGTTGATGTGAAACAGATAGGTTCCCGCAGGAGAGATGCCGTATTGGCCCGGCGCGGTCGGCGCGGCAGCGCCGATATAGGTTAGCGCGATGCCGGTGAAGGCGTAGACGACGCCGCCGTCGGAAACGAAATTCGCCGCCGTGGAGACGACAATCGCCGGCGGCGGATAGCTGCCGTCGCTTTCTTGGGCGGGGATCGGAATCGACGAGGCGATGGTCTTGGTCACCGGACCGGACGAGATAGGCAGATCGCCGTAGGGGATGAACCGCAACCGCCCGGCCGACCACACCGCCGCGCAATTGGTGAGTTGCAACCAGCGCGTCAGCGTCGAGGAGCCCTGCTCCGGGCTCGACAGCAGCGGCGAGAAGGCAATGCCCACGGCGTTGCAATAGGTCTGTAGCGAGGCGTCGCCGCCGGCTCCGTAGAGCGTCGTCAGGTCAATCGCGCCGGCGTCGAAGCCGGCGCCATATTGGGCGTTGGTGAGGAAATCGTAAATCACCTGCGCGGGGTCGGCGTCGACGCCGTTGATCCCGGTGCCGGCGAGAATGCCGATGATCTCGAAATTGTGGTTGCCGACGTCGGCGGCGCTGCCAAGCTGATAATTGGCGGCGCAGACATAGGCCGTGCCCTGGTAGGTCAGCGCCTGGTTGGGAGAGGAGGTCGCCAGATAGCTCCACACCGTCTGCGGCGTCGTCCCCTCGAACAGATTGAGCCCGAGATCGGCGAGCGTATAGGTCGATTGGTCGCGCCAGACATGGCCGATGCCGGAGATCGGCCCCTCGCAGAGCGCCATGATGATGTCGGCGGTGTAATTGTAGCCGGTCGTCGGGCCCGAGAACAGGCCGCCCTTGCCGCTCTTGACGTCCTGGGTGCGGAAGTTGGCGTAGAAGACGACATTCGGGGCGAGCTTTTGGCGGCCGTAGCAGATCGGAATCGGCAGCGTCGCTACCGCTGTCTGCAACTGAAGGCCGGTGTAGTCCGGCTTGGTCGCGACCTGGGAATGTCCAAACAACGCCGACATATCAGACGCCCCAATGCGAGAACAGCCTGGCGGCGGCGAGCCGTCCGGCGAGTTGGCCATTGCGCGCGACGGGTTCTTCGAGAACCCGCGCCGCGGGCGCGAATGCGTGCAGGATGGTCAGCGGATCGGGCAAGGTCACGATGCCTCCGTGGGCGTAGCAGCGGCCGACGCGGAAAAGGATGACGTCGCCGGGTTGCGGCGCCTCGACCTCGCGCGCCGAGGCGACAACGAAGCCGAGGTAGCGTTCGTCGCCGCGATGCAGCATCCAGTCGCGCGTGTAGGGGCGCGGATCGAGCGGCGCGACGAGGCCGAGATCGCAGAACACACGCACCAGCAGCATCGCGCAATCGACGCCGACGCCGTGAAGGTCGGCCATGTGATGATAGGGCGTGCCGATCCAGGCACGGGCTGCGGCGACGACGCGCGCGCGGGACTCCGGTTCGGGCAGGTCAATCATTGGCAAGCCTGCGGCGGTTTGAAGTTCGCGCTCAGTAGGCAATTTGCGGCGGCGGCACGAACGGGAAGCCGCGGAAATTGGCCAGATTGTTGAATCGCCCCTGACAGGTGCAGCGCGTATGATCGCAGCCGAAGGCGACGGTGAAGGCATCGCCTGTCGCCGGCGGCGACGGCAGCGGATACATCAGCGCCAGCGTCGCGCCGGCGATCACGCTCTTGACCGTCGCGCGCACGTTGGCGTTGACGCCGCTGGTGAACAGGATCGAGCCCTGCACGTGCCCGGCCGCCGCGACGCTGGTGTTGATGGCGCCCGCCGTCGAGCCGACACCGACCGTCCCGCTCGCCGAATAGGCGCCGCGGATGACGCCGCAGCCGGAATCGTAGAGCGTGTGCACGCAGGTCGGCGAATAGATATTGCGCGGCATGTCGTAGTCGAGGATCACGAGATCGCTGGCGACGGTGATCTGCGCCTGCGTGCGCCCGACGCTGTCGATGGTCGACACCCGGCCGTGGAACATCGTCACGCCGCCGATGACCGCGCCGCCGATTGCGCTGAGAAACACGCGGTCGCGCTGCACGGTGGCGCCGTCGAAGGCGCCCTCGCGAATGGCGTTGAGCACCGGGTTGCCGGAAATCAGGTCGGTCGGCCGTGCGGCGATGATGATCTGCTGCTTGTCGACTTCGAGGCCGACGCTGGCCTTGTATTTGAGGCCCTGCACCAGCGGCCCCGTCGCCGAGAAGGTCGTGCCGTTGTAGGTGACGGGAAGATCGACGTTGGTCCAAGCCAGCGTCGTCGCCGTCGCCAGCGTGAAGGTGAAGCACTCGGCGATGGCGATCTCAGCGTCGGGCGCGGCGCGCGCGGCGTTGAGGGCCGCGACAACGGCGGCGGTGGTCGCTTTCATTGTTGCCTCAGGCTGCGAAACTTCACGCTGTCGGCCTTCCACAGGCTTGCCATGAACTGCTCGAAATCGAGATCGTCGCCGTCGAAGCGGCACAGGAAGGCGAAATAACCCGTCCACGCGAGCGCCACGCCGCTGGCGGGCGCCGTTGCGAAGGTCACCGCGCCGTTGGCGATGGCGTAGGCTGAGGGGTCAGCCAGCGCGCCGGCCGCCGTGATCCACGGGGCGCCGAAATATTGGCTCGCCGCCGTCTTGAAATAAGGCCCCGGCGTCGCGATGAGCGATTGCTCGACCTGCGGAGCGTATACGTCGATCGCGTCTCCGGGGGTCGCTAAATTGATGAGGCTCGCCGCATGGGCCGACAAGGGCGGTCCCGCGATGCTGAATCGCTGCCAGGAGGATGTCAGCGGCATAGTCAGCAATGTTCCGTCATGCGCGGGATCGGACAGTTTCACTGCGCCAGTGCCTGTCCTGCGCCGAGCCCAGACCGAGGAGACATAGTTGGCTCCGCTCGCGGCCACGAATTGATCGATGAAAGAGTTCGCGGCCGTTGCCGTAATCGTCTGCGCGTCGGTACCGCCGAGAGGATCGCTGGCGCCGGCCGCGACACTGACGTTGCTCTTGCTCCACGCCGACTGCGTCATGTCGCCGGAATAGATGAGGAGATTGTTGGGCGCGTAATACGCCGCCGCGCCCTGAACCTGGAATAGCGTCGGCGCGACGGCGGTGAACGGCTGCGCCACCGGCTCGGAAAAGCCGCCGAGCGTCCGAGCGAGTTGGAAGGTCGTCGTTGTCCCGTCGCCGGTCCCGAACGGCTGCCCGCTAACGGCATAGTCGCTGGGATCGTAATAGAGGAACGATCCGTATTGGCCCTGGCATTGCAGGTAAAGCCCCATCAGGCTTTGCAGACTCGACGCGCCAAGGCCGCCGTATTGCCCGCTCGAAGTGCCGTCGAGGCCATCGAAGGTCAGCTCGAACTGCCAGATCGGGTTGGCATAGAGCGCGTCGCGCACCTCGCGCCCAGAGACGTGGCTGGCGACGATGGTCGAGAACGTCGGCTTCTTGTGTACGCTCCAGCCCTGGCCGGCGAGCGGCGGAAAAACGGGGGGGGCGCTCACGCAAAATGCTCGTTGGCGACGGCGCGCGCGCGCGGCTGCTGAACAGGGTTCATCGGTTTCACGGCCTCACCGTCTGCAATTTCACGCTTCCCCAACGCCAGAGCAGCGTCATGAAGTTTTCCAAATCGGCGACGTCCTCGGCGAAGCGGCAGGGCCACAGGACGCCGAAATCGGCGCTGACCGCCGCGCCCGGCGCCGGCGGCGCGGCGAAGGCGACCGCCGGAGAGAAGCCCGCCGTGACGCTCCAGCCCGCGCCCTGCTCGGCGCCGTTGAGATAGACCGCCGAAACGCCGCTGGTCGCCTGCACCGGCTCGCTGTAGTCGCCGAAGCTGCGCTTCAGCGCGAAGGTCGTGGTGACGCCGTCGCCGGTCCCGAGAGGCTGGCCGGCGGCGGTCGCCAGGCCCGGCGGGCTAAGCCAGAACGCGCCGCCCTGCCCGCCCATTTGCCCGTAGAACCCGGCGACGGCCTGCAATTCCGCCTCGGCGCCGGCGCGCAGCAGGTTGTAGTTCAACTCGATGTCGTAGATCGCCAGCGCCCGCAACGGCCGCCGGCTTTCCCGCCCGCTCACGTGGCCGGCGATTCCGGTAGCGAAGCGCGGCCGCACATGCGTCGACCAGCCAAGCGTCGAGAGCGCCGGAAAACTCGGGTAGGTTGCGGGCGGGGGATCGCCGGATGCCGCCGCCGGCGGCGTCGGCGTGCGCCCCGCGCCCTGCCAGTCGCCGTAAGCCCAGTCGGCCGCGTCGCCCCAGACGCTCGACAGTGTCGGAAACGCCGGAAATGGCCGCGCATCCCAGTTCCAGACGCACGAGAACGCCCACTGGATCATCGCCACGCCGCCGACGCTGGCGTTGTTGGCCTGCCAATAGGAATAGATCGCGTCGAGCGCCATTTCCGAGATCGTGTCGTCGCGCAGCGGCTTCAGCCCGCCGCCCGCGGCGCTCGACCAGATCGACCAATAAGGCGTGCCGCTGGCGTTCGACGAGGGCGAATAGAACAGGTTCGGTTGATTGGTCCCCTTGTCGACCGAGGGGATGCCGTATTCGAGGAACAGCAGCGGCTTGGATTGCGGCGCCCAGGGCGTCTGCGCTCCCTGCGCCGTCCAGCCGGACCCGGCGTCGTAGATTGCATAATGCGGATGGCTCCACCACCAGCGCAATTGTTTGTTGGCCAGGATCTGCTGTCCCGCCGCGTAGGGTTGGCGCGTCTGCGTCGCCCGGTCGCCCTGCGGGGCGGAGACGATAAGCCCGGAGCCCTTGGGATCGTCGGCGGCGCCGGCGTTGGCAGCGTCGGCGTAATACCAGTCGAACTTCTCGCCGCCCTCGATATTGGCTTGCAGATAGGCGATCGAGTCGATCGTCGGCGCTCCGCCGAGGCCGAAGCCACGCGTCGAGGGCGAGGCCGTCGGCCAGCTCGGCGGCGGCGGCGCCTGCCAGTTGGCGGCGTCGAGGCCGCCGGTTCCTGTCGTCCAATCGGACAGCGGCAGGTAATTGTCGAACGAGACGTAGTCGATCGCCGACGACGCATAGAGGCTGTCGAGATGCGGCCATTGCCCATTCTCGCCGGCATGCTGATAGCCCATCCACGACGACCAGTCGGCGGAATAGGCGATGAGGTTGGTAAGCGTCGCAAGGCTGCGCGCCAGCCCCGCCGCATCGAACACGCCGCGCACATCGCTGGCAAGCTGGGCGAGCCCGGCGACGAAGGGATAGTCCCAGATCGCATGGCCGGCGCCGTCGGTGGTCCCGGCCCTGGTCCAGGCCGGGCCGCGAATGGTCTCCAGCCCGCGCAACTCCGAGCCGAGGACGAACAAATCGACGCCGCCCGCCACCACGCAGAGATGGGCGTAGTGAAGGATCATGCGGCGATAGCTCCAATCCGTCGCCGAGCCCGCATAAGCGACCGTCAGATTGACGGCGTCGCGGGTGAACTCAGCGGCCGTCGCCGGCCCGAGAAAAGCCTCGACCGCCGCCGTCGCGGCGCTGGAGAGATCCGGCGCATAGCTGATTTCGCCGCGCCACGGCAGCCCCGCCGCCGTCATCAGTAGGAACGGATAGAACACCACCTTGAAGCCGCGCGTCTTCAGATCGCGCAGGCAGCGCACGATCGAGGCGTCGCTCGGCGTGCCGGCATAAACGAAGGTTCCGTCGCTGGCGGTCGCCATCGGAATCAGGCCGGGGCTCGTCTGCGTCAGCGACGAACAACGCCAGACGTCGGCGCCGCCGCTGGCCTGCTGGAACGCGCCGCCGATATAAGTCGTCGTCGGATAGACGTTGCACGCCCCCGCCGTCAGCCCGTCGCAAAACCAGGCGCAAACCAGCGAGACGGTGGCGCATTCGGGATGCTGCGCTTGAAGCTGGTTGAGCGCGATCGCACAATCCGTCGTCGCGCCGCCGCCAGCGTAGGCATTGATCGCCGTCAGGCCCGGCTCTGTCGTGCGCTGGCCGAGAAAGGCGATTGTGTCATAGGTGAATTCGCCCGTAGCGGGCAGCAGATGGACGCCGGTCAGGGTTGGCAAAGGTTACGCCTCGTCCTGCGGGAGGAAAGCACAGCCGCTCGGCTGCCGCGACACTCCGGGAGGCTGGCTTCCGGCGGCGTGCGGCAATCAATGTTCATGTTTTGTTCGTTCAAGAGAAACTGTGCCTCCTGAACGCATGGCAACCAATATAGCCAATATCTTCGGAAACGGCGTAAGCGTCAAGAGATATGTTCTGATTTTCTGGAAGACGACTCCCGTTTCGCCGCAACGCCCTGGGCGAAAATCAAGCAAAATCAATTAGCTAAGTTGGTCGGGGCAGCAGGATTCGAACCTGCGACCTGAAGTTCCCAAAACTTCCGCGCTACCGGGCTGCGCTATACCCCGCTTAAGGCTCGCCCGCACCGCGTAACATGGCCGACCGCGGCGAACAAGCCGCTTAAGCCTCGCCGAGCAGCCGCGCCCGCGCCGCATCGAGCCGCGCCGTCGCGCCGCCGATCTCGAACATCGCCGCCGCCCGCGCCCTTCCTGCTTGCTGCAGGCCACGGCGCAAGCCTTCATCCTGCGCCAGCCGTCGCAGCGCCTGCGCGAAGTCCGCTATGTCCGCCGGTTCGACATAGAGCGCCGCCTCGCCACAGACCTCCGGCAGCGCGCCGCGCCGACTGGCGATGAGCGCCGCGCCATGCGCCATCGCCTCGACAGCCGCGCGCGCGAACGGCTCGTCCCAGACCGACGGCGTGGCGGCGATCTCCGCTTGCGCGAGCAGCGCCATCGCTTGCGCGTGCGAGACCTGCCCGAGCCATTCGACGCCCTCGGGCAGCGGCGCGAGCCGGTGCAGCAGCCGCTCGGGATCGCCGCCGGCGAGCACCAGCCGCCAGCCCGCCAGATCGGCCGCCGCGAAGGCGCGGATGAGTTCCGCTGCGCCCTTGGCCGCGATCAGCCGGCCGGTATAGGCGATGATCGGCGCCTTCTCGCCGGCGAGCGCCGGCAGCGGCGCGCCATTGGCGATGACGACCACCTTGCCGCCGGGGTCGGCAACGCCAGCCAGGAATCGGTCGCGGATGAATGCGCTCACGCAATAAACCGCCTCGCAGGTCTGCATGAGCCGCGCGCGCTCGGCGGGGGTGCGCGAACCCTGCATCTGCTGCGGATCGTTGTGCAGGTGCAGGGCGAGCTTGGCCTTCGGCAGCCGGCGGCGCAGCTTCGCCACCATGTGCGGCCGGTTCTGCACTTCGATCAGCGCATGATCCGCCGTCACCTCGGCGACGGCCTGCGCATAGGCGTCGCGGTCGCGTCGCCACCAGCGCCGCCAGTCCGTGAGCCGCTTGTACGGCACATCCTCATATTCGCACGGCCCGGCGCCGAGGATGTCGATGCGCCCGGCGAAACGGCTGAAGCGGGCGAAATCGCGCCCGCACAGCGCCACCGCGCCGGAGTGCTTCAACGTGAACGTCTCGCGCGAAGGCAACACGACGGCGATGCGGGGCGCGCTCACCACAGCGCCGTCGGCCAAGCGTAGACACGCGACCACGGCCGCCGAAACAGCGCCTCCTCGATGAAGGCGGCGACCCAGCGCTCATTGAAAGCCGCATGCGCCTTGCGCCAGCCGGCCTCGGCGATGCGCCGCCGCTCCGCCTCGTCGCGCTTGAAGCGCAGCGCCGCTTCGCGCATCCCCTCGGGATCGTCGGCGAACGCCATCTCGCGGCCCTCCTCGAACAACTCCATCATCGCGTTGACGCGAAACGACATCGTCAGCAGCCCGCAGCCGAGCAACTGGGCGATACGGTCGGAACTGTAGAGATAAAGCTCCTCCGCCGGCGCCCGGACCGCCGCCGTCTCGGCGCGGTCGGAATTGAGGTTGAGGCCCATGCGCGCCTGCGCCAGCCGCTCGAAATAGGCGGCGCCATACAGGCCCGGCGCGCCGTCGAAGCCGTGGAAGGAGCAGGCGAGCCCCGGCGTCGCCGCCATCAGCCTCGGGGTAGCGCGGCGCGCGTCGTCGATGCGGTCGCCGCCGGCGTTGGCGGCGAAGAACACGTCGAAGCCGAGATCGTCGCGCTCGAAATTGCGAGCCTCCTCGACCGAGGCGTCGACGGGGTTGGGGATGAAGGCGGAGACGTTGCTAGGGCTCGAAAAGCGCTTCAGCGCCGCGCCGCCGGTGGTGACGAATGTGGCGTCCGTCACCCGCGCCCGGTCGGTGAGGAATTCGACGTTCAGCTTGCGAAACAGCGGATCGACGCAGACCTGAGCCAGTCGTGGCCGGCTGCGCGCCGCTTTCGCCTGCGCCAGCGTATCGGTCGAGATCAGGCAGGCATGGGCGAAGACGATCGCCTGCGGCGCGTAGTTTGCCACCGCCTCCAGGAACTTCGCATTGGCGACCGGGCGCCCGGCGCGCGAGGAGCGAAAGATCGTCCCCGCCCGCGCCACGTCGCGGTCGCTGAAGAACAGCACGCTATGGCCGTTGCGCGCGAAGCCGTTGGCGAGCTTGCGCTCGACGCTGTAATAGCGCCGCCCCGGCTCTCGTTCGCCCGCATTGCCCACGACCAGTATTCGCATCGCGACGCCTATGGCCGCGCCGGCGCCGTTTGGCAATGCGGGTTGCCTCGCGCGGCCCGACGCCCGATAAGCCGCTGCGTGACGACGCCAGCGCTCCCTATCGTCAACGCCATGTTCGGCGCCAAGCTCGGCGGGCTCGAACAGGTGTTCGTGGATTACAGCGAGGCGCTCGCCGCGCGCGGCCTTCGCTTAACCAATTTCGTCGCCCCCGGCGCGCTCTGCGCGGCGCCGCTGCGCGCCCTTGGCCAGGATGTGGTCGAGATCGGCAACGCCGGCCTTTGGGACCCGCTCGCCGCCTGGCGGCTGCGCCAGACGCTTGTCCGCCTCCGGCCCGCCGCCGTCATCGCCCACGGCAATCGCGCTATCGCCCTGATGCGGCGCGCCGCGAGGGGCATCAGCCCGGTCGTCGCCGTCACTCACAATATCAACGTCAAATCCGCCATCGGCGCCGCGCGCGTCATTGCCATCAACGACGACATGCGGGCGCGGCTGGTCGCCGCCGGACAGCCCGAGGCGCGCGTGGCGAGGCTGTTCAACATGATTCGCCGTCCCGCCGCGCTGCCCGCGCCCGCCGCGCCGCGCTCGCCGCCGGTGATCGGCGCGATGGGCCGCTTCGTGGCCAAGAAGGGCTTCGATGTGTTCATCGCCGCGCTCGCGCAGTTGAAGGCCGAGGGCCGGCCGGTGCGCGCCATCCTCGCCGGCAGCGGCGAACTTGAGCCGGCGCTTAGAGCGCAGGCCGCCGCGCTCGACCTCGGCGAAGCGCTGAGCTTTCCCGGCTGGGTCGCCGACAAGGCGGCGTTCTTCGACGCCATCGATGTTTTCGCCTTCCCCTCCTCGCACGATGTCTGCCCCGTCGTGCTGCTGGAGGCGTTCCTGTGGGCCAAGCCCGTGGTCTTGACCGACTGCCCCGGCCCGCGCGAAATCTCCACCAACGGCGTCGACAGCCTGCTGTTTCCGATCGGCGACGCGCGGGCGCTCGCCAGCGCTATTGCCCGCACGCTCGACGAGCCGGGGCTGGCGCTCAGGCTCGGCGCCGCCGCGCAGGCGAAGATCCTCGCCGAGCACACATTCGACAAAGCCGGCGCGCGCCTGGAGGCGATCGTCGCCGCGGCGGCGGAGGAAGGCGCATGAAGGCAACGCTGGCTTTCGTCCTCTGGCTCGCCGCCAGCGGCGCGGCGGCGGCCGACACTTGCGCGCTCGACCCCCGGAGCGCACCGCAAACGTCGATCCTGTTCGCCGGCGTGGCGCGCGGCCCGGCGACCGCCGAGGAGATCGCCACGCAGACCGCTATCGCGCGCGCCCGCTCGCACGCGCCGCTGAGCCCGAGATACGCCAATCTGCCGCGCGCCTTTGTCTATTACATGTACGCCGGCCGGCGCCACGGCACGATCGCCAGCGTGCTCGACGGCATCATGCCGAAGCCGGGCGAAGCGGTCGTCGTCGCCTCGCGCCGGCGCGATCCCGATCTGCCCTGCGCCTTCATTCCGTGGACGGTGCAGCGCGGGACGCCGGCGCAGCCGACGTCCTGAGCCACCCGCTCAGGCCCGCACTTCCTGGCGCTGGAACGCGACATAGGCGATGGTGAACAGGCCGATGCAAGCGGCGATGAGCCCCGTCACCTGCGGCCAGATCAACGCCACGCTCTGCACGAACGGCAACGGCGCGGTGATCGCGCCTTCCAATTGCGAGGCGAGCACCAAGCCGAAGGCGCGCGTCGTCGGGTTGAGCAGCGCCAGCGTCGCCTCGGCGAACAGCGTGTTCGGCGATAGGCGCGACAGATCCTGCGCGATCCCCGCCGTATGCAGCACCGACAAGGCGTCGTAGGGATCGGGCGGCGCAATGATCGGCGTCAGCAGCGACACCAGCATGGTCCAGAAGAACGCAAACAACAGCCAGACCGCCAGCGCCGCCAGCGCCGCCGTCGCCGCCGAGCGGAAGACGACCGAAAACAGCAGCGCCAGCGCCAACCAAACGCCGCCATAGGCGATGGCCGCGATGAGGAAGGCGAAGCCGCGCAGCACCTCCGCCCCGCTCGGCGGCAGCCCGAGCAGCAGAATGCCGAGCCCGATGACGAACAGCCACAGCGCCGTCAGCGTCACCGCCAGCGTCGCCAGCCCGGCCAGAAACTTGCCGAACAGCAGCGCGTCGCGATAAATCGGCTGCGCCAGCAGCCGGCTCATCGTGCGCCGGTTGAACTCGCTGTTGACGCTGTCGAAGCCAAGCGCGATGGCGACGATCGGGATGAGAAACCCAAGAAACGCGACGAAAGACGGCAACGGGTCCTTCGCCGTGGTGAAGATGCGCAGGAACACGAACGGGTCTTCGCCGACCGTTTGCCTGAGCTGGCCGAGCGTTTCATAGACCGCGCCAGCGCCGGTGATGAAGATCAACAATTCGAGCAGCCGCATGCGCGTGCTGGTCAGATTGTCGCCGAGTTCCTTCATCATCACGACGCCAGCGCCGGCGAGCGCCGATCCCTCACGCCGCATCGCGCACTCCCTCGAAATAACGGACATAGACGTCATCGAGGCTGGCATGGCCGGCTTCGATGCTCATGAGTTCGCCGCCGGCCTCAACCACCGCGCGGGCGATTGCGGCGCGCACATCCTGCGCCGCTTCAACGCGGAAGCCGTTCGCCGTCGGCGTCACGCTGGCGACGCCTTCGATCCTGCCGATGGCGGTGGCGAGCCCGCCGCCGCGCGCCTCGACATGAATCACATGCGAGCCGCCGAGCACGTCGCGCGTCAAATCCTCGACGCGGCCGGTGAGGCCGATGCGGCCGCGATGAAACAACGCCACGCGGTCGCAGACCGATTGCACGAGATCGAGCAAATGCGAGGACAGCAGGATGGTCATGCCGTCGCTCTGCAACGAACGGATCAGCTCCAGGAACTCGCGCGTCGATTGCGGATCGAGGCCGCCGGTGGGCTCGTCGAGAATGGCGACCGACGCCCGCTTCATCAGGATTTCGGCAATCGCCAGCCGTTGTTTCATGCCGCGCGAATAGGCGCGCACCGGCTTCTCGGCCGCCGCTTCCAGATGCACGCGCGCCAGCGCCGCCGCGATCCGCGCGCTGGCGTCGCGCAGGCCAGCGAGCGCGGCGCTGTAGCTGAGATTGGCGGCGCCCGAGAGGTTTTCGTAGAAGCCGACCGAATCCGGCATGTAGCCGACGCGGCGCTTGACTTCGAGCGGCTTGCGCAGGGGATCGAAGCCTTCGACCATGGCGCGTCCGCTCGATGGCTCGGTGAGCCCGAGCAACATGAGGATCGTCGTCGTCTTGCCAGACCCATTGGGTCCGAGCAGCCCGAACACCTCGCCACGCTCGATGCTGAGATCGAGCCGATCGACGGCGAGCGCGGGGCCGTAGCGCTTGGTCAGCGCTTCGGCGCGTATCACCGCCTCGTTCATCGCCGTCCGTACCTCCCGACCGCGCCGAACAGCACCAACAGCGCGGCGGCGATGACGCCGAGGCCGGTGACGCCCCATAGCGTCGAGGTCAGCACGGTGACGCGATAGCTGATCGATTGCGAGACGCCGTCGCCGTCGGCGTTGAAGTTGAGCATATAATCGCCGGCGATCGCCTTCGGGTTCGGCGTAACCAGCGCGTTGACCTTCTGCTCGCCGCCGGCCGCGATCGGCGGCAGCTTCTTCGGCTCGAACGAGACTTTCCAACCCGAGGGCGGCGTAGCGTCGAGCTGCACGTCGAGCGCCGGGGCCGAGCCGAGGTTGCGCACGCGCAGCGGAATCGAGCGCTCCTGGCCGGCGTAGGCGTCGCCGCTCAGCCGGTCGTCCGGCCCGCTCAGCACCAGCGAAGGCTGGCCGCCGATGTCGAGCGTCAGCTTGGTCTCGGCCTTCACCTTGTCGCCGACGATGTCGAGCATCACCGGAACCTTGCCGGCCTCTGCGTCCGGCGAGGGCTTGATGGAGACCGTGAGATCCTTGCTCTCATTGGCCTTGATCGGCAGGCTGGTCAGCTCCTGCGAGCCGTATTGCGCCTTGAACGTCGCCGTGAAGCCCGGCGGCGCCTTGGCCGCCAGCGCCACAACCATGTCGTTCTCGCTCTGGTTGTCCACCGTCACGTTGAAGTCGAAACTCGACTTGGCGGTGCCTTTGAGTTCCGGGAATTTCGGCGTCGCGGTCAGCTTGGCGGCGAGCGGCGCCTCCAGGTTGATGGCGATCGGCAGCGAGGATTTCGCCGCATCGCCGTCCGCGTTCAGCGTGAACTTGTAAGGCCCGGGCTTGGCGTCGGCGGGAATCGTCAGCTTGAGGTCTAAGCTAGCGCGCCCGTCGTAATCGACAAAGGCGGCGCTGACCGGCTTGCCGTCGCCGTCAACCTCGGCCTTCCAACCTGGCGGTGCGTCGGCGATGCTGATCGCCGTGCGTTGCGGGGCGAGGCCGTAGTTGTAGAGCGTGAGGGGAAGTTTGGTCTGCTCTCCGGCGCGGATCGTCAGCGCCGGATAGGCCGTCGTCAGGTAAAGTCCCTTGATGCTGTCTGGACTCTCGTCCTTCGCCGACGCGGTCGCCGCCAGAGCAACAGCAATCAAGCCGCCAAGCGCGCTTGCGCGCATAAAACATCCAACCGCGCTTGCGCGCATGCCGGCGCCTCCCAACTGATGAAGAATGATGTTGTCGCCACGTCGCGACGCCGCGACCAATAGGCGAGACCTTGGCCAAAATTAGGCTTTTGCACGAGATCGCCGCCAACATTACGCAGATTTAATTGTGGCGAAGTTTGATTGACGGCGCCTCGCGCCGCGGACGCCTCAATGTTCGCCGCAGCTTAAGCGGCGGCGCCGGGCATGCAAAGATTGTCGATTTGGTTAGGCGCTCAGTCTTGCGAGGCGGTCTTCAGTTGGCCGAGCATGCCCTTGCGCCGCGCTTCGTAATAATAGCCGCCGGCGTAGAGCCTGATGGCGCGGCTGGCGTCGCCGTCGGCCACGGTATAGGCGTTGGCGAGATAGGCGCAGGCGTATTTCAGGTTGGTCTCGGCGTCGAGCAGGCCGCGCGCCGGGCCGTGGTAGCCCATGCCGCGCGCCGTGTCGGCGCGGATCTGCATCAGCCCCCAATACGGCCCGTGATGCGCCTTCGGGTTATAGCCGCTCTCGCGCCGGATCGAACGCCGGATCAGCGCCTCGGGAACCTTATAGACCTCAGCGTAATGGGCGATGCGTTCGTCGAGCGGGCTCTTCGGCCCTTCCACTTGCGCGACCGGCGCCGCGGCCTGGGGCGCGCTGGCGCAACCTGCCAGCGCCAGCGGGCTCAGCACGAAGGCGCAGGCGAATTCTTTCACAAATGGGACTTGTGGGACCGGCCCAAAATAAGACATGGCGTTTCATGCCGCTTTGTCGCCAAAAGCGCAAGTTTGTCCGCAAAAGCTCGAACGCCGGCCGGGTTGAGCCTTGCGGCGCGAGTTGCTAGAGGGGGAGTCCCTCTGTC
Organism: Roseiarcus sp.; assembly: GCA_035606915.1. Lineage (GTDB taxonomy): Bacteria > Pseudomonadota > Alphaproteobacteria > Rhizobiales > Beijerinckiaceae > Roseiarcus. The sequence continues at coordinate 41,817 of DATNDU010000034.1, read as the reverse complement.
GCGTGGGATGAGCGCATGCCCTCCTATATCCTTGTCGTCGATCAGGGAACGACCTCGACCCGCAGCATGATCTTCGGCCCCGATGTCGCCCCGGTCGCCGTCGCGCAGCAGGAATTCGCGCAACACTACCCACAAGCCGGCTGGGTCGAGCACGACCCCGAGGATATTTGGCGCACCGTGCTGGAGACGATGCGCATGGCGCTCGCCAAGGCGCCGAAGGGCGTGGTCGCCGCTGTCGGCCTCACCAACCAGCGCGAGACGACGCTGGTGTGGAGCCGGCGTAGCGGCGAGCCGATCTACAACGCCATCGTCTGGCAGGACCGGCGCACCGCGCACGCCTGCGCCCGGCTGCGAAGCGAGGGCGCCGAGGCGATGGTGCGCGAGCGCGCCGGCCTGCTGATCGACCCCTATTTCTGCGCCACCAAGATCGCTTGGATTCTCGACAATGTCGCCGGCGCACGCGCCGCCGCCGAGCGCGGCGAACTCGCCTTCGGCACCGTCGACGCCTATTTGCTGTGGCGGCTGACCGGCGGCGCTGTTCACGCCACCGACGCCACCAACGCCTCGCGCACCCTGCTCTACAATATTCACACCGGCGCCTGGGACGACGAATTGCTGCGCCTGTTCGGCGTGCCGCGCTCGATGCTGCCCAAGGTGCAGGACACCGCCGGCGAGTTCGGCGTGCTGACGCCCGATCTCATCGGCGAGTCCGCGCCGATCCTGGCCATCGCCGGCGACCAGCAGGCGGCGCTCGTCGGCCAGGCCTGTTTCGCGCCGGGCGCGGTGAAGGCGACCTTCGGCACCGGCGGCTTTCTACTGCTCAACACCGGCGCGACGCCGGTCGCCTCGTCGCATCGGCTGTTGACGACGATCGCCTACCAATGGCGCGGCGAGCGCGCCTATGCGCTCGAAGGCTCGATCTTCTCGGCCGGCGCGACCGTGCAATGGTTGCGCGACTCGCTCGGCGTCATCGCCTCCTCCGCCGAGAGCGGCCCGCTCGCCGCCGCCGCCGATCCCGAGCAGGACGTCTATGTCGTGCCCGCCTTCGCCGGCCTCGGCGCGCCGCATTGGCGCGCCGAGGCGCGCGGCGCCATCTTCGGCCTGACGCGCGGTTCGACGCGCAAGGAAATCGCCCGCGCCGCGCTCGAAAGCGTCGGCTACCAGACCCGCGACCTCGTCGAGGCGATGCGCGCCGACGCCGGCGGGCTTGGCGATGACGCGCCGATCCGCGTCGATGGCGGCATGGCCGCCAGCGACTGGACGATGCAGTTCCTCGCCGACATGCTCGCCGCCGCCGTCGACCGGCCGACGATCACCGAGACGACCTCGCTCGGCGCCGGCTATCTCGCCGGCTGGCAAGCCGGCCTCTATCCGGAGCCCAAGCGCTTCGCCGCCACATGGCGGCTTGAACGGCGCTTCGCCCCATCGATGTCGGCGGCGATGCGCGAGCGGCGTTATCGCGGCTGGCGCGACGCGGTGGCGCGCACGCTTTTCCAACCCGGCGACTAAGCGCGCATTGCACGGGCGCGCCGAAGCCCTATCTCTAGCGCAGGGCGCTGGCGCGGCCCTCGTCAGTACGCCGCCGCCGTGCTACCTTTGCCCGAAATCCCACCATTCCTGGACTACCCATGCGTATTGAGACCGACGTCAAGCTCGACTTCAAGGACGTGCTCATCCGGCCCAAGCGCTCGACGCTCACCTCCCGTAACGAAGTCGACATTCACCGCCCTTTCCGCTTCTACCACACGGCCTCCGAGTGGAAGGGCTTTCCGCTCATCGCCGCCAACATGGACGTCACCGGCACGATGAATATGGCGCGCGCCCTTGGCCGCCACGGCGCGCTGACGGCGCTGCACAAGCATTATCCCGAGAGCGCGCTGGCCGAATTCTTCGCCAGCGCCGACGGCGCGCACGCCTTCTATTCGATCGGCACCACAGCAAGCGATCTTGAGAAACTGGCCGCCGTGCGCAAGCGCGCGGAGCTGCATTTCCTCTGCATCGACGTCGCCAACGGCTATTCCGAGCGCTTCCTCGACGTCGTCAAGCGCGTGCGCGACGAGAACCCGAAGTCGGTGATCATGGCCGGCAACGTCGTCACCGGCGATATGACGGAAGCGCTGATCCTCGCCGGCGCCGACATCGTCAAGATCGGCATCGGGCCGGGCTCGGTGTGTACGACGCGCCGCGTCACCGGCGTCGGCTATCCGCAGCTTTCCGCCATCATCGAATGCGCCGACGCCGCGCATGGCCTGAAGGGTCAGGTCTGCGCCGACGGCGGCTGCGTTTCGCCCGGCGATGTCGCCAAGGCCTATGGCGCAGGGGCGGATTTCGTCATGCTCGGTGGCATGCTGGCCGGCCACGACGAATGCGAGGGCGAAATCCGCTACGAGGAGCACGATGGCGAGCGCGTGCCGGTGGCGATGGGCTTTTACGGCATGTCGTCGGAGACGGCGATGAAGCGCTACGCCGGCGGCGTCGCCAAATACCGCGCCGCCGAGGGCAAGACGGTCGAGACGCCCTATCGCGGCCCGGTCGAAGGCACAATGAGCGAGATCATGGGCGGCGTGCGCTCGATGATGACGTATATCGGCGCGACGCAACTGAAGGAGGTGCCGAAACGCACCACTTTCGTGCGCGTCACCGCCCAGACCAATGACGTGTTCGGCGCACTCTGACGGCGAGGCGGTCGCGCACGTTCGGGGAGAATGTCATGCCCGCCACCCGCCGCGAAACCGATTCGATGGGCGCCGTCGAGGTGCCCGCCGAGGCCTATTGGGGCGCGCAGACGCAGCGCTCGCTGGAACATTTCCGCACCGGCGCCGACCGTTACGTCTGGCGCGCGCCGATGATCCGCGCCTTTGGCGTGCTGAAGAAGGCTGCGGCGCTCGCCAATGTCGAATTGGGGGCTCTGCCGCCCGAGATCGGGCGCGCCATCGCCGCGGCGGCGCAGGAGGTGATCGAGGGGCGGCTTGACGCCCAGTTCCCGCTCGTCGTGTTCCAGACCGGCTCCGGCACACAGACCAACATGAACGCCAACGAGGTCATCGCCAACCGCGCCAGCGAGGCGCTCGGCGGCGCGCTCGGTTCCAAAAGCCCCGTCCATCCCAACGATCACGTCAACCGCAGCCAATCCTCGAACGACACCTTCCCGACCGCCATGCACATCGCGGTGGTGGCGGAATGGCGCCTGCTCGCCCCTGCCCTTTCAGCGCTTCGCGATACGCTGGCCGCCAAGTCGGCGGCCTTCGTCGGCATCGTCAAGACCGGCCGCACCCACCTGCAAGACGCGACGCCGATCACACTCGGCCAGGAGATCGGCGGTTGGGTGGCGCAGCTCGATTTCGCCGCCGCCACGCTCGCCTCGGCGATGCGCGGCGTCTACGACCTCGCCATCGGCGGCACCGCGGTCGGCACCGGGCTCAATGCGCCGCCGCAGTTCGGCGCGCTCTGCGCCCACCACATCGCCGATCTGACCGGCGAGCCGTTCCGCTCCGCCGACAACAAGTTCTTCGCGCTCTCCGCCCACGACGCGCTGGTCAATGTCTCCGCCGCGCTGCGCACGCTCGCCGGCGCGCTGATGAAGATCGCCAACGATGTGCGCTGGCTCGCCAGCGGCCCGCGCTGCGGCATCGGCGAACTGCGCCTCCCCGAGAACGAGCCCGGCTCCTCGATCATGCCCGGCAAGGTCAACCCGACGCAATGCGAGGCGCTGACCATGGTCTGCGTGCAGGTCTACGGCAATGACGCGGCTGTCGCCTTCGCCGGCAGCCAGGGCAATTTCCAGCTCAACGTGTTCAAGCCGGTGATGGCGCACAACGTGCTGGAGAGCCTGCAATTGCTTGGCGACGCCATGAGCGCCTTCAACGCCTTCTGCGCTCGGGGCATCGCGCCCCACCGCGAGGTCATCGAGCGCCATCTCGAAGCCAACCTGATGCTGGTCACCGCGCTCAACCCGCATATCGGCTACGACAATTCCGCCAAGATCGCCAAGAAGGCGCTCGCCGAGGAAAAGACGTTGCGCGAGGCGGCGCTGGAGCTTGGGCTGGTCAGCGGCGAGGATTTCGACGCCTGGGTCGATCCGGCGGCGATGACGCGGCCGGGGTGAGGGACGCAGTTTATCCGAGAAATCTCTCAGCGCGAGAAACAGCATCCGTTTTTGGAGCATGGCATGGCGTTAGACCTTCCCGCCTATCTCGCCCGGATCGGCTACGATGGTCCGCTCAAACCGGATCACGCGACGCTGCGCGGCTTGCTTGCCGCCCATATGAACTCGATCCATTTCGAGAACATCGACGTCCTGCTCGGCCGCCCCATCGCGCTCGACCTCGACAGTTTGCAGGACAAACTGGTGCGCCGCCGGCGCGGCGGCTATTGCTTCGAGCAAGCGACGCTATTCGACGCCGCGTTGCGCGCGATCGGTTTCAAGACCACCTTGCGCAGCGCGCGCGTCATCCTCGTTCTCGCGCCAGACAAGGCGCCGCGCGGCCATATGACCATCCTGGTCGATTTGCCCGAGGGCGTTTTCATCGTCGATCCCGGCCTCGGCGGCCTTGGTTGCCGGCTGCCGATTCCGCTCGACGGCGGGACGGTCCAGGATGGCGACGAGAGCAATCGCATCGTCGACGATAACCGTCGCCGCGTCCTCAAGGTGGAGAGCGGCGAGCGCAAGGTCGACGCCTGGATTTCCGGGTTCGACGAGGACAACTTCGTCGATTTCGAAGTCGCCAACCACTGGTTTTCGACGCATCCCGCCTCGCCGATGCGCCAACGCCTGATGCTGCGGGCGATGACGCCGCAAGGCCGCGTGACCGTCATGAACCGCGACGTGACGATCCGGGCCAACGGCGCCGCGACCGCCACCCGACTTGAAGACCGCGAGGGGCTGCGCCGGTTGCTGCAAAGCGTTTTCGGTTTCGACCTTCCCGAAGCGGAAACTCTGCGCGCGCCGACCATGCCGGAATGGACTTGAGACGCCTCTACTGCTCCGACAGCTTCATGTCCGGCGAATAATTCTTGTCGAAGATTTCCTTGATGACCGCCTGTGCGCAGACGACCCGCTTGTTCTCGGCATCGTAGGCCAGCGAGGGCGAGCCATAGAGGCTCCAGCCTTTGTTGAGCGCCTCGGTGACGCGATGGCAAAAGCTCGCGTCGTCCGGGCCGGTCAGCAATCGGTAGACGTTCATCGATTGCCCATCGGCAGATAGTCTCGCTGCGCCGCGCCGGTGTAGAGCTGGCGCGGGCGGCCGATCTTCTGGTCGGGATCGACGATCATCTCTTTCCATTGCGCAATCCAGCCGACGGTGCGCGCCACCGCGAACAGCACTGTGAACATCGAGGTCGGGAAACCCATCGCTTTCAAGGTGATGCCGGAATAGAAATCGATGTTGGGATAGAGCTTCTTTTCGATGAAATATTCGTCGTGCAGCGCGATGCGTTCCAATTCCATCGCCACTTCGAGCAGCGGATCGTCCTTGTGGCCGAGTTCGCTCAACACTTCATGCGTGGTGTGCTGCATGATCTTGGCGCGCGGGTCGTAGTTCTTGTAGACGCGGTGGCCGAAGCCCATCAGTCGGAACGGGTCGTTCTTGTCCTTTGCACGCTTGATGAACTCGGGGATGCGCTCGACGGAGCCGATCTCGCCGAGCATCTTCAGCGCCGCCTCGTTGGCGCCGCCATGCGCCGGCCCCCACAGGCAGGCGATGCCGGCGGCGATGCAGGCGAACGGATTGGCCCCCGAGGAGCCGGCGAGCCGCACGGTGGAGGTCGAGGCGTTCTGCTCGTGGTCGGCGTGCAGCATGAAGATGCGGTCGAGCGCACGCGACAACACCGGGTTGACCGCATAGTCCTCGCACGGCACCGCGAAGCACATGCGCAGGAAATTGCTGGTGAAATCCAGCGAATTCTTCGGATAGACGAACGGCTGGCCGATTGAATATTTGTAAGCCATCGCCGCCAGCGTCGGCACCTTGGCGATCATGCGGATCGCGGCGACCTCGCGTTGCCAGGGATCGTTGATGTCGGTGGAATCGTGATAGAAGGCGGCGAGCGCCCCGACGCAGGCCACCATCACCGACATCGGATGCGCATCGCGGCGGAAGCCGTTGAAGAAGCGCGACATCTGCTCGTGGACCATCGTATGATGGGTGACGCGGCGGTCGAAATCGGCCTTCTGCGCCGTGGTCGGCAACTCGCCGTTGAGCAGCAGATAACACGTCTCAAGGAAATCGCCGTGCTCGGCAAGCTGCTCGATCGGGTAGCCCCGGTAAAGCAATATGCCTTTGTCGCCGTCAATAAAGGTGATCTTCGATTCCGTGCTCGCCGTCGAAGTAAAGCCGGGATCGTATGTGAACATCCCCGTCTGGCTGTAGAGCTTGGCGATGTCGATTACCGACGGTCCGATCGTGCCGGATTCGACCGGCAACTCGATCGTTTTATCGCCAACAGACAAGGTCGCGGTAGTTGAAGCCATCAGGTCGCTCCTTGGGGGCCTCGTCCGGCGAGGCTCGTTGATTGTGCGCTGCAACAGGGTTGGCGGATCGCTATACCTAAACAAGCCGAAATTCAAGCTGACGCGCCAGAACGCGCGATCCCGATGGAATCGCAGCGGGCGTTCTAGCGCTTTGTTTCAGCCCATATTCTCACCCAAAAAATCTGCAACTTTCGGAGCGTGTGCGTTAGCGCCGCCGCCTTGCGCGAGCATGGGCGCGCTCAGGTCGGGTCTTCGTAGGAGAACGCCTGCGCGTTCTCGTCATAGGCGAACAATTCGCCGTAGCGGCCAAGGTTGATGATGGCGCGCAAAGTACGCTCGGCATAATCCTCGGACATGAAGTCCTCCAGTTCCTCGCGAAAACGTGTAGCGGGGGCGCGGTGGCTCGGGCGCTCGTCGAGCACCCGCTTGATATGGGCGGCGAGCGGCATATTGGCGATGAGTTGCTCGCCCATCACCTTCTTGCGCTGGTCGACGTCCATGTCGGCGAAGCGCCGCCCGAGCGGCGTCAGCTTGATGTCGGCGTCGGCGAATTCGGCCAGTTTCAGCAGTTGCAGCGTCTCGCCGAGTGGAAACAGATCGTCGATCTCCATTTGCAGGCTGTCGGCGAGATGCGGCAGGTCGGCTTGCCCGTGATAGGGCGGCGCGGCGATCTCCTCGATCATGCCGGCGATCGAGTTGGTGCTGACGCGCGGCAGCGCAATCCCCAGGTTGGGGCCGGCGGCGGGGCCGGCCGGCAACGGCTTGGGCTCCGGGCGCTGGGTCATCAGCGCATAGATCTTCTCGACCAGATTGCGAAAATCCGGGTCGAGCCGGTCGCGCGGATGCGGCAGCGGGTTGGCGATCTCGGCCGAGATGCGGCCGGGATGGGAGGCCAGCACCAGGATGCGGTCGCACATCAGCACCGCCTCCTCGATGTTGTGGGTCACCATCAGGATCGATTCGATGTTGAGCCGCTTCTCGTGCCAGAGGTCGAGCAGATCGGTGCGCAACGTTTCCGCCGTCAGCACGTCGAGGGCCGAGAACGGCTCGTCCATCAACAACACCTTCGGCTGCACGACGAGCGCGCGGGCGAAGCCGACGCGCTGCCGCATGCCGCCGGAAAGCTCCTTCGGATAGGCGGATTCGAAGCCGTCCAGGCCGATGGTGTCGATCGCCTTCAGCGCCCGCTTGCGCGTCTCGATCTCGCCGACGCCGGTGGCGCGCAGGCCGATCTCGACATTGTCGAGCACGGTCAGCCAGGGAAACAGCGCGAAGCTCTGGAACACCATCGCCACGCCCTCCGCCGGTCCGTCGACCGGCTTGCCGTCGAGCGTCACCGCCCCCTCGGTCGGCCGCGTCAGACCGGAGATGAGCCGCAGCAAAGTCGATTTGCCGCAGCCGGAGCGGCCGAGCAGCGCCACGATCTCGCCGGCGCGCAAGGTCAGCGAGACGTCCTTGAGGATCGGCGCGCCCTGCTCGCCGGAGCCCTTGGAGAAGCTTTGGCTGACATGGGCGACATCGAGCAGCGGCGGCCGGGTCACATCGAGCATGGCGAGGCTCTCAAAGGCTGAGGCGGCGCTCGGCAAAGGCGTAGAGCCTGCGCCAGAACAGCCGGTTGAACAAAGTGACGACGATCGACATGACGGCGACGCCGAGCACGATGCGCGGGAAATCGCCCTTGTCGGTGGCTTCAGCGATATAGGCGCCGACGCCGTGCGCCGTCACAGTCTGATCCTTCCATCGCACATATTCGGCGACGATCGAGGCGTTCCACGAGCCGCCGGAGGCGGTGATCGCGCCGGTGAGGTAATAAGGCGCGACGCCGGGCAACATCACGTCGCGCCACCAGCGCCAGCCGCGGATGCGCAGGTTCGCCGCCGCCTCTCGCAGGTCGTTGGGAAACGCCGCCGCGCCGCCGATGGTGTTGAAGACGATGTACCATTGCGTGCCGAAGACGATGAGAAAGCTCAACCAGATGTCCGGGTTGAGATGGAACGTCAGCACCAGGCTGACCGCCGCGCCGAACAGCAGATTGACGGGGAACGCCGCCAGGAACTGCGCCAGCGGCTGCACCGCCTCCGCCCAGCGCGGCCGCAAGCCCACCCATACGCTGACCGGCACCCAGATAAGGCTCGCCAGCGCCATCAGCACCACCACCCGCAGGAAGGTGTAGAACGTAAGCACGCAGACTTGCCACACATCCGACCAACCAAGCTCGCTGGCGATATAGGCGACCGTGCTGTAGAGGGCGTAAAGGCCGATGACGGCGACCAGCGCGTACCAGACCCCGTCGAGCCAGCGCGTGGCGTCGCCGCCGACGGCGAAGCGCGTCACCCTGGCGGCCGGCGGCAGGCCGATGCGCAGCAGCGACAGCGCCCGCAAGCGGGCAAACAGCGGCTGCGCCGCGCCGCGCACCCAGTACGTGCGCTGCAACAGCCGCAACACCCAGGAACTCTCGACCTCCTGCCCCGCCGACAGCTCGACCCGGAACTTCGCCGCCCAGGCGATCACCGGGCGGAACAGCAACTGATCGTAGAGCAGGATGACGATCGCCATCGTCAGCACCGCCATGCCGACCGCCGGCCAATCGCCGGCGTCGTTGGCTTTGGCGATGAAGGAGCCGACGCCGGGCAGCGTGACGGTGGTGTCGCCAACCGTGATCGCCTCCGAGGCGACGACGAAGAACCAGCCGCCGGACATCGACATCATCGTGTTCCAGATCAGGCTCGGCACCGCGTAAGGGGCTTCGAGTTGCCAGAACTTCTGCCAGCCGGTGAAGCGATAGGCGCGCGCCACCTCGTCCAAGTCCTTCGGCACGGTGCGCAGCGACAGGTAGAACGAGAACGCCATGTTCCAGGCTTGGCTGGTGAAGATGGCGAACACCGCCGCACATTCCGCGCCCAGTTCGTGGCCCGGAAACAGCCCGAGGAAGAACGTCACCGTGAACGACAGAAAGCCCAGGATCGGCACCGACTGGAGAATGTCGAGCACGGGGATCAGCACCATCTCCAGCCGCCGGCTCTTGGCGGCGAGGGTGGCGTAGGTGAAGGTGAAGATCAGCGAGAACAACAGCGCCGCGAACATGCGCAGCGTCGTGCGTAGCGCATAATAGGGCAGCAACGCGTAATCGAGGCTGACGCCTGGCTGCTCGCCCAGCGGCAGCGGCGCGGAGATGCCATGAAAGGCGCGCGCCACCGCCGCGAACACGGCGAGAATGCCGGCCAACGCCAGCACGTCCCAATGGTTGGGCAGCGCGCGCCGTCCGAAGGCGGCGATCGTAAAGAAACGCGACATCGGCGGACCCCCGTCGCCCCTTTTCCGGACGACGGCGCGGGAGTCCGGGAACCAGAACGGCAAGCCCATCGGGAACCACATTGAGCAGCGGTTTGGCAAACGAAAAGCGAGCGGCTGCGCGCTTTTCCTGCCGCGTGGCGCTCGCTTGCCCGCGCCCTGCGACGGCAACATGACAGCCGGCTTTCCCCCCGGCCGCGCGAGTGCAATAGATTGCCGCCCCAGCGAGGCTGGCGAAGGACGCCCATGTTGGATCTGGCCAGCAAGACGGCAGGCGAAAGCGAGCGCGCCGACAGACGGGCGCGCCTGCGCCGTCGCGGCGCGCGGCTGTCCTATTGGATCGTCGTCACGCTCGTCATCGCCGTCGCCGCGCCGTGGACGCTGGTCAACTCCGGCGAGCGCATCGCCGTGCAGAACCTGCTGTTCGACGCGTTCCAGCGCTGGAAGCCGCGCACCAGCGCCGAGCCGCCGCCGATCCGCGTCGTTGAGATCGACGACGAATCGCTGGCCAAGCTCGGCCGCTGGCCGTGGCCGCGGGCCCGCCTCGGCGAGATGATCGAGAAGATCACCAACGCCGGCGCGGCGGTGGTGGCGCTCGATATCCTGCTCTACGATCCCGGCGACCCCGCCGACGACGCCCGCCTCGCCAAGGCGATGCAGGGCCGGCCGGTGGTGCTGGGCGAGTTCTTCACCAACGACGGCGTCGCGCCGCGCTTGCGCGAACAAGCGGGCTTCGCCTTCGCCGGCGACGACCCCACCCGCTTCGCCTATGCGTTCCACGGCGCGATGACGCCGCTGCCGATCTTCGCCAACGCCGCCGCCGGCGTCGGCTTCCTCAACTGGCTGCCCGACAATGACCGCGTCGTAAGGCGCGTGCCGCTGGTGCTCGCCGTCAACGGCAAGTTGGCGCCGAGTTTCGCCATGGAAGCGCTGCGGGTGGCGCAGGGCGCGTCGAGCTATACGATCAAGTCTTCCAACGCCAGCGGCGAGAGCGCCTTCGGCGCCTCGACCGGCATGGTGGCGATTCGCACCGGCGACGCCATCGCCGCCGTCGGCCCGCGCGGCGAATTCCGCATCCATTTCGCCGGCGACGATCCGCGCATCCGCATCCCGGCGTGGAAATTGTTCGAGCCCGGCGCCGACCTCTCCGCCTTCGCCGGCAAGATCGTGTTCATCGGCGTCAGCGCGCAATTGCTGTTCGACATCGTCGCCACGCCGCTTTCGCCCGCCTCCCCCGGCGTGCGGCAACACGCCGAGATCGTCGGCCAGATTCTCGCCAACGACAGGCTGACCCGGCCGGATTGGACGCCCGGCGCCGAGTTCCTCTACACCGTCGGGCTGTCGGGGCTGCTCGCTCTGCTGCTGCCTTTTCTTTCCACCACTGGCGGCGCGCTGATCGGGCTCGTTGCGGCGGCGGGCTCGGTGGCAGGCAGTTGGGTCGCCTTCAGCCATTACGGCCTGCTGCTCGACCCCATCATGCCCTCGTTCGCCGTGGGGGCGGTCTATGTCTGCGGCGTGTTGGCGCTGTTCGCGCGCAGGCAGAGCGAGGCGCGCGAGATCCGCTCCGCCTTCGGCCGTTACGTCTCGCCGACCATCGTCGCCAAGCTTGCCGCCGACCCGACGGTGTTGCGGCTCGGCGGCGAGGAGCGCCAGGTGACGTTGATGTTTTCGGACCTGCGCGCCTTCACCACATTGTCGGAGGGCATGAGCGCCACCGCGCTGACCCGCTTCCTCAATGAATATCTGACGCCGATGACCGACATCGTGCTGCAACAACGCGGCACCGTCGACAAATACATCGGCGATGCGATCATGGCGTTCTGGAACGCGCCGCTCGACGACGAGCGCCACGCCGCCCATGCGGTGGAAGCGGCGCTCGGCATGCGCGCGGCGCTGGCGGCGCTCAACTTGCGCTGGGAGGGCGAGGCGCAGGCGGCGGGGCGGCCGTTCAAGCCGGTGCGCTTCGGCATCGGCCTCAACACCGGGCTTGCTTGCGTCGGCAATCTCGGCTCGCTGCGGCGCTTCGACTATTCGGTGATCGGCGACGAGGTCAACGTCGCCTCGCGGCTCGAAAGCGCCACCAAGATGTTGGGGCCCGACATCGTCGCCAGCGAGGCGACGCGGGCGCAGGCGCCGGGCTATGCTTGGCTGGAGATCGACCGGGTGGTGTTCAAGAACAAGACCCGCCCGGTCGGCGTCTACGCGCTCGCCGGCGACCAGGCGATGGCCGCCGCCCCCGAATTCGCGGCGCTCGCCGCCGGCCACGCGCGCATGATGGCCGATTACCGCCGCGGCGATTTCGCCGCCGCGCGCGCCGCGGCGGCGGCGCTGGAGCCGCAGGCGCCGGAGGCGATTCGCGGGCTTTTCCGCTTCAACGCCCGTCGCTTCGGCGAGCTAGCGGCGCAGGGCGCGCCGCAGGGCTGGGAGATCGGCCTGGCGCTGGAGGAGAAATAGCCGGCGCTATCGTAGTTGCCCGCCTCGCCGCGCCCGGCTAGTCCGGCTCGCCATGCCTGCCCCGCCGCCACCGAACCGAGCGCCCGTCGCTCCGATCCTCCTCTTCCTCGCCACGACGCTCGTCTTGCGTCTGGTCTCGATCTTCGTCACCGGCTTCTGCGACGACGAAGCCTATGTCGTGGCGATCTCGCGCGCGCCGGCGCTGTCCTATTTCGATCACCCGCCGCTGCACCAATGGGTGCTCACCGCCTGGACGGCGGCTTTCGGCGAGGGCCGCGCCGCGCGGCTGCCGTTCCTCGGCTTCAACCTGTTGACGAGCCTCGCCTTGTTCCTGCTCGCCCGGCGGCTGTTCTCCTCGGCCGCCGGCTGGTGGACCGTCTTCGCCTTCAACGCCAGCGCCTATTTCCTCGTCTATCCCGATGGCTACATCATGCCGGACCCGCCGCTGCTCGCCTTCTCGGCGCTTGGCGTGCTGGCGGCGGCGGAAGTCGTCTACGGGCCGCCAGGGCGCGAGACGCTGCTTTGGCTCGGCGTCGGCCTGGCGCTGGGGTTGGCGGGGTTGAGCAAATATTCGGCGATCTTCGTTCCCTTCGGCTTGCTCGGCTTCTTCCTCGCCTCGCCACGCGACCGCCGGCGGCTCGCCGATCCCCGCGCTTACGCCGGCGCGACGCTGGGGCTGGCCTGCCTGACGCCGGCGCTGATTTGGAACGCCGAGCACGGCTGGGTGTCGCTCGCCTTCCAGTCCTCTCGCGCGGCGCGCAAGCTCATGTTCAACGGCAAGGCGATCCGCCAAATCATTGAATCCTTGGGCGCGCAGGTGGGATCGATGACGCCGTGGCTGCTGCTGCCGATGCTCGCCGGCGCGCTGCCCGGCTTCCGCCGCGACGCCGGCTCGCCGCAACGCTTCCTGCTTTGGCAGGCGCTGCCGCCGCTGGCGCTGTTCGCGCTGATGCCGCTGTTCGGCCAGCGCCCGATTGCGCATTGGTGGAATTCCGGCTGGCTGTTCGCCTTTCCCTTCGCCGGCCTGTGGCTGTCGGAGCGCACGCCGCGCTTTCTCGCGCGCTTCGGCGCCGCTTCGGCGGCGTTGGCGCTGGCGATCTTCGCTCTCTATCTCGGCGTCGTGCGGTTCGGGCCGGTCCCGATTCGCGGCGTGCGCGATCCGACGGTGCACATGTTCGATTTTCCGGCGGCGCCGCTGCGCGCTGCCTACGCCCGCTCCGGCGCGCAATTCGTGCTGATCGAGGATTGGCGGCTCGGCGGCCGCATCGGCGTCGCGCTCGGGCCAAAGGTTGCGATCTGCGCCATGGGCGGCGACCCCCGCGGCTTCGCCTTCGCCTGCGACGCGCGACGGCTACTCGGCGAAACCGCCTTCATCGTGCGCGGCAAGAACGCCGGCCGCGACGCCGACGAAACGCAGTTTTTCCGCTCGATTGAGCCGTTGGGCGAACTCGCCGTCGGCCGTCGCGGCTTGCCCGAGCGTCGGTTGGTTTTGGAGGCGGGGCGCGACCTCTTGCGCGCGCCGCCGCTGCCTTATGGCCCCTAGGCCGCCGCGCCGACGCGCAGGGCCCGCAACTGGGCGTCGAAAATCGCCTCGCCGAGGTCGGCGGCATCGTGCGCGACCTCGCGCAGCATCGACAGCGGGGTCGGCCGGCGGGCCGTCAGCTTGCCGAGCAACTGGCTGTTCTCGAATACGAATTCCGTCTTGAACTTGGCCGCGAGGCGTCGCATCGCCTGGTTTTCCGGCATGCAGACGATCTCGATCACCTCGACGCCGTGGTTGCGGGCGGCCTCGGTGACGCGGCGAAAAAGCTTCTCGCCGATGCTGCGCTTGCGAAAACCGTTCTCGACGCTGAAGGCGGCTTCGGCGTGGATATGGCGGTTGACCGGCGCCTGTTCGCTCCAGATCGCCTCGTTCGAGCGCAGTTCGGCTGCGCCGCGCAGTTCTCCGTCGACGAAGGCGCCAAAGACGAGGTCGCCCTTGCCGAAACAATGTTCCGCGTATTGGCGGACGAAGGCGTCGGAGACGCCGCCGCCAAAGCGCAAGTGGCGCGAATGCTCGTCGAGCCGCAGCAGATGATCGCGAAACGCAGGCTGGTCCGAGCGCCACAGCCGACGGATGTCGGCGGCGGCCGGGTTCGCGTTGGTCTCAGTCATAGCGCATTCCCGGTTCGCTCCTGGACGCCCCCCGGGCGGCATATTGTGCGCCGCAACATAAACATCAAGTCAATTCCGCAGATATGAACCATTCGTGCGGCGGCAGCAATAGCTTGCCGGAAGCCCGGCAGTCGGCTATTTAGGCCAAAACGGTTTTGAAATCAGCGAGTTCGTGAATGGCGCGAATAGCGTGGCGAGCTTGTCGCCGCCCGCGCCGCCACGCGGGTCCTGCTAAGGCCGCGCAAGTTAGCGACGTCGCAACCCCGCAACCCCGTCGAGGGATTCGCCCCCGAGGCCTTTGCGAGCGTTCACCGGTTTTACTCAATTTTCATTAACCTATCCCAAGCTAACCCGAGGGCGCCCGGCGCGGCCCCCGCGCCGATCCGATTTTCGCCTGTTTCCCAGCGCAGGGGGGCGGGCCGGAATCCAAATTGAGGAGTTCGCCAATGAAGTTGGCTGCGTCGTTGCTCGCTTGCGCCCTACTCATCGCCGGCGGCGTCGATGCGTCGGCGGCGAAACGAGTCAAGGAAAAGGCGAAGGACGTCTCCGCCAAGCCCGCCCTCGTCGGCGCCTATGGCGACTGGAAGCTGTATCACACCGCCTCCGGGAAATCGAAAATCTGCTACCTGCTCGCGGAGCCGAAAAGCCGCGAGCCCGACGGCCCCAAGGCCTACGCCTTCATCTCCGAACGCCCGGCCGAGCATGTGCGCAACGAAATCTCCTTCGTCATGGGCTTCGACGTCGCCGCCGGCGGCGACGTGAAAGAGAAGGTGAAGGAAAAGCGACACGGCAAGAGATCCAAGAAGGCCGAGGCCGACGCCGCCGTCGCGCCCACGCTGACGATCGGCGACGCCGCCTTCGACCTCGCGCCGAAGGGCAGCGACCTCTGGATCAAGAACCCCGCCGAAGAGGGCAAAGTGATCGACGAGATGCGCAAGGGCGCGACCCTCGTCATCACGGCGGCCTCCAAGAAGGGCCGCAAGACCACCGACACTTATTCGTTGAGCGGCTTCAGCCAAGCTATCGACAAGGCGTTGAAGGACTGCCCCGGCGGCTGAGGCGACCTAACGGCATATTGAACCGCGCCGCGCTTGCATGTGCCGCCCGGTTTCGGGCAAACTGATGTTGCGGCGCGGAAACTCCTTTTGCGGGAGCGTTGAGCGCCCGCGGCCCCTCGCTTCCCTCCAGCGAGGGGCCGCCTTCCTTCTCTCTCAAGTCATTCCCGGCGCCCGCGCAGCCAGTGGTTCAAATTTGTCGCTCGGCGCCCGGTCGCGGATGGGCGGTAAGGGGCATTTGCGCAAGGCGCAGCCCTCGTGCTGGGCCGCTAGCGCTTGCTTTTTTCGTTGCGTCGAGTTACTTTCATTATGAAAGTGACGGTCCCATGCGCCATTCCAGTTTCGCCCAAATGGATTGCCCGATCGCCCGCAGCCTTGAGCGCGTCGGCGAGTGGTGGAGCATCCTCATCCTGCGCGACGCCTTCGGCGGCTTGACGCGATTCGACGAATTCGAGCAGAGCCTCGGCGTCGCGCCCAACATGCTGTCGCGTCGGCTCGCCGACTTGGTGACATCCGGGCTTCTGGTCAAACGCCGCTACAACGCCCGCCCACCGCGCTACGAATATCTGCTGACCGAGCGCGGCCGCGATTTCCGCCCGGTGCTGATGGCGATGCTGGCCTTCGGCAACAAGCATTTCGCGCCCGAGGGGGCGAGCGTCATCGTCGTCGAGGCCGCCACCGGTGCGCCGGCCGAGCCCATTGTCGTCGACCGCGCCAGCGGCCGGCCGCTGCTTGAACCGGAGTTCGTCGTCGTCGCCGGCCCCGCCGCGAGCGCGGCGACGCGGGCCCGGCTCGCCGCGCGGGCGGCGCGAACCGTCGCGGAACCGCGCCGATGAGCGCCGTCGCGACCCTCGCCGCGCCGGATCGCACGGCGGCGAAGGCGGCGCGCACCGCCCTGCTGCTCGACGGGCCGATCCTGGCGACGCTGCTGCGGCTGGCGTGGCCAAACGTGCTGGTGATGATCGCGCAGGCCTCCACCGGCCTCATCGAGACCTTCTGGGTGTCGCGGCTCGGCACGGACGCGCTTGCCGGCATGGCGCTGGTGTTCCCCGGCTACATGATGATGGGCATGCTGTCGGCCGGCGCGGTCGGCGGCGGCATCGCCTCGGCGGTGGCGCGCGCACTCGGCGGCGGCCGACGCGCCGACGCCGACGCGCTGGCGCTGCACGCTCTGGTCATCAATTTTGCCTTGGGGCTCGCGACCTCAGCGCTGTTCCTGCTGTTCGGCCGCGCGCTCTATGCGGCGATGGGCGGTGAGCGCGGCTCGCTCGAAGCGGCGATGCGCTATTCCAATGTCGTATTCGCCGGCAACGTCATCCTTTGGGTGATGAACGGCTTCGCCAGCGTCATCCGCGGCAGCGGCGAGATGCGGTTTCCCTCGCTGGTCATCTGCATCGGCGTGACGCTGCTGATCCCGCTGTCGCCGCTGTTGATCTTCGGCCTCGGGCCGTTCCATGGCTTCGGCGTCGCCGGCGGCGGCGTCGCCGTCGTCGCCACGACGACGATCATGGCGATCTTGCTCGGCTGGTATGTCGTCACCGGCCAGGGGATCGTGCGGCTGCGGCGGGCGCGGCTGCGCTGGCCGCTGTTTGCCGACATTCTCAAGGTCGGCGGCATCGGCGCCATCAACACGCTGCTGACCACCTTCACCGTGGCGCTGACCACCGGGCTCGTCGGCGCCGCCTCGGGGCCGGATGGGGTGGCCGGCTACGGCACCGCGGCGCGGCTCGAATATCTGCTCATTCCGCTGGTGTTCGGCGTTGGCGCGCCGCTGGTGGCGATGGTCGGGGCCAATGTCGGGGCCGGCCGGCGCGAGCGGGCGCTGCGCATCGCGCTGACCGGCGGCGTCGCCTCCTTCATCGTCTGCGAGGCGATCGGCATCGTCGCGGCGCTGTTTCCCGTCGCCTGGCTCAGGTTGTTCGGCGCCGATCCGTCGATGCTCGCCGTCGGGACCGCCTATCTGCGCAGCGTCGGGCCGACCTACGGCTTTTTCGGCCTCGGGCTGTCGCTTTATTTCGCCAGCCAGGGCGCGGGACGGCTCGGCTGGCCATTATTCGCCGGCTTCTTGCGCCTGGGGCTCGCTGTCGGCGGCGGCTGGCTCGTCTGGCGGCTAACGGGCTCGCTCGGCGCGATGTTTGCGATGCTCGGCGCGGCGCTGGCGGCTTATGGACTCATCATGGCGGCAGCGGTGGGTTCGGGCGTCTGGTTCCGCCGCGCTTAGATCAAGACGCGATGATCGAAGCCGACCGTCGCCCTATCGGCGTGCCGCTTGCCGCCTTCGGAAGACGCCCGGATCCGAACGGATTGAATGAGCGGACCTCGTCATTGCGAGCGAAGCGAAGCAATCCCCGCGGCTCATTCCTCGGCTCCCTCGCCCCCCGCGTGCGCGACGCTCGCCTCCTCCAGGTCGAATTCGCGTTCCAAGCGGCGGCGGCTTTCGTCGGTGATGAGGTTGTTCTCGTAGGCCTCACCGATCGAGGCGCGCTCGACGCCGATGAGATCGAGCCGGAGTTCGGCGACATCGGCTTCGCCGGCGGAGGAGTCGGGCTCCAGATCGGCGAGGAATTTCGCCCGCCGCTCGCCGTGCAGCTTGCGCAAAGCCGAGACCGCGGAAGGCCGGGCGTGCGGATCGCGCTCCAGCGCGTCGAGCCGTTCGAGCACGGCGTCGAGCGCCGCCGCCCGCGCCACCGTCTCGGCGCGCTCGTCCGCCGCCGCTTCGCGCGCAGCGACCCGGCTGAGATCGAGCCATTTCGTCAGCGGCCCCAGCGCCGCGCCCTGCCCGATCAGCGTCGCGGCGATGACGCAAATGGTGGCGAACAGGATGAGGTCGCGGTGCGGGAACGGCCCATCGTGGCCCATCAGCGGGATCGACAGCGCCGCAGCCAGGCTCACCGCGCCGCGCAGGCCGGCAAAGCCGATGAGGAAGGGCGGGCGCCAACTCGGGATCGGCTCGCGCTTGCGCAACGGCGGCCACAGCCAGCGCGGCAGGTAGGTGACGGGAAACACCCAGACGAAGCGCACGACGATGACGACGGCGCTGACCACCAGCCCCGCCTTCAACAACTCCGGCCAGCCCTCGCTGGTCAGATTGGCGACGATCTCGCGGGTTTGCAGGCCGCAGACGAGAAAGGTCAGCGCCTCGACGCACCAGGCCACCAGATCCCAGATGAAGAAGCCCTGTAGGCGGGTCGACGAGCGAATGTAGTTGCGGCCGTGCCAGGAGACGAACATGCCGACGGTGAAGCAGGCGACGACGCCGGAGCCGCCCATTTCGTGCGGCGGCCAGAAGGCGAGATAGGGCGTCGCCAGCGCGATGAGGATTTCGGCTCTGGGATCGTTGACGGCGTTGCGTAGCCACAGCACGAGGTAGCCCATGCCGATGCCAAACGTGGTTTCACCGGCGACGATGACCAAGAAGCGCACGAGCGCATCGGGGCCTGAGAAGTGGCCGGTCTCCACCGCGCGCACCGCCAAAGCGAAGGCGACGAGGGCGGTGGCGTCGTTGACCAGGCTCTCGCCTTCGAGGATCGTCAACATGCGCTTGGGCAGCTTGAACCGGCGCCGCAGCGAGGCCGGGGCCACCGAATCCGGCGGCGAGACGATGGCGCCAAGCACGAAGCCGACCGCCCAATCGAGCCCGAGCAGATAATGCGCCACCACCGCCACCATCGTCGCCGTGAACAGCACGCAGCCGATGGCGAGCGACAGGATCGGCCTTAAGTTGGCGCGAAAGCCGCGCCAGCTCATGCCGACGCCGGAATAGTAGAGCAGCGGCGGCAGCAGCGCGAGCAAGACCAGATCGGGACTGAGGGTGATCGGCGGCACGCCCGGCAGCAGCGCCAGCGCGACGCCCGCCACCAGCATGACGACCGGCGTCGAGGCGTGCAGCCGCCGCGCCAGCACCGACAGCAGCGCGACGGCCAGAAACATCGCCAGCAGCAAAGTCAGCACGAAGGGTTCGGGCATGAGGTCTCCGGGAGCGATTCCGCGCGCCGCAATGTCCGATCAAACCGCGATGCGGTCCAGGGGGCGGCTTGACAGACGATCGTGCTGCTCAGCACGAGGGGGTTGGCGGCAATTGCGGCGCTTCCGCAAAGGGGCGAAGGCGGGCATCGCAAGTGGCCCGCGACCGGGCGTCGAGCGTCAGATTTGAACCGCTAGGTCTGCCGCGCGCGCAACTCCACGCCACGCACGGCGAAGGCGCTTTCGGCGCTGGCGAACAGGCGAAACTCCAAGTCATCCGTGGCTTGCGCGAGGTGGAAGGCCAGCACCGGCGCCTCGCCCGGCGCCAAAGCGGCGACGGTCCGTTGCGCGATCGGCGTGCCGCCACGCTGCGCCATCACGTCGATGACGAAATCGCCGCAGCGCGTGACATCCTCCAGCAGGAAGGCGGCCTCATAGTCGCCGGCCTCCAGATAGGCGTAGGGGCCGAACAGCAGGAATCCGGCCTTGCCCGAGGTCGCAATCACGCCCGCCCGTCGCTCGCCGACGCGGGTGGAGACATGCTCGGCCATGAAATGCGCCGCGCGCCGCCACCCTGGCGCCAGCCCCGGCAGCACATGCGCGGCAAGCGCCGCAGCCGCCTCGGCGGCGAGCGCCGCCTTCAGCCGCCGCTTCGCCTTGGTGCGCGCCCGATGCTTGGCCGGCATGTGGTCGAGGATGTCGGCGAAGCGGGCGCGATCGTAGACATAGAAGCCGCCGCTTTCCCGCGCCGCGCCGACGGCGGCGAAAAACGCGTCGTAGTTGCGCGTCAGCGCCTCGGCGTTGCGCTCGGAATAGGAGGGTTGAAGGTGGGCCGGCGCACCGAGGATATGGCGAATCGCCAGCCGTTCGGCGACGCCCAGCAATGCCGCAAACAGCACCGCCTGCGGGGCGATGTCGCCAAACATCTTGGTCGCCGCGCGGATGTCCTCGAACGAGCGCGCCGCGCCCTGCATGCGCGAAATCAGCGGCAGCGTCGGCTCGTCGGCGCGGAAAACCGCGCCGGGGACGAAGCTGAAGCCCAGCGCATAAACCTCCTCGCCGCCGACGCTGAGGTTCAGCGACAATTCGCCCTGGTTCGGCGCCTTGCGATTGACCGCCAGCCGACATGCGGCCTCGTCACGCGAAAACAGCTCGACGCCGTCGCCGTACAGCGCCAGCAACGCCGATGGGGTGAGCCTGTCGCAGAGATAGGCGTAGTTGTGGAAATGGCAGGCGAGGCGCTCGGAGGCGCTCAGCGACCGCGCCAGGTAATTGGGTTGCAGGAAGATGGCGATCGGGCGGTGGGGAAAGCTTGCCAAGGGGCGCGAACCTTCAGCACGCGCCGGCGCGGCTCAAGGCGCCTTCGCTTTGCGCACGATCTCCGCCATCGGATGCTCGCCGAGGCCGGCGACGACGCCTTCGCGGTCGGCGGCGTTGCGGTTCTGGCTCGCCTTCCATTTGCCGCGCAAATCCGCGATCGGGATTTCGACGCCGACAATAGCGCTCAATTGCTGGGCGATGTAGGCCTCCGGCGCGTCGCCGACCGCCCACGGCTCCTCGCGTCGGACCTCGCGCTCGTTGGTCAACTGCTCGACCTGGGCGCGCAGCCAATCCGCGCTTTCGTCGACGCGCGGGGCTCCCCGGGCCTGCACCATGACGTAGTTCCACGTCGGCACCACCTTGCCGGTTTCGCGCTTGGTCGCATACCACGACGGCGTGATGTAATGGTCGGCGCCCTGAAACACGATCAGCGCCTCCGCCGCTTGCGCGAGATCGCGCCAATGCGGATTGGCGCGCGCGACATGGCCGCGCAGCAGCCCGAATTTCGAGCCGTCGTCGACAAAGGTGAACGGAATCGAAGTCGCCAACAACCCGCTCGGCCCGGCGCTGATGAGCAGGCCGAACGGACGAGCGCGGATCAGCGCCTGAATCTCGGCGAGGTTGCCCTGGCGATGCAGCGGCGGTTCGTACATCACTCCGCCGCCTGGCCTTTGAGGCCGAAGCGGCGCTCGATGTAATCCTCGACGATGACCTTGAACTCGCGCGCGATGCCCTCGCCGCGCAAGGTCATCGCCTTGGCCCCGTCGATGAACACCGGCGCCGCCGGCGTCTCGCCGGTGCCGGGCAGCGAGATGCCGATGTCGGCGTGCTTGCTCTCGCCGGGGCCGTTGACGATGCAACCCATCACCGCGACGTTGAGGCCTTCGACGCCGGGATAGCGCGCCTTCCAAATCGGCATCGATTTGTCGAGATAGGTCTGGATGTCGCGGGCCAGTTCCTGGAACACGGTCGAGGTCGTGCGTCCACAGCCGGGGCAGGCGGCGACCTGCGGCGTGAAGATGCGGAAACCCATGGTCTGCAAGATTTCCCTGGCGACCTTCACCTCCAGCGAGCGGTCGCCGCCGGGCTCCGGCGTCAGCGAGACGCGGATCGTGTCGCCGATGCCCTCCTGCAACAGCACGCCGAGCGCCGCCGAAGAAGCGACGATGCCCTTCGAGCCCATGCCGGCCTCGGTAAGGCCGAGATGGATGGCGTAATTCGAGCGCGCCGCCAGCATGCGATAGACGGTGATCAGGTCCTGCACGCCGGAGACCTTGGCCGACAGGATGATGCGATCGCGCCCGAGGCCGATTTCCTCGGCGCGCTCCGCCGACATCAGCGCCGAGGCCGTCATCGCTTCGCGCATGACGGCGCGGGCGTCGAGCGGCGCGGTGCTGCGGGCGTTGTCGTCCATCATCGCCGTCAGCAATTCCTGATCGAGCGAGCCCCAATTGGCGCCGATGCGGACCGCCTTGCCGTATTGGATCGCCTTCTCGACGATGGTGGAGAACTGCACGTCGCGCTTGTTCTTGAAGCCGACGTTGCCGGGGTTGATGCGGTATTTGTCGAGCGCCTCGGCGCAGGCAGGGTGCTCGGTCAGCAGTTTGTGGCCGATATAGTGGAAATCGCCGACGATCGGCACGGTGATGCCGCGCTTGGCGAGCCGGTCGCGGATATGCGGCACCGCGGCGGCGGCCTCGTCGCGATCGACTGTGATGCGCACCATCTCGGAGCCGGCGCGGGCAAGCGCGGCGACCTGGCGGGCGGTGGCTTCGATGTCGGCGGTGTCGGTGTTGGTCATCGACTGCACGACGACCGGCGCGCCGCCGCCGACGGTCACGGCGCCGGCGCCTGAGCCAACCTTGACCGCGATCGTTTCGTGGCGCGGGCGGGGGCCGAAGGATTCTGAGGCGGCGATCATGCAAAATCTCCGGGAGTTGCGACCCAATCTAGACCGACGCGGCGTCCGGCGAAACCCTTGCCGCGCACGCTGCGACCGTCCTCAGGCTTCGGGTTCGAACCAGCGTTTGGCGATGACGGTACGCAAATGCGCAACCGTGAGAGGCGCCCACCGGCTCTCCAAGCCGAACGTCTTCGCCGCGGTCCCAAAAAATGCGCTCTCGCCCTCGTTTGGGAAGTATTGGGCAAATACGAAGCCGTCAAAATCGATCCCGAGTTTTTCGCGAGCTTCCTCGAGCAGTTCGCTCGCGTCGTCGCCGAAAATGGAGAGGTCGTGATAGAGGCGCGAGGCGTCCGCGTAACGTTCCCACCGTCCGAGGCAACGCCTCAGAAGTTCATCCACATTGCTCCGCTCGGCGCTCATTGACGCCCCGCACCTCTCGAAGCGCGGCCTTTTCCGCGCTCTAAGTCTGCGGCTGCGGCGCGAGCCCGGCGTCGGGGAAGCCGCGCGGCTTGCCGGTCGCCGGAACCGCGGTGCGCGGCGGCTGCGGCGGCTCCTTCTCGGCCGCCTCGCGCACCGGGCGAATGCCCTGCAACAAGGCGACGATCTCTTCACCCGACAGCGTCTCGAACTCCATCAGCCCATTGGCCAGCGTCTCCAGATCGGCGCGCCGCTCGGTGAGGATGCGCGTCGCCGTGACATGCGCCTCGTGGATGAGGCGGCGCACTTCCTCGTCGATGGTTTTGGCGGTCTCTTCCGAAATGTTCTGCTGCCGGCCCATGGAATAGCCGAGGAACACTTCCTCCTGATTCTCGCCATACATGACAGTGCCCAGTTTCTCCGAGAAGCCGAGCCGCGTCACCATCGCGCGGGCGATCTTGGTCACCTGCTGGATGTCGCCGGCGGCGCCGGACGTCACCTTGTCCTTGCCGAACACAAGTTCCTCGGCGACGCGGCCGCCCATCGCCATCGCCAGCATCGAGATCAACTGCTCGTAGCTCTGGCTGATCTGATCGCGCTCGGGCAGCGATTGCACCATGCCGAGCGCCCGGCCGCGCGGGATGATCGTCGCCTTGTGGATCGGCGTCGAGGCCGGCATCGACAGCGACACCAGCGCATGGCCGCCCTCGTGATAGGCGGTGAGGCGCTTCTCCTCCTCCGTCATCATCAGCGTGCGGCGCTCGGCGCCCATCATGATCTTGTCGCGGCTGTCCTCGAACTCCTGGCGGGTGACGACGCGTTTGCCGCGCCGGGCGGCGAGCAGGGCGGCCTCGTTGACGAGGTTCATCAGATCGGCGCCCGAAAAGCCGGGCGTGCCGCGCGAGATCACCTTCAGGTCAACGTCCGGCGCCAACGGCACCTTGCGGACATGGACGCGCAGAATCCGCTCGCGGCCGATGAAATCGGGGTTGGAGATGGTGATCTGGCGGTCGAAGCGGCCGGGGCGCAACAGCGCCGGGTCGAGCACGTCCGGCCGGTTGGTGGCGGCGATGATGATGATGCCTTCGTTCTGCTCGAAGCCGTCCATCTCGACCAGCAACTGGTTGAGCGTCTGCTCGCGCTCGTCGTTGCCGCCGCCGAGGCCCGCGCCGCGATGGCGCCCGACCGCGTCGATTTCGTCGATGAAGATGATGCAGGGCGCGTTCTTCTTGGCCTGCTCGAACATGTCGCGCACGCGGCTGGCGCCGACGCCGACGAACATTTCGACGAAGTCGGAGCCCGAGATGGTGAAGAACGGCACGTTGGCTTCGCCGGCGATGGCGCGGGCGAGCAACGTCTTGCCGGTGCCGGGCGGGCCGACCAAGAGCACGCCGCGCGGAATGCGGCCGCCGAGCCGCTGGAATTTGGCCGGATCGCGCAAGAATTCGACGATTTCCTGCAGGTCGAGCTTGGCCTCGTCGACGCCCGCCACGTCCTCGAAGGTGACGCGGCCGTGCGCCTCGGTGAGAAGCTTGGCGCGGCTCTTGCCGAAGCCGAGCGCCTTGCCGCCGGCGCCCTGCATCTGCCGCGACAGGAAGATCCACACCCCGATCAGCGCCACGAACGGCAGCCAGGAAATGAGCAGCGAAACGAACCAGGGCACGTTCTCGGTCTGCGGCCGGGCCGTGATCGAGACGCCCTTGTTGTAGAGGCGCTGCACTAGGCTCGGATCGTTCGGCGCATAGGTCTGGAAGGTGCGGCCGTCGGTGAAATCGCCGTGAATCTCGGGGCCCTGGATCACGACGTCGCGGACGCGGCCGTTATCGACGTCGTTGAGGAGCTGCGAGAAGCTGATCTCCTGCGAACCGGTATTGCGGCCGGGATTCTGGAACAGCGTGAAGAGCGCCAACAGCAACAGGACGATGATGACCCACAGGGCGAAATTGCGCAGATTGGCGTTCATCTTAGGTCCTTGACCCGCGCCCGGCGCGGAGCCCCAGAGTTAAGCCTGCGGATCGTGGCGGCTTCACGTTCCCTTAAATCGGCAATGTAGGGATGGCACCGCCCCCTGCCAAGGGAATCCCCAGCCAGTACAAGGGAATCCGGCTCGCAGTATAGCCTTATTTCGTAAAGCGCCCCTTGCGGCTTTGCCGCATGGCAGCGCTGCGACGCGCGGGGGCGCGTTCGACCGAAAGCCGCGCGGCATCGAGGCTCACGAGCGCCCCGGCGAGCGTGCGGCGCAGCCGTCCGGGCGCCTGCCGCAAAGCTTGGTAAAGCGCTTCAAGCTTGCCGAGCTCCACCGGTCCCTCGTCGCCGGCGTGGGCAATCGCCCGGCCGAGCAGCCGCAAGCCGACTTCGGCCGGCAAATCGGCGAAACGAGCGCGCTCGAAGGCGATCGGGCCACGGGCCGGCCACGGAGGCGGCGCCAGCGCGGCGTGGGCGGCGGCGACGGCGAATTCGAGCGCCGCTTCCGCCCGTTGCATCCGCGCCGCGAGCCGCGACAGCCCGTGCGCATCGAGGCCCTCGCGCGCCAGTGCCGGCATCACGCCGCGCAGCCGGGCGCGGGTAAAGCGCGGATCCCTGTTGCTCGGGTCCTCGCTGAAGCCGATGCGCGCGGCGCGCAACGTCGCGATCAGCCGCGATTTCGGCACCGCGAGCAACGGCCGCAGCAGAAAAATACGATCGTCGCGGGCGCCGGGAATGAGCGATACCGGCGCCATGCCGGCAAGGCCGGTCAAGCCGCTGCCGCGGGCGAGCCGGAACAGCACCGTCTCGGCCTGGTCGTCGAGCGTATGCGCGGTAAGCACATGGGCCAAGCCGGCGCGCGCCGCGGCTTGCGCCAACAACCCGTAACGCGCCGTGCGCGCCGCTTCCTGCAAACCACTCGTGGGTTTTAAGCCGCGCCAGCGCAAGGTGCGATGCGGCACATTCAACTGTCGCGCCAGACGTTTGACCGCGGCAGCTTCGGCCTTGGCCTGGGCCCGCAAACCGTGATCGATGGTGACGGCCAGCAATCGTGGCGCCTTTTTCGCCCGCTTCGCCCAGCGCGCGGCGAGCAGCAAGAGCGCGGTCGAATCCGGGCCGCCCGACACCGCAACGACAAAACCAGGCAAATCCTCAAGGCCGCGGAACAGCGCGTCTAATTCGTCGTCGCCGACCGCTGCCTCAGCAGTGGGCACGCTTCTGTTCCCGCTCCACGTTCTGCTTCACGGCGAGCGACGCGCGCGGATACTTGCGCACCACTTCGCCGAGCGACGCACAGGCGGCTTCCTTCTCGCCCAATGCCGCAAGCGACTGGCCGAGCCGCAACAGCGCATCCGGCGCCCGCGCCGTGGTCTCGTATTTGGTCGAGACGGCGAGGAAGGCTTCGGCGGCGTCGTGATATTGCTGGCGCTGGAACAGCGACTCGCCGAGCCAGTATTGCGCCTCCGGAGCGAGCCGGTCCCTTGGATGTTTGTGCAGGAAGTCGCCGTAGGCCTGCGCGGCGTTCACATAGTCCTTGTGCACGAAGTAGCCGTGGGCGAGTTCGTACTCGTCCTTGGGCGTGGCGTCAGGCGGCAGCGCCGCAAGCGCGCCGGTGCCGTTCGGGCTGGCCGCAGGCGGCGGCGCGGCGCTGCCGGGCGCGCCGTTGTCCTGCGGACCCGACAGGTGCGCGAGATCGAGCGGCGACCCGGCCTGCCGCGGCGGCGGCGGCTCATTCTGATTGTTGCTCGAGCCAAGCGCGCGCGGCGCCCCGGGCGCGCCGGGACTGAGCGCCGGATTGAACGCGTCATGGCGACCGCCGCCCGCGGGCTGGCCGCCCTCGACCGGCGCCGGAGAGGGCGGGTAAGGCACGTTCGCCGAGTATTGCGGGTTCGGCCGCCCTGAGTATTGCGGTTCCGCCGGGTACGGCTCGGCAGGCCGCGCCGCCTGTTGCGGCTGCGCCGGATAGGGCTCGGCTGCCCGCGGCGCGTACTGCGGCTGCGGCGAATATTGCGGCTGCGGGGCCGAATACTGCGGGCGCGGCGCGGCTGCCGCCGGTGCCGCACCGCCGCGTTGCTCTTGCAGGGCCTGGAGCTGCTGGCTGAGCTGCTGATTGCGGTACTGCAACTGCTCGACCTGTCCGGTCAGCTCACGGATCGTGGCTTCGAGGCGATCGAGCCGGGTGACGATCTCGGCTGCGTCCTGGGCGTGGGCGGCTCCGCCACACCAGGCGCAGGCGAGCGTAATCAAAGCGAAACGGGCGAAGCGGGTCATCCGGTGCGGCATGGTCGTTGTGATGAAAACGGCGGCCTCACAGAAGCGCAAACGGTGCCCGGCGGCCGCGCAAGCTGAAGCTTTGGGCGCGCCTCACCATAGCCGGTCCTGCGTCCAAATTGTGACTGCCGGCCGCGGCCGGCGCGGAGGGTCAACAATCCCTTCCGCGCGTCTGTCGCGGCCGCGCCTCGCCGCCCCGGCGGGCCCCTTAGGAGCTCTGATTGAGCACCGTGACGGCGCGCCGGTTCTGCGACCAGCACGAGATGTCGTCGCACACCGCGACCGGGCGCTCTTTGCCGTACGAGATGGTGTGCATGCGCTGCGCTGAGACGCCGCGCGAGATCAGATAATCGCGCACCGTCTGGGCGCGCCGCGCGCCGAGCGCGATGTTGTATTCGCGGGTGCCGCGCTCGTCGGCATGGCCTTCGATGGTGAAGGCGTAATTGCCGTAATGATTGAGCCACTCGGCCTGGTGGTCGAGCGTCGCCCGCGCCTGCCCCGTCAGCTCCGTGGAGTCGGTATCGAAGAACACGCGGTCGCCGACATTGACGACGAAATCCTGCTGGCTGCCGGGCGTGGCGGCGGACGCCATGGCGCCGGTCTGCTCAGCGGCCTGCTTGGCGCAGCCGGCGATCGCGATGCTCGCGAGGATGACGGCTGCGAATTTGGCGCCGCGGACGATGCTCACCCCGTTCATTCCGGTGCCTCCATTGCTTACCTCAAGGTCGCTTGCCTGTCCGCCCGCGGGGGAAGACAGGAAAGCACTCAAGCGGGTCTACCAGCGCCTTCGTTAAGCGAAGGTTCCGTCAACCTTGATGAGGCCTTGCAAAGAAGCCCCGTCCCCGCACAACACCCGAAAACCTTTGGTAATGCTTAATAGGGTCTGAATGCGGCGTTCCTGCGGCCTGCGGATCAAGGCGTCATGGGCCTGTTTCCAGCCGCCGCAGAGGTCCGAGAGAGGGATTTTCGAGCACTTATTCGCACGCACCCCTGCCCGCCTGCGCGCCGTGGAGCAATGTTCCATCACGGCAATGCGTCTGCCCGACTCCGCAATCGGCGTCTACCGCTCCGCTTGTCTCACAATTTCGGCACGCGGACGCGGCGCATCATCGCTTCCATGATCTCGAAGACGCCGAACGCCAGTAGCCCGAGTGCGGCGATGGCGAGCAGCACGCCGCCATAGGATTGATGCTGCAAGGTGCGGAGCACGCCCGACAGTCCGACCGCCTCGCGCGAATTGCCCTCGTAGGCCGCGAACACCAGAAACGTGCCGGTCAGCAGAAAGACCACCGCGCGGGTGAGAATCCCGAACGATCCGAACGCGATCACCCACTCGCGCGTTTTTTCGCGCGCGTCGAGCTTGCGCTGATATTCGGCTTTCACGGCCTTGACCGCGAGCCCGATCGCCATCCCGACAAACACCGCCGCGATGATGCCCACCAGCACGCGCCCGAGCGGCTTGTCCATCAGCCAGCCGGTCCAATTGCTCACCGACTGCGTGCGGCCGATTCCAAGAGAAATGCCAACGGTGACCAACGCAAGCGCCAGATAAAAAATCCCGCTCAGACCCAAAACACTGCGCCGCAGCAGACCGTACGGCCGGCTGCCGTGCTGATCGGCATCAAGGAATGCTTGCATGAACCGCCACGCGGCGAAGCACGCCAGGCCAAGCGCCATCGCCCATAACAGAACGGCACCGAACGGTTGGTGCAGCAATGCCTGCAGCGCGTCGGGCACGCCGTGCGGGCGCGCGCCGGCGCCAAGCGCGGCAAGGATGGCGAAACCGCCGACAATCAGAAAAACGAGGCCGCGCGCCACATAACCGATCCGGGCCATCCCGGCGAGGGGTTTGGGTTTGGACCGCTTCGGCATTGCTTGCGCGCGTCAAAGAACGGCGCCGACCTCACGTTCCGGCGCCCCGTGTCAACGTGCGAAGCCGAACTTGGTGCCATGCGCGGTGCCATGTCGCGAAAACCAGTTGGTGCGCGCGGGCACTGCGCACCGTTGCGGATGTCAGATGACGTAGAGCCGGTTGGCCAGGACGGACGGCGAACCGTCGGGCGGCGCGTGTGCCGCGAGCACCGCGGCGCAGCGCTCGATGGCGGCGATGAAGCCTGACGCGATGCGACCGTCGCGCATATGGGCAACCAGCGCGTCGATCGCGGCCTGCCATTCTGCATTGGGCACCTTCGCGGCGATGCCTTCGTCGGCGATGATGCGCGCGTAGCGCTCCGCCAGCGAGACGTAGATCAGCACGCCGCTGCGGTTTTGGGTATGGCTGACGTGGCGGAGGAAGAACTGCTCGACGGCGGCCCGATGGGCGCGCGCCTGGCGCACCGGGCGCGGCACCAGAGCGAGCCGCAACGGCATCCAGGACAGCGCAACGCCGGCCACCAGGAAGAGCGCGAGCTGCAACAGAAAAATCCGCTGCACGCTCCAGTCGGTCCAATGGATCAGCGGCCACGGCAACAGCAGCGCCAATGTGCTCGCCCACAGGATCGGCACGTGCGCGTAATTCGACGATGCGTGAGCTAGCACGCAGACCAGCTGGCCACAGCTGCGCTCTTCGGCATCGCGAATGGCCGCCGCAACTGCGTCGTGGTCCTCTTTGCTGATCGGCATCGCTCACCAGCCCCCGGAAGCGCCGCCGCCACCCGACGAACCGCCACCGCCCGAAAACCCGCCACCCGAGAAACCTCCGCCGGAGAATCCGCCGCCGGAAAAGCCGCCACCGGACCAACCCGACGAGCCCCATCCGCTCGAATAAGGTACGAAGATCAGGCGGCCGTTGCGGCGAACGTAATGGCCGGCCGGCGAGCCATGCCCCGCGCTCCTCATGTAAATGAACACGAAAATGACGATGAAGAAGAACAGAAACGGAAACAACGATTGGAACTGCTTCGACGGTTCGTTCGAGCGCACGCCGACTTTGCGCTGCCAGTCGGCGGTGTCGCCGCTCAGCACGCTGATGATGCCGTCGACGCCGCGCTCGATGCCGCCGGAAAAGTCGTTCGCCTTGAAGCGCGGAATGATCGCGCTCTGAATGATGACCGAGGACAGCGCATCGGTGAGCGTGCCTTCGAGCCCGTAACCGACCTCGATCCGCACCTTGTGCTCGGACGGCGCGACCAAGAGCAGCACGCCGTTGTTCTTCTTCGCTTCCCCGAGCTTCCAGAAGCGGAACAGCTGATTGGCATAAGTCTCGATGTCGCCGCCTTGCAGCGAGCGTACCGTGGCGACGACGAGCTGAATGCTGGATTTATCCTCGAGGTCCTTCAGCTTGGTCTCGACAGCGCTGCGGCTTTGCGCGTTCATGACGCCGGCCTGGTCGACCACGCGGCCGCTCAGCGCCGGAAAGTCGTAGGCGAAAGCGAGCGACGCCAGGCAACACACCAGGGCGGCAGCGACGGCCAGCCGTAGCGCCGCCGTAAAGACGCGGTGTCGAGAAGCAGTCATCTAGAATTTGACCTGCGGCGGTCTTTCAGCGCCTTCGGTGGCGGTGAATTCGGCCATCGGCTTGTTGCCGGAGAAGAACGTCTTGGCCCACAGCACGGTCGGGAACGTGCGCAAAGCCGTATTGTAGACGCGCACCGCATCGATGTAGTCGCGCCGCGCCACCGCGATGCGGTTCTCGGTGCCTTCGAGCTGCGACTGCAGCGCCAGGAAATTGGTGTTCGATTTCAGCTCCGGATAGTTCTCGGTGACCGCCAAGAGCCGGCCCAGCGCGCCGCTCAACTGATTCTGTGCGTCCTGGAATGCTTTCAATTTGTCCGGATCGGTGAGCTGCGACACGTCGACCTTGACCTGGGTCGCCTTGGCGCGCGCCTCGACTACGGCGGTGAGCACGTTCTTTTCCTGGGCCGCGTAGCCCTGCACCGTCGCCACCAGGTTGGGGATGAGATCGGCGCGGCGCTGATACTGGTTCTGCACGTCGGCCCAGCGCGCCTTGGCCTGCTCTTCCAGCGTCGGAATCGTGTTGTAGCCGCAGGCCGAAAGCGTCAGGCTGAGGCCCACAACCGCCAAGATCACGCGCAAGCGTGATACGAGCATTGTCATTTCGCCCCTCCGTACTGACCCGCAGTGTGCGGACCGTGCCACGAACGCCGATCAAATAGATAGGCCTTGGGCCAACCTCAAGGCCCGCGTGACGGGCGCAGTCGCCCTGGAATGAGCCACGCCGCCGCGAGCGCCAGGACGGCGAGCACACCGGCGATGATGTAGATGGTGTGCAACGACGTCGTGATGGCTTCGATCAGGCGCGGCAAGGCATCCGCCGCAATGCCCGCACGCCGCGACGGTTCGAGCAGCCGATTGAGCGCCTCGTCGGAATCGCCGACGAGGTGCGCGACGCCGAAATTGAGAATGGCGCCGCCGAGCGCGGCGCCGAGCGATTGGCCGATGGTGCGCGAGAACAGCGTCGAGGCGGTGGCGATGCCGCGCTCTTGCCAACCGACGCTCGACTGGATCGCGACCAGGAAAGTCTGATTGCAAAAACCCATGCCGAGGCCGATCAGGACCGCCGCCACGGCGAGATGGGGCAGCGTGCTCGAGGGATCGAGACCGATCAGGAGCGCGGTGCCGGCGATCAGGCCGAGCGCACCGATGGCGCCGCTGGTCCGGTACGAAGTCGCTCCCATCACGCGGCCGGAGATGATGCTGCCGGTGCTCCACGATACCGAGTGGGTGGCGAGAATGACGCCGGCGACCGTGGCGCTGCGCGCCATGACGCCCTGAATGTAGGTCGGCAGGAACGCCACCACGCACATCAGGAGCGCGCCGAGGACGAGGCTGCCGGCATTGCCGCTCGCCATGACGCGGCTCGTCCACATGCGGAACGGCACCACCGGCTCGGCGGCGCGCCGCTCGTTCACCACCAAGAGCGCGAGCGCGACCGTGCCGCCGGCAAGCGGCGCCAACAGCGTCGCGGCGTCGAGGCTGCGCGCCTGCACGACGGCCATCAGGATCGCGCCGATGCCGATCATCAGCAGCACCGAGCCGAGAATGTCGATGCGATGCGGCCGCTTCGGCACAGTCTCGTCGAGGCACAGGATAAGGATCGCGATGGCGGCGATGCCGATCGGAATATTGATCCAGAATACGTAGGCCCAGTGCAGGTGTTGCACGATGAAGGCGCCGAGCGTCGGTCCGGCAATGGCGGCGACGCCCCAGACCGCCGACAGCCAGCCTTGCACGCGGGCGCGCTCGTGCGGGCCGTAGATATCGCCGACGATGGTGGTCGAGATCGATTGAACCGATCCGGCGCCGAGCCCCTGGATGAGCCGGAAGATCACCAAGAGCAGCATGTTGCGGGTAAAGCCGCAGGCCGCCGAGCCGACCAGAAAGATCGCGGCGCCGACCACGAATACCGGCTTGCGGCCGTGCAGGTCGGCGAGCCGGCCGTAAAGCGGCGTCGACACCGCGGTCGCCAGCAGGTAGGCGGCGAACACCCAGCTGAACAGCCGAAAGCCGCCCAGCTCCGCCACGATGGTCGGCATCGCGGTGGCGACGATGGTCGCTTCCACCGCGGCCATGAAAATCGCCAGCATGCACGCGGCGGTCACCAGCCGCCGCTGGATGATGAATGCAGGGGACGAGGATTGCGAGGCTTCAGACAATGCGCATTTCCAAAACGGTCGACTCAAGTCCTTTGCGCCTGATAGGTGGCACAGACCGGCAATGGTGCAAATGACCTGCACGCACGGGCGTTATGCCTGTGCGTGGGCCAGCCTGATAGATCGTGGCGGTCGCGCCGCCGCCGACGTGCCCCAACCGATGCTGCCAGCTGGCGGCCCCGGGCGGCAGATGTCTCAGCGAACCGCGACAGTGTTCGGCTGCATGACGTTTTCGACCACGTAGGCGCCGATGCGGTAGCCCATGTCCTGGCCGACCTTGGTCGAAAATCGCCAGTGAAAGCCGGCCCAGATGCGTGCCTGGGACACTTCGTCGGTAAAGGCGCGCACATTGGTCCAGTGGTGGATGACGCCCGGCGCGGTCGGGCTGGTCAGCGACACTTCCGGAATCTCGGCCGTGCCGAACACTGTCTCGATGACGCCGGCAAGGGCCGCGCTTTCGATGCAATGCGCACACGGATATTCGGGATGCATTGGCGTCGCCGCCATCGGCTGCCAGACCGGATCGCGCTCGGTCGCCGCATTACCGTCGAAGTCGCCGTTGCGGATGGCGGTAACAGGACGCCAGAATTCATAGTGGTATTTGGCGTCGAACACGGCGATCAAAGCATCCTCGCGCGCGACGGCGCTCAAGGCGTACAGGCGAGCGGAGTCGATGACGTTGAGCTTCTTGGCTGCCGCTAGTTGGCTGACCAGCGGATAGAACACCCTGCCGTCAGTCGCCAACCAGAAGCGGGCGTCCTCGGTTTGCCGCGCGGAGCGCTTCGTGCTGGCAAGCGCGCCATACTGTTTCATTTCGTTGTAGTTGGCGGCCCACTCGGCACTCGCCAGCGCAATCGGTGGAGCCGGGCGGAATTGCGACGCGCTGGTCAACGCGAACGGCTTGACGTCCGGCCATTGCGGCGTTGCCGTCGCAATGGTCGGAACATAAACGCCGGGCGTGGTACGCGGCCGATAGGTGTCGGGTGCGTTGGCGCCGTCGTTGCTGCGCGCTGCCAGAACTTTTTCCGCGACAGCTTCGCCCAGTCGTACGCCTGCGGCTTTGCCCGGCCCGTCCGGAATGAATTGCAGGTACTGCGCCAGCGCGGCCTTCATTTCATCGCCTGTCTGCGGGTCAATGCCCGCAAGGACAGTCGCGGCCGCGGTTGCCGCCGCGGCTTCCCTGGAGGTGGCGGCTTCGGCAGGAAGTTGCACGAGATAAGGCCGGTATTTGCGGTCGATCGAGTTGACCGCATCGAACATCGCCACCTGCGTCATCGCGACGACCCGGTCGGCCGGCGGCGGCGGCATCTTGTGACTGACGGTGAAGCTGACCGCTTTGTCGTTCCAATCGCTGATCACGTCGGCGGCTGCCGGCTGCATCCCACCGATGAGCGCAAGAACGATCAACCCATTGCGGCAACTGTGTTTCATGGCGATCTCCCGGCTTGTTGCGGCCACCGCGACCGCATGCGACAACTTTGGCCGCCACCGGGCCTGAAGTACCGAGAGAGTTCCGGGAAATTTCCGGGAAATGCGGAGGCGAGCTGACGCATGGCCGAAGATCGGCAGGTCGCGTTTGGCTCGTTTCGGTTCGCGCCGCGGACCGGGCAGCTTTGGCGTGACGGCAGCGAACTGAGGCTCACGCCGCGGGCGGCCGCGGTGTTGCAGCGCCTCACCGAGCGCGCCCAGGAGATCGTCACCAAGCAGGATTTGTTCGATCGCGTCTGGGGCGGCCTCGCCGTCACCGACGACGCACTCACCTCATGCATTGGCGAGTTGCGCGAGGCTCTCGGCGACGACGCGCGACACCCGCGCTACATCGAGACCCGCCACCGGCGCGGCTTCCGCCTGATGATGCCGGTCGCTGCGCTCGCCGCTGACTCCGGCGCGCCCAAATTGGCGGAAACCGGCTCCCAATCGGCGCAACTCGTCGGCCGGACCGCCGAGTTGGAGCAGCTCATGCACTGCTACAACGCTGCCGGCTCGGGTAAACGTCAGATCATATTCGTGACCGGTGAACCGGGAATCGGGAAAAGCGCGCTGGTCGATGCGTTTTCGCAACGTGTGCAAGGCGCTCATGCCGTCCGGATTGCGCATGGTCAATGCCTCGACCATCACGGTGTCGGCGAACCTTATCTGCCTTTGATCGAAGCGTTCACAGGCCTCGTCACCGGCGGGGATGGCGCGCCGATCAAGGATGTCCTTGCCAGTCAGGCTCCGAGTTGGCTCGCCCAGATGCCATCGCTGTGGACCCAAGCGGACCGCAGCCTGTTTGGCGGCCGCGGCCGCGCCACGCGAGAACGTATGATCCGCGAATTGACGCTTGCAGTCGAAATCCTTGCGTCCGATGCCCCGTTGCTGATCAAGCTTGAAGACGTCCATTGGAGCGACGCCTCTACGCTGGATTGGCTTGCCCACGTGGCGCGCCGTCGCGAGCCCGCCCGCGTCATGGTGGTGGCGACCGCGCGCGCGGCCGAGCCGGCCGGCGTGAAGGTCGGACTGTACACGCTGATGAACGAGCTTGCCGTGCATGGTTTGTGCAGCGAGATCGAGCTGCATGCCCTCGAACTTGAGGCAGTCGAAAATTACCTGGCGCTTCGGCTTGGCGAACGATCCGGCGAGCTCGAACCAAAGGTAATTGCCCGGCCGCTGTTCGACCGCACCGGCGGCAATCCGCTCTTCATGGTCAGTCTCGTCAACCAGCTGACACGACGCGAAGCGGCGGCGCGAGGCTTCGATCCGATCGTATCGATCCCTCGGGACATCCGGCGTTTCATCGACCGGCAAATCGACGAGCTGAACGAAGCAGACCGAGACACGTTGAGCGCGGCGAGCGTCATCGCCCGGGAATTCGCAACAGCCGGCGTTGCCGCCGCACTGGACGGCGATGTCGAGACAATCGAGGCCGGTTGCGCCCGGTTGGCCCGGCAGGGTGTGTTCATTGCCAGATCCAGCTCGACCGTCTGGCCTGACGGAACGCGGGCGGAGACCTATTCATTCCGGCACGATCTCTATCGCGAACTGTTATACGAGCGCCTGCCTCCTACCCGCCGTGCGGCCAGCCACGGCCGCGTTGGCCGGCGGCTGGAGCGAGCTTGGACGGGCCGGCTCGACGAAATTGCCACGGAACTGGCGGAGCACTTCGAACGCGCTAACGACGCAGCGCGCGCGCTGCCGCATCACCAGCGCGCAGCCGCGAAAGCGATGCGGCGCAGCGCAAACGCAGAAGCCATCGGACATTTGCGCCGAGCGCTCGCCGGCATCGGCGCCGCCTCAGATGAACTCGAACGGACCAGGCTTGAAGTCGAATTGCAGGTCGCGCTCGGCGCGGCGTTCATTGCCAGCCGCGGCTTTGGCGCGCCGGAGGTGTTGGACGCCTATTCGAAAGCCGAAGCGCTTTGCGAACGTCTCGGCGAACGCGCCGATCTGTTCCCCGCCATCTGGGGCCAGTGGATGTTCCGCACCGGCCGCAGCGAGACGGACGCCGCGCAGCGGCTATGCCAGCGCCTGTTGACGCTGGCGGAAAAATTCGGCGACGCCGGGCTGAAGATACAGGCTCATCACGCGACATGGGCGACCTCGTTCGTCTGCGGCGCGTTCGATCAAACCCTCGCTCACGCCAAAGCCGGCCTCGCGCTCTTCGAGGCCAAGCTTCACCGGACGCTGGCCTCAAGCTACGGCAACCATGACGTGGCCTGCTGTGCGCGGTACTTCTCGACAATGGCATTGGCGCTTGTGGGCGAGCGCGGCAGCGCACGAACCACGATCGAGGAGGTGGTCGCGGCGGCAAAAGCGCTCGACGATCCGTTCACGCTGGCGCTGGCGCTCTTTTTCACCGCCACAGCCGCGCAGATTTTGGGCGATGTCGTTCTTGCCAGTACGAACTCGGCACTCAGCATGCAGGTGGCGACGGAGCACGATCTGGCGCAGCCGAGGGCCTGGAGCATGGGCGTGGCCGGCTGGTGCGCCGCAGAAAACGGTGAACCCGAACGCGGGCTAAGGCTCGTGACAGATGCAATTGCGGCGATGGACACGATCCACTCGCGCCATTTCCTCGCTTATCTGTTTGGATTGTTGGCTGACTTGCATCTCAAAGCCGGCCGTCCATCTGACGCGCTTATGGCAGCTGATAATGGACTCGCCGTGGCAGGAGCTACCGGTGAACATTTCTACAGCGCCGAACTCCATCGCCTGCGCGGCGAGTGCCTCGTCCGTTGGCCGCGACACGAGCAAGAAGCTGAAGTGGCGTTCCGCGCCGCAATCGAATTGGCAAGGCTGCAACGCGCCGCGACGTTGGAGCAGAAGGCTCGGGAAAGCATGGCAGCCGCCGTCCCGAACGCTTGAGCGTTGAATTTAACGACCACGATCACTGAACGCTGATATGCGCCTCGGCGATCACCTTGCCCCAGAGCTTGAGCTCGTCGGCGAAGAACTGCGCGGTCTCTTCCGGGCTTGTCGCTCCAGGATCGAGCTGAAGCGCGTGCAGCCGCTCAACGACCTTCGGGTCCTTGAGGACCTCGACGGTGTCGCGATTGATCTTGGCGATCAGCGCGGCGGGTGTGCCGGGTGGCGCGGCGAGCGCAAACCAGGTGATCGAACGAAAGCCGGCGAGCCCGGCTTCCGCCATGGTCGGCACCTCCGCCAGCGCCGGGATGCGCTTTTCGCTTCCGACGGCGATGATCTTGATCTGACCGCTCCGGAACATCGGCACCGACGTGGTCGCGGTGTCGAAGAACATGTCGACGTGGCCGGCAATGACATCGTTGAGCGCCGGCAGCGCGCCGCGATACGGCACGTGCAGCATCTTAATGCCGGCCATTTGCTCCAAGAGAGCGGTGCTCAATTGCGCTGTCGAACCGACGCCCTGCGACGCGTAGGTCAGTTTGCCCGGATTGGCCTTGGCGTAGGCGATCAGTTCCTTGACGGAGTTGACGGGAAGGTCCTTGCGCAGGTCGAGCACGTTCGGGCCCGTTGCCAAGAGCGTTATCGGCATCAGCTTGTCGGGATCGTAGGGCAGGTTCTGATAGAGAAGCTTATTGATCGTCAGCGGCGACGGCGGGCTCGATAAGAGCGTATAACCGTCCGGATCGGCCCGCGACACGCGCTCGGCGCCGATGTGCAGTCCTGGAATGTTTTCGACAATGACCGCTTTGCCCCATTTGCGGCTGAGCTGATCGGCGACGATCCGCGTCAACGTGTCGGTCGTCGATCCGGCTGGAAACGGCAGGACAACCCGCACGGTTTGCGACGGATAGGTATCTTGCGCACGGGCGCCGCCCGTCCAAGCAGTCATCACGGCCAGCAAGGCCAAGAGTCCAAAGTTTCGCATGTCGCTGATTGCCCTTTTAGGCCCGCGCGCCGCCTAGGCCGCGGCGGTGCGCTGCCCCGGCTCGCGCCGGTACGGCTCGATGATTTCTTTCTGAACGAGCGCAATCTGCTCCAGATTCGGCACAAGCTTAAACAGAAACAGCTCGATGCCCATTTCGCCGTAGACCCGCAGCTGCTTGCGGACGTGCTCGGGCGGCCCGAGACAGCCCGCCTTCATGGCCGGCGCCGTGCGCTGCATGATCTTGCGCATGTCCGCCTCGGAGCCGTCGGAGACGAGCAGCCGCACCGCAGCGGCTTTGGCATCGGCGACGCTGTCGCCAAAGGCGACGAACGGATTGAAGGCGAACCGCACCTTGCGGTCGAAGCTCGCCGCCTTGCGGTTCATCACGTCGATCGAGCGCTGCAGGCTGTCCATGACGTCCTGCACCGTCTCGGCCTCCTTGTCGAAATCGAGAAACCACCAGTCGGCGGCTTTCGCCACCATATCGAGCCCACGGGGGCTGCGGCTTGCGGTGAAAATCTCCGGCAAGGTTTGGGTCGCCGGTTTCAACAAAAGCTGGCAGCCGTCGACCTGATAGAACTGGCCTTGATAGGAGAACGGCGTCTCGCTCCACACGCCGCGCAGGACATCGATGAACTCCTCGGCGCGGACGTAGCGGTCGTCGTTGTTAAGGAGCGTGTCGCCGCCGAACATCGTATGTTCTTCCACGTTCCATCCGGTCACCAGATTGATCGCGGTGCGCCCCGGCGTCAGCCGGTCGAGCGACGTCGCCATCTTGGCCACCAGGGTCGGATGCCAAAGCCCCGGATGCACCGCCACCATGCTCCTGATCCGCGCGGTCCAGGAACTGACCGCGGCGGCCAGGATCCAGGCTTCGAAATCGGCGCCGAGGTGACGTTCCGCAAACAGGATAATGTCGAAGCCAGCACGATCGGCGGCGCAGAGAATCTCTTTGGCCAGATCGAAGGCGGGATCGACGTCGCCAGCAGGCAGCGGCTTCAGCGCGCCGGCAACGGATTGTTCAATCGCATGCGAGCCGACGGTGACATGCGGCACCGGTGCGTAAAGGCCAAACTGCATCGCGGATGTCCTCCGGCGTCTTGATTGCTGCCGCAAGCGGCATCGGCGCTTGCGTCAGCCGAGATTATTCGCGCAGCGCCGAAGTCGAGCGCATGCTAGTGATTTTCCAGCCGGCACGGAAGCGATCGCCACGCGCAACAAGCATGCTTGGCCCGCAAGCGGCGATTGAAGAATCGCATTCGCAGCGGGTCGCGCATCGCGCCGGGCGCACGCTGCGGAGAGGCTGCCCGCGCGACCCCGATCAAAACTCGCGGCCGATCAGCCGATCGAGCGACCAGCGCCCGCCGCCGCGGAAGAAAATGGCGAGCGCCACGATGCCCATGAACAGCGCGTATTCCATGCCGCGCCTGCCCCACGACCAGTTCGGGTAGAGCACCGCGAACGATATCACCGCCATCTCGATGACGATTGCGGCGGCGACAATGCGAGTAAACAGCCCAAGCGCCAGCAGGATGCCGCCGAAGAATTCCACCGCGCCGATGAAATAGGCCCAGGCCAGCGGATAGGCCCAACCGAAATTGACGAAGTTGCGCGACGCCGCAACGGCATCGTTGCCGAACAGCTTGGCATAACCGTGCGGAATGAGAATGAGGCCGAGCGCGACGCGAATGAGCGTATAGGCAAGCGGCGCGAAGGTCTCGTAGAACCCCGCCGCAGCCGGCACAAATAATCGCTCGCGATCGACTTCCGCTTCCGACGCTGTGCTCAGAATCTTCATCAACTCCTCCCCCGCTTTTGGGACATCGTCCGTTCCCCCGGTCGTGCCGCGCTCGACGCATGGCCCGCACGCGTCGCCGCCCGTCGCGGCAGAGCGTAGACGAGGACGGCGATTCCTGGAAGGAATAGCGCCTCCTGTAACATCGTCGACCGACGAATGGGGGTTCAGGTGAGCGACGCGGGCCAAATGTTCTCCGACGGCAAAGCCTATGAACGGATGATGGGCCGCTGGAGCAAACTTGCCGGCAGGCTGTTTCTCGATTGGCTCGATCCACCGCAAAACCTGCGCTGGATCGAAGTCGGCTGCGGCAACGGCGCCTTCACCGAGGAGCTCATCGCGCGTTGCGCGCCCGCTGCGGTCGCCGCCATCGATCCTTCGGAAGGCCAACTGGCGTTCGCGAAGGAGCGCCCCGGCGTGACGCTGGCGCAATTCCAGATTGGCGATGCGCAGGCGTTGCCGTTTGCCGATCGCAGTTTCGATGCGGCGGCGATGGCGCTGGTCATCACCTTTGTGCCCAATGCCGCCAAGGCGATCACGGAGATGGCCCGGGTGGTCAGGCCGGGCGGGCTCGTCGCCACCTATATGTGGGATACGCTCGCCGGCGGGGTGCCGCTTGCGCCGATCGAGGCCGCCCTGAAATCCCTCGGCAAAGCGCCGCCGTCGCGCATAAATCCCGCCGCGTCACGGCGCGAGACCATGCAGGCGTTATGGCAAGCGGCCGGGCTGCAAGCGATCGAGACGCGCCAGATCCGCATCCCGGTGAGCTTTGCCAGCTTCGACGATTTCTGCGAGTCGAATCTGGTGCCGATCGGACCGGCCGGCCAGGTGATCAACGCCATGTCGCCGGACGAAAAAGCGCAGCTCAAGGCGCGCTTACGCGAGCAGTTGCCGATCGGTGCGGACGGGCGCATCGCATACGAGGCTTTGGCCAATGCGGTAAAGGGCCGAGTGCCCGGCTGAGCGGACCTGAATCATCCCGCGTCGCGCCTGCTCTTGATCAGCGGCCCCGCTACGGCTTGCCGCCAAGCCCGCAAAATCCTTTGCGTTCGACGTCGTCAGCGGGCGACCGCTCGGCTCGCCACCGCCACAGCATGCAGCGGCTTCCTTGACAGCGAATGTGGTCGGCTTCGCTGAAGCGGCCTTGATAGCCGAAGGCGAGCGTCAGGAGCGGACAACCGATTTTTGCAGCTTGTTGCTCCGTGACAAGCATTGGCGCGGTTCGCTTGGTCTCTTTCGCGACAGTCGATGCTGCCGCCAAAGGCGCTGGCGGGATGTGACGTACGTCACACCCCGGCCCTTGCTCCACGGACATATTTGGCGGCTTTGTTCGGTGCAAAGGTCGGGCGAACAACGCCTCCTCTCGGGTGCAACGGTTGGCTTCGCGGGCCGCGCCATCCATTTAATCGTCAGACCGACAGAGGAGGTTCGCATGGCCGAGTTCACAAAGCCCCGCGCCGTAGGTTTCAATCACGTTGCGCTGGAGGTGGGCGACATCGATGAGGCGCTGGCGTTCTATGGCCGCCTCTTCCAGTTCGAATTGCGCGGCAAGAGCGACTCGATGGCCTTCATCGACCTGGGCGACCAGTTCATTGCCCTGCAGAAAGGCCGCCGGCAGCCAGCCGACGATGGCCGCCACTTCGGTCTGGTCGTCGATGACAAGGCAGCCGCCCGCAAAGCCCTCGAGGCCGCCGGCGTTACGCCGCTCGACGGGCCGTTCCTTGATTTTCGCGACCCCTGGGGCAACCGGATAGAGATCGTCGGCTACGACAATATTCAGTTCACCAAGGCGTCCCATGTGCTGCGTGGCATGGGCCT
This sequence comes from Roseiarcus sp., assembly GCA_035606915.1. Classification (GTDB taxonomy): domain Bacteria; phylum Pseudomonadota; class Alphaproteobacteria; order Rhizobiales; family Beijerinckiaceae; genus Roseiarcus. Next base: position 1 of record DATNDU010000034.1, on the reverse strand, counting down.
G
>DATNDU010000028.1:0-10477 GCA_035606915.1 Roseiarcus sp. | reverse complement strand
GGCGCATGCGTTTCGTCGAGCATGGGGGCTCCGGGTTCAGGGCCGCGTCGGGTCGAAATGGCGCTTCAGCCTCGCGCCGTAGTTGCGATAGGCGGCTTGCAGCGCCGGCGTCTCGGCGGCGAATTTCGTAAGGCGTTGGGGAAAGCGGGTTTCGAACATGAAGGCGAGCGTGCCTTCGAGCTTGTGTGGCTTGAGTTCGACTTGGCTCGCCTTCTCGAAGGCGTCGATATCAGGTCCGTGCGGCAGCATGGTATTGTGCAGCGAGGCGCCGCCGGGCGCGAAACCGCCGCCGGTCTTGGCGTCATAGACGCCGTAGATGAGGCCCATGAACTCGCTCATCACGTTCATGTGGTACCACGGCGGGCGGAAGGTGTTCTCCGCCACCAGCCAGCGATCGCTGAAGATGACGAAATCGATGTTCGCCGTGCCCGAGGTCTCGCTCGGACTGGTCAGCACCGTGAAGATCGAGGGATCGGCGTGATCGTAGAGAATCGGGCCGACCGGCGAAAAGCGGCGCAGGTCGTATTTGTAGGGCGCGAAATTGCCGTGCCAGGCGACGACGTCGAGCGGCGAGCCGGCGATCTCGGCCGCATGCAGCCCGCCGCCCCATTTGACGATCAGCCTGGAGGGCGTGTCGCTGTCCTCGTAGGCGGCGACCGGAGTGAGGAAATCTCTGGGATTGGCGAGACAATTGGCGCCGATCGGCCCGCGCTCCGGCAGCGTGAAGGCGCCGCCGTAGTTCTCGCACATATAGCCGCGCGCCGGGCCGTCAATCAGTTCGGCGCGCAGCTTGACGCCGCGCGGGATCACCGCCGCCTCGCCGGGCTCAATAACAATGAGGCCGAACTCCGTGCATAGCCGTAGCCCGCCCTGCTGCGGAACGAGCAGCATCTCGGCGTCGGCGTTGTAGAAATATTCGTCTCGCATCGAGCGGGTGGCGATATAGACATGCGCGCCCATGCCGGCGGCGCTCGCCGCGTCGCCGGCGGTGGTGAGGGTGTGGACGCCCTCGACGAAAGACAGGCTGGTCTTGGGCATCGGGATCGGGTTCCAGCGCAGCGGCGCGATCGGCTGCTCGACTTCCGGCGCCGGCGCGGTGCGCCATAGTCCCTTGTCGATAGGCTTGAAGTCGCCCCAATGGGCCACCGTCGGGCGGATGCGGTAGAGCCAGCTTCGCTCGTTGGTCTTGCGCGGCGCGGTGAACGGCGAGCCGCTGAGTTGCTCGGCGTAGAGACCGTAGGGGCACTTCTGCGGCGAGTTGCGCCCAACCGGCAGCGCGCCGGGCAGCGCCTCGGTCTCGAAACCGTTGCCGAAGCCGGTGAGATATTGCGGCGCGCCGGCGCTCGCTGCGGCGGTCAGCGCCAGACTCGGGCGGGTCCGTTCGTTCATGACAAGCCTCCTTCAGCGTTGGATCTCGCCGGACAGCGCTTGCCCGCTTTCGAGCGCCCGCCACATCGCGACGTCGCGCTCGGCGGTCCAGATATTCGGCCAATCGACGCCCTTGGCCTCGTCATAAGCGCGCGCCACGTCGAACGGCATGCAATGGTCGAAGATCACCCAATGCCCGTATTGGGGCCGCAACCGCGTCATCGCTTCCTTATAGGTGCGCCCGAGATCCCAGCCGGCCGCGACCGCTTGTTTGGCGAGGGCGAACAACTCCGAGGTGAAGCCGGCGGTGCCGGCAAGCCCCTCCTCGACCTCGCGCGCATCCATCAGCGCGCGGCCACGCCCGGGAACCAACTTCTGCGGCTTTAGCGCCCGGATGGCGTCGAGCGTCGCCGGCCAATCGGCGAAATGCGCGTCGCCGCAATAAGGGGTGGCGCCGAACTCGACCGCGTCGCCGGAGAACAGCACGCGCTCTTTGGGCAGCCAAACCACGGTGTCGCCCGCCGTATGCGAGCGGCCGATATGGATGATCTCAACTTCGCGCTTGCCGAGCCACAGCGTCATTTTTTTGTGGAACGCGATGTCAGGCCAAGTCAGGCCGGGGATGCTCTCCTTGCCGCGGAAAAGGCGCGGAAAGCGGCCGATCTCGCTGTCCATGTCCTGCTGGCCGCGCTCGACGATGAGCTTGCGGGTCACGTCCGAGGCGATGATCTCAGCCCCCGCGTAGCCGGCGGCGCCGAGTACGCGCACGGCGTGATAATGGCTGAGCACCACATGTTTGATCGGCTTGTCGGTGATCTCGCGGATGCGGGCGATGACATCCTTGGCCATCGCCGGTGTCGCCTGCGCGTCGACGACGAGCACGCTGTCGTCGCCGATGACAACGCCGGAATTGGGATCGCCCTCGGCGGTGTAGCCATAGAGCCCCGGCCCCAGTTGCTCGAACGAGACGACCTTGTCGGCAAGGTCTTTGGTGCTGGCGAAACCAGGCATGGCGGGCTCCTTTGTTACTCGGCGTCGGGCTGACGTTCGGGCGCGGCGGCGATGAAGGCGGGCAAAGCGGCGGCGGCGGCCTCCGCTGCGATGAGGCGACCGAGGCCCGAGACATCGACGCCGAAACGGCGCGCGTTATAGAGTTGCGGCGTCAGGCAGAGGTCGGCGAGCGTCGGCCGCTCGCCGAAGCAGAACGGGCCGCCCGACCCCGCCAGCAGCGTCTCGCAAGCGGCGAGCCCGTCGGCGATCACCGCCCGCGCCCAGCCCGTCACCTCGCCTTCGGGCAATTTGAGCGCGCGCAGGCGCGCCAGCACCTTGAGGTTCTGCAAGGGATGGATCTCGCAGGCGATGGCGAGCGCGAACGCACGCACGCGGGCGCGCTCGAAGGCGTCTGAAGGCAGCAGCGGCGGCTCGGGATGGGTCTCGTCGAGCCATTCGCAGATGGCCAGCGATTGCGGCAGCGCGCGGCCGTCGTCGAGTTCCAGCACCGGCACGATGCCTTGCGGATTGAGGCGCAGAAACGCCGCCGCCGTCTGCTCGCCGCGCCGCAGGTGATGGGCGACCTGCTCGACTGTGACGCCCTTAAGGTTCAGCGCGATGCGCACCCGCCAGGAGGCGGAGGAGCGGTAATAGTCGTGCAGGCGCATATCGTTTCCTTCAGTCGACGATCTCTAGGGTGGCGTCTTCGCCGGCGGGCTCGATGCCTTCGCCCGCCTTGGCCAGCGCCGCGCGCAGCGTGTCGAAATCGCCGATCTGATTGGCGAGCAGCAGGATCAACTTGGCGTTGAGCCGGCCGCTCTGCGCCGCCGAAAGCCCGCGATGCGCCTCGATCAGCGCCTCGTAGAAATCGTCAGCTTGGGTGAGATTGGGGTCGAGCTTCAGCATCGCGTTCCCTCCGCGTGACCGCAGGCGCGGCGCAGCGCCGCGGCGACCTTGGCGGCGTCGAAGCGCCGCCAGCGCGCCGCGATATGCTGGTCGGGCCGCAACAGATAGACCGTGCCCGGAGTGGCGTCGAACCGCTCGGCGGCGAGCCCGCCATCGGCGATGCGGACGAAGCCGGCGATGTCTGGCGCGCCCGGCGGCGCGACGAGCACGACGCTGAGCGGGATGTCGCCGCCCGAGAACGCCCGCAGCGCCGCGATCTCCTGCTGCGAAGGAGAGAACGCCAGCAGCGCGAAATCGTCGCCGCTGACGCTGAGCAGCCAATCCTCGCCGCCGTCGCGCCGGATCGGCGCGTCGGCGCTCGGCGCGCCGGGCGTCATCGCGCCGGCGAAGGCGTCCTCGTCGGGCGTGTTGAGCGGCGAACCCGCATAGACGCTCGGCTTCGACAGCCGGCCGCTGTTGACGAGCCCGCGCGCGAAGCCGCAATCGCGCGCCAGTTCCAGCGTCGCGTCGCGGAACTGGCGGCTGACCTCGCTCTTGGGGGTGATGAAATCGGTGCTGCGCGTCGAGTGCTTGATGTTCTCATCCGCCGCCAACTCGCGCTCGCCGCCGTAGCTGTCGAGCAGCGCCTCGGGCGCGAGGCCGCTGAGCGCGAGGCGCAGCTTCCACGCCAGATTTTCCGCATCCTGCACGCCGGAATTGGCGCCACGGGCGCCGAACGGCGACACGCCATGCGCGCTGTCGCCGACGAAGAACACCGGGCCGTGGCGAAACGATTCCATGCGCAGGCAGGAGAAAGTGTAGACGCTCGCCCACACCAGTTCGAACTTGGCCTGCTTGCCAAGCAGCGCGCGCACGCGCGGCAGCACGCGCTCGGGCTGGCGCTCGACCTGCGGGTCGGCGTCCCAGCCGAGCTGAAAATCGATGCGCCAGACATTGTCGGATTGACGATGCAGCAGCGCCGACTGGCCGGGATGGAACGGCGGATCGAACCAGAACCAGCGCTCGGCTGGGAAATCCGCCTCCATCCGCACGTCGGCGATCAGGAAACGGTCGCGGAACGTCTGCCCGTGGCTCTCCAGCCCCATCGCCTTGCGCACGAAGCTGCGGGAACCGTCGGCGGCGACGAGATAACGGGCCTTGAGCGCGTAGCCGCCGTCCGGGGTCACGATGTCGAGCTTCACCCCGTCGGCGTCGACCTTGACGCCGGCGACGCGGTGGCGCCAGCGCATGTCGAGCCGCGGCAGCGCCTTGGCGCGCTCGAACAGATAGCCTTCGACGTAATATTGCTGGAGGTTGATGAAGGCCGGGCGGCGATGGCCGGCTTCCGGCAGCAGGTCGAAATCGTAGAGTTGGCCGTCGCGGTGGAACACCCGCCCCTTGCTCCAGCCGACGCCCTGGCGCACCATCGGCTCGCCGCAGCCGAGGCGGTCGAAAATCTCCAGCGTGCGCTTGGCGAAACAGATGGCGCGCGAGCCGGTGGAGAGGTGGTCGTCCTCCTCGATCAGCACGACGTCGAGCCCGTTCTGGGCGAGGTCGATCGCCGTCGCCAGGCCGATGGGGCCGGCGCCGACAATGACCACGGGATGGCGCCGAGCTTCGCTGTCGGGTCGTGGCGTCGCCGGCAGCCGTAACGCCTCATAATCGATGCCGGTCGCCGCAACCAAGGTCGCATCTCCCCTGATCCCGTTTAACGCCGGCATAACGCCATCGCCCCCGCTTGACAAGCGAGGCTTGGCAATAGCGAATGGCATCGCAATAGACGAATACGTTGGCGACTCGGGCGCTACAGCACGCCAAGCCCGCGCACCGCGCGTTCGAGGTCGGCGGTGCTGGCGGCGAGCGTGCGGCCGCTGGTGTCGACGGTGGCGGCGGCGCTGGCGTAGAGCGCCTCGCGGCCGGCGAGCAGCGCATTGAGTTCCTCCATCGCCTTCGGATTGCCGGCCATCGGCCGCTCGTCGCCCTGGGCGCGCACGCGCTGCATGTGCTCCTCGGGCGCCGCCTTCAGCCAGACGGTGTGGAAATGGGCGAGCAGGAAGCTGAACGTATCCGGCGCGGTGACGAGGCCGCCGGCGGCGGCAAGCACCAAACGTTCGCGCGTTGCGGCTACCCGCTCCACCGCCTGCCGTTCGAGCCGCCGATAGCCCTCCTGGCCGTAGAGCGCGATGACCTCGTTGACGGCCATGCCGCTTTGCGCCTCAATCTCGCGGTTGAGTTCGACGAACGGCAGGTTGAGACTTTCGCCGAGCCGGCGGCCGAGCGTCGTCTTGCCGGCGCCGCGCAGCCCGATCAGCGCGATGCGCTCGCGCCGCCCGTGCGCCTGCGGGTCGAGGATTTCGAGCACCCGCGCGCGCGCCGCCGGGCTCGCGGCGCCATAGAGCAAGGCGACGCGCCCCGCTTCCGGCGCGCCGTCGCCGCCAACCAGCGCCTCGACGCGCGCCGCCAGCGCGGCGGCAACCCGATGCAGCAGCGCGATGGAAATGTTGCCCTCGCCGGCTTCGAGTTGCGCCAGATAGCGCAGCGAGACGCCCGACAGTTCCGACAGCCGTTTGCGTGTGAGGCCGTTGCGCTCGCGCGCGCGACGCACTTGCTCGCCGACCTTGGCGACGAAGGCCAATGCCGACGTTTCCGCCTCGGTAGGGCGCTGTTCGTTCATCTCGACGTTCCCGGCTCCGTCCTGCCCGCCGCGATAATCAAACGCCGAACGCCGTCAATACGTCTCGATGTGATAGCGCCCGTCTTCGCGCATCGCGTCGCGCATTGCGCTCCACGAGACGCCAACGCTCTCGGCAATATTGACGAAGGCCTGCTCGACGCCCGCCTCCATGCCGCGCAAGCCGCAGATATAGACATGGGTGCGGGAATCGCCGAGCAACTCGGCGATTTCCTCGCTCTCCACCCGCAGCCGGTCCTGCACATATTCCTTCGGCGCGCCGGGGATGCGGCTGTAGACGAGATGCTTGCGCAGCACGCGGTTGGCGATCTTGTTGAGCGGGCCGAAATACGGCAGGCTGTCGGGCGCGCGGGCGCCGAAGAACAGCGTCATGTCGCCGCCGCGCGGACCGACGCGCTGCCGGCGCATGGTGAAGGCGCGGAACGGCGCCGCGCCGGTGCCGGTGCAGATCATCAACAGCCGCGCTTGCGGATCGTCGGGCATCAGGAAAGTCGCGCCGAACGGGCCGGCGATCTTCACCTTGTCGCCCTTGCCGAGATCGCAGACATAGTTGGAGCATATTCCGCCCGGCTCGCGCTTGACGGTGATCGAGACATTGCAGAAGCCGGGCCGCTCGCCGTCGCGCGGACTGGAGACGGAATAGAGCCGCGGCGCGTGCAGGCGGCCGTCCTCGCCGGGCGCGAGCACGCCGAGCGTCTGGCCTTCGAGCACCGGGAACGGACCCTCGAAATTGAGAATGATGTGGCGCACGTCGGCGCCCGAGCTTTCCGCCGTCAGCCGGTAATTGCCCTGCACCGTCGCCTCGATCGGCTTGCCCGGCGTGTAGAGATTGACCGTCGGCCTCGCCGCCGTGACGGGCGGGCGCGAGGCGCCCTCGGCGCCGGCGTGCGCCTCGGCGAGCAGCGCCGCGACGGTTGCGTCGGTCGCCTCGACCGCATCCTCCTGCGCCGCCGCCGCTTGCGCCGGCAATTCGTCCCAATCATATTGATCGGCGAGCGTGTAGGGCGTGGCGACGATGCGCCAGTTGTCGATCGATCCTGTCGGGCACACGGGGATGCACGACATGCAGAAGTTGCAGGCGTCGGCCTTGACCACGACGTTGCGCTCGTCGTGCTCGATGGCGCCGATCGGACATGCGGCTTCGCAAGCGCCGCAGCGGATGCAGATCTCGGGATCAATCAGATGCTGTTTGACGAACTCGCCCATCGCCGTCACGCCATATGCAGTTGCACGTATTCGAAATCGCCGGGCTTGTTGTCGATGCCGACCTTCGGCGCGGCGATCCAGCCGGCGTATTGGCCGGGCTCGAAGCAGGGCTTCATCAGCGACTGGATGAAATCGCCATCGGCCTTGGTCGGCAGCCAGTCCGTCGAGCCAGCGTCGCTCACGAGCTTGCCCTCGGGGCCGAAGCTCTTGCCGGCGAAGACGCCGATCTTGCGGTTGAACGCCTCGTGCGGCAGCTTCATCTCAAAGGCTATTGCCGCCTTGTCGATGATCTTGTTCCAGCGCCCGACGCCGCCGGCGGCGTCGCGGGTGTAGTCGTCGCGCAACCGCATGTTGATGGCGGTCAGCGCCGGCACGCTTTGCTGCGCCAGCACACCGTTCTCGACCCCCCAAACGCGATAGGCGTCATTGACGAGCTTGTGGTCGTCCTCAAGCCGATGCTCCATGTAGCGGCCCTTGATGCCGGCGTTAAACGCATTGGCGGCGTTGGTTGACACCTCCTGGCCGAACAGGTCGAGCGACAGCGTGTAGTGCAGGTTGAGCTTCTTCTGGATCGTCGGCAGGTCGATGACGCCGAGAGCCCGCACGCGCGCGATCTCATGGGGGTCGTCGATGCCCGCCGCCTTCATCGCCGCGCAAGTGCGCTCGATGATGCGCCCGACGCCGGTCTCGCCGACGAACATGTGATGCGCCTCCTCGGTCAGCATGAAGCGGCAGGTGCGCGACAGCGGGTCGAAGCCCGATTGCGCCAGGCTTTCAAGCTGCATCTTGCCGTCGCGATCAGTGAAGTAGGTGAACATGAAGAACGACAGCCAATCCGGCGTCGCCTCGTTGAAGGCGCCGAGCATCCGCGGCGCCTCCTCGGAGCCGGAGCGGCGGCGCAGCAGGTCGTCGGCCTCCTCGCGCCCGTCGGCGCCGAAATATTTGTGCAGCAGATAAACCATCGCCCACAGATGCCGGCCTTCCTCGACATTGACCTGGAACAGGTTGCGCAGGTCGTAGAGCGAGGGCGCGGTGAGGCCGAGGAAGCGCTGCTGCTCGACGCTGGCCGGCTCGGTGTCGCCCTGGATGACGATGAGGCGGCGCAGCATAGCGCGATATTCGCCCGGCGCCTCCTGCCACGCGGGCTCGCCGACGTGTTCGCCGCAGGGGATCTTGCGGCCCTCGACCGCCGGCGCCAGCAGCACGCCCCAGCGGTATTCCGGCATCTTCACGTAATCGAACTTCGCCCAGCCCTTGGGATCGACGCTGACGGCGGTGCGCAGATAGACGGGGCTGCGCTGGAATTGTTGCGGAATGAGGTCGTTCCACCAGTTGATATAGCCGGGGTGCCAGTTCTCCAGCGCCTTCAGCACCCGCCGGTCGGCGGCGAGGCCAACATTGTTGGGAATCAGGGTATCGTAGTTGACGGCGAGCGTGTCGGACATGGATTTTTCCTCGCAATGGCGAACCTGGTTGAGACGGGAGCCCTAAACGCGCCGCATGTCGAAAGCGCCGCGCTGGCCACTACCGTAGCGCCGCAGCGCGCCAGTCTCGCCGACGGCGTTGGGGCGGTTGAAGATCCAGTTCTGCCAGGCGGTGAGGCGGCCGAAAATGCGCGTCTCCATCGTCTCCGGCCCGGCGAAGCGCAGGTTGGCTTCGAGCCCGGTCATCACATCGGGCGAGAAACTGGCGCGCTCCTCCATGAAAATGCGCAGTTCGTCGCTCCAATCGACGTCGTCGTAAGCGAATGTGATGAGCCCGGCGCGCAAAGCCTGTTCGGCTTCGATGCTCACGCCAACCAAAAGTTGCGCCGCCTCGACCGAGGCCGGCTCGCCGAGGAAGCGCGTCTGCAACCGCGTCAGGCCGTTCGACATCGGCATCGCGCCGAGGCTCGACGGCCCCAGCGCCAGCGTCGCCGGCGCCCGGTTGTCGCCCTCGAAGGCGCCTTTCATCATGTAGCTGCGGTCGCAGGCGAAGGCGATCTCGGCCAGCGGGCCGGCGAAGCAGGAGCCGGTCTCGATCAGCGCCGCCAGCGAGCGCGAGGTGAGATCGATGCGCTTCAGCACGCGCTTCCAGTAGAGCAGGATTTCGCGCGCCAGCCAGTCGGTCTCGCGGTTGGCGATCAGCAACGCCTCGTGCGCGAGCACGCGCGCCGCGTCGCCCTCGGTCTTGAAGACGATGAGCCCGAGTTCCTCCTCATTGAAGCGCAGATGCAGCAGCGCGTCGTCGAGCTCGCGCGCCAGCCGTAGCGCCCAGGCCTGCGCACCCTCGGCATGCAGCGCCGCCATCGAAGCCGGCGCCTCGTCCTGCGGCCCGCGCAGCGTCAGCGTGGCGCGCCGCGCCGCCCGGTCGACGGCGACATCGACGAGGCTGTAAGCGACGCCGCCGTCCTCGGCGAAACGCCGGTCGAGCGGCGTCAGTGCGACGCCCTGCCCCGGCCTGTCGCCGCCGCGCGCCGCGAACGCGCGCGCGCGAGCGGCGACGGCGTCGTCGAACCCCTTGTTCGCGACGACCTCGTCGACGAGGCGCCATTCGGCGGCGCGCTTGCCGCGCACGCCTTCCTGCGCCGTGCAGAACACGTCGGCGAGATCGCGGCGCACCTTGCGTTTATCGGTGAGGCGGGTGAGGCCGCCGGTGCCGGGCAGCACGGCGAGCAGCGGCGCCTCGGGCAGCGAGACCGCCGAGGCGGCGTCGTCGGCAAGCAGGATGTGGTCGCAGGCGAGCGCCAGCTCATAGCCGCCGCCGGCGCAGGAACCGCGCACGGCGCAGAGGTAGAACTGGCCGGACTCGGCGCTCGCCGCCTCCAGCGCGTTGCGGGTTTCGTTGGTGAACTTGCAGAAATTGACCTTGTGGGCGTGCGCGGCGCCGGCCAGCATGCGGATATTGGCGCCGGCGCAGAATACGCGATCCTTGCCCGAGCGCAGCACCACCGCGCCGATCTCCGGCCGCTCGAAGCGCAACCGCTGCACCACGTCGGCAAGCTCGATATCAACGCCGAGGTCGTAGGAATTGAGCTTGAGCTGGTAGCCCTCGAACAGGCCGCCGTTCTCGTCGACGTCCATCAACAGCGTCGCCACCGGCCCGTCATAAGCCAACCGCCAATGGCGGTAGCGGGCGGGGTCGGTCTGGAAATCGATGCGAGGCCTCAAGCGAACCCTCCCTGCGGGTTGCGGCGACATGCATTATAACTCACCTGTTGCGAGTATAGTGCATCTCTTGGCCGGCGCAAGGGAAGTTTTCTGTATCGAAATTCGGATGCCTAGGCGCTCAGCGGCACCGCCCTGGATGTTGATGCGCTATATTGCATCAGTTGGCCTGAACTTCTAACGAGAAATC
>DATNDU010000205.1:0-22281 GCA_035606915.1 Roseiarcus sp. | reverse complement strand
GCTTCGCCCAGCGGGACGAGCGACCACTCCTTGACGCGGCCGCCGAAATAGAGCGCCTCGGGATCGGGCGCCACTTCGCGTGGGTCGCCGATCGCCTTGAGATAGCGCGCGACGATCTCGTCGAACGGCGCCCGGTCCGGGCCAGCGATCTCGATGATTCCATTGCGCGGCGCCGCGAGCGCGACCTCGGCGACTATTGCAGCGACGTCTTGCGCCGCGATCGGTTGGAACAGACAGGGCGCGATGTGAATCGAACGGCCTTTCGCATTCGAATCGGCGATGTCGGGAAGGAATTCCATGAACTGGGTGGCGCGGACGATGGTATAAGGGACGCCGGAGGTCGTTATCAGCCTTTCCTGGGCGACCTTGGCGCGGAAGTAGCCGTTGTCGCTGCGGTCGATTCCGACGATGGACAGAGCAACATGATGCCGGACGCCCGCGACAGTCTCGGCCGCGAAAAGATTGCGCCCGGAGGTCTCGAAGAATTCGAGCACCGCCTTGTCCTCGAACGAGGGCGAATTGGTGAGGTCGATAACCGTTTCAGCTCCGACCATGGCCACCGCGAGGCCCTCGCCGGTGATGCTGTTGACGCCGTTCCTGGGCGAAGCGGCGAAGACCTCGTGGCCGCGCTGACGTAGGATGGTCACGGCTTTCGAACCGATCAGACCCGTGCCGCCGAGGATGACGATTTTCATGCTTCTTGCACCTCTTTCGACGTCAGGCACCTGTTCGCGGCTTAAAGTCGGGCGGCCGACGTCGCCATTGTCTTCGACGAAGGCGACGATGTTGAGGCAATCAACTTTCGACGTTCACGTGTTCGCGCGTTGACAAAAATGTACCTCCGGCTACATTCTACAGTGCAGCCTTTAATCGCGAGCCGGAATCGTGCCTGACGCAATGGCGACAAACCTTTCGGACCGCGCCGCCCTCGCCATCGACGAGGTGCTGCGCGGCAAGCCGGTTGGCCGCGCCACCACGGCCTTTCTGTTCGCAGGGCCGGCAGTGGTCGCCTCAATCGCCTACATGGACCCCGGCAATTTCGCCACCAATGTCCAGGCCGGCGCGGCTTACGGCTATTCGCTGCTGTGGGTGGTGCTGCTCGCCAATGTCGCGGCGATGCTGTTCCAGGCGCTGTCGGCCAAGCTCGGCGTCGTCACCGGGCTCAATCTCGCCGAGCACTGTCGCGCGCAATTCTCGACCCCCGTAGTGCTCGCCATGTGGGCGATCAGCGAACTCGCGGCGATGGCCACCGATCTTGCCGAATTCATCGGCGGCGCGATCGGCTTTTCGCTGCTGTTCCATGTGCCGATGATGGCGGGCATGGTCGTCGTCGCCGGGCTCACCTACGCGGTGCTGATGCTCGACCGCGGCGGTTTCCGGCCGATGGAATTGGCGATCGGCGCCCTCGTACTGGTGATTGGCCTTTGCTATCTGGCGGAAATGTTCATCGCGCCGATCGATTGGCCGGCGGCGGCCCGGGGCTCGGCGACGCCGCGCCTCGCCGACGCCCAGGCGCTGACTATCGCCGTCGGCGTCATCGGCGCGACGGTGATGCCGCACGCCATCTATCTGCACGCGGCGCTGGCCCAGGCGCGGCCCCGCGCCCGCGACGACCGCGAGCGGGCGATTCTGCTGCGCTTCTCCAACCGCGAAGTGCTGATCGCGCTCGCCGGCGCCGGCCTCGTCAATATGGCGATGGTGGCGATGTCGGCCGCCGCCTTCCACGCCGGCCACAGCGACGTCGCCGAGATCGAAACCGCCTACCACACGCTGACGCCGCTGCTCGGCGCCGGCGCGGCGGCGCTATTCCTGGTGTCGCTGCTCGCCTCGGGCATTTCGAGTTCGGTGGTCGGCACGCTGGCCGGGCAGTCGATCATGCAGGGCTTCACCCACATGGCGATTCCGATCTGGCTGCGCCGGCTCATCACCGTCATTCCCGCTTTCGTCGTCGTGGCGATGGGGGTCAATGCGACGCAGGCTTTGGTGGTGAGCCAGGTGGTGCTGAGCTTCGCGCTGCCGGCGCCGGTGATCGCGCTGATAATGTTCACGCGCCGGCAGGACATCATGGGGGCGTTCGCCAACGGCCCCTGGGTTCAGGGAGCGGCGATCGCGGCGACGATCATCATCCTCGGGCTCAACGCGGTGCTGCTGGCGCAGACTTTCGGCGTGCCCGTTCCCGGCCTCGGCTGATCCAAAGCGCCGCGTTCAGTCCGCCGCCTTGTGGCACACCGCCTCGATATTGTTGCCGTCGGGGTCGAACACGAAGGCGCCGTAATAATGCTCGTGGTAGTGCGGGCGCAGGCCCGGCGCGCCATTGTCGCGAGCGCCGGCGGCGATCGCCGCGTTGTAGAACTCGTCGACCTCGGCGCGCGATTCGGCGGCGAAGGCGATATGTAGCCCGCCCTTAGGCTTGTCATTCGTCGCAAGCCAGAAGAACGGCTTGCCCTGCGCGCCGAAGCCGGCGACCGCGCCGCCGTCGTCCTTGGGAAACTCCACCAGTTTCTGCAAACCGAGCGCCGCCAGGGCGCGCGCGTAGAAATCGCGCGAGGTCGCGAAATCCGCGACCGCTATGCCGATATGGTCGAACATGGGCTAACCTCCGTGGCCACCGACAAACACGATGTGCAGCCGCCGCGGCCCGTGCGCGCCGAACAGCAGCGTCTGTTCGATATCGGCCGAGCGTGAGGGGCCGGTGATGAAATTCAGCGTGCGCGGCGCGTGGCCGGCGCCGTAACCCGCGCGCAGCCTGGCGAACACGCTCTCGAGATCGCCGACGACGTCCTCGGCGAACAGCACGACGAGGTGATTGTCGGACAGGAAGTTGAGCGTCGTCGGGTTGTCGGCGCCGGAGACCAGGGCCAGCGTGCCGGTCTCGGCGACGCCGGCGAAGGCGACGCTCGCCGCGTTGAGATCGTGACCGTCTGAAGCGCCGTGGCTCACGTCCAACTGTGTCTGGTCCCAAGGCAGCGCGGCGAGGCGGGCATCGGCGCCGATGCGCAACGTCGCCGGCAGGTTGCGTTCGCGCAGATAGCCGGCGATCGCCGCGGGAATGTCGGCGGCGGCGGCGACTTCGGCAAATGTCGCCGCGGCGCGTTCCGCCTCGGCCTTGAAGGTGGCGGCGCCGCCCTTGCCGCGCGCCGGGATGACGCCGGACGGCGTACGGGCGAGCCGGTCGGCGACCGCCGCGCGGCGCGGCGCCTCGGCGCCGGTGACACGCAGCGAGCGGCGGATATCGGCGAACACCTCGTCGCGGGCGCTCATCGCGTGGCTCCGTTCTTGGCCCCGCTCTTGGCCCGCCAGCGCGCCTGGAAGGTCGCGCCCTGCGGCGCCGCGAGATCGCGGTAGCGGGTCCAGCCGCCGGCGAACGGCGCCCAAGAGAAGCGCCCGGCGCGGCGGCCGGCGAGCCCCAATGCACGCATCGCGACGCCGGTCGCGAACCGGTACAGCGCCGGCCGCTTGGCGAAAAACGCCCAGACGCCGAGGCCATAGCGCATCGCCGTGGGTTCGAGATGGCGCTCGAACTCGCGCTCGCGCCAATGGCGCATCATCTTCGGCAGCGGGATACGCATCGGGCAGACCGCTTCGCAGCGGCCGCAAAACGTCGAGGCGTTCGGCAATTGCCCGCCCTCCTCGACGCCGGCCAGCGACGGCGTCAGCACCGCGCCCATCGGACCGGGATAGACCGAGCCATAGGCGTGGCCGCCTACCGCCTGATAGACCGGGCAATGGTTCATGCAGGCGCCGCAGCGGATGCAGCGCAGCATCTCCGAGAACTCCCCCGCCAGCATCGCCGAGCGGCCGTTGTCGAGCAGGATGACGTGATATTCCTCCGGTCCGTCGGGGTCGCCGGGGCGGCGCGGGCCGGTCGAAAACGTGGTGTAGACCGACATGTCCTGCCCGGTCGCCGAGCGGGCGAGCACGCGCAGCAATTGCGCCGCGTCGTCGAGCGTCGGGGTGATTTTCTCCAGGCTGGCGAGGACGACATGCACTTTCGGCAGGATCTGCGTCAGGTCGCCGTTGCCCTCGTTGGTGACGATGATCGACGTGCCGGTCTCGGCGATGAGGAAGTTCGCCCCGGTGACGCCGATGTCGGCGGACAGAAACTTCTGGCGCAGGATTTCGCGCGCCTCGGCGAGCAGCGTCTCCGGTTCCGACAGGTCGCGGTCGCGCGGCAGGTGCAGGTGCGCCTTGCGGAAATCGGCCTCGACGTCGTCGCGCGTGACATGGATCGCCGGCGCGATGATGTGCGAGGGGGCCTCGTGGCGAAGCTGGATGATATATTCGCCGAGATCGGTCTCGACCGCCTCGATGCCGTGCGCCTCCAACGCGTCATTGAGACCGATCTCCTCGGAGATCATCGACTTGCCCTTGGTGACGCGCTTGGCGGCGCGCCGCCGGCAGAGGTCGAGGAAAATGGCGCGCGCCTGCGCCGCGTCGCGCGCGTAATGCACGCAGCCGCCGGCCTCGGTGACGCGGGCTTCGTAGGCCTCCAGATAGAGGTCGAGATGCGCCAGCGTATGGGTCTTGATGTCGCGGGCGCTGTCGCGCAAGGCCTCGAATTCGGGCAGCCGCGCGACGGCGGCGGCGCGGCGCGGCACGAAATTGCCGGCGAACGCCATCGCGCGTTGCAGCCGCGGATCGTGCAGCGCCTCGTGGACATTTTCCTTGAAGCGCGGCGTCGTCGTCGCGACGGTCATTTGGCGCTCCCCTCGCCAATCGGCGGATCGTCGGTCATGCCGGCCAGCACCTCGGCGACGTGGCGCACGCGCAGCCTGGCGCCGTCGCGGCTGAGCTTGCCGGCCATATTGAGCAGGCAACCGAGATCGCCGGCAAGCAGCGTGTCGGCCCCAGTGGCGAGGATGTTGGCGCTCTTCTTGGCGACGATGGCGTCGGAGAGTTCGCCGTATTTGACCGCGAAAGTGCCGCCGAAGCCGCAGCAGACCTCGCTATCCTCGAGATCGACGAGCTTGAGGCCCTTCACCGTCGCCAGCAGTTGTCGCGGCTGGGCGCAGACGCCGAGTTCGCGTAAGCCCGAGCAGGAATCGTGATAGGTGGCGACGCCCTCGTAAGTCGCCTCGACCGCCGTTACGCCGAGCGTATCGACCAGGAAGCTGACGAGTTCGTGGCATTTGGCGGCGAAGGCGACGGCCTCGCGCTCGGCGTCGGGCTCGTTGGCGAACAGTTCGGGATAGTGCTTGGCGAGCATGCCGGCGCAGGAGCCGCTGGGCGCGACGACGTAATCGCAAGCGGCGAAGGCGCGCATGGTGGCGCGGGCGATCGCCTTGGTGTTGGCGCGGTCGCCGGAATTATAGGCGGGCTGGCCGCAGCAGGTCTGCTCCGGCACCACCACCTTGCAACCGGCGTCCTCCAGCAGCTTTACGGCGGCGAAGCCGACGCTCGGCCGCATGAGATCGACAAGACAGGTGACGAACAGTCCAACCCGCACCCCGGCGCCCGATTCCGTTAACAAGCACAACCTCCTGCACTGCCGCGACATTGGACCAGCGCTGGCCCGGTTTCAAGCCAGCCGCGCGGCGGCAGCCGCCATCGCGCTTGCCTGCTTTTGAATTTTCAGCTAGCTGGGCGAAAGTCGTTCTTGCGAGACTGCTTATCAGCGGGCCCGGAGTTGGCGCACATGGCCCAGTAATCCGCTCTATAAGCGTAACACCGTCGTAAGTCCGCGAAGGGGGAAGAAAGTATTCGCGATGTCTATGCTTTCCGGAGACGCGACGATTGAGCAGGACCGGCCTCGATTCGGCGACGGGCGACGCTGCCTGTTCATCGCCAGCGAAGTCCGGTGCGGCTCGACATTCGTCGGGGAAACGCTCGCTTACGAATTGAACAAGAGTTGCGGCTACCACCTGTGGGGTTTGACCAAGGAGCCGTTCTCATTTGTCAAATACGAGTCCAAGCCCGAGGAGATACTGGACACTTGGCGCGCGCTTTACCTCGACGGCAGCGGCTTCGTGGCGGCCAAACTGATGTGCAAGGCGCTGTCGCAGATTCATCGGCTCGCCGAAAACTCACCGGATCTGCGCGAGGCGTTTTTCGGCGACCACGCGCGCTGGATTATCGTCAGGCGCGCAGATCGCATCGAGCAGGCCGTAAGCCTGGCGATGGCGCTCAAGACCAAAACCTTCCATTACTATGGAGATCCTCAGCTTTCCGAGGAGGATAGCATTGAACTGACGATCCCCGAAATCGACTGGGCGGTGAAATCGGTCGCGATGTCGGATATTTACCTACAGGCGCTGGCGGCCTCGTTGCCGAGCGAGCGAAGCGTCGCCATGAATTACAAGGATTTCGTCGCGGATCAGCCGGGATATATCGAAAAAGTCCACCAGATTTGCGGCTTCCCGACGTTCGACCGCGCCACCTATGTCAACGACAGCAAGCTCCAGCCCACCGGGCGCAACGCGAAGCAGCGATATGCGGAGCAGTTCAGGGCGTGGTATCTGGCGCACCACGGCTGAGGCCTTCCTCAGATTTTCCGTCCGATGCCGAGGAACTTCGCGGCGCGCGCCTCGCGCAGTTCCTCGCGCGAGAGATTGCCTAGCGATTCCAGCGCGCCCGCGATGGCCTTGCCGGTCGCCTCAATCGCCGCGGCGGGGTCGCGATGCGCGCCGCCGACGGGTTCCGGCACGATGGCGTCGATAATGGCGAACTTGAGCAGGTCGGCGGCGGTGATCTTCATATTGGTCGCCGCATCCTGGGCGCGCGAGGAATCTCGCCACAGGATCGAGGCGGCGGCCTCGGGCGAGGCGACAGTGTAGATCGCATGCTCCAGCATCAGCACCTTGCTCGACGCGGCGATCGCCAGCGCGCCGCCGGAGCCGCCTTCGCCGACGATGACGGCGACGCTCGGCGTCCCCAGCGCCAGACCCATGTCGGTCGCCCGGGCGATCGCCTCCGCCTGGCCGCGCTCCTCGGCGTCGATGCCGGGCCAGGCGCCGGCGGTGTCGATCAGCGAGATCACCGGCAGGTCGAAGCGGTCGGCGAGTTCCATCAGGCGCACCGCTTTGCGATAGCCCTCGGGCCGCGCCATGCCGAAGTTGTGGATGAGGCGGCTTGCGGTGTCGTCGCCCTTCTCATGGCCGATCACGCACACCGGCTGGCCGAGAAACCGCCCGAGGCCGCCGACAATCGCCGCATCCTCGCCGAACTGGCGGTCGCCGGCGAGCGGGGTGAAATCGGCGAACAGCGCCTTGACGTAATCGGCGAAATGCGGCCGGCCCTGACAGCGCGCCACCTGCGTCTTCTGCCAAGGGGTCAGCGCCGCGTAGAGATCGGCCAACAGCTTGGCGGACTTTGCCTCAAGCTTGGCGATTTCCTCTTCGATAGCGGGCGAATCGCCCTTTTCCGCCAGCGCCTTCATCTCATCGATGCGGGCGTCGGCGTCGGCTACCGGCTGCTCAAAGCTTAAATAGGAACGCATGCGACCCTGAACGGTATTTCCGCCCCGAAGGCGACGGGCATCGCTGCGCCCCAAGGGCGGCGGACATGGCCCCGGGTCGGCGCGAAGTCAAGCGACTCAGCGCCCGCGTACTATATTGGGTTGTACGGTGTCGTCGATGTAAAACCACGCAGGGTCCGGCTTGGTGACGAGATCGAGCGCGAACAGCGACACCAGCGTGCGGAAGCCCTGCGGGTCGATCACCGTCCATTGCTTGAGTTCGAACGTGTCGGGATCGAAGACCAGCGTGATGTCCGACTTGCCGCCGAAGGTCGCCTTGTCGACGATCTCGATCGTGGCGGCGCGGTCGTCCATCTCGACGCGCTTGATCGAAGTGTCCTTGGCGAGGTCGATGTGATCGGCGAGCAGGAATTTCAACGGCGTCTGGCCGATCAGATACAGATCCTGGGTGCCGAGTTTCTGGTCGCGGATCGCCACCGAGCGGCCGTCGGCGACGATCTCCATTTTCTGCGGCGGTTTGTAGCGAAACAGCATGTGGCCGGGGCGCTGCACCACCAGCAGACCCTCCGAGCGCTTCCCATCCGGGCCGATCTGTACGAAATCGGCGCTCATGAATCGCGTCGTGTTGAGGAAATCGTTGGCCTTGGCGACGATTTCGGCGTCGGTGAGCGGCGGCGCGTTCGCCGGCCGGCCCTTCCCCGGCTTGAGCCGCTTGTCGGATTGCAAGTCGAGCGGCGCGCTCGGATCGTCGGCGAGGGCCCCGGCGGGAACGAAGGCCTTGGCGGAAATGCAGAAGGCGGCGACCGCAAGAAGCGCGCGGCGGGAGATCGGCATGCGGACTCTCGGCTCGAGGGGCGAATCGGACGGCCACTATCGCAGGAAAGTGGGCGTCTTGTGACTAGCCGGCGTAAAATGCCTCACACGGCCCCGCGGCTCAATAGGCGTTCGCATGGGCGCGACGCGACAGCGCCGTCATCGCCACGATCTTGAGGTCGAGCCATAGCGACCAGTTGTCGACGTAATAGAGGTCGTGATCGAGCCGGGCCAGCATGGCGCTGTCGTCGGTGATCTCGCCGCGATGGCCGCGCACCTGCGCCCAGCCGGTGATGCCGGGCCGCACATTGTGGCGACGCGCGTAGCGGGCGAGCTTTTCGACATAGAGCTGGTCGTGGGCGAGGGCGTGCGGGCGTGGGCCGACGATCGACATGTCGCCGATCAGCACGTTGAGGAGTTGCGGCAATTCGTCGATCGAGAGGCGGCGCAGATGCGCGCCGAGGCGGGTGATGCGGGCGTCGGCGCGCGTCGCCTGCCGCACCACGGCGCCGTCGTCCAGCGCTCGCATGGTGCGGAACTTGAAGATGCGGAACGGCTCCTGGTTGAGGCCATAGCGCTTCTGCCGGAACAGAATCGGCCCCGGCCCGTCGAGGCGGATCAGCGCCGCCACCGCCAGCAGCAACGGCGACAGCAGCGCCAGCGCCGTCGCCGCCACCACCAGGTCAAAGGCGCGCTTCTCGAAAAGCTGGAGCGCCCCCAGCGGCCGGCGCGTCACCGTCAGGCCGCGCACCGCGCCGACCTCGGCGATCTCGACCCGGCTCAGCCCGTTGAGCGGCCCGCCGAGGCCGAGATGTACGGCGATCGGCAGCTTCGTCAGCGCCGCCACGCAGGTATCGACGAGATCGGCGCGCGACCAAGGCAGCGCGACAATGACGTCGTCGGGGCGATGCAGGCGGATGGCGGCGACCGCAAGCTTGAGATCCTCCAGGAAGAACGATTCGCTCTCGCGCAGCGCGAAATGGCAGACGACCTCGGCGCCGTCGTTGTCGACCCCCGCCGGCAGCTCGGCGATCGCATCCTCGAAGCCAACCATCGCCACCCTCCGGCGCGGCGCCAGGCCGCGCGAAAGCAGCGCCGACAGCCCTTCGGCGATCGCGCGGCGCGTCAGCGCGAGGCTCGCCAAGCCCAGAAGATAGAACAGCGCCAGGCCGCCGCGCGGATAGCCGCCGTCGGCGCGCATCGCCACGCCGAGCGCCAGCGCGCCGAGCGCCGTCAGGTTCCAGAGCGGAAAGGTGCGCGCGAATTGTCCCGATTTGTAAGCGTAGCGGGCAGGCGCGTAGCCGCCGTTGTGCAACTCCGCCAGCACGACGAGCACGGCGACGACGAGCCCGATGTCGAAGCCGGTGCGCAGGCCGTCGAGCCCGCCGCCGAACAAAGCGATGCGCAACAGCGTCGTCGCCAACGCCGCGGCGATGATCGCCAACGCATCGGCAAGCGCGGCGATATAGCCGAAGCCGAGCGCGCCGAGGCGCCATTTCGGCGCGCTGCGCGCCACGCGCGGCGGTCGCAAGGCGGGGACGGCTTGCGGCGCGGCGGCGAAATTGAGCTGGGTTCGCGCCATTTCGGCACATCCTCCCGAATGGAGACAGCGGCTCGGCGGCCTCAGCGAGACTCCGCAAAACGTGTGCCGGGGAGGATCGTTATTGATTGGAGGAGGGGGCGCCAATCAAACGAAGGCGCCTTGAAAAATGCGCGCAATCGTCACGGCGAGGCAAGCCAAGCTGTCCACGGCTCGGCGATGACGCCCTACCCGATCAGCAGACGATCACTCAAAGCTGGATGGCTTGGCTTTGCTCGCTATGACGGATTTCGCGCGATAGCGCGGCGGCCCAATCAACGCTGCCGCCTTCCGCGACGCGAAAACGGGCTCACTTGGCCCGCCGCCGCAAGCAACCAAATGGTCTAGGCCGTGCCGCCGGCGTCGACCGTCAGCACGGCGCCGGTAATGTTGCGGCCGGCCTCGCCGAGGAGATAAGCCGCCATCGCCGCCACATCGGCCGGCTCGGCCAGACGTCTGAGCGCGCTGCGGCCGACGATGCGCGCGCGGTCCTCCTCGCTCAATCGGCGCGTCATCTGCGTGTCGATGAAGCCCGGCGCAATGGCGTTGACGGTGACGCCGACGCGGCCGACCTCGCGGGCGAGCGAGCGGGTGAAGCCGACCAGCGAAGCCTTGGTCGCGGAATAGACGGAAAGCGCATTGAAGCCGCTGGAGGCGACGATCGAGGAAATACTGACGATGCGGCCGCGCCCCTGCGCCATCATGCCGCGCACCACATATTTGCTCAGCAGGATCGGCGACAGCGTATTGAGGCGGATCAGCGCCTCGATGTCAGCGTCGGGCATGTTGGCGAGCAATCCCTCCGTGCCGAGCCCGGCATTGTTGACGAGCCCGTAAATCGGCCCGAAGCGCTGGCGCGCCGAGCGGACGAAATCGGCAATGGCGGCGGTGTCGGCGAGATCGAAGGCGACCGGCGTTATGCGCTCGGACGTCGTCTCCTTGAGCTTGCGCGCCACGGCGATGACGTGAAACCCGTCCGCCGCCAGCCGTTCGGAGATCGCCGCGCCGAGGCCGCGGCTGGCGCCGGTGACGAGCACGTTATCCATGGCGCCTCAGCTTTCCCGCATCGGTCATCGGCAGATCGGCGACGAAGCGGATGTAGGCCGGGGCCATATGCGCCGGCAAACGCCGGCGCGCGGCGGCGATGATCTCGCGCTCCAATTCGCGCCCGGCCGCCGTTGGATCGCTCAACACGACCTCTGCGGCGACAATCGCGCCGGTGATCGGGCTTGGCCTGGCGAAGACGCGCGCGGCGCGCACGCTCGCCAGGCTGTTGAGCGCCGCCTCGACCTCTTCGGGATGCACCTTGGCGCCGCCGACATTGATGACGCCGTTGCGCCGGCCGACAAAATAACCACGGCCGTCGCGCAGCGCGATCATATCGCCGGTGTCGACGAAGCCGTCGGCGTCGGTCAGCGCCGGCGCGCCGGGGCCGAGCAATCTCAGGGCGCGGCGCGAGCTGCGCACGCGCAAGGCGCCATCGACGAGCTTCAGCTCGACGGCGCCCGATCGCGTCAGCCAATCCGCCGGGAAACCGGCGCGGCCGTCGGCGACGCTAAACACGACGCCGGCCTCGGTCGAGGCGTAGGCGTGCTCGATGCGCGCGTGCGGATAAGCCGCGGCGAGCCCCGCCAGCATGCCGTCGTCGGCGATCTCGCCGGAGAGGCGCGCATATTGCGGCGAAATGCGCCCCGTCGCGCCGCTCAGCATCGCCTTGCGCCAATGCGTCGGCGTGCCCGAGATATGGGTGATCGCCAACTCGCCGAGGCGGTCGAGGAAACCCTCGATCGGCTCCGCCGGACTGGCGAGGCGCAGCGAGCCCTGGCCGCTCAGCGCGCGCAGGAATATCTGCAAGCCGCCGTATCGGCGAATGTCGTAGAAGGTCGCCCATTGCTGCAACGGCGCCGGCGCGATCGCGCCGACCAGCGTTTGCAGCGTATGCACGGCGAGCTTCGGCGGCCCGCTGGTGCCCGAGGTCGGCAGCACCCACTCGGTGGCCAGCCTCGGCGCGTCGTCCGCCTCGCGCGGCGCGAGCGGCAGCCGCACCGGCAGCGCCACGTCCAGCGTCAGGGGCGGCGCGATCTCGTCGTCATAGGCGAGCCCGTCGGCCTCGACGAGGGCGGCGGCGCCAGCGATTTTTTCGGCCTCGAAGCCCGGCGGGCAGAGCAGGATGCGGCGCGCCAGACCGTCGAGATCGATCAACGCCGCGGCGGCCTTGGCCATATCGCCGACGGCCAGAACGACGCTGCGTCCGGCAAAGCGCCGTCGCGCCGCGCCGAAGGCGGAGCGGGCAGCGAAATCGGCCAGATCCAGGCGATGATCGCGGGTTGAGATCTCGCGCGCGCCGGCGCCGCCAAGCGCGATGAGCCCGCGCAGGGTCGCAGCGTCAGGCATGGAGAGGCTCATAGAAGGCGATGAGTTCGCCCACGGTGTGGGGAAACTCCGACGCCTTGGCCGACGAGAACGGATCGCGGCCCGTCGCATCTTCGAGCCGGCTGACCAGAATCGCAAAGCACAAGGAATCGAGGCCCGACTCCAGCAACGCCAGCCCCTCGGTAAGCGGCGGCAGCGTCTTATCCTGCTCAGCGGCGACGTTGCGAATTTCCTCCAGAACCAGATCGCGGATCGACATGTTTTGCGCATCCCTTGTGAGGCCTTCGGCTCATTACCTCAAATGCGAGCTAATCTGCTGAGATTCTTGCAACCACGGTAAACGGCATTGCCAAGCCATTGCAGAATCTTACGTCAAATCTTTCATAATGACAATTAACCCGAAAACGTATACAAAATTTAATCCGAAAGCGTATACGGGATTTAACGGAATTTCTGCGATTGCGATTAAGGTCTCTTAACCTTTTCAATGCGTGGCCGACGGCATTTTATTGAAACTGTCGGCAAAGGCGAGCATTTTAATAAAATCAAGGCGGCGAAGACGGCGCGGCCGATCATTTTAAAGGGGTATCCGATGCGAAGCGAGACGGTCTCGATACACGGCGGCTACCTCTGCGATCCCGCGACCCGCTCGGTGGCCGCGCCCATCTATCAGAACGTCGCTTATGAGTTCGAGAGCGCCGATCAGGCGGCAGGCATGTTCGATCTGGAGATCCCCGGCTATCGCTATAGTCGCATCTCCAACCCGACGGTCGATATACTGGAGCGGCGCGTCGCCATGCTCGACGGCGGCAAGGCGTGTCTGGCCCTCGCCTCCGGCCAGGCGGCGATGCATGCGGCGCTGCTCAATGTCAGCGATCGCGGCGGCTCCATCGTTGCGCCGCCGACGCTTTACGGCACCACGCACACGCTGCTCGGCCATACGCTGCGCCGCCACGGCGTCGAGGCGCGCTTCGCCGCCAGCGACCAGCCGCGCGATATCGCGGCGCTGATCGACGACACGACGCGCGCCGTGTTCTGCGAGACCGTCGGCAATCCCGCCGGCAATATCTGCGACATCGAGGCGATCGCCAAGGTCGCGCATGACGCCGGCGTGCCGCTGATCGTCGACAATACGGTGGCGACGCCGATTCTGTTGCGGCCGATCGATTTCGGCGCCGACATCGTCGTGCAATCGCTGACCAAGTTCATGGGGGGGCACGGCGCCGCGATGGGCGGCGCGATCGTCGACGCCGGCCGCTTCGATTGGCGCGCCGCGGCCAAGCGGTTCCCGATGTTCAGCGAGCCCGACGACTCCTACCACGGCCTCGTCTACGTCGACCACTTCGGCGACGAGGCCTATATCGGGCGCGCCCGCAGCGTCTATCTGCGCACTGCCGGGGCGGTGCTGGCGCCGATGAGCGCCTTCCTCATCCTACAGGGCATAGAGACGGTTTCGCTGCGCGTCGAGCGCCATGTCGCCAACGCGCGGCGCGTCGCCTTCGCGCTGCGCGAGGACCCGCGCGTCGCCTGGGTCGAATATGCGGGCTTCGAGGATCATCGCTATCACGCGCTCGCCAACAAATATCTCGGCGGGCGGCCGCCGTCGCTGTTCACTTTCGGCGTCCGCGGCGGCCATGCGGCGGCCAAGCGCTTCTACGATGCGCTGAAGCTCATCAAGCGCGTCGTCAATATCGGCGACACCCGCACATTGTGCTGTCATCCCGCCTCGACCACGCATCGCCAGATGACGCCGCAGCAGCAGCACGCCGCCGGAGTGTCGCCGGAAACGGTCAGGCTCTCGGTTGGCATCGAGCATGTCGAGGACATTCTGGAAGATATCGATCAGGCGCTGGCGGTTGCGGTCGCGCCGGCCGCCAAGCTCGCGGCGGAGTAGCGCCATGCCGGTCACGCTTATCAGACCGTCGCCACTGGCCGGGGTCGGCAACTTGCGCGAGCGGCGGCTGCGGCGCGGCGTCGTCGGCGACCGCAGCCGGCGCCTGCGCGTCGAACTCGTCAACAACATGCCGGATGCGGCGGTGCACGCGACGCAGCGCCAGTTCATCCGCCTGTTGGAGGAAGGCGCCGGCGCCTTCGACGTCTCGCTCGGCCTGATGACATTGTCTTCGCTCGATCGCTCGGCCGAGGCGCGGCGCGACATGGCGCAGCTTTACCGTTCTCCGGCCGGCCTCAGCGCCGCGCCGCCGGACGCGATCATCGTCACCGGCGCCGAGCCGCGCGCCGCCGAGCTCGACCAGGAGCCTTACTGGCGCGAGCTGACGAGCCTATTTGATATGGCGCGAGCGCATACTTATGCGACGCTCGCCTCGTGTCTGGCCGCGCACGCGCTGGCGCTGCATCGCGACGGCGTGCGGCGCCGGCGTTCGCCGACCAAATGGTCGGGCCTCTATCCAATCGAGATCGCCGCTTCGCATGCGCTGGTTGAAGGCGTCAGCCCCGGTTTCATGCCGCATTCGCGCTGGAACGGGCTCGACGAGGCCGAACTGGTCGCCAACGGTTATCTGGTGCTGACGCGCGCCGGAGAGGCCGGCGTCGATATGTTCGTCAAGGACGACGATCACCTGGCGCTGTTCTTCCAGGGTCATCCCGAATACGACGCCGACACGCTGGCGCGCGAGTATCGCCGCGACGTCTCGCGCGCGCTCGCCGGCGCGCCGGAGCCGACGCCGCCGGCTCATTATTACGACGCCGAGACGGAGCGGCGGCTGCGCGCCCATGTGGCCGGCATGATCGCCGGGCGCGAGGCGCCAACCATGCCGCCCTACGCGATGCTCAGCCCGTCGCCGGGCTGGCGCGCGCACGGCGCGCGAATGATCGGCAATTGGTTGACGGCGGTCGCCGCGCGCAAGGCGGCGGCGCGCGAGCCGGCATTCTCACGCGCGCGGTTTGGAGGCTGAGTATGGCTTTGGGCAATGTTGTGGCGATCGCGGATTTCGAGACGCACACCCAGGCCGTCGCGGCGGTGGATTTCCGCGAAGTGATGCGCGAGCTCGCTTCCGGCGTCGCGCTGGTGACGAGCGCCTTCGATGAGGCGCGCTGCGGCTGCGCGGTCTCCTCCTTTGCATCGCTGTCGCTGGAGCCGGCGTCGCTGCTTGTTTGTTTGAACGGCGAGTCGGCGACGCTGCGCTGCATTCGCGCCAGCCGCGTCTTCGCCGTCAATATCCTCGCCGATCGCCACCGTGGGCTGGCGCAACGCTTCGCGAGCGCGAAAGTGCGCGGCGCCGAGCGCTTTGCCGAGGGCGATTGGAGCGCGCTGCAAACCGGCGCGCCGGCCCTGCGCGATGCGCTGGCGGTCGTCGATTGCCGGCTCGAACGCATCGTCGAACACGCCACGCACGCGATTGTGATTGGCGTCGCCGCCGAGGCGACCAAGATCGGCTCGGGGCGGGCGCTCGTGCATTGGCGCAGCCGTTTCGAGACGCTGGCGTGAGCGCGCCTCTCACCCGCCCGACCAAAGATCCCGCGCAGCGGGCCTGGCTGCGTGCGCTTGAATTGACCGCGCGCGCCACCCGCGATCCCGCGCGCACGCTTCCTTGCGCAATCGCCGAATGGGCCGAACGCTACGGCGAGCGACCGGCGCTGATCGGCGACGCGGAGACATACAGCTTCGGGGGGCTGGCCGCGCGCATCAACCAATATGCGCGTTGGGGGCTGGCGCAAGGCGCGCAAAAAGGCGCGACGGTGGCGCTGATGATGCGCAATCGCCCGGAATACGCCGCCATCTGGCTCGGCCTGATCCGCATTGGCGCGGTGGTTGCGCTGGTCAGTCCCGAGGCGCGCGGGGCCGGGCTCGCCCATGCGCTGCGGGTCGCCGGGGCGCATTGGGCGATCGCCTCGCCGGAGGGCGCGGCGGCGATGCAGGCGGCCGGCTTTGGCGGCCCGATCTGGAGCTTCGGCCCCGGCGAGCGCCGCCTCGACGAGACCATCGCGCTCTATTCCGGCGCGCCGCTGGCGCCAGGCGACGCGCCCCCGACCAGCCTCGACGACCGCGCGCTGCGCATCTTCACGTCGGGCACCACCGGGTTGCCGAAGGCGGCGGAGGTCAGCCATCGCCGTATCGTCACCTGGACGCATTGGTTTGCGGGACTGGCGGGGCTGACGGGCGAGGATCGCCATTACAATTGCCTGCCGATGCACCACAGCGTCGGCGGCGTCGTCGCCATTGGCGCGCCGCTGGTTGGCGGCGGCGCGGCGGCGATTGCGCCGCGCTTCTCGACCGCCGGCTTCTTCGACGACGTGACGCGCTGGGACTGCACGTCGTTCCAGTACATCGGCGAATTGTGCCGCTACCTCGCCGCCGCGCCGACGCATATCCGCGAGCGCCGGCTCAAGCTGCGGCTGGCGCTCGGCAACGGGCTTTCCGGCCCCGTCTGGGCGGCCTTCGCCGAGCGCTTCGCGCAGGTGCGGGTGCTGGAGTTCTACGCTTCGACCGAGGGCAACGTCTGGCTCTACAATGTCGAGGGCCGGCCCGGCGCGCTCGGCAAGCTGCCGCCGTATCTGGCCGCCAAGGCGCCGATCGCGCTGGCGCGGTTTGACGCGGACGCGCAAGCGCCGGCGCGGCGGCCCGACGGCTTCTGCGACGCGGCGGACGAGGGCGAGGCGCTGGGCCGCATCGGCGGCGACGCGGCCTCGCGCTTCGAGGGCTACAGCGACGGCGCCGAGAGCGAGAAAAAGGTGCTGCGCAACGTGTTCGAACCCGGCGACGCCTGGATGCGCACCGGCGATCTGATGCGCCGCGACGCGCAGGGGTTCTATTATTTCCTCGACCGCGTCGGCGACACCTTCCGCTGGAAGGGCGAGAATGTCGCCACCGCCGAAGTGGCGGCGGAATTGCGCGCCTGCCCCGGCGTCGCCGATGCGCTGGTCTATGGCGTGAAGGTGGAAGGAGCCGAAGGCCGCGCCGGCATGGCGACGCTCACCGGCGACATCGACCTCGTCGAACTCGCGCGTCGTCTACAAGCGCTGCCGCGCTGGGCGCGGCCAGTGTTTCTGCGGCTCACCGACGAGATCGCGCGCACAGAGACATTCAAGCCAAAGCGCGCGCTCTATGCGGCGCAGGGCTTCGATCCCGCCCAAAGCGGCGATCGCCTGTTCGTGCTGGCGCACGACGCCTATGCGCCGCTGACCGGCGCCGTATTCGACGAGATCGTCACCGGCGCCCGGCGGCTGTGAAGGCTCACGCCGTCAGGGCCGCCTTCAGCTCGGCGATGACATCCGCGAGGGCGTCGCGGGCGGCGGGGATGACGGCGCCGAGGCCGTAGAAATGATGGATGAGCCCGGCGTGGCGGGTCAGCCGGCAGGGCACGCCGGCGGCGCTCAGCCGCAGCGCATAGTCGGCGCCCTCGTCGCAGAGCGGGTCGCCGTCGGCGACATGGACGATGGCCGGGGCGAGGCCGGAGAAATCCGCCGCCGCCAGCGGCGCCGCGCGGGCATCGTCGGGCTGAAGCCCCTCGATGCGGTAGGCGTCCCAATAGGCGCGCATCGTCGCCTCGGTCAGGAGATGGCCTTCAGCGAGCGCCGTGCGCGAGGCTGTGCGCGCCAGCGCGTCCATCACCGGGCATAGCAGCAGTTGCAGCGCCAGCGGCGCGCCGGCGTCCCGGGCGGCGAGCGCCGCAAGGGCTGCGAGCTGGCCGCCGGCGGAATCGCCGCCGACGCCGACGCGCGCCAGGCGGAAGCGGCCGGGATCGCGGGCGGCGGCGAGCGTCGCGGCGATGGCGTCGTTGCGGGCGGCGGGAAATTTCGCTTCCGGGGCGCGCGCGTAATCGACCGCGACGATGCGGCAGCCGGCGCCGGCGGCGAGGTTGGCGGCGAGCGAGTCGTGGCTGTCGAGATCGCCGGCGACGAGGCCGCCGCCGTGGAAATAGACCAAGCCCGGCAGCGCGTCGTCGGCGCGGCCGGGCGGGCAATAGAGCCGCAAGCGCAGCGCCCCGAGCGCGTCGTCGCGGCGCTCGACAGGCGGCGCGGGGCTGGCCAGCGGAACAAGGGCGAGCGCTGCGGCGCGCAGGCTTTCGACCGTCGGGGCCTTGGGGCTGGCGACGCGGTTGAGCGCGTCGAGGAAGCGGCGCGCCGCGCGGTCGAGGACCGGCGCCGTCAAGCTGCCGCCGGGGCCTTCAGCCGGGTGACGAGGCGCTCGATGCTGGCGATGTCGGCGAAATTCTCCGGCGTCAGTTCGGCGTCGGGAATGGCGAGATCGAAAGCCGCCTCGATCTCCAGCATCAGCCGCACCGCGGCGATCGAGGTGAGGCCCGCGGCGCTGAGATCGACGGTCGTCGGGTCTCCCGGCGTCGTCGAGAGGTTGGGCGCCGCGGCGCGGGCGAGATCGAGAAGGCGAGAGGTGAGGGAGGTTTTGTCCAGCATGGCGTTCCCTATAGTGGGGCGAAGCTAGTTAGCGCTTTTGATTCAAATCGTCAGCGATAGGCAGATATTTGGTAAACGTTTCGTTAAAACGAATGCAGAAAATCAAATAATAATGATATACCAGTTAATGGTGAATACGAAGATTCTTAATCACGCGGGTTTTCCCGTGCTAATGCCTTTGAAATGGACGCTGGAGGCTTCGTCGGCGAGGAGACCTCGCCGGGTTCGGCGCACTGGGGTCATATTTGGGAGTTCGTGAAAATGTCGGCAACCGTCAGCTTATTTTCCTCTGAGCGCCGGGCGCGCTCGTCCGAGCCGGGGCAGGACGGCGCATTTATTGCGCGCGCCGAGGCGGTTGCCAAGATCGCCGCCGCCCACGCCGCCGAGGTTGACGCCAAGTCGCGCTTTCCTGCCGAGGCTTTCGCGGCGCTTAGCAAGTACAAACTCATCGGCATGTTGATCCCGATGGACCTTGGCGGCGAGGGCGCGCGGGCCGCCGACGTCGCCGACGTCTGCGCCATCCTCGGCGCGGCCTGTGCCTCCACGGCGATGATCTTCGCCATGCATCAGGTCAAGCTCGCCTGCCTGGTGCGCCACCACCGCGATAACGCCTGGCAGCTCGATTTCCTGCGCAAATGCGCGGCAAAGCAGCTACTGCTCGCTTCCTCGACCACCGAGGGCATGAACGGCGGCAATATCCGCTCCAGCGAGGCGGCGATCCAACTCGACGGGTCGAAGGTGCGCCTCGCCCGCGACGCCTCCTGCATCTCCTATGGCGCGGCGGCCGACGCCATCGTCACCACGGCGCGGCGCGGCGAGAGCGCGGCGAACTCCGACCAGGTGCTGGCGGTGTTCGAGCGCGACAATTACACGCTGGAGCCGACCAAGAGTTGGGACACGCTCGGCATGCGCGGCACCTGTAGCGTCGGCTACATGCTGCGCGCCGAGGGCGAGGCCGATCAGGTGCTCGCCGAGCCCTATGACCGCATCCACAATCAAACGATGGCGCCTTATGCGCATCTGTTCTGGGCTTCCGTTTGGTGCGGCGTCGCCACCGGCGCCTTTTCGACCGCTCGCGCCTTCGTGCGCCAGGCGGCGCGCGCCTCGGGCGGCCGCATGCCGCCGGGGTCGCGACACCTCACAAAAGCGCGCGTCTCGCTGGAGACATTGCGCGCCGCGGTGCAGGCGGGGCTGGCGAATTTCGAGCGTCACGCCCGCGAGCCCGGCGGCCTGACGGCGATGGAGGCGCAACTGGCGCTCAACTTCCTCAAGGTCGAGGCCTCCGAAATCGCGGTGCAGACGGTGATGTCAGCCATGCGCGCCTGCGGCCTCTCGGGGTATCGCAACGACACCGAGTTCTCGCTCGGTCGGCCGCTGCGCGACATCCTGTCGGCGCCGGTCATGATCCACAACGACCGCATCCTGGCGAGCGCGGAGGCCTCCGTGCTGATGAGCGCGCCCTCCGGCGCGCTAAGCCACTGAAGGAGATCGCGTCCATGACCTTGGCTACCCCTGATCTCGACAAACTCGCCGCCGCACCGGAAGATATATTGGCGCGGCTGTTCACGCCGATGAACGTCGACGGCGTCTATGGCCGCAGCGGCCGCTATGAAGACGTGGTCGAGGGACTCGGGCGCTATATCTCGACGCTGCGGCCGAAACGGGCGGAGGTGTTCCGCTTTCCGCCCGTGGTGAGCCGGACGTTGATCGAAAAATCCGGCTACCTGAAGAGCTTCCCGCATCTGCTCGGCTGCGTTTGCGCGCTGGGCACGGACGTCAAGCGCGTCACCGAGGCGGTGGCGGCTTTCGAGGCCGGCGGCCGTTGGACCGATAGTGCTGAGGCGAGCGAACTCGTGCTTGCGCCTGCCGCCTGCTATCCCGTCTATCCGATCGCGGCCGAGCGCGGGGCCGTCGGCGCCGAGCCGCTGCTGTTCGACGTCGCCAGCGACTGTTTCCGCCGCGAGCCGTCGAAGGACATCGACCGCTTGCAATCGTTCCGCATGCGCGAGTTCGTCGCCGTTGGCGCGCCGCAGCAGATTTCGGCGTTTCGCGACCAATGGATGGCGCGCGCGCCGGAGATCGCCGCCGACCTCGGCCTGACCCACCGCATCGACGCGGCGAGCGACCCGTTCTTCGGCCGCGAGGGCCAGATGGTCGGGCGCTTCCAGACGGCGAACGCGCTGAAGTTCGAGATGCTGATCCCCGTGCGTTCGACCGAAAAACCGACCGCCTGCATGAGCTTCAACTGCCATCGCGAGCATTTTGGCGAGGTCTGGGGGCTGAAGACGGCCGACGGGGAACTCGCACACACGGCCTGCGTCGCCTTCGGCATCGACCGGCTGGCGGTGGCGCTGTTTGCGCGCCACGGCGTCGAGGCCGAGGGCTGGCCGCAGGCGGTGCGCGACAAGCTCGGGCTCTAGAGACGCGAGCGGAACAAACGTTTTCGTGACCGCGAGCCGCTTGCGAAGGCGGCCGGCGTGGGTTTCACTGAACGCGGCTGGCCCGAAGGCGGGTCGTGCCCGGGGAAGGGGTATCGGAAGGGAGGACACCATGTTTAGGAAGGTTTTGTTTATTGCCGCACTGCTGGCGCCGCTCGCGGCGGCGCCTTCGGCTCAAGCGAGCATCACCAACGGGGCGGCCGGCATTCTCGACCTGACCAGCGACGCCGCGCCTGTTCAGAACGTCCAATACTTCTACAGCGGCCGCAATTACTGCTGGTACGACTCGGGTTGGCGTGGTCCCGGCTGGTACTGGTGCGGTTACGCCTGGCGCTCGGGCTTGGGCTGGGGCGGCGCCTATGGTTGGCGCAACTGGGCTTGGCATGGCAACAGCAGATATTGGCGCGGCGGTCGCTATTATCGCCACGGCTGGCACGGCGGCGGCGTCAATCGTCCAGGCGTCGGACGTCCCGGCCATCGTCCGGGCGTCGGTCATCCCGGCCATCGTCCTGGCGTCGGTCATCCTGGAAATCGCCCCGGCATAGGCCGTCCCGGCCATCGTCCGGGCGGCGGCGGCCATCACGGCGGGGCGCGTCCGGGCGGCGGCGGCCACCACGGCGGGGCGCGTCCAGGCGGCGGCGGCCATCATGGCGGGGCGCGTCCGGGCGGCGGCGGCCATCGCGGCGGCGCCCGCGCGGGTGGCGGCGGCCATCACGGCGGCGGCGCGCGGCGTCGCTGATTGGGTCCCGGTCCTGCGCGCCGGGCATTGGCTCGGCGCCTGTTCTGGGCGACGGTCACTTCAACGTCGTCCGCTTAAGGATAATATAATCAAACAGTCGGCTTGATGCGTTAGTTGTGCTGTGATGGCGAGTCTTAGGGGCAAGAACAGAAGGGACGTTACAATGAAAAAACTAGCGAGTTTTGTTGCTGCATTGTCGCTGCCTCTTATGGCGGCGCTGCCCGCGAGCGCGGGCATCGGCGTCGGGTCCGCGGGCGTAGGCGTCGTTCCGGACAGCAATGCTCTGGTCGAGCATGTCCAATTTGTCTACGGCGGCCGGACCTATTGCTGGTACGACGGAGGCTGGAAAGGGCCCGGTTGGTACTATTGCGGCTACGCGTGGCGTTCAGGTCTGGGCTGGGGCGGCGGCTATGGTTGGCGCAACTGGGCCTGGAACGGCAATAGCAGGTATTGGCACGGCGGCCGCTATTATCACGGCGGCTGGGGCGGATACCACGGCGGCGGCTGGCACGGCGGCGGCTGGCACGGCGGCGGTTATGGCGGATCGCAC
>DATNDU010000129.1:0-3705 GCA_035606915.1 Roseiarcus sp. | reverse complement strand
CCGTCGTCGCGCGTTTCCAGCGCCTCGATCTGCGCGCCCATCTCGCGCAGCGTCGCATAAAGCCCGGTGCGCAGCGGATTGGTCATCACCGCTTCGAGAATCACGTCGGATTCCGGCACGATCAGCGCCGCCACCAGCGGGAACGCCGACGACGAAGGATCGGCCGGCACGACGACCGGCGCCGGTTCGAGTTCGGGCTGGCCCTGCAGCGTGATGCGGCGGCCGTGCTCGCCCGCGGGCTTGCTGGTGAGCTTGGCGCCGAAATGCTTGAGCATGCGCTCGGTGTGATCGCGGGTCGCTTGCGCCTCGATCACCGTGGTCTCGCCCGGCGCGGCGAGGCCGGCGAGCAGCACCGCGGATTTGAGCTGCGCCGAGGGCACCGGCGGCTCATAGACGATCGGCATTGGGTCGCGCGCGCCTTGCAAGGTGAGCGGCAGCCGGCCGTCTGGCGCCACCTCGAGCACGCGTGCGCCCATCTTCGCCAACGGATCGAGCACGCGTTGCATCGGCAGCTTGCGCAAGGAGGCGTCGCCGTCGAAGGTCGCGCTCACCGGCGAGCCGGCGAGGGCGCCGAGGGCGAGGCGCACGCCGGTGCCGGAATTGCCGAAGTCGAGCACGCCAGCTGGCGGCGCAAAACCGCCGACGCCGACCCCGCGAATGCGCCAGAGGCCGTCGCCGCCGCGCTCGACTTTGGCGCCGAGCGCGCGCATGGCGGCAGCCGTGCGCAGCACGTCCTCGCCTTCGAGCAGGCCGGAGACCGCGGTTTCCCCGACCGTCATCGCCCCCAGGATGAGCGCGCGGTGCGAGATCGACTTGTCGCCCGGCGCGCGCAGGCGGCCCCGCAAGGGGGCGCCGCGGCGGGCGGTCAGCGGCGTCGAAGAAGGCGCGTTCACCGGCATTTTCCCTGGATTTGCCGCCGTCCTACCACGCGTCCGGCAACCCCGTCATCTTGGGGCCTGCCCGGTCGAAGGCGCGTTTGCCCGCTATTGACAGCGGACACGCAACTAGCCAAGTGAAGCGCCAATTCAAAGCAGTTTCGAGGAACCTCGACCGTGGCCAAATCCGAGCTCGGCACCAAGCGCGTCTGTCCTGAAACCGGGCGCAAGTTCTACGACCTGAACAAGACCCCGGTGGTCTCGCCCTATACCGGCAAGGTGGTGCCGATCGCGCCGGCGCCGCGCGCGCGCGCGGAGGCGGCGGCGCCAGTGGTGGCGCCGCGTCCGGCGCCGGTCGAGGAAGTCGAGGCGGTGGTGCCGGAGGCGGCCGACGTCGAGCTGGTTTCGCTCGAGGATGCCGACGCCGAGGCGCAGGGCAAGAAGACCGCGCCGGCGGAAGGCGAGGCCGCGCCGGCCGAGGAGGAAGTCGAGATCGACGAGAGCCTCGACGACGCCGCCTTCATCGAGGAACAGGAAGAAGGCGATCCCGACGTCAGCGACATCATCGGCGAAGGCATCGAGAAGGAAGAGGAGACCTGAATTTCAGGGGTCAGGCATCCGTAATCAGCAATCAGAACGGTTTCTGATCGCGTTTTCCGATTACCGATGTCGATCCCTGTTTCCCGGCGGGGCCATAGCTCAGATGGGAGAGCGCGTGAATGGCATTCACGAGGTCGGCGGTTCGATCCCGCCTGGCTCCACCACCTTCCGCCCAAAGGGCGAAGGGTGTCGCGGCCGCAGCTCCGAAGGAGCGAAGCCGGACAGCCGCTAAGAAAAATCGCCGCCCCCCGGGCGGCTTTTTTGTTGCGGCCATGCTGACAGGCCGCCCGTGCCCATTGCATGATGCCGCCCAAATCGGAGGACGGCATGCAAGGCAAGATCGCGCTCGAAGAACATTTCGCCACCGAGGCCACGGTGGGTGACTCGCAGGTGTTCGCGCCACAGGTCTGGGACACGCTGCGCCCGCGCCTGCTCGACATTCAGGACATTCGCCTGAAGGAAATGGACAAACACGGCGTCGAGATGATGATCCTGTCGCTCAACGCCCCGGCGGTGCAGGCGATTCCCGACGTCAAGCGCGCGATCGCGGTGGCGCGCGAGGCCAACGACGTGCTCGCCGACAACATGCGCCGGCGGCCCGGCCGCTTTGCCGGTTTCGCGGCGCTGGCCATGCAGGACCCGGAAGCCGCCGCCGCCGAGCTCACGCGCTGCGTCAACGAACTCGGCATGGTGGGCGCGCTGGTCAACGGCTTCTCGCAGATCGGCTCGCCTGACAACGTCGCCTATTATGACGCCCCGCAATATCGCCCGTTCTGGCGCGCGGTCGAGGCGCTCGACGTGCCGTTCTACCTGCATCCGCGCAATCCGCTGCCGAGCTGGAGCAAACAATACGAGGGCCATAACTGGCTGCTCGGCCCGAACTGGGCGTTCCATGCCGAAACCGCGGTGCATGCGCTGAGGCTGATCGGCAGCGGATTGTTCGACGAATATCCGAAATTGAAGATCGTGCTCGGCCATATCGGCGAAGGCATTCCGGTCTATCTGTGGCGCATCGACGGCCGCAACGGCTGGATGAAAGCGCCGCACAAATACGCCGCCAAAAACGGCGTCGGCCACTATTTCCGCAAGCACTTTTATCTCACCACCTCCGGCAACTTCAGCACGCCGGCGATGATGAATGCGGTCGCCGAGATGGGCGTCGAGCGCGTGCTGTTCTCGGTCGACTGGCCTTTCGAGGCGGTCGACGAGGGCGCCCAATGGTTCGACCAGGCCGAGATCGGCGACGACGCGCGCCGCAAAATCGGCCGCGACAACGCGGTCAAGCTGTTCAAGCTGAAGCTCTGACCGGTCGCAAGGCGAACCTTGTACAGCGTTGCTGACAACGCGTTGCGTGTCGCCGAATCTTTGCGCCTCAATCGACGCGGTAGCGCGCGACAGCGTCCTCGTCCCAGACCATGCCGCTGCCGGGACGCTCGGGCACGACGGCGCACCCGTCGGCGAGCGCGAGCGGCTGTTGCACCAACACGTCCGCCCAATCGACGTATTCGAGATAATGGCAGGTCGGCGTGGCGGCCAGCAGATGCGCGCTCACTTCCGGAAACAGGTGCGATGACATCGGCACGCCACGCGCCGCGGCGAGTTCGGCGGCCTCGCGCCAGCCGCTGACGCCGCCGATGCGTTCGAGATCGGGCATGACGTAGTCCGGCGCCGCCTGGTCGAGCGCGGCGCGCATGCCGAAAGGCAGCGAGAAATTTTCGCCGATCTGGATCGGCGTGTTGAGTTCGCGCGCCAGCGCCGCCGCGCCCGCATAATCGTCGTGCCGGATCGGCTCTTCCAGCCAAAAGATGTCCTCGCCGTCGAGCGCGCGCCCGCGGATGCGCGCCTCCCCGACCGAAAGCAATTGATTGTAGTCGACCATCAGCCGCACGCTCCCGATGCGCATGCGCACGGCATGAACCGCAGCCATGTCTTGCGCCAACGTCGGATAGCCGAGCCGCAATTTGACCGCGCCGAACCCGCGCGCGACCAATTGCTCGGCTTCGGCGGCGAGCGCGCCGGCGTCGTCCATCAGGCCGAGGCCGCGGCTGTCATAGGCGGGGATCGGCTTGGGCGCGGCGCCCAGCATTCGGCACAGCGGCTGACGCGCAGCCAGCGCGATCGCGTCCCAGCAGGCCATGTCGAAGCCGGCGAGCGCCATGCGCACGATGCCCTGCACGCCGATCAAGGCGAAGCGCCCGGCGAGCGCGTCCCACAGCGCCGCCGGCTCGAG
>DATNDU010000126.1:0-33501 GCA_035606915.1 Roseiarcus sp. | reverse complement strand
CTTTTGGCGCCCAAGCGTCTGAATTCTCAAGCGCTGGCGCACTACTGGGCGGCTTACCCGAAAGCCCAGCTTTGCGGCGCACAACGGCTGCGCTATAGCGTCGCCATAACGCGCCAGGCGCTTTCCGGGAATCCTTCATGTCCAAGATCAAGGTCGCCAACCCCGTCGTCGAGCTCGACGGCGACGAGATGACGCGCATCATCTGGCAACTCATCCGCGATAAGCTGATCCACCCTTATCTCGACATCGAGCTGAAGTATTTCGACCTTTCCGTGGAGCACCGCGACGCCACCAACGACCAGGTGACGGTCGACGCCGCACACGCGATCATGGCCACCGGCGTCGGCGTCAAATGCGCCACCATCACCCCCGACGAGGCGCGGGTGAAGGAGTTCAAGCTCAAGGAGATGTGGAAGAGCCCGAACGGCACGATCCGCAACATCCTCGGCGGCGTCATCTTCCGCGAACCGATCATCTGCAAGAACGTGCCGCGCCTTATCCCCGGCTGGACGCAGCCGATCATCATCGGCCGCCACGCCTACGGCGACCAGTATCGCGCCACCGATTTCAAGGTCCCCGGCAAGGGCCGCCTGACCCTCAAGTTCCAAGGCGACGACGGCACGGTGATCGAGAAAGAGGTGTTCAAGTTCCCCGGCGCCGGCGTCGCCATGAGCATGTACAACCTGGACGATTCGATCCGCGATTTCGCCCGCGCCTCGCTCAACTACGGCATCCTGCGCAAATACCCGGTCTATCTGTCGACCAAGAACACCATTCTGAAAGTCTATGACGGCCGCTTCAAGGACATTTTCCAAGAGATCTACGACGCCGAGTTCAAGGCGAAGTTCCTATCGCTCGGCATCACCTACGAGCACCGCTTGATTGACGACATGGTGGCGGCGGCGCTGAAGTGGTCGGGCGGCTATGTCTGGGCCTGCAAGAATTACGACGGCGACGTGCAGTCGGATACGGTGGCGCAGGGCTACGGCTCGCTCGGCCTGATGACCTCCGTGCTGATGACGCCGGACGGCCAGACCGTCGAGGCCGAAGCCGCCCACGGCACGGTGACGCGCCACTACCGCCAACACCAGCAGGGCAAGGAGACGTCCACGAACTCCATCGCCTCGATCTTCGCCTGGACGCGCGGTCTCGCGCATCGGGCGAAACTCGACGACAACGAGGCGCTGGCGAAATTCGCCACGACCTTGGAGAAGGTGTGCGTCGACACGGTCGAGGCCGGCTTCATGACCAAGGATCTGGCGCTGCTGGTCGGGCCGGAGCAGAAGTGGCTGACGACGGAAGGGTTTCTGGACAAGGTCGGCGCCAATTTGGGGGCGGCGATGAAGGCGTGATCCGTCTGCCTCTCGCGTCAGCGAGGGGCTGGCCTCTCAGACGATGGCGTCCAGCGCCGCCACCGCCTCCCCCGTCAGCTCAAGCTTCGCCGCCGCCAGGTTCTCCCGCAGATGCGCGAGCGACGACGTGCCGGGGATGAGCAACACGTTCGGCGCCCGCTTCAGCAGCCACGCCAGCGCCACCTGCATCGGCGTCGCGTTCAAGCTCGCCGCCACCTCGTCGAGCGCTTTCGATTGCAACGGCGTGAAGCCGCCAAGCGGGAAATACGGCACATAAGCCACCCCATTGCCGGCCAGCGCGTCGAGCATCGCCTCGTCCTCGCGGTGGGCGAGGTTGTACATATTCTGCACACAGACGATCTCGCAGATCCCGCGCGCCTCAGCGAGTTGCGTCGGCGTAACGTGGCTGACGCCGATGTGGCGCAACCGGCCCCGGCGCTGTAACTGCGCCAGCGCCTCGACCTGCGCCGCGATGGAGCCCTCGGCCGGCGCGAGATGGCCGTGCATCGAACGCAGGTTGACGACCTCGATCACGTCGAGCCCGAGCCGGCCGAGATTGTCCTCGACCGCCTGGACGATCTCGGCCGGCGATTGCGCCGGCAGCCACGACCCGTCAGCGCCGCGCTTGCCGCCGACCTTGGTGACGATGACGAGATCGGCGGGATAGGGATGCAGCGCCTCGCGGATGATCTCGTTGGTGACGTGCGGCCCGTAGAAATCGCTGGTGTCGATGTGGTTGACGCCGGCCGCGACCGCCGCGCGCAGCACGGCGACGGCCTCGGCGCGGTCGCGCGGCGGCCCGAAGACGCCTTTGCCGGCGAGTTGCATGGCGCCGTAGCCCATCCGCCTGACGCTGCGATCGCCAAGCTTGAACGTGCCGGCCTGCTCGATATTGGTCATCTGTCGCGCTCCTTGTTGGACGCCTGAGATAGCGACTTCCGCGCTGCGCGATAATGCGGCACAATCGGTACAGGCTGTGCGACAATTCGGGCAATGGACGATCTGCAAATCCTCGTCGCCGTGGCCCGCGCCGGCGGCTTTCGCCAGGCGGCGCGCGGTCTGAACGCCAGCGCCTCGACCCTCAGCGAGGCGGTGCGCCGGCTGGAGGAGCGGCTTGGCATGCGCTTGCTGCACCGCACCACGCGCAGCGTCGCGCCGACGCCGGCGGGCCACAAGCTGATCGCGCGGCTGGCGCCGGCGCTGGCCGAAGTCGAGGCGGCGCTGCGCGAGGCGGCCAGCGGCGGCGCGGAGCCGGCGGGGGCGCTGCGGCTGAATGTGCCGGCGAGCGCGGCGCGGCTGGTGCTACCCCGCCTTTTGCCCGCATTCCTGGCCGCCCATCCGCGCATCGAGGTCGAGCTGACGGTCGAGGAATCCTTCGTCGATGTGCTGGCGGCCGGCTGCGACGCCGGCGTGCGCTACGAGGAGCGGCTGGAGCAGGACATGATCGCTGTGCCCATCGGCCCGCGCGTGCAGCGCTTCGCCGCCGCCGCCAGCCCCGCCTATCTGGCCCGCCGCGGCGTCCCCAAGCGGCCCGAGGATCTCGGCGCGCACGCCTGTATGCGCGGCCGTTTCGCCAGTGGCCGCGCGCTGTCGTGGGAATTCGAGCGCGGGACGGAGGTCGTGCGGATCGAACCGACCGGCCCGCTGCTGGTCCAGGTCGGCGCCGCCTCGGAGCTATTGGTGCAGGCGGCGCTTGCCGGGCTCGGCGTGGTCTACCATTTCGAGGGCTGGCTGCGGCCGCATCTCGACAGCGGCGAGTTGGAGCCGGTGCTCAAGGATTGGTGGCCGAGCTTTTCCGGGCCATTCCTCTATTATCCCGGCCGCCGTCTCGTGCCTGCGCCGCTGCGCGCCTTCATCGATTTCATCAAGGCGACCGGGGAGACGATGTGGCGCGCGCCTTGACCTTCAGCACTCGACGAAGTTCACCGCCAGGCCGCCGAGCGAGGTCTCCTTGTATTTGGTCTGCATGTCTGCGCCGGTCTGGCGCATGGTGGCGATCACCTGGTCCAGCGACACTTTGTGCGAGCCGTCGCCGTGCAGCGCCAGCGAGGCGGCGGCGATCGCCTTGATGGCGCCGAAGGCGTTGCGCTCGATGCAGGGAATCTGCACCAGCCCGCCGACGGGATCGCAGGTCATGCCGAGATGATGCTCCATGGCGATCTCGGCGGCGTTCTCGACTTGCGCGTTTGTGCCGCCGAGCGCCGTGCAAAGCCCCGCCGCCGCCATCGACGAGGCGACGCCGACCTCCCCCTGGCAGCCGACCTCGGCCCCCGAGATCGAAGCGTTGAGCTTGAACAGCGCGCCGATGGCGCCGGCGGTGAACAGAAACTGACGCATCCCCTCGCGCCCGCCCTGGCAATGGTCGCGGTAATAGCGCAGCACTGCGGGAATGACGCCCGCCGCGCCATTGGTCGGCGCGGTGACGACGCGGCCGCCCGCCGCGTTCTCCTCGTTGACCGCCATCGCATAAACGGAGACGAAATCCATGATCTCGTGCGGGCTGCGTTCGTTGCGGCCGATGTCGGCGTTGAGCCGCTCGAAGATCGCCTTGGCGCGCCGCTTCACCTTGAGGCCGCCGGGAAGCTGGCCATCGCGCGACAAGCCGCGATCCAGGCAGGCGAGCATGACGTCGAGGATGGCGTCGAGCCGCGCCTCCACCGCCGGCTCGCCGGCGACGGCGATTTCGTTGCGCCGCATCAGTTCCGCGATGGAAAGGCCGTTGGCGGCGGCGACGCGCAGCAGGTCGGCGGCGTCGCGGAACGGCAGCGGATAGGCCGGGCCGCCGGCTGTGGCGGCGTCATCGCCCTCGCGCACGATGAAGCCGCCGCCGACCGAAAGCCAGATCTCCTGGGCGACCGTCGCGCCCTCGGCGTCGAAGGCTTCGAGAATCAGCGTGTTGGGATGGCTCGCCGCCGGCGTCACATAGTCGAACACGATGTCGCGCGCCGGGTCGAAGGCGAGGCGGCGCCGCCCGGCAAGCGGCAGTACATTCTGCTCGTGGGCGGCGCGCACGATCGCCTCGGCTTCAGCGGGATCGAGCGTATCCGGCTTCAGCCCGGCGAGCCCCAGCATCACCGCGCGGTCGGTGGCGTGGCCCTTGCCGGTGAAGGCGAGCGAGCCGAGCAGCGTCGCCCTCACCGAAGCCACGCGCTCGGTGGCGAGGCCAGCGACGAAGGCGGCGGCGGCGCGCATCGGCCCGACGGTATGCGACGACGACGGCCCGACACCGATCTTGAACAGCTCGAACACGCTGATCATCGCGCCCTCCTGAGCGGCCAAACTGCCACGAGAAGCGCGCGAAAGCATGAGCGATAATTCGGCGCCGCTATGCCGCAGGCTTTCCCCACCCGCCCCCCGTCGGAGTGACGATCTCGATCACCTCGCCTACCTCCAGTTCCGTCTGATCGCAGCCTTGCAGCGTCTCCAACCGGCCATCGAGCCGGCGCACGCTATTGCGGCCGAGTTCGCCGAGTTCGCCGCCATCGACGCCGAAGCTCGCCACGCGCCGCCGACTGCTGAGGATCGCCAGTTCCATCGGCTCGCGGAAGCGGATGCGCCGCAGCGTACCGTCGCCGGCGCTCCAAAGCCCCTTGCCGCCGGAGCCGCGGCGGATGTGGAATTCCTCCAGCACCACGGGAAAGCGGCTCTCCAGCACTTCGGGGTCGGTCAGCCGCGAGTTCGTCATATGCACATGCACGCCGCTGGCGCCATTGAACCCCGGCCCCGCCGGCGCGCCGGAGCAGATCGTCTCGTAATATTGATAGCGCGCGTTGCCGAAGGTCAGGTTGTTCATCGTCCCCTGCGCGGAGCCGAGCGCGTGAAGCGCGCCGAACAGACAATCGGTGACATTCTGCGAGGTCTCGACATTGCCGGCCACGACGGCGGCGGGATAGCGCGGCTTCAGCATCGAGCCTTCGGGGATGATGATGTGGATCGGTCGCAGACAGCCGGCGTTGATGGGGATCTCGTCGTCGACCATGACGCGGAAGACATAAAGCACCGCCGCCCGCGCCACCGGCTCCGGCGCATTGAAATTGTCGTCGCGCTGCGCCGAGGTTCCGGTGAAATCCACCGTCGCCTCGCGCTTCTGTTTGTCGAGGCTGATCTTCACCTTGATGTGCGCGCCCTGATCGGTCTCCAGGGTAAACTCGCTGTCGCGCAGCCGGTCGATGACCCGCCGCACGCTCTCGGCGGCGTTGTCCTGCACATGGCCCATATAGGCCTCGACCGTCGGCAGGCCGAACAGCTCGACCATGCGCCGCAGCTCCGCCGCGCCCTTCTCGTTGGCGGCGATCTGCGCCTTCAGGTCGTTGACGTTCTGGAGCGGATTGCGCGCCGGCCAATCGCCGGAGCCGAGCAACTGATAGAGCGCCTTCTCGCGGAAACGGCCTTTCTCCACGACCAGGAAATTGTCGATATAGACGCCTTCCTGGTGAATGTTGGCGGCGCGCGGGCTCATCGAGCCGGGCGCGACGCCGCCGACGTCGGCGTGATGGCCGCGCGAGGCGACCCAGAACTGTATGTCCCGACCCTTGCCGTCAAACACCGGCGTGCAGACGGTGATGTCGGGCAGATGCGTGCCGCCGTTATAGGGCGCGTTGAGCGCAAATACGTCGCCAGGGCGCACCTTGTCTTGGTTGAGGCGGATGATCGTCTCCACCGAGCGGTCCATCGAGCCCAGATGCACCGGCATGTGCGGGGCGTTGGCGACCAGCGCGCCTTCGCCGTCGAACACCGCGCAGGAGAAGTCGAGCCGCTCCTTGATGTTGACGGAATAGGCGGTGTTTTGCAGCGTCACCCCCATCTGCTCGGCGATCGACATGAACAGATTGTTGAAGATTTCGAGCCGCACCGGATCGACCTTCGTGCCTGCCGCCACCCGTCGCGGCGCCGGCGCGACGCGCTTCATCACGACATGGTTCTTGCTCGTCAGTTCGGCGCGCCAACCGGTCTCGACGACGACGGTCTGGTGCGGCTCGATAATCAGCGCCGGGCCGTCGATCTCAGCCCCGAGCGCGAGGTCTTCGCGCAGATAGACATTCGCCTCGCGCCAACCGCCGTGCGAATAGAAGCGCGCGCGTTGGCGCGGCACGGTCAACGGCGCCTCGGCGACGACGCCGGGCCGCTCGGCGAAGCGCGCGCCGCCGCCATGCGCCTCGGCGTGAACGCTTTCGAACACGATCTCTTTGCCCTTGTCGATGAAGCCGAAGCGCCCCTTGTGGGCGCGCTCGAACGCGCGCCGCATGCCGGCGGCGTCGGTGAAGCCGACCTCCAGCGCGGTGTCGGAACCGGCATAGCGCAGCCGCGCCGAGAGTTTGGTCGCGATAGCGCCGGCCTCGACGCCCTGCCCCGCGACCTCCTCAGCCGCAGCGCTGGCAAGCGCCTCGGCTATCTGTTTGAGCCGCGCGCAAGTCTCAGCGTCGAGCGCCCCCTCGACGCCCTGCCCGCGCAGCGCGCCGATTTCAGCCAGGCCCATGCCATAGGCCGATAGCAGCGACGACAGCGGGTGGATCAGCACCGTCTCGATGGCGAGTTCATCGGCGACGTCGCAGGCGTGCTGACCGCCGGCGCCGCCAAAGCAGTTGAGGACATAGCGGGTCACGTCATAGCCGCGCGCCACCGAGATTTTCTTGATCGCCTCGGCCATCTTGGCGGTGGCGATGGCGAGGAAGCCGTCGGCGATCGCCTCCGCTTCGCGCCCGTCTCCCACTCGCGCCGCGAGTTGGTCGAAGGCCGTGCGCACCGCCTCGGCGTCGAGCGGCTGATTGCGCCAGGGACCGAAGATGTTGGGAAAGAACTCCGGGATCAGCTTGCCGGCCATCAGATTGGCGTCGGTGACGGTGAGCGGGCCGCCGCGCCGATAAGCGCAGGGGCCGGGATCGGCGCCGGCGCTCTCCGGCCCGACGCGAAAGCGCGCGCCATCGAAGGCGAGGATCGAGCCGCCGCCGGCAGCGACGGTGTGGATGCTCATCATCGGCGCGCGCATGCGCGCGCCGGCGACCTCGGTCTCGAACACCCGCTCGAAGGCGCCGTCATAATGGGCGACATCGGTGGAGGTGCCGCCCATATCGAAGCCGATGACGCGCTCGAAGCCGGCGCTTTCGGCGGTGCGCGCCATCGCCACCACGCCGCCGGCCGGCCCGGACAGGATCGCGTCCTTGCCCGCAAACAAGCCGGCAGAGGTGAGATCGCCCGACGACATCATGAACATCAGCCGCGCGCCCGTCCGCGCGACATCGAGCGCGCGCGCCACCCGGTCGCGATAGCGCGCCAGGATCGGCGACAGATAGGCGTCCACCACTGTCGTATCGCCGCGCCCGACGAGCTTGATGAGCGCCGAGCACTCATGGCTGACCGAGACCTGCGAGAAACCGAGCGAACGGGCGATGCCGGCGACCAGCCGCTCGTGCTCGGGGTACGCCCACGCATGCATGAAGACGATGGCGAGCGCATCGAAGCCGCGCCCGCGCAAATCCGCCAGCGTCGCGCGCACGGCGACTGTGTCCGGGGCCTGCTCGACCGCGCCATCGGCCAAAACGCGCTCGTCGATCTCGACGACCTCGGCGTAAAGCTGGCTCGGCTTGACGACTTCCTTGGCGAAGATCTTCGGCCGCGCCTGATAGCCGATCTCCAGCGCGTCGCGGAAACCGCGCGTCGCGAGCAGCGCCACCCGCTCGCCGGCGCGCTCCAGCAGCGCAT
Organism: Roseiarcus sp.; assembly: GCA_035606915.1. GTDB lineage: Bacteria > Pseudomonadota > Alphaproteobacteria > Rhizobiales > Beijerinckiaceae > Roseiarcus. Next base: position 25,450 of record DATNDU010000126.1, on the reverse strand, counting down.
TGGTGGCGACGGTGGTGCCCATCTTGACGAAGCCGATGGCGCCTTCCGGGATCGGCGCGCCATCGGCGAGCCGCAGCAGGTCGCGGATGCCCTGCACGGCGGCGTCCTTATAGGCGGGGCTCTCGGAGAGCAGCTTGCGCGCATGCAACGCGCCCTTGACGTCGCGGCCGATGATGTCGGTGAAGGTGCCTCCGCGGTCGATCCAGAAGTCCCAGGTCTTCGGCTTGACGGCCATTTGAACTCCTTGCACGCGCTTCAGCTTGGCTCGCCGGAAGGACCAAACTATCCTGCGCATTCGCGGCCGACAGCCGTATACGAACGGAACGCCACGCGAGGCAATCGGAGACCCAAATGGATTACGTCCGCTTCGGCAAGACCGGGCTCAAGGTGTCGCGCCTGTGCCTGGGCTGCATGACCTACGGCTCGGCCAAATGGCGCGACTGGGTGCTGGATGAGGAAGCCTCGCGGCCGTTCTTCCGCGAGGCGATCGAGCGCGGCATCAATTTCTTCGACACCGCCGACGTTTACTCTATCGGCGTCAGCGAGGAGATCACCGGCCGGGCGCTGAAGGATTTCGCCAAGCGCCAGGAGGTCGTCGTCGCCACAAAAGTTCATGGCAAAATGGGCGAATATCCCAATGCCGGGGGCTTGTCGCGCAAGCACATTCTGGAGGCCATCGACGCCTCGCTGAAGCGGCTGGGCACGGATTATGTCGATCTCTACCAGATCCACCGCTTCGACCCCGCGACGCCGATGGAGGAAACCTTGGAGGCGCTCAACGACGTCGTGCGCGCCGGCAAGGCGCTCTATGTCGGCGCGTCATCGATGTATGCTTGGCAATTCGCCAAAATGCTGGCGATTTCGCGCGCGCGGGGGCAGGTGGAATTCGCATCCATGCAGAATTTCTACAACCTAGTCTATCGCGAGGAGGAGCGCGAGATGATGCCGCTGTGCGCCAGCGAGGGCATCGCGGTCATCCCCTGGTCGCCGATCGCGCGCGGCTATCTCGCCGGCTCCGGCGTCGGCGCCAATGCCGCCACCGTGCGCGGCCGCAGCGATCCGTTCAGCGTCACGCTCGGCCTCGGCACGCCGCAGGACGAGGAAATCCGGCTCAAGGTGGTCGAGGCGGCGCGCGATCTCGGCGCCAAGCCAGCGGTGGTGGCGCTCGCCTGGGTGTTGTCGAAGCCGTTCGTCACCGCGCCGATCATCGGCGCCTCGAAGCCGCATCACCTGGAGGATGCGGTGGCGGCGTTGGCGCTGAAGCTCGACGCGCAGACGATCGCCAAGCTGGAGGCGCCCTATAAGCCGAAGCCGATCCTCGGCCACGTGTGAGGGTCGCACTTTCTTTCCCTCTCTCCGTTCTTCACGGGGGAGAGGGCGGGTGAGGGGCGGCGCCGCTTCAATTGCCAGCGGTCAGTTCGCCTCGTCCGGCAACGCCGGCAGCGGGGCGATGCGCACGCCCTCCTCGACCAGCGCCTTGACCTCGGCGACATTGGCCTGGCCGCGGATCGCCCGCTCGGGCTCGTCGCCGGCGTGGATGGCGCGCGCCACGGCGGGAAACGCCTCGCCGACGTCGTCGGTGCGCGCCTCGATCTCGCGGCGCAGCGCCCTCACCGCCTCGCGCATCGCCAGCGCCTTGTCGTCGACCAACGCCACCGGCTTGCCGCGCGCGACGATGGCGGGAGCCATCGGCGCCTTGGCGATGCGGTGCGAATTGCACTGCGGGCAGGCCACCATGCCCCGCCGCGCCTGCTCCTCATAGGCGGCGCCGTCGGGAAACCAGCTCTCGAATTCGTGGTCCTGATCGCAGGCGAGGGTGAATTTAATCATGCGGCGAGCAGCGGATCGAGCCGCCCCGCCTCATCCAGCGCGTAGAGGTCGTCGCAACCCCCGACATGGGCATCGCCGATGAAAATCTGCGGCACGGTCCGGCGCCCGCCCGCCTTCACCGCCATCGCCGCTTGCGCCGCGCGATCGCCATCGACCCTGATTTCCTCGAACGCCGCGTCCTTGCGACGCAGCAGATCCTTGGCGGCGTGGCAATAGGGGCAGCTCGACTTGGTGTAGATGACGATCGGCGGCACGTCGATTCTCCTGACGGTCGAATATATGTGACGACTTTGCACCGGCGCAACGCCCGATAAATCAAATCATTTCGCCACGCGCGCGAATACCAGCACATCGACCGCCTTCGCCCCGCCGCGCAGCAGCGCCCGCGCCGTGGCGTTGGCTGTCGCCCCCGAGGTCAGCACGTCGTCGACCAGCACGATACGCCGCCCGCGCAACGGCGCCGTTTCGGGACAACGAAAGGCGCCCTGCAAATTCTGCGCCCGCTCGGCCCGGCTCAGGCCGACCTGCGAGCGCGTCGACCGCACGCGTTCGACGAGGCCGAGTTCCACCGGCTTACCGGCGAGCCCGCCGATAACGCGGGCGAGCGCTGCCGATTGATTGAACTGGCGCCGCCACAGCCGCGTGTAATGCAGCGGCACCGGCGCCAGCGCGTCGGCGTCGGCGAGGACGTCGGCGCCGGCGCGCGCCATCCAGGCGCCGAGCGGGCGCGCAAGCTCCATGCGGTCCGAGTACTTGAGCCGATGCACGAGCCGCCGCGCCGGCCCCTCTGCGAACAGCACGACGGCGCGGGCGCGCTGGAACACCGGCGGATTGTCGACCGCCTGCGCCGACAGCACGCCCTCGCCCATCTCGTGCTCGAACGGCAGCCCCAACCGGTCGCAGAACGGCCGCTCGATGAAGCGCATCGCGCCCCAGCAGCGGCCGCAAAGCGCATTCGTCTCAGCCACCGCCGCCCGGCAGGACAGGCAACTCGGCGGAAACACGATATCGAGCGCCGCGCGCCGGCCGGCGTTGAGCCAGCCGGCGGCGCGCGCGCGCCAGGGCGGGGCCGGGGTTGCGTCCATGCACGCAACCTATAACGGCTGCGCCCGCGAGGGCAGCGAAAACAACGCTGCGTGAGGCGGCTTGGCGCGGACGGTCCATTGCGCCATAGCGTCGGGCATGTCCGCGCCCCACCTATTCGACCGCCCCCTGATCGCCCGCCGGCTCGACCGAGCGCTGGCCGCCACACCCGCCGATTTCCTGCTCCGCCGCGTCGTCGACGACCTCGAAGAGCGGTTGGCGCTGATTAAACGCGAGTTCGCCGACGCGCTCGACCTCGGCGCCCCCGGCCCACATGCCGCGGCGGCGCTGAAGGCCGCGCGGGTGACGCGCATCGCGCCGACTGCGGCGAGCCTCGGCGCCGGGCGTTTTGACGGCCGCATCGGCGATCCCGGACAGACGCCGATCGGCGAGGCCGCCTTCGATCTCGTCGTCTCGCTGCTCGCTTTGCACGCGATCGACGATCTGCCGGGCGCGCTGATCCAGATCCGCCGCGCGCTGAAGCCCGACGGCCTGCTGATCGCCGCCCTGCCCGGCGGCGACACGCTGAGCGAATTGCGCGACAGCCTGCTCGCTGCCGAGAGCGAACTGACCGGCGGCGCCAGCCCGCGCGTCATCCCGTTTGCCGACGCGCGCGCTCTCGGCGGCCTGCTCCAGCGCGCCGGCTTCGCGCTGCCGGTCGTCGACAGCGACCGCTTCACAGTGCGCTATGCCGACATGTTCGCCCTGATGCGGGATCTGCGCGCCTTCGGGGCGACCAATCCGCTGATCGAACGCTCGCGCCGTTTCGCGCCGCGCGAGTTATTTTTGCGCGCCGCGCAAACCTATGCCGAGCGCTTCGCCGACGCCGACGGCCGCGTGCGCGCGACCTTTGAAATCCTTTGGCTTGCCGGCTGGGCGCCGCATCCGAGCCAGCAGAAGCCGCTCGCCCCCGGCTCGGCCAAGATGCGGCTTGAGGACGCGGTGAAACAAAAACGCCCCTGAGACGTCTTGCAAATGACGCATATATCGCGATGTTATGGAGTCAGGGGAAATTTCGATGAGTACGGCCGCCCGTCCTCTGGACCAGCGGGCCTCCGACGCAGCTTATGATCGTTGGGCGCCGGTCTACGACCTGATCTTCAACCTGCCGTTCCAGCCCGGACGGCGGGCGGCGGCGGAGGCTGCCGCCCGAGCAACCGGCCCGGGCGGAGAAATTCTCGTCGTCGGCGTCGGCACCGGCCTTGAACTGCCGCTGCTGCCGGCGACCACCGGCGTCACCGGCGTCGACCTCAGCCCGGCGATGCTCGATGTCGCGCGCAAGCGCGTGGCGCGGCTCGGGCTCGCCCAGGTCAAGGCGCTGATCGAGATGGACGCCCAGGCGCTCGGCTTCGGCGACGCCGTCTTCGACGCTGCGCTCGCCCCCTATGTGATGAGCGTCGTGCCGGACCCCGCGCAAGCGCTCGACGAGATGTGGCGCGTAGTGCGACCGGGGGGCGAACTGGTGGTGATGAGCCATTTCGCCGCCGAGAAAGGCTGGCGGGTCGGCGTCGAGACGGCGATGGAGAGCGCCGCCCATTGGCTCGGCTGGCGCCCGCGCTTCCCCTATTCCGCCGTCGGCGATTGGCTTGCCGGGCGGCCGGAGGCGCGGCTGATCGAGCGGCGAGAACTGCCGCCGCTGGCGATGTTCACACTGCTCAGGATCGGGAAGGGCCGAGACGAGAATTGAGACTGGAGGGGCAAAAATTCTTGACTTATGTTCTCTTTTTGTTCACAACAGGGCGTTCTGCGAGATCTATGGACGCCAAATGTTGGACGAAGAGCGCATCTTCCGGCTTCGGGTTGGCAGCGTTGAGTGCGATGCACAAGGGCCGCGCGTGGCCAATGTCCCGCTTCTGGTCAAAGAGGAGGCCATTGGCTGGCGGCCGCGACCGGCATCGGAAATCACAAGCGCGCTGACCTCGATTTTCGCGATTCCCATCGATGTTTCATTGAAATTGCGCGGCCTCGCCGCTGTCGCGGACGCGCTCAATCAGGGCGACATCGCGCGCGCCCAAATCGCGACATTGCTGTTGAAGCTGCCCGATCCGCAATCTTTCGAGACAGAAGGCGGTGGCGCGCTACGAAAATTCAGCGCGCTCGCCGAAGCAGGCTGGATCGGAAAGGATTGGGACCCAGCGAAACACCCCAGAGCGGGAGCGCCACCCAATCCGGGTTGATTCGCGCCGACCGGCGGCAGCGGGACAGAGAGCGGATCGGAAGCCGCTTCGCCCGCCAAGCCGGGCGGCGTCGAGGGCGCGTCGATTATTCATGTCGCCGCTGAAGTGGATGAGCCGTTCCCCTAGGAGCAGCGCGAACAAGACGAAGGCGGGACTTATTTCAATCCGGATACCGGGAAAACGCAGGAGCTTCCACCCGGGTCCGGAGTCACACTCGGTCCCCCTTGGATACGAATTCCCGATCTGCCGGAACAGACCTATTTGAGCGCCACCGCATCGGATACGTGGGTGAACCAACAGTCTCTTGACCGACATTTCGACGATCATGGCGACGATTTCGGCGCGAGAAACGAGGAAGATTATGCTGGCCTAGCCAACAAATTTTATATGGAAGCTGAGGATGGGCTACCAACGGAAGGTCCAGCCCGATGGATCGGAATATATATACGAACCAAAGACGAATACATTCGGAATGTACACTATTGACGGAAAAACGATTACATTTTATAAACCAACATCTAAGAATTATTTCAATGACCAACCAGGATTTCGTGTAAAAAATATGGAAATCTTAGATCTAGTAAAGACAGAAGAGGACGCTATGGATAGCTGGTCGCGGTTCATGTGTCCAATATGCGGTTATCCAGGCTTGGAGCACCCTCCGCGCTCAAGTTCTGGGGGGCCGTCGCACGAGATTTGTCCCTGCTGCGGTTTTCAATTCGGCTATACCGATGGCGACAAGGGGTTCACTTACGACGAATGGCGCCGGCGCTGGATAATGGAGAAGAAATTGGCCTGGTCCACCCGCCACGGCCCGCCACCGAACTGGAACCCAGCCGAACAATTACGCCGCCTGGCGAAAGTCCAGCCTCGCGCCGATCCGCCCGGCGGCGTCCCTGAAGACCCGTAGGTCACCCCCAAATCGGCTCCGGCCCGCGCGAATCGGAAAGTACACAATAGATGGAAAGACCAACAACTCCGTGAATTACCCGTCAAGATTCTTCTGTCCGATATGCGGTTACCCCGACCTGAAAGAGCCGCCACGTTCAAGTTCCGAGGCAGGCTCCCATGAGATTTGCCACTGTTGCGGCTTTGAGTTCGGTTACCATGACAATAGCGAGGGATTTTCTTACGACGAATGGCGCCGACGGTGGGTGACGGAGAAGAAAATGGCCTGGCACTCGCGCCGAACTCCTCCTCCGCCGAACTGGAACCCGCACCAGCAATTGATCGAGTTCGCGCGAAAATTCCATGTCGTCAGATCGCAAGAGGAATTTGATCGACTCTACAAATAGCGCCGGGATCGCGGCGCCTCAGATTGGCTCTGGCCCACGCGAGATCGCCGCCACCCCGGTGCGCGACACCTCGACCAGCCCGATCGGGCGCATCAGATCGACGAAATCGTCGATCTTGCGCGGCGCGCCGGTGATCTCGAAGATGAAGCTCTCCGTCGTCGCGTCGATCACCTTGACGCGGAAGGCTTCCGCGAGTTGAAGCGCCTCGACCCGGTTGTCGCCCTTGCCGCGCACCTTCACCATCGCCAGTTCGCGTTCGATGGCGCGCGCGGCGTGCGAGAGATCGGTGACGGAATGCACCGGCACCAGCCGCTCCAACTGATGGCGCACCTGCTCGATCACCTCTGGCGTGCCGGAAGTGGCGATGGTGATGCGCGACAGATGGTTCTCGTGCGCGACCTCGGCGACCGTCAGGCTCTCGATGTTGAACGAGCGCGCCGAGAACAGCCCGACGACGCGCGCCAGCACGCCCGGTTCGTTGTCGACCAGCACCGACAGCGTGTGGCTCTCGGGGTTGTGCTTGCCGATCGGCGAGGAATAGGGCGACGGCGGATAGACTTTGCTCATGTCAGGCTTCCCCAGCGATCCAGCGTTGAAAGAGTTCGAAATCGATGTTGCCGCCGGAGAGAACGAGGCCGATCTTGCGGCCGGCAAGCCGCGTTCTCTCTTGGCAAGCCGCGGCGAGCGCCGCCGCGCCCGCCCCTTCGGCGAGATTGTGCGTGTCCGTCCAATAGGCGCGGATCGCCGCGGCGATCTCGTCGTCGCTAACGACGACGATGCGCGCGACGCGGCGCATGATGAGGTCGAGCGCCTCCGGGTCGGGGGCGCGGGTCGCCATGCCGTCGGCGTGGGTGTTGGCGGCGGCGGTCGTCACCGCGCGGCCGGCGGCGAACGACAGCGCATAGGCCGGCGCGCCCTCGGCCTGCACGCCAACAATCTGCGTGCGCAACCCCAGTGCGTCGCGCGCGGCGATGGCGCCGCAAATGCCGGAGCCGAGACCGATCGGCACATACATGACATCGAGATCGGGATGGGCGCGCAAAAGCTCCAGCGAATAGGTGGCGACGCCGCTGACGAGATCGCGATGGAACGACGGCGCGAGGGCGTGGCCTTCGCGCGCCGCAAAGCGCCCCGCCTCCTCGTGCGCCGCCTGGAAATCCCGGCCGTGCTCGACGAGCCGCGCGCCGAGCGCCCGCATCGCCGCATTCTTCTCGATCGAATTGCCGTGCGGGACATAGATGATCGGCGCCAGGCCGGCGCCGCGACAAGCCAGCGCAAGGCTCTGGCCGTGGTTGCCGCGCGTGGCGCAGACGAGCGCCCGCGTTGCCGGCGCGCGGCGCATCAGCGCGTCGACAAAGGTCAGCCCGCCGCGGACTTTGAAAGCGCCGGTCGGGTTGTGGTTCTCATGTTTGACGATCGCCTCGGCGCCGAGCCGCTCACTGAGCAGCGGCCAGCGCAGAGCCGGCGTCGGCGCCAAGGTCTGAAGCACCAGCGCGTGGGCGGTTTCGAGTTCTGCGAGGCTAAACATGGGCGGTCCGGGCGGTTCGCCTCCCTCTCCCGGCTTGCGGGGAGAGGGTCGGGGCGAGGGGTGTTTCAGGAAAGGGCGCTGGAGCGGCGGCCGCCCCTCACCGTCTCCCCGTGAAGAACGGGGAGAGGGAATGGCGGAGACGGCAGGTCTTACACCAGCATCTTGCCGCGCTCGTCGATGACGTTGCCGAGTTCGACGCCGGCGTCGTCCTCCAACTCGGCGAGCAGCATCTCGTTATGCGCCTTGCCCGACGGGATCATCGGGAAGCAGTTCTCCTTCTGATCGACGATGCAATCGAAGACCACCGGCCCCGGCGTCTCGATCATCTCCAGGATCGTCGCGTCGAGCTTGGCCGGATCGGCGCAGCGGATGCCCCGCGCGCCATAGGCTTCCGCCAGCTTGACGAAATCGGGCAGCGAATCGGTGTAGCTCTCGGAATAGCGGCCGCCGTGCAGCAGTTCCTGCCACTGGCGCACCATGCCCATATATTGGTTGTTGACGATGAAGATCTTCACCGGCAGGCGATACTGGATCGCCGTCGACATCTCCTGGATGTTCATCAGGATCGATGCCTCGCCGGCGATGTCGACGACCAGCGATTTCGGATGCGCCATCTGCACGCCGATCGCCGCCGGCAGGCCGTAGCCCATCGTGCCGAGGCCGCCCGAGGTCATCCAGCGGTTCGGCTCCTCGAAGCGATAATGCTGCGCCGCCCACATCTGATGCTGGCCGACTTCGGTGGTGATATAGACGTCGCGGTCTCTGGTCAGTTCGTAGAGCCGCTGGATCGCGTGCTGCGGCTTGATGATCTCCTTCGAATTGCGGAAGCCGAAGGAGTTGCGCTCGCGCCAATGGTTGATCTTCTTCCACCAATCGGCGAGCGCCGAGGCCTCCGGCCGCGCCGCCAGCGAACGCCACAGCCGCACCATGTCCTCCAGCACATGCGCGCAATCGCCGATGATGCCGAGATCGATCTTGACGTTCTTGTTGATCGAGGACGGGTCGATGTCGATGTGAATCTTCTTGGAGTGCGGCGAGAAGGCGTCGAGCCTGCCGGTGATGCGGTCGTCGAAGCGGGCGCCGATGCAAATCATCAGATCGCAATCGTGCATGGCGTTGTTGGCTTCGAACGAGCCGTGCATGCCGAGCATGCCAAGCCAGTGTTTGTCCGAGGCCGGATAGGCGCCCAGGCCCATCAGCGTCGAGGTGATGGGGAAGCCGGTCAACTTCACCAGTTCGCGCAACAGCGTCGCGGCGTTCGGCCCGGAGTTGATGACGCCGCCGCCGGTGTAGAACACCGGTCGCTTGGCTCTCGTCATCATCTCGATGGCTTGCTTGATCTTGTCCTGGTCGCCCTTCAGCCTCGGCTGATAGGTCTTGTGCTGGATATTGCGCGGGAAGTGATAGGCCCCGGTAGCGAATTGGATATCCTTCGGCACGTCGATGACCACCGGCCCCGGCCGCCCTTGCGAGGCGACATAGAACGCCTCGTGCAGGATGCGCGGCAGATCCTCGATGCGGCGCACCAGGTAATTGTGCTTGGTGCAGTTGCGGGTGATGCCGGTGGTGTCGCATTCCTGGAAGGCGTCGGAGCCGATGAGATGCGTCGGCACCTGGCCGGTGATGCAGACGAGCGGAATCGAATCCATCAGCGCATCGGCCAGCGCGGTGATGGCGTTGGTGGCGCCGGGGCCGGAGGTGACGAGCATCACGCCGACCTTGCCGGTCGAGCGGGCGTAGCCTTCCGCCGCATGGCCCGCCCCGCCCTCCTGACGCACGAGCACATGACGAACCTGATTCTGGCCAAACAAGGCGTCATAGATCGGCAGCACCGCGCCGCCGGGATAGCCGAACACATGTTCGACGCCCTGGTCCTTCAGCGCCTCGACGATCATTTCGGCGCCGGTCATCTGCTTCGTCATCCTCGTCTCCTCAAGCGCTCGGGTATTCAGGGCAATAAAAAAGGCCCTCGAAGGGGCCTGGTCATGCGCCGTTACCGTGGATGCGAACCCTCAGGTTCGTCCACCTCGCGGCGCACAGCGTACAATAAGGATAGCCACGTTTCGGCCTCATCGGGCTTCGGTTGGGCGCGCAAAGTAGGGGCGCGCGCGCCCTCCGTCAAGGCGCCCGGCGAAAAGATTTCTGCGGCGCGCCCGGCGCGTGCTATCGGCGGCGCCGTCCCAGGGAGGCTCCGCCATGTCCAACCGTCCCCGCTCCGAGCGCTTCGAGCGCGGCCTGAAAATCCGCCGCGAAGTGCTCGGCGACGCCCATGTCGAGCGCAGCCTGAACGCGGCGACCGACTTCAACTGGCCCGCCCAGGAGATCGCGACGGAAAAGGCTTGGGGCGACCTGTGGGGCCGCCCCGGCCTCGACCGCAAATCGCGCAGCATCCTGACGCTCGGCGTGCTGGCGGTGATGAACCGGCCGCAGGAATTCAAGGCGCATGTGCGCGGCGCCGTCAACAACGGCGTCAGCGTCGCCGAGTTGCAGGAAATCCTCATGCATCTCGGCGGTTACGCCGGCTTTCCGGTCGCGCTCGACGCCTTCCGCCTGGCGACGGAAGTGTTGCAGGACATGGGCCTAGCTTAGCGCAGCCGTTCGGCGACGTAAGCGTCGAACTTGTCCTTCCAGTCGGGATGCCAGCGCGACAGCGCCGGGCGCTTGTCGATGATGTCGCCCACGCTCCATTGCAGCCGCAGCGCGTCGAGCGGCTCGGAGACGACATTGTCGGGGCAGTAGACATAGAACTCCCCGGCCTCGACAGCGCCGATCATGCGCTCCACCACCTGCTCCGGCGTCCAGGCCCCGGCGGGTTTCTCGGTGTCGTCGCCGGCGGTCATGGCGGTGAAGGTCCATCCTGGCACAAGCAGGTGCGCGCTCACCTGGCCGCCGGGCTCGTTGCGCAGCGTATGGGCGAGTTGCTCGGTCAGCGTCCGCACGCCGGCCTTGGCCACCGCATAGGCAGGGTCGCCCGGCGGATTGGTGATGCCCTGCTTCGAGCCGGTGTTGACGATCGCGGCGGGCGCGCCCTGCGCCAACATGCGCGGCGCAAAGGCGTCGACGCCGTGGATGACGCCCCACAGGTTGATGTCGAGGATGGCTTGCCAACGCGCCAGCGTGCCCCAGCTTTTCGAGCCGCGGCCGACGGCGGCGTTGTTCATCAGCACATGCACCGCGCCAAAGGCGTCATACGCCGCGTCGCGCAACCGCTCGACGTCCTCGTGGACCGACACGTCGCCGACGATCGCCCGCACCTGCCCCGGCAGGCTCGCGGCCAGTTCGGCAAGCGCTTTGGCCTCGCGGTCGAACAGGCACAGCTTCATGCCGCGGCCTGCGAATATTTGCGCCGCCGCGCGGCCGATGCCGCTCGCCGCGCCGGTGACCACCGCAACATTGCCGCGTTCGAACACACTCATGGCTTCCTCCTCGCGCTCGCGCCCTTTGCGGCCAAGCGCTCTCTTTTTAGCCAAGCGCTCATTAAGGCAAATCACGCTTTCTCACCTGCGCTGGGCAGGTCTATAAACCCGCCAACGCTGTCCGAGGGTTCCGCCGATGTCCGCCAATGTCCACGATCTCCTGCGCGCCCGCGCGACCGACCCCGCAAAGATCGCCATCGAGACCCCGGACGGCCAAGTTATCTCCTATGGTGAGCTTTACGCCCGCGCCGGCCGCATGGCGCGCGCCCTCGTCGACCTCGGCGTCGAGCCCGGCGACCGGGTGGCGGTGCAAATCGACAAATCGCCCGACGCCATCGCGCTGGCGCTCGCCTGCTTTCGCGCCGGCGCCGCGCTGCTGCCGCTCAATACCGCCTATACGCTGGCGGAGATCGAATATTTCCTCGGCGACGCCGAGCCGGCGCTGACCCTCTGCCGCCCGCCACAGCTCGCAGCCATGCGCGCCTTGGGCGAGCGACTGACGCTGCGCGCCGTCGAAAGCCTCGGCGACCACGGCGACGGGACGTTTCTCGCCCGCGTTGCGGCGACGTCCGAGGAACTGCCGAGCGTATCGCGCGCGCCCGACGACCTCGCCGCCATCCTCTACACTTCCGGCACCACCGGGCGCTCCAAGGGCGCCATGCTGACGCACGAGAACCTGTCCTCCAACGCCGAGGCCCTGGTCGGCCTCTGGCGCTTCACCGCCGACGATGTGTTGATCCACGCTCTGCCGGTCTATCACACGCACGGCCTGTTCGTGGCCACCAACGTAGCGTTGCTGGCCGGCGCGACAATGATTTTCCAGCCCAAATTCGACGCCGACGCGATCATGGCGGCGATGCCGCGCGCCACCTCGCTGATGGGCGTGCCGACCTACTACACGCGCCTGCTCGAACATCCGGGCCTGACGCGCGAGGCGACGCGGCGCATGCGCCTGTTCACCTCCGGCTCGGCCCCGCTGCTCGCCGAGACGCATCAGCGCTGGCGCGAGAGCACCGGCCACGCCATCCTCGAACGCTACGGCATGACCGAAACCAACATGATTGCCTCGAACCCCTACAACGGCGACCGCGTCGCCGGCGCCGTCGGCTTTCCGTTACCCGGCGTCAGCTTGCGCGTCGCTGAGCCCACCGGCGCCATCTTGCCGCAAGGCGCGGTTGGCGTCATCGAGGTCAAGGGGCCGAACGTGTTCAAGGGCTATTGGCGGATGCCGGAGAAAACCGCCGCCGAATTCCGCCCCGACGGCTTCTTCATCACCGGCGACCTCGGCGAGATCGACGAGCGCGGCTACGTCCATATCGTCGGCCGCGCCAAGGACCTCATCATCTCCGGCGGCTTCAACGTTTATCCGAAAGAGGTCGAGGTCGAGATCGACGCGATGGAAGGCGTCGTCGAGAGCGCCGTCGTCGGCCTCGCGCATCCCGATTTCGGCGAAGGCGTGGCGGCGGTGGTGGTGCGCGTGCCCGGAGCCTCGATCGACGAATTCGCCATCCGCGACGCGCTGGAGGACCGGCTGGCCAAGTTCAAACAACCCAAGCGCGTATTCTTCGTCGAGGCGCTGCCGCGCAACGCGATGGGCAAAGTGCAGAAGTCGGCGCTGCGGGAAGCTTATAAGAGCGCGTTTCAGCCATGAGAGCGCGCTCGCCATGGCGGTAGTTCAACACGATCGGCAATTTGCGGACTCCTCGCGCAATCCACCGACCTCGCCCTGAGGCGCGAAGCGAAGCGTAGCCTCGAAGGGCGTTCCAGCTTGCGCCGCCGGTTGTGCGAGGCAGCGGTTGATTGTAGAAAAGGTCGGGCCAACGAGCGTCCTTCGAGGCCCCTTCGGGGCTCCTCAGGATGAGGGGGGTGGCGCAGACACGGCCCGCTCGGTTCGAAGTCGGGCATTGCAAGCGACCGGTGGCTGGGCATCAACCGTTAGGTTTGAACCTCTAGCTGCGCTCCATCACCCATTGCTGCATTTTCTCCAGCAAATCCGCCGACACTGTCTGTCGCATGGCTTTCGACAGATCGGCGAGCGTGACGCTTCGCAGTTTGTCACGCCAGGCTTGGTCCGCGTCCCACATCACCCGCGCGATCGCGCAAGCGCCATCGAAGCAATGGCTGCGCGGCAGGCAGGGATTGTTGCTGCGGATATTGGCGCACACGAAGCTCGATGACTTGCCCTCGACCGCCTCGACAATGTCCAGGAAGGAGATCTGCGCCGGCCTCTTTGCCAGGCGATAGCCCCCCGAGGGGCCGAGCGTGCCCTGAACGAGCCCGGCTTGCGAGAGGCCCTGCATCGCCTTGGACAAATATTCCTTCGGGACGCCATGCAGTTCCGCCAGCGCTTTGGTCGAAAGATAGCGCCCCGCCGGCAAGCCGGCGAGGACGGAACAGCAATGCAGCGCCCACTCAACCTGGTTTCTAAGCTGCAACGCTCAAACCCGCTTTGGTCAAACCTAAGAGCGCGTCCCTGGACCCAGGGACAGTTTGTGTGGCGACGTTGATCCGGTTCCAGCCATTTATGGCCACGATAGCGAAAGTGAGATCGGCGATCTCCTTCTCCGAGAACTGAATGCGCACGCGCTCGTAGACCTCGTCCGGCACGCCATGCGCCGGCAGTTGCGTCAAGACTTCAGCCCATTCGAGCGCCGCCCGCTCACGCGCGTCGAACAGCGGCGACTCACGCCAGATGACCACATGATACAGCCGCAACTCGCTCTCGCCGGCAATCTTCAACTGCTTCACATGCATATCGACGCAGAAGGCGCAGCCGTTGATTTGCGACGCGCGCAACTCGATGAGATGAACGAGCTTGGCGTCGATCGCGCCTTTCGCCACGGCCTGGGAAAAATCGCTGTATTTCTTCGCCAACTCCGTGGACAGCTTGAAGTAGTCGAACCGAGGCATGGGGTACTCCTTGCACGTTACGGATATCAAACATCCATAAGGATATTTATTATCCGTAATAGGGAGCGTTGTAAAGGTGCGGCGTCAAAGAGATATGGCGGTGCGACTTATCGGATCAGATAGAATCGTTGGCCGCCTCAAGCTTCGCGGTTTCGCGCGACCGCTATTCGCCATTGCCCAACTGCGCCTCGATCGCCGTCTTATCGATCACCGACCAGACCTCTGCGATCTTGCCTGCCTCGAAGCGATAGAACACGTTCTCGGCGAAGATAACGCGCCGTCCGTTGACCGGCAGGCCCAGGAACTCGCCGCGCGGCGAGCAATCGAAACGCAGCCTCGCCGCGACATAGGGCGCATCGACCGCCAGCAGTTCGACGACGAAAGCCAGATCGGGGATGGCGCGGAAATCCGCCTCCAGCATGGCGCGATAGCCGGCGAGCCCCAGCAACTCGCCGTTGCGTTGGGCGTTGTCGGCGACGAAGCGGCCGAGGCTCGGCCAATTCTGCGCGTTGAGGCAGGCGAGATAGCCGCGATAGGTCGCTTCGAGGCTCATGAGTCCGGAACCGGCGCGTCGGCGCGGATCAGCTTCTCGTGTTTGAGTTCCGCCCACAGATCGGCGGGGATCGGGTGCTGGAACGCGGCGATGTTCCCCTCGACCTCGCGCCGCGCAATCGCGCCGGGGATCACCGAAGCGACGATGGGATGTCCGAGCGGGAATTGCAGCGCCGCAGCGGCGAGCGGCACATTGTGACGCCTGCACACCGCCTCCATGCGGGCGACGCGGGCCAGAATCTCCGGGCCGGCCGGCGAATAGTTGTAACGGGCGTGCGGCGTGGCGCCGGTGGCGAGAATACCGGAATTATACGTGCCGCCGATCACGATGCCGACGCCGCGTGCGGCGCAGGCCGGGAACTCCACGTCGAGCACATCCTGCTCCAGCAGCGTGTAACGCATCGCGATGAGGAAGAAATCCATGTCGAAGGCGTCGAGATATTTCGGGATCGTGCCCATGGTGTTGAAGCCGGCGCCGATGCCTTTGATGACGCCCTGATCGCGCAACGACTCCAGCGCCCGCCAGCCGCCGGTCGCGAGCTGATTCCAATACGGCGCCACTTTGGCCTCGGTCTTGAAATGCCAGGTGTCGAGGTCGTGGATCAGCAGCACGTCGATGCGGTTGATCCCCAATCGCTGGAGACTGTCCTCGAACGAGCGCATCACGCCATCGTAGCTGTAGTCCATGTCGTGGGCGAATTCGAGGCCGCCGATCCAGTCGGAATCGCGCTGGAACGGCCCCGCCTTCAGCGGCCGACGCAGCACGCGGCCGATCTTCGAGGAAATGACGTAATCGCCGCGCGGCTTGCGGTAGAGCGCGCGGCCGAGCCGGTGCTCGGCCTGCCCCTTGCCGTACCACGGCGAGGTGTCGAAATAGCGCACGCCGCCATCCCAGGCGGCGTCGAGCAATGCGCGGGCCTCGTCCTCCTCGATGACGTCGAAGGTCTCGCCGAGCGGCGCCGTGCCGAGGCCGAGTTCCGTGACCTCGACGCCGGTGCGGGCGCCGAGCGGGCGGCGGCGAATGGGTTTGGCTGATGCGGCGATCAAAGCGGCGGGCTCCCCGGCAGCGTCGGACCGCAGCGTTGTAACGCGGGCCGCGCCGCCGCGCACCCCCTTGACGAGCCCGACTTTCGCGGCATTGTTGGATGTTTGAGAACGGGAGGACGGCATGGACGTGCGAGTGCTGGTCGGCTCCAAAAAGGGGGCCTTCATTCTGGAGAGCGACGCGGGCCGTCGCGACTGGCGGCTCCGAGGGCCATACTGCGAGCATTGGCCGTTGACCCATGTCGCCGCCGATCCCGCCTCCGGGGCGATCTACGGCGCCGGCGGCAACGCCTGGTTCGGCCCGGCGGTGTGGCGATCGCGCGATTTCGGCGCCACTTGGACCCATTCCAGCCAGGGCCTCGCCTACCCCGAAGGCGAGACGCCGGTGCAATGCGCCTGGAGCGTACACGCCGCGCACGGCCGGCTCTATGTCGGCGTCGAACCCGCCGGCCTGTTCGTCAGCGACGACGACGGCGCGAGCTTTCGCGAGGTCGCCGGCCTCAGGCGGCATCCGTCGCGGCCGGAGTGGCAGCCGGGCGGCGCCGGGCTCATCCTGCACACGATCGTCACCGATCCCGCCGACCCGCGCCGGCTTTGGGTCGGAATTTCCTCGGTCGGCGTTTTCTACACCGAGGACGGCGGCGAAACCTGGAGCCCGCGCAATTCCGGCACCCGCTGCGATTACCTGCCCGAGGGCCAACGTTATCCCGAGTTCGGCCAGTGCGTGCATAATCTGACGCTCGCGCCGGGACATTCCAACCGGCTCTATCAGCAGAACCATTGCGGCATGTACCGCAGCGACGACGGCGGCCTTAACTGGAAAAGCATCGAGGCGGGCCTGCCGTCGAGCTTCGGTTTCCCGGTCGCCGCCCACCCGCGCGACCCCGACACGCTGTTTTTCCTGCCGCTCAACGGCGCCGATGCCGGCCGCTACCCGCCGGACGCCCGCGCCGCGGTCTGGCGCTCGCGCGACGGCGGCGCGCGCTGGTCGGATCGGCGCGCCGGTCTGCCGCAGAGCGGCGCCTATTTCGGCGTCATGCGGCAGGCGATGGCGACCGACGCGCTCGATCCCGCCGGCGTCTATTTCGGCGCCAGCAACGGCTCGGTCTACGCCAGCGCCGACGAGGGCGAGACTTGGGATTGCATAGTGCGCGACCTGCCGGCGATCTCCTCGGTCGAGACGCTGACGAGCCGCTGATGCGCGCCCCCGCCGTCGTTCGCCTGCCGCTGCTGCTGACGACGCTGTTTCCAGACGCCGAGCGCGTCGTGCGCATCGAGGCTGAGACCGTCGCCGACGTCATCGACGGGCTGGAGGCGCGCTGGCCCGGCATGCGCGACCGCCTTTGCGACACGACGCCGGCGATCCGCCGTCACATCAACGTGTTCGTCGACGGCCGACGGACGCGGCTCGACACCGCGCTCGCGCCGGGGGCCGACGTCTATGTGCTGACGGCGGTGAGCGGCGGGTGAAGCCGTTCAGCGGCCGCCGCCGAGTTCGTAGATATGGGCGAGCATGTCGGCGGGGTCTTCGTAGACCCGCAACGCCGAGGCCTGTTGCAACTCGCGCTCGCCATAACCGCCGCTGAGCAGACCGACGCCGAGCGCCCGCGCCCGCGCCGCCGCCAGCATGTCCCAGATCGAGTCGCCGACGACATAGGCGGTCTCGATCGGCGCGCCGAGCCGCGCCGCGGCGGCCAGGAACAAATCCGGGTCAGGCTTGGCGCGGGCGACCTGATCGCGCGTCACCACTATGGATTTGGCGGGATCGACGCCGAGCGCCTTGAGGTTGACGGCCGCCGTCTCCATCTTGCCGCTGGTGGCGATCGCCCAGGGAATGGACTTCTCGGATAGATAGGCGAGGAGTTCGCGCGCGCCGGGCAGCGGCCGGATTGTCCGGCCCATGCCGCGATAGGCCTCGGCGTGGGCGGCGCCGACCCGCGCCAGCCGCGCCTCGTCGAGATCGACCCCGGTCTCGCGCGCCAACTGGTTGGTGAACAGGCCGCCGCTCATGCCGATTTTGCGATGGATGCGCCAGACGGAAAGCGCCAGACCCTCCGCGTCGAGCGCCTGTTTCCAGGCCAGCACATGCTCGTAGACGCTGTCGACGAGGGTACCGTCGAGGTCGAACAGAAACACCGGATTGATGCGCATGGCGGGGCTCCCTTGGCGAGCGCCGAGCATAGCCGAAGTCGCGCCGGCGCGGCGAGCGTGTTATGGGGCTGCCCGATTTCGCCCGAGTGCCGCTCCATGTCCGCCGTCCTCACCGCCGCAACCGACGTCCGCGCCGCCATGCGCGAGATCGGCGGCCGCGTTCGCGCCGCCGCCCGCGTCATCGCCAACGCGCCGGCGGAGCAGAAGACCCGCGCCCTGACCGCCGCCGCCCGATCTCTGCGCGAGCGCGCGCCTGATATCCTCGCCGCCAACGCGCGCGACCTCACTGAAGCGCGCGCGCGCGGCCTGGCGGCCTCATTCCTCGACCGGCTGACGCTCACCGACGCCCGCATCGAGGCCATCGCCCGCGCCGTCGAGGAGATCGCCGCTTTGCCCGATCCCGTTGGGCGGGTGCTGGCGAGCTTCGAGCGGCCTAACGGCCTGAAAATCGAGCGCGTGGCGACGCCGCTCGGCGTCGTCGGCGTCATCTACGAGAGCAGGCCGAACGTCACCGCCGACGCCGGCGCGCTGTGCCTGAAGAGCGGCAACGCCGTGCTACTGCGCGGCGGCTCCGATAGTTTCCAGTCCTCCGCCGCGATCCACGCCTGTCTGGTCGCCGGCCTGGTCGAGGCCGGCCTGCCGGCGGCGGCGATCTCGCGGGCGCCGTTCACGGCGCGCGAGGCGGTCGGCGAGATGCTGGCCGGCCTCGACGGCGCCATCGACGTCATCGTGCCGCGCGGCGGCAAGTCGCTGGTCGAGCGCGTGCAGCGCGAGGCGCGGGTGCCGGTGTTCGCGCATCTCGAAGGCCTCGTGCATGTCTATGTCGATGAGACCGCCGATCTCGACAAGGCGGTGAAGCTGGTCGTCAACTCGAAGATGCGCCGCACCGGCGTCTGCGGGGCGGCCGAGACCCTTCTCGTTGCCCGCCCCGCCTTGCCGCGCTTGGCGCGCCCGCTGCTTGAAGCGCTGGCCGCCGCCGGCTGCGCGATTCGCGGCGACGCGGAGATTTGCGCGCTGTGGCCGGGGGCGACGCCGGCCACTGAGGAAGATTGGCGGACGGAATATCTCGATGCCATTATCGCGGTGCGCGTCGTCGCCGGGCTCGACGAGGCCATCGCCCATATCGAGAGCTACGGCTCGCACCACACCGACGCAATCCTCACCGAGGAAAAGGCGGCGGCCGAGCGTTTCTTGCGCGAAGTCGATTCCGCCATCGTCTTGCACAACGCCTCGACGCAATTCGCCGACGGCGGCGAGTTCGGCTTCGGGGCCGAAATCGGCATCGCCACCGGGCGCATGCACGCGCGCGGGCCGGTCGGCGTCGAACAGCTCTGCACCTTCAAATATGAGGTGCGCGGAGATGGGCAGACGCGCCCTTAAGCCTCCTCCTCCATCACGTATTGCGTGACCGCGACGGCGCCGCCGTTCAGCCGCGCGGCGAGCATGTGGCCCAAACCGACGCCGAGCACGCAAAGCACGACCGAGGCCGCGACATAGAACAGCGCCCGGCTCATGTAGCCGGAGCGCATCAGATCGAAGGTCTGCAAGCTGAACGAGGAAAAGGTGGTGAAGCCGCCGCAGACGCCGACCAGAACGAACAGCCGCCACGGCTCGGGCGCTGGAAACTTGCCATGCGCCAGCGTCATCGTGCCGAAGAAGCCGATGACGACGCTGCCGACGATATTGATGATGAGCGTGCCCAGCGGCAACTCGCGGCTGATCGGCAGCGCCAGCGCCGAGACGCCATAGCGGGCGAGGCTCCCAAGGGCGCCGCCAAGCGCGACGGCAAGGACGGAGGAAAAGTTCATGCGCGCTCCTTCAAGGCGGCGGGCATGAAAAACCCGCCTGGCGGCGGGCTGCGGACACACCCCTACCGCGACGTCTGCGGTAGGAGTCATCAGCCCTCGCGGGCGGTTATCGGGGGAACCCCATCCCCATCGCGGCCAGCGGTAAGCCGAATCGCAACCGCTGGCAAGGGGCTCGATTTCCTGCCGCCGACCGGCTTAAATGCAACGACGCCAAGCGGGAGGACGGAATGACGACGACTGCGCCGAGGCTCGACCTCGACCCCTTCGACGACGCCTTCCTGACCGACCCCTACCCTTTCCACGCCCAAATCCGCGACGCCGGCCCGGTGGTGTTTCTCGACAGCTATCGAATCTACGCCTCCGCCCGCCACGCCGAGGTGACCGCCGGGCTCAGCGACTGGGAGACCTTCTCCTCCGCCGCCGGCGTCGGCTTGGAGGATTTCCGCCGCTCCAAGCCGTGGCGGCCGCCAAGCCTCATCCTGGAGGCCGACCCGCCGCTGCACAGCCGCAGCCGCACCGTGCTCAACCGCGCGCTGTCGGCCAAGGCGATGGCGGGACTGCGGGCAAGCTTCCAGGCCGCCGCCGAAAAACTCGCCGACGCGCTCCCCGACGGTAAGATTGACGCCATTCCCGACATTGCGGAAGCCTATCCGCTCTCGGTGTTTCCCGGCGCGATAGGGCTCGGGCCGGATGGCCTGGAAAATCTGCTGCCCTACGGCTCGATGGCGTTCAACGCCTTCGGCCCGCGCAACAAGCATTTCGAGACTTCCATGCGCGACGCCGCCCGCGTCGTCGGCTGGATCACCGCGCAATGCGCGCGCGAAGCGCTCGCGCCGGACGGGCTCGGCGCCGTCGTCTGGGCCGCCGTCGATAGCCGCGAGATTACCGCTGAGGAGGCGCCGCTGCTGGTGCGCTCGATGCTGACCGCCGGGCTCGACACCACCATCATCGGCATCGGCAACGCGCTCTATGCGCTGGCCGCCAACCCCGGGGAATGGCGCAAGCTGCGGGAGAACCCGGCGCTGCTGCGCCCCGCCTTCGACGAGATGCTGCGCTTCGAATCGCCGGTGCAGACCTTCTTCCGCACCACGACGCGGGCTGCCGAACTCGGCGGCGTGGCGCTGCCGCAGGACGCTAAGATCCTGCTGTTCCTCGCCGGCGCCAATCGCGATCCCCGCCGCTGGGAAAACCCGGAGCGCTTCGACGTGACGCGCAAGGCTGGCGGCCACGCCGCCTTCGGCGCCGGCATCCATATGTGCGTGGGGCAGATGCTGGCGCGGCTGGAGACCGAGGTCATGCTCGCCGCTTTGGTGAAGCGCTTCGCCGGCATCGCGCTGGTCGGCGAGCCGACGCGCAAGCTCAACAACACGCTGCGCCAGTTCGCGCGGCTGCCGATCCGGCTGACGCGGGGAACCCGTTGACGTCGCTGTGGTTGATTCCAAGCACTCTTATGTGAGGAGCCCGAGATGGCTGAGACAGCCCGACAGAAGCGCATCACAGGACGCGTGATGCATGAGTACAAACACGGCGAGCTGAAAAGCGGCCCCGGCGGCAAGGCCGGTCCGGTCAAAACTCGCGGCCAGGCGATCGCGATCGCGCTGAAGGAATCCGGCGCCTCCAAGTATGAGAGCCCCGGCAAGAACCAGCGCAACGAGCGCAAGACCGAGCGCAAGGAAGCCGAGGGCAAGACGGCCCAGCAAGAGCGCGAGGGCAAGTCGCGCCTTGGTGCGCGCGGCAAGCGCGAGAGCACGCGCGCGATGGGCGGCCTCGATGCCCGCGCGCCGACAGCGCGCGGCAAGAAGGCGGCGACCGCGCGGGCGCGTCGGCGCGACGGCCACACCCGCCAGGAACTTTACGCCAAAGCGCGGCGCAAGGGCGTACACGGCCGCTCACGAATGACCAAGCAGCAGTTGGAGAACGCGCTCGGCCCGCGCTGACGCCGGCTATTTACTGACCGAGAAGTCCGTCGCCTCGATGGCGAGCACGCCAACCATGGTTTTGATCGAGACGCGGAAGGGGACCAGCGCGCCTGTCCCCTCGACCGGGGCGAGCCAGATCTGGAGGCCGCGATTCTCCTCCATGTATTTCGTCGCCGGGCGGTCCTTGCGATGGCCGGCGATCGGCGCGTAGCGCACGTTGCACATCGCGACGGGGCCGCTGTAGCCCTTGGCCTTCACCCGCCGCTCGCCGGCGTAGCTGAGCTTGAGATCGAAACGGGTGTAGCCGTCGAAGATCGGCAGCGTGCGGTCGCAGGCGGCCGGGGAGACGGCGGGGCCGATGGGCGGCGCGAGGAAGACAAAAGCGCCGACGGGATCGATGATGTCGTGCGTGTCCTGCGGGCGCAGCGGCACGCGGTCGGGATACTCGGCGAACGGCGGCGAGATGTCGACCGCGACGACAGCATTGCCCTTCAGCGCCATGCGGATGGTGCGAGTCGAGCGGGCATTGGCCGCCGTGGTGGCGAAAGTCGTCGGCGAAATGCGCCGCTCGACGATCGCGCCGTGGCCGATGGAAGCGCCGCGCGAACTGCTGACCAGGCTCGCCAGCGCGTTGAGCTTGGCGCGGCCGTCGATGGCATAGCTGGTCGGTGTAATCACCGCCTTCACAAAGCCGGCGC
Source organism: Roseiarcus sp. (assembly GCA_035606915.1). GTDB lineage: Bacteria > Pseudomonadota > Alphaproteobacteria > Rhizobiales > Beijerinckiaceae > Roseiarcus. Next base: position 3,039 of record DATNDU010000126.1, on the reverse strand, counting down.
CGATCGGTAGGCCGAGCAGCGAGATGGCGTAAGTCGCGCGCAGCGTCTGAGCCGGCGCGGCGAACGAAATCAACGCGGCGAACGCCGCAATGGCGCCGCCCAGGCGACGTCGCATACCCCAAACTCCGTGATTCGGACCTTGCCAACGCCATACATGCAAGCAAGGAAAAGCCGAAGCGTGGCGTCGTTACGAAAATTTTGCCGCGCTTCCGCTGTCAAGACCTTGCGACTTGGGCAGAGCCGGACGTAACCTCGCCAGCATGGTGGAGACCCTCATATCCGTTCGGGTGGCGCGCCTTGGCGACGAGGACAAGATCGCGCGCGTGCACGACGCGGCGTGGCGCGACGCCTATCGCGGCATCATCCCCGGACGTGAGTTGGAGCGCATGGTCGAGCGGCGCGGCCCGGCCTGGTGGCGCCAGGCGATCCGCGCCGGCACGCGGCTGATGGTGCTCGATTTCGCCGACACGGTGGCCGGCTATGCCAGCTACGGCCGCAACCGGATGCCGGCGCTCGGCTATGGCGGCGAGATTTTCGAACTTTACCTGGCCCCCGAATATCAGGGCGTCGGCCTCGGCAAGCGCATGTTCGAAGCGGCGCGCGCCGATCTCGCGGCGCATGGTTTTCCGACCTTCGTCGTCTGGGCGCTCGGCGGCAACGAACGCGCTATCGAGTTTTATCGCCGCCGGGGCGGCACGATCGTGCGCCGCGCCCGCGAGCGCTTCGGCGAGGAATCGCGCGAGCGCATCGCCTTCGGTTTTGAATAGCGCGCCATTACAGGATTTACAGGATGAATTTGGACGCCATCAGCTACGGCGACAAGGCTCCCGAGGAGGTCAATGTCGTTATCGAGGTGCCGATAGGGGGCGAGCCGATCAAATACGAGATGGACAAGGCGAGCGGCGCGCTGTTCGTCGACCGCTTTCTCTACACCTCGATGCGCTACCCCGGGAATTACGGCTTCGTCCCCCACACACTGTCGGACGACGGCGACCCCTGCGACGTCATCGTCGCCAACACCCGCGCCATCATCCCCGGCGCGGTGATGAAATGCCGCATCGTCGGCGTACTCATCATGGAGGATGAGGCCGGCGGCGACGAGAAGCTGCTGGCGGTGCCCATCCCTAAGCTGACGCAACGCTACGCCAAGATCGCCAACTACACCGATCTGCCTGACATCACGATGAAGCAGATCGAGCATTTCTTCGCCCACTACAAGGATCTGGAGCCCAACAAATGGGTGCGGATCGTGCGTTGGGGCGATGCGGCGGAAGCGCGCAAGCTGGTTTCGGAAGGCATCGAGCGCGCCAAGGCGGCCAAGGCAGGCAAGCCGGCTTAAGCCCTCCGGAGGCGACGTGAAGCGGTCGTTCATCGACGCACGCATCGAGACGATGCTCGGTTTCTGCGAACGCTGCGGCGTCCGCCTGCCGCCCTTCGCTTTATGGGGCGAGGACGACTATCGCACCGACCCCGCCGCCGCCGCGCGCATCCTCGAAGGCGGCCTGGGCTGGAATATCGTCGAGTTCCAGCCCGGAGCGTTCGCGCATGCCGGCTTGAGCGTGTTCACGCTGCGCATGGGCGATTGGCGCCATCTCAGTTTTGGGCGCGGCCGGCTCTATGCGGAAAAGGTGCTGCTCGCCGACGACGGACAACGCACGCCGCACCATTATCACATCGTCAAGACCGAGGACATCGTCAACCGCGGCGGCGCGAAGTTCGTCGTCGAACTCGTCAAGGTCGACCGCGCCGGCGCGCCGCTGAACGAGCGCTTCCGCGCGCAGAAGGACGTCAAGACGCTCGACCTCCAGCCCGGCGCGCGGGTAACGCTGGAGCCCGGCGAAAGCCTGACGCTCGAACCCTTCATCGCCCACGCCTTCTGGGCCGAGGGCGGCGCGACGCTGGCTGGCGAAGTGTCGCTCGCCAACGACGACCGCAGCGACAATTATTTCCTGCCCGCCCTGCCTGCCCCGGCGCCGATCGAAGAGGACGCGCCGCCCCGCTTTGTCACCGTGCGCGACCTGCCGAAGCTCGCGCCGATGGCGTAAGCGGCCGAGCCCCGCCATAAGGACGCTACGGAGGGGCGAATGGCGGAACTGGCAGTCGAAATGCGCGGCGTCCACAAATGGTTCGGCGCGTTCCACGTGTTGCGCAATATTGACCTCGAAGTGGCGCGCGGCCAGCGAATCGTCGTTTGCGGCCCTTCCGGCTCCGGCAAATCGACGTTGATTCGCTGCATCAACCGGTTGGAGGAGCACCAGCGCGGAATCATCAAGGTCGACGGCGTCGAACTGACGCCCGACGTGCGCTCGATCCACGAGGTGCGGCGCGAGGTCGGCATGGTGTTCCAGAACTTCAACCTGTTCCCGCACCTGACGATCCTGGAGAATTGCGCGCTGGCGCCGATCTGGGTGCGCAAGACGCCCAAGCGCGAGGCCGAGGCGCTCGCCATGCACTTCCTGGAGAAAGTGAAGATTCCCGAGCAGGCCAACAAATATCCGGGCCAGCTTTCCGGCGGCCAGCAGCAGCGAGTGGCGATTGCGCGCGCGCTGTGCATGAGCCCGAAGATCATGCTATTCGACGAGCCGACCTCGTCGCTCGACCCGGAAATGGTCAAGGAGGTGCTCGACACCATGGTCGGGCTGGCGCGCGAAGGCATGACGATGCTGGTCGTCACCCACGAGATGGGCTTCGCCCGCCAAGTCGCCGACCGCGTGGTGTTCATGGACCGCGGCGAGATCGTCGAGGTCAACGCGCCGGAGCCGTTCTTCGCGGCGCCGCAGCACGAGCGGACGCGGCAGTTCCTAAGCCAGATCCTGCATTGAACCCAGATCTTACATCGAGCGTAATTGCCAAGCCGGAGGAGCCGAAAGGCCCTCTCCGTCATGCCCGCGACAAGCGCACGGCTGTCCGGCTCATGTTGACGCCAAATCGAGTTCGAACTGTCGGGAGTCGAGCGGGGGCGGAGGGATGTTTTGACGCATCCGGCAGACATCCTTTCTGTGCATCAGATTTGAGCGAACGAGTCGAACAAGCTCCAAG
>DATNDU010000168.1:0-57664 GCA_035606915.1 Roseiarcus sp. | reverse complement strand
CCGCCACCGCCGCCGCCGTGACCGCCGCCATGATGCATGCCGCCGCCGTGGCCGTGCCAATCGCGCTCATAGCGGTGGGTTGTCCACCCGTGGAAGCCTTCGCCGCCGCCCCAGCCGTAACCCTCGCGGTTGCCGTAGCCGCACCAGTACCAGCCGGGCCCGCGCCAGCCGTCGTCGTACCAGCAATAGCTGCGACCGCCGAACAGGAAATCGACCGGGCTGGGGAATCCCAATTGCGCGAGTTGCACCAGTGGCGCACTCGCGGGCGCGTTGAGCCCACTCGTGGTCATCGCGGCCTGGGCGGGCACGGCGCTCGCCGCCATCACCGCCCCCATCAACCCGGCGGCCAATACGCTTCTTCGATCCATAGAGCGTCTCCTTAGTTGGCGCGCCGAGAACCTCGCTCTCGCAACCGCGCTTACCGCAACACATCGCGTTTGCAAGACTCGACGGTGACGAACCAGCGTTAACATAGCCGCCTCGACCCTGCCAGCCGCTCCACGGCGCCAAGGCCGTCGCCACCGCCGGCATACCTAACGAAATTCATCGGACGCCGATGTGTTCCCACCCAACCCGCACGCGCCGGTGACGAACGGCGGCGAAACTGCGAGACTGCGCGGCAACACCAGGAGCCCCCATGCAGCGCCGCACCCTTCTGAGCCTCCTCGCTTTCGGCTTCGCCGCGCCGGCGGCGGCGCAAGCGTCCCGGGCGCGCCGCGTCGTCTATCACATCGCCGATGTCGATAAAGTCGGCTTCGCGCTCGCCAACATGCGCAATCACCGCGCCGGCGGCCCGCAACCGCTCGACCTCGCCGCCGTCATCCACGGCCCGGCGCTCAACTTGTTTCACGCCCCTACCGACAACGCGGGGCTGAAGCGCGAACTCGCAGCGCAGCAGGCGGCGGGCGATGTGTTCTACGCCTGCGCCAACACCCTTGCGAGGCGTCAATGGACGCTCGACGACATGCTGCCCGGCCTCGTGCTGGCTGAGAAGGGCGGCGTCGTCAAGCTCGCGGACTTGCAGGCCGAGGGCTGGATCTATCTGCGGCCATAGAGCGGTTGCCGCGCGCGCCACGCCGGCTTTAGCGCGCAACCGCGCTCAGCCGCCGTCGGCGAGCGCCTTGCAAGGCGACGCCTCGGGCTTGACGCCGCTCACCACGTCGCGCAACTCCGCCCGGCCGGAAAACGCAAAGCCGCCGGGATCGAGATAGCCGTCTTTGACCAGCCCCTTGAGCTTGTCGAAGATCGCCCGGTCGCCGGGGCCGGACCAGGTCAGCAGGAAGGGATCGGTCGCGGCGGGCGCCGAGGACGCATCGGCGCGGTCGAGCAGATGGATCTTGGCGGCGAGCCCGTGGGCGGGCGAGGAGCGGCGCGCGTCGTCACGCGACCAGAGATAAATCTCCATCGCGTCATAGGCCTGCTGGCGCCCGCTTGCCGCGCAGAAGCGGCGGGGATCGCCGTCGAGCAGGCAACCGACCAGCGACAGCGTCGCGTCGTGTTCGTGAAACTCCAGCAGATCGCGCAAGCTTCTCTCTACGTTGCCTCCGCCTTGGCGCAGACAGGCGGAGAACACGAAGCGCGAGGCGTCGGGGCCGGGCGCTGGCGGGGCCGCCGGCGGGTCGGGCGCCTGCACGAAGCTCAACAGCATTGTCGAGCCGTCGAGCGCGGCCTGCACGAGCTGGCCGCTGACCCCGCCACCGCCAGGAATCATGGCGACCACCGCGCCCGCGATGGCGCCGAACGTAATCATCAATACCGGACTCATCATCCGCGACCTCCCGCGAGTCGAACCACCGGCCCCGCCGCATCTGGCTCGCCTACGTCGCCGTCGCTCGCCAAATGTCTTGGTATAGAAGGCTTTCCAATCAAATTTAGTCTACCCGGAAATTCTTTAGGCTTACGTTAAGATGCACCACGAATCTCGGACTAACCCTCGCGTGAGCCTTAAAACGGCGGGCGCGGCGGCGACGCTCGCGCGGCGGCGGCGATTTTCGTATAGGAATCGCCGAGGAGACTTCCGCCATGCACGAACCCCGCCGTCCCGCCGCCGCCCGTCTCGACCTCGTCCATCGCCCGCGCCGCAACCGCAAGGCGGAATGGACGCGCCGGCTGGTGCGCGAGAATGTGTTGACCACCAATGACCTGATCTGGCCGCTGTTCCTCATCGAGGGCGTGAAGACGCGCGTCGCCGTCGCGGCGATGCCGGGCGTCGAGCGCCTCAGCATCGACGAGGCGGTGCGCGAGGCGGCCCGCGCCGTCGCGCTCGGCGTGCCGGCGCTCGCCTTCTTCCCCTATACCGAGGCCAGCCTGAAGGACGAGACCGGCAGCCAGGCCTATAACGAGGGCAACCTCGTCTGCCGCGCCTGCCGGGCGATCAAGAAAGAGTTCCCGCAACTCGGCCTTGTCACCGACGTCGCCCTCGACCCCTACACCAGCCACGGCCACGACGGGTTGATGCAGGGCGAGCGCATCGTCAACGACGAGACGGTCGAGGCGCTGGTGAAGCAGGCGCTGACCCAGGCGCGCGCCGGCGCCGATGTGATAGCGCCCTCCGACATGATGGACGGACGGGTGGCGGCGATCCGCGACGGGCTCGACGACGAGGGCTTCCTCGACGTGCAGATCATGGCCTACGCCGCCAAATACGCCTCCGCCTTCTACGGCCCGTTCCGCGACGCCATCGGCTCCAAGGCGGCGCTGAAAGGCGACAAGCGCACCTATCAGATGGACCCCGCCAACTCGGACGAGGCGCTGCGCGAGGTCGAACTCGATCTGGAGGAAGGCGCCGACATGGTGATGGTGAAGCCCGGGATGCCCTATCTCGACATCATCCGCCGGGTGAAGGACGAATTCGGCGCGCCTACCTTCGCCTATCAGGTCAGCGGCGAATATGCGATGATCCAGGCGGCGGCGCAGAACGGCTGGCTCGACGGCGACAAGGCGATGATGGAAAGCCTGTTGGCGTTCAAGCGCGCCGGCGCCGATGGCGTGCTAACCTATTTCGCGCCCCGCGCGGCCGAAAAGCTGAAAGCGGAGCGCTGAAATGCTGACCTTCTATTACGCCCCCGGAACCTGCGCGCGCGCCGTCCACATCGCGCTGGAGGACGCCGGCGCCGCCTACGAGCGCCGCCGCGTCGATTTCGCCAAGGCCGAGCAGCGCTCGCCGGACTATCTGAAGATCAACCCGAAGGGGCGCGTGCCGGCGCTCGTCACCGATCGCGGCGCGCTCACCGAGACGCCGGCGCTGCTGGTCTATGTCGCGCAAACCCACCCGCAAGCGAAGCTGGCGCCGCTCGACGATCCCTTCGCCTTCGCTGAGATGCAGGGCTTTGCGGCCTATCTCGCCTCGACCGTGCATATCGTCCACGCCCACCGCCCGCGTGGCAGCCGCTGGGCCGACGAGCCGGCCTCGATCGCGGACATGCGCGCCAAGACGCCGGCCAACATGCGCGAATGTTTCGGCCTCATCGAGCGCCAATTGTTCCGCGGCCCGTGGGCGATGGGCGCGGCCTATTCGGTCATCGATCCCTATCTGTTCACGCTCGCCGGCTGGCTCGGCTCGCATGGCGTCGCTATCGAGGAGTTCCCTGCCATCGCCGAGCACACGCGGCGGATGAGCGTGCGCGACAGCGTGCGGCGGGCACTGGCGGCCGAGGCGGCCTGACCTTTGATAGCAAAACGGCCCCCGAGAAGGGGGCCGCTGAAACCGGCGCGGTTGGCGTCAGTAATGCCAATGATGCCAATGATGATGCCAGTGCCGCCAATGGTGCACGTGATGCCAGTGATAGTGCCAATGGCGCCAATGGTGCATGTGATGCCAATGGGCTTCCGCGCCGGTCGTCGAGACCAGCGCCATCGCAGTCGCCACGATGGCGAGCACGAGAAGGTTCTTCAGCATTTCGAATCTCCCGTCCAGGACGATACCCGGTCGAAGCGCCGCGCGCGTGAACATCGCATGAACAAGTCGACTCTGGCGCTCATTATTCGTGCGTGCGTGGCCGCGAGAGCAGCAGATCCACAGCCTCGCGCGCGGTAATCCTACCGGCGACGAGCGCCGCGACCGCCGCCGCGATCGGCATTTCGACATGGCGCTGGCGAGCTAGGCGCACCAGCGCCGGGGCGCTGAACACCCCTTCCGCCAGCCTGCCTCCGCCCGCCTCAACCGCCTTCAGCCCGCGCCCGAGATCGAAGCCATAGGCGAAATTGCGCGATTGCGGCGAGGCGCAGGTCAGCACGAGGTCGCCGAGCCCGGAAAGCCCCATCAGCGTCGCCGGCCGTGCGCCATAGGTCTCACCGAATCGCGTCAGTTCGGCGAAGCCGCGCGCCACCAAAGCGGCGCTGGCGCTGGCCCCGAGTCCCATGCCCGCCGCCGCGCCGCAGGCGATGGCGAGCACGTTCTTGGCCGCGCCGCCGATCTCGACGCCGCTGAGGTCGTCGCTGTCGTAAATGCGAAAGTTCGCGCCTTGCAACGCCTCGGCGAGCCCGGCGGCGAGCGCCGCATCGGACGCCGCCAGCGTCACCGCCGTCGGCAGGCTAGCGGCGACGTCGGCGGCGAAACTCGGGCCGGAGAGCGCGGCGAGCGGAAAGTCGGGCGCGGCCTGCGCCGCCGCCTCGCTCAACAGCAAGCCGGAGGCGGTCTCGAAGCCCTTGGCGCAGAGCACGAGCGGCGGGCGCGCCCGCAACGCCGAGGCCAGCGCGGCGACCGTCGCCCGCGTCGCCTGCGCCGGCGCGACCAGCAGCAGCGCGTCGACGCCTTCAAGCCCGCCAAGCCCGCCGACGAGCGCGATCTCGTCCGGCAGCGCGACGCCGGGCAGGCGCGGCGAGTGGCGGCTGGCGACAAGGGCGGCGAAAGCCGCGCTCGGCCGGCCCCACAGCCTGACCTCGCGCCCGGCGCGCGCGGCGACGATCGCCAGCGCCAAGCCCCAGGCGCCGGCGCCTGCCACCCCGATGCGTGAAAAGACCATCCGGTTTTCCTTGCCAAATTCGCTTGCCTAGCCAAATCCGCTCGCAAGCCCTAACTACGGATCGTCGTTTGTTACAGACAAGGCGCGATCGATGACTATTGACCCCATTACGATCGTTTTCGCGGTCGTGGCCATCTTCGTCGCCTGGCGGCTGTGGTCGGTGCTGGGCACACGCACCGGCGCGGAACGGCCGCCGGTGCTGGGTCCGCGCGGCGCGCGCGGCGGCGGCGACATCGTCGATGTGACGCCGAACCCGCCGCCGCCCGTCGCCTCCGCCGAGCGCTGGCGCGGCGTCGCCGAGCCCGGCAGCGCGCTGGCGCGCGGCCTCGACGCGGTGGCGGCTGGGGATCCCTCGTTCGACGCCCAGCACTTCCTCGCCGGCGCCCGGGCGGCCTACGAGATGATTATCAACGCCTTCGCCGCCGGCGACGACGAGACATTGCGCCGCCTGCTCGGCCCCGCGCCGCTGGCCAATTTCTCGCAAGCCATCGAGGCGCGCAAGGCCGCCGGCCAGCGCATGATCGTGACCCTGGTGTCGATCGACAACGCCGAGATCGTCGACGCCGGGGTGCAGAACGGGGCGGCGCAAATCGCGATCAAATTCGTCGCCAAGCTCAATTCGGTCACTACCGACCCGGCGGGCCGGGTGGTGGAGGGCTCGGCGACCGAGGTCGCCGACCATACCGACGTCTGGACCTTCGCGCGTCCTTTGGCGGCGCGCGATCCCAACTGGCTGCTCACCGCCACCGAAGCGACCCATTGAGCCTGCGGGCGCCCGGCTTCGACGCGCTCGCAGGCTTCGCCGAGGACGACGCGCTGGCGGCGTTCCGGGTTTTCCGGGCGCATGGCGAGTGCCTGATCGCCGGTGCGCCGCCTTTGCGCGCCGCCCTGCCGGCCCCGCCGGGGCTGATCGCGGCGGCGCGAGCGGCTGAGCGCTGCGACATCGGCGACACCGAGAGCGCCCGCGCCTTCTTCGCCGGCCATTTCGAGCCGCGCCGGCTCGGGCGCGGCTTCCTCACCGGCTATTACGAGCCCTGGGTCGAGGGCGCGCTGACCGCCTCGCCGCAGTTCCAGGCGCCGCTGCTGGCGCGGCCCGCCGATCTCGCCACCCGCGCCCCCTACCCGACGCGCGCCGAGATCGAGGCGGAAATGCGCGATCCCGTCATCTGGCTGCGCGACGCGGTGGAGGCCTATCTGATCCAGGTGCAGGGCTCGGCGCGGGTGCGCCTGCCCGATGGAACCCAGCGGCGGCTGGTATATGACGGCCGCAACGGCCGGCCCTATAGTTCGATCGGCCGGCGACTGATCGAATCCGGCGCGATCCCAGAGGCCGAAATGTCGCTGGCGCGACTGAAGGCGTGGCTACGCGCCGAACCGGCGCGCGCGCCGGCGCTGATGCGGCTGAACGAATCCTTCGTGTTCTTTCGCCTCGCCGCCGACGTCGGCGAGGGGCCGATCGGCGGCGCCGGGCGGCCGTTGACGCCGTTGCGCTCGCTCGCCGTCGACCGCACCCTATGGAGCTACGGCCTGCCGTTTTTCGTGCGCGCCGACCTCCCCTGGCGCGGCGAGCCCGCTGAGCCGTTCGCGCGGTTGATGATTGCCGAGGACACCGGCACGGCGATCGTCGGGTCCGGCCGCGCCGACCTGTTCTTCGGCGGCGGAGACGAGGCAGGCGCCCGCGCGGGCTCGATCCGCCACGAGGCCGACATGTTCGCGCTGTGGCCGCGGGAGGCGCGGGCGTGAAGATCGTGCGCAGCGGGCGGCGCCGGCTTGGGCGCGGGTTGACGGAAGAAGACATCGCCGTCTGGGCGGAGGTGGCGCGCTCGGTCAAGCGCCGGCCGGGCGTCGCCGCGCCGCTGGAGCCGCCGTCAGCGCCGCCGCGCGCCGCCGCTCCCGCCGCGCTCGCGCCGCCGCCGCCGGCCCGGCCCCGCGCGGGTCCGCCGCCGCTGGCGCCAATCGAGCGCAAGCTCATGCGCGATCTCGCGCGCGGGCGCGGCGCCATCGACGCCCGGCTCGATCTGCACGGGTTCACCCAGGCCGAGGCGCACGAGGCGCTGCGCGACTTCCTCATCGGCGCGCAGGCGCGCGGCGACCGGTTGGCGATCGTCGTCACCGGCAAAGGGCGGGCGTCGTCTTGGATGGACGAGCCGGGCGTGCTGCGCCGGCTCGCGCCGCACTGGCTGCGCGCGCCGGAACTTCGCGCCATCGTGCTCGGCTTCGAGGAGGCGGCGCGCCACCACGGCGGCGCCGGCGCGCTCTATGTGCGGCTGAGACGGGCGCGCTGAGCGCGGCCAGCACCATTTTTCAGCGAGCGCGGCGCTTCGCGCTGACATAACGCGAAGATCGGTCGCGATCATCGCACCCCGGCCTTAGCGCGCCGTAAGCCGTTCGTAGACCACGAACGGCGGCGTCTGCGCGAGCGGGCGGTAATCCTGGGTCAAGGCCGCGTGGATGAGCGGCCAGGCCCGTGGATCGACGCAATAGGGCCTATACGAGCGGCGCGGCGCGACAATGAAGCGCGGCGCGGCGGCGAGCGCCTCGCGCAACCGCTGCGGCCCCGCGCCAGGAAAGTCGCAGATCAGGTGCATCCAATGGAAATAGCGGGTCGGCGGCGCGAGACCGACGACGAAGTTGAGTTCCTGGCCCTCGTGAATCGCCAGCAACCGGTCGTGCGGCCCGGGACGGCGCGCCAAGATCGCCGGCGCAGCGGCGGCGACGGCGGCGTCGTCGTCCGGCCCGAGAAATCGCCACGCGCGAAAGGGATAGGCGGCAATGGCGGTCGTCAGCAGCAGGGCTGCCAGCGCGACCCGTTTGCTGGCCTCGTCACGAATTGCGCTGGCCATCGCCGCCCCCGCGAGCAGCAGCAGCGGCGCGAAGGTCGGGCCGAGATAGAGCGCCCAGCGGGCATGTTGGAGCGCAAGCTCCACCCAGGCGGCTGCGAGCCACAGCGCCAGCCCCTCGGCGCGCCCGACGGGGGCGCCGGGGAGAAGCGCACGCAGGCGCGCGACGCCGACCGCCGCAAGCGCCACGAGCGGCCAAATCATGATTTGCGCGTTGACGAAATGCCAAACGACTGCCGACGCCGTATCGTTTTCAAGCGTCGGCCGCCGCGCCGCGGCCGCCACTACGTCAGCGAGCATCGGCCCGAGCGCGCCCTCGCTCGCGAGCAGCAGCGCCAGCGCCAGCGGTGCGACGAGCGCGGCGGCGGCGAATTCCAGCGCCGTGCCAAGCCGGCGTCCCCGCGCCTCCGGTTCGCGCAGCAACAGCCAAAGCAACGCCAGCCCCTCAAGGCCCGCCGTCTGCTTGATGGCGATCGCCAGCCCGATCGCGAAACCCGCCAGCCTGACGCGCCGCCGCCATTCCCACGGCGCGACGGCGAGGGCGAAAGCCGCCGTCGTCGCCAGCGCCAGCGGCGGATAGGCGGGGTTGGCGGCGAGCATGCAAGACAGCAGGGGATAGCCAAACGCCGCGAAGACGCCAGCCGCGGGGCCCGCGAACTCCCGACCGAGCCGCCACAAGCAGAGGCCGGTCGCGAACTCGCAAATCGCCGTCAGGCCGTTGAGCGCCGCCAGCGTCGGTCCGAACATCGCTTGCGCCAGCGCCAGCAGCGCGAAATAGCCCGGCGGCTTGACGTCGAAGGCGTTCAGATAGGGCGGCGCCCCGGACAGCCAGAGATGCGCGACCTCGACATAGAAGGCGTCGTCCGGCCCGCGCAGGCCGCGGAATGGCAAGTGCAGCGCCAGCGTCCAGATCGCCAGCAGGCACGGCGCGGCGAGCAGGAACGCCCGTCGCATCCCGGCGCGGCGGGTGGCGAAATCGACCGCGGGAGCTTGAGAAAGGGTCAAATGCGCAGCCACCGCCCGGAGAAAACGCGGCGCGAGCCTAGGCGACAATCCTATCCGATTGGTTTAGGCCGATTGACGCCCCGCCCTTCACTCCGCCCCGCGCTTCACTCCGCCACCGTCAGGATCAGCGCGCCCTGCTCGACGCTGTCGCCGACCTCGCGGCCGGCAAGCGTCACGCGGCCGGCGCGCGGAGCGGAAAGCGCGTGCTCCATCTTCATCGCCTCCAGCACGGCGACGCGCTCGCCGGCGGCAACCTGCTGCCCCTCCGCCACCGCCAGCGCCGCCAGCCGCCCGGGCATCGGCGCCTTGACCGCGCCGTCGCTCGCCGTAGCGCCAACCTCGCCGGCCGCCTCCGGGTCGAGGGCGCGCACATGCGTCTGCCGGCCGCCGTTCAGCACCAGCACGCCATCGTCGACGACGAGCACGCTCGGGGCGACCTCGGCCGCCGGCGCCGCGCGGCCGTCGCGGAAGGCGATCTCGACCTCACCGCCGCGCGTGATCGCCAGGAAGCGCTCGCTCTCGCCGTCGACCTCGGCCTCGAAGGGCACGCGGCGCGGCCCCATCAGCTCGAAACTATCGGCAAGCGACCACGGGTCGTTGTCGGCTGTCGCTGCGGCGCGCGGCGCAATGTCGGCATAGATCGCCTCGACGCCGGCGAGCGCGGCGCGCGCGTCGGGCGGTTGCGGCACGGCGCCGAGGCGTTCGAGATGGGCGTCGATGAAGCCGGTGTCGTGCGTCGCGGCGACGAATTCCGGCGCGGCGAGGAGACGGCGCAGGAAGGCGATATTGGTCTTCGGCCCCATCACCACAGCGCGCGCCAGCGCCGCGTCGAGCTTGGCGACCGCCGCCTGCCGCGTCTCGGCGTGGGCGATGAGCTTGGCGACCAGCGAATCGTATTGCGGCAAGATCGTATCGCCCTCCTCGAAGCCGGAATCGACGCGCACGTCGAGCGCATCGAGCTTCAGGGCGCGCAACAAGCCCGGCGAGGGCAGGAAGCCGGTCTCGGGATCTTCGGCGTTGACGCGCGCCTCGATCGCGGCGCCGTGCGGGATCAGCTCGGCTTGCGATTTCGGCAGTTTCTCGCCGGCGGCGACGCGGAATTGCCATTCGACGAGATCGACGCCCAACAGGGCCTCGGTGACGGGGTGCTCGACCTGGAGGCGGGTGTTCATCTCCAGGAAGAAGAAGTTGTCGCGCCCGAGGCCCTTGCTGGCGTCGACGATGAATTCGACCGTGCCCGCCCCGACATAGCCGACGGCTTTGGCGGCGGCGACGGCGGCTTCGGTCATGGCAGCGCGGGTTTCCTCCGGCACGCCGGGCGCCGGGCTCTCCTCGATCAGCTTCTGGCGGCGGCGCTGCAACGAGCAATCGCGCTCATAGAGATGCACGACATTGCCGTGCGAATCGCCGAACACCTGCACCTCGATGTGGCGGGGGCTGAGGATCAGCTTCTCGATCAGCACGCGCGGGTCGCCGAAGGCGGCCTCGGCCTCGCGCTGCGCTGATTCGAACGCCGCGTCGAACTCGACATGGGCGTCGACGCGGCGAATGCCGCGCCCGCCGCCGCCGGCGATCGCCTTGATGAGCACGGGATAGCCGACCTGATAGGCGCGCTCCTTGAGAAATTTCGCCGTCTGGTTGTCGCCGTGGTAGCCGGGAAGCACGGCGACGCCGGCGCGCGCCATCAACAGTTTGGCGCTGCTTTTCAGGCCCATGGCGCGCATCGCCGCCGGCGGCGGGCCGACGAAGACGACGTCTTCAATGGCGCAATATTCGGCGAAGTCGGCGTTCTCGCTGAGGAAGCCATAGCCGGGATGCAGACATTCAGCCCCCACCGCCTTCGCCGCCGCGACGATCGCCGGCGCGTCGAGATAGCTCGGCGTCTCCACGACCTCGTCGGCAAGCCGCGTGAACAACGCGCCGCGGTCGGCCGGCGTGTGCAGGGCGATGGCGCGCATCCCGAGTCGCCGCGCGGTGGCGATGATGCGGCAGGCGATCTCGCCGCGATTGGCGATCAGCACATTGGCGAACAGGCGAGCCTCCCTTGCAGCGAACCGGCTCGTCTTATAGAGCGCCCCGCCCGTCGAGCGAAAGCACCCGGCGGCGCTAACTCGATTTTCGCTTCGGGAACCGACAAAAGGCGGAAAACCCTATAACGCGCCTTGACCGCCGACTGCTCTCGCGGATGATCCCCATCATGAATCGCCATCCGCAATCGGCCAATGCCGCATCCGACCTGATCGCGACAACTGCTGGGCGGCGGTTCTCGACCATCATGGCCGATCCGCCTTGGCGGTTTCAGAATTCGACCGGCAAAGTTGCCCCAGAGCATCGCCGCCTCAATCGCTACGGGACGATGACCCTGGAAGAGATCGAGGCGCTCCCGGTTGCCGAGGCGGCCGCGAGTACAGCTCATCTTTACCTCTGGGTTCCGAACGCGCTTCTACCCGAAGGGTTGGCTGTCATGGCGGCATGGGGGTTCAAGTACAAGGCTAATGTTGTTTGGCATAAGATAAGAAAGGACGGCGGCTCGGACGGCCGCGGCGTCGGCTTCTATTTTCGAAACGTGACTGAACTTTTGTTGTTCGGCGTCATTGGCAAGAATGCCCGGACGTTGGCGCCCGGACGGTCCCAGGTGAATATGATGCAAAGCCGCAAACGCGAGCACTCACGCAAGCCCGATGAGCAATACGACCTGATCGAATCGTGCTCTCCCGGCCCGTATCTCGAAATGTTCGGCCGAGGTGTCCGGAAAAGCTGGACAAGTTGGGGCCATCAAGCTGACTCGTCCTACGAGCCGACTTGGAAGACCTACGCTCACCACTCTCAGGCCGGCAAAGAGCTTGCGCTGCTCGATTAGAGCAGTTGCCCTAAATCGTCGGCCTCACGAGGAAACCTTGCTCCCGCGCCGCAAGTCCGCGCGCGACTATCTTGACCTCGGCCACGGCCGCGTGCGGCGGACCTTTGCGCAAATCGCCGAGCATCGCCTCGACCGCCGCCGCCGGCCCGACCAGCCGCGCCTCGACCGCGTCATCGGCGCGGTTGCGCACGAAGCCGGCGACGCCGTGGCGCTCGGCCGAACGGCGCGCGAATTCGCGATAGCCGACGCCCTGCACGCGGCCGCGCACGATCACCTCAGCGAATTCGCAGTCCTCGTCCATCTCGTCCCCCCGCTCAGCCGCCGCCACGCCGCGGCGATCCAGGCAAACGCCCAATCCTTCCAACGCGCTGCCGCCGGCGCCGGCAGGCTTACCGGCGGCGCGGATTCGGCGGCGCAGCCCGGCCGCAGCCGCGACACCATGATCTCGCCATCGGTGTAATAGCGGTCGCCGCCGCCGTTGCGCCCGGTCAGCGTCGGGTCGACGCCGCTGACCAGATAGGTCTCAGCGACACGGCCGGCGCGCGCGAGATCGCCGGCGAGCCCGTCGCGCTCGTCGTCGACGTCGGCGGCGATGTGATGCGTGATCTGCCCGGTGCGATGGCTGAAGCCGACGCCGCGATCGAAGGTCGCCGCTCCCAGCCACATCGGCAGGCCGTCGTCTCCCGCCGCCAGCACGCGCCAGAAGCGCACGTGATGACGCCGGCTCGGGCTGCGCGCCGCGGCCTTCTCGTAGGCGAGATCCTGGCTGCGGCCTTGGTAATAGAGCGGACTCACCGGCGCGGTCGGATAGGCGCGACGCGCCAGCACGCTGGCGACGATGTCGACGCTGGTTCCCAGGCGCACGGGATCGGCGACGCGCCAGCCCGCCGCACGCATCGCGCAACCGAGGTCGGCCTCATCGCCCTCGATCCCGACATTGATCGGATCGCCGGGCGCGCCCTGCGCCGTGGTGGTGACCATCGCCTGGCCTGCGAGCTTGTGCTGGCGCTCGTAATGGCGCCACAGCGACGGCGCGACGAGATAGGCGCCCGCCGCCCAAAGCGCGATCAGCGCCGTCGACGCGACGAGCGCTCCGCGACGGTTCAAGCGAAGCGCACCGGCGCGCCGCCGCCGTCTGCGAGCAATTCGCCTTCCCACATGACGCGCTGGCCGCGAATGACGGTCCCGACCGGCCAGCCGGTCACCGTCTTGCCGTGGTAGGGCGTCCACGGGCTGCGCGAGGCGATCCAGGCATCGGCGATCGTCTCGCGCCGCTTGAGGTCGACCACGGTCAGGTCGGCGTCGTAGCCGACGGCGATGCGGCCCTTGCCGGCAATGCCGAACAACCGCTGCGGCCCGGCGCTGGTGAGATCGACGAAGCGTTGCAGGCTCAGCCGCCCGGCCGCGACGTGATCGAGCATGATCGGCGCCAGCGTTTGCACGCCGGTCATCCCCGACGGGCTTTCGGGATAGGGCTTGGCCTTCTCCTCCAGCGTATGCGGCGCGTGATCGGAGCCGAGCACGTCGATGACGCCCTGCGCCACGCCGCGCCAGACGCCTTGGCGGTGCTCGGCCCCGCGCACCGGCGGGTTCATCTGTATTTTCGTGCCCAGCCGCACGTAATCCTCGGCCCCGAGCGTCAGGTGATGCGGCGTCGCCTCGCAACTCGCGACATCCTTGGCGGTGCTCAGAAAGTCGATCTCCTCGCGCGTCGTGATGTGCAGCACATGCACCTGCGCGCGCGCCTGCCGCGCCAGCCGCACTAGGCGCTGCGTGCAAGTCAAAGCGACGATCTCGTCGCGCCAGACCGGATGCGAGGACGGATCGCCGGCGATGCGCTCGCCCTTGCGGGCGATCAGCCGCTGCTCGTCCTCGCTATGGAAGGCGGCGCGGCGGCGGGTGCGCTTGAGGATCTCCAGCACCCCCTTGTCGTCGGCGACCAGCAACGAGCCCGTCGACGAGCCCATGAACACCTTGACCCCCGCCGCGCCCGGCAGCCGCTCAAGCTCCGCGATGTCGGCGATATTGTCATGCGTGCCGCCGACCCAGAAGGCGAAATCGCAGGCCATGCGGCCGGTGGCGCGGGCGATCTTGTCGGCGAGCGCGGCGGCGTTGGTGGTCTGCGGGTTGGTGTTGGGCATCTCGAACACGCTGGTCACGCCGCCCAGCACCGCGCCGCGCGCGCCGGTGGCGAGATCCTCCTTGTGCTCCAGGCCCGGCTCACGGAAATGTACCTGGCTATCGATGATCCCCGGCAGGATATGCAGGCCGCGGCAATCGACGCGGGTTTCAGCGGCGGCGGCGGAGAGGTCGCCGATGCCGGCGATGCGGCCGCCGCTGACGCCGATGTCGCGCGCGCCGACGCCGTCCTGATTGACCACCGTCGCGCCGGCGAACACGCAATCGAAGCTCAACATGAAAGCGAATCCTTGCTTGGCCGCGTTTGCGGCTTAACTCTAACGCCGGAACAGGCGGGAGCGTGAATGTGACGGAGACGGCGGTTTTTCTCAAGGACAGAGGCGTGGCGCGGGTCGCCGGCGCGGACGCGGCGAGCTTTCTACAGGGGCTCATCACCAACGACGTCGAAAAACTCCCCGAAGGAGGCGTGCGCTATGCCGCGCTGCTGAGCCCGCAGGGCAAGATCCTGTTTGATTTCCTGGTTTTCCGCAAAGACCCGGAGACGTTCCTGATCGACGCGCCGGCCGACAGAATCGCCGAACTGGTCAAGCGGCTCGCCATGTACAGGCTGCGCGCGCGGATCGAGATCGCCGACGTCAGCGCGCAATTTGCGGCGGTCGCCGGCGGCGAAGGCGGGCCGGCCGACCCCCGCCACCCCGGGCTCGGCCGTCGCGCCCTGGTCCCGCGCGCCGAGGCGCCGCCCGAGACTGCGCAGGCGCGGGCGGATTACGAGGCGCGGCGCGTCGCGGCCGGCGCCCCGCAAGGTGGGCTCGATTTCGCCTATGGCGACGTCTTCCCGCAGGACGCCAACATGGACCTGCTCAATGGCGTCGATTTCGCCAAGGGCTGCTATGTCGGGCAGGAGGTCGTGTCGCGCATGAAGCATCGCGGCGCGGTGCGCAAGCGAATCGCGCGGCTGGCGCTCGACGGCCCTGCCCCGGCTTCGGGCGAAGCGGTGGTCGACGGCGCGCTGCCGGTAGGCGTTTTGGGAACGGTCGCCGGCGACCAGGCGTTGGCGATGTTGCGCATCGACCGCGCGCAAGAGGCGGAAAGCGCCGGTCGCGCGCTGACGGCGGCGGGCGTGCCGGTGCGGCGGCTGCAATGACCGCCGTTTGTGTGCGCGACGCACGCCCGGCGACGGGGTTATGAGAGCGGGCTGAAAAGGGGATCGTCATGCGCTTAACGCTCGCGAGTCTGGGGCTATTTTCCGCCTTGATGAGCGCCCCCGCCCTCGCCGACGATGCGCAGCCGTCGCCGCCGCCCGTCGAATCCGTCTATGGCGCCCTGCAACAAGCGCCGCTCACCGCCGATCAGGTGCAGCACTACATCGATTCGGCGCCCGACATGCAATCGGCGATCGGCGACCTGCCCGCCGACGCCGCCGAGCCCGACGACGCGACGATGGCCAAGCTCGGCGACATCGCGCGCAAGCACGGTTTCCAGGATTTCGACGAATACAACAGCGTCGCCGGCAATATCGCGCTGGCGCTGGACAACATCGACCCCGACGCCAAGACCTATGTCGGCGCCAAAGCGCTGATCGAGAGGTCGATCGCAGAGGTGAGCGCCGACAAACAGATGAGCGAGGCGGACAGGAAGGCGGCGCTGGCGGATTTGCGGAGGCAAGCGAAGACCGAACCCGCCATCAAATACCCCGGCAACATCGACCTCGTGCTGAAATATTACGACAAGCTGACGGCGCAGTAAGCGCGCGGGAGAAATCAGCGCGACGCTTGGCGGACGCTCGCTTTGGCGCGGTACTCCATCGGCCGCAACCCGGTCTGCTTGCGAAAGAAGCGGCCGAAATAGGCGTCGTCGCGGAAGCCCAGCTCGCTGGCGATTTGCTTGACGCTCAGCGTCGAATAGCCGAGTAGCCGCTTGGCCTCGTGAACCGCGCGCGCATCGATCGCCGCTATCGCGGAGACGCCGAACGCCTCGCGGCAAAGCCGGGTGAGTTGGCCCGAGGTGACGCCCATCGCCTCGGCGTAGCTGGCGACCGGGTGGCGGGCATAGCAACCCTCGTCGAGCAGCCTGCGGAATCGCTCGATGCGCGCCGCCAGGCGCGAGCGCGCGGGATTGGCGGAGAGTTGCGCGCTCTCGCCGAGCCGCGCGATCTGCACGAATAGCGCCACCGTCAGCGACAGGCCGGCGGCGAATTGCCAGCGCTCCTGACATTCCGCCTCGCGGCCGATGGCGTCGAACAAGGCTTCGAGCGGCGCGGCGCGGCTACTGGCGGGATCGACGGTCAGCGCCATCGGCGTGCGCAGGAAAGTCAGCAGTTCCGGCGCCACGGTCAGCGCGACGGATTCCACTGCCGATTGCGCGGCGGTGACGACATGGCCATCTGTGTCGCTACGAAAGCGAAAGCCGTGTACGCAGCGCGCCGGCACGACGATCAACCAAGGCGGCTCGACCTTCCAGACCCGACCGTCGAAAAACGCCTCGCCCGCCCCTTTCGTCGCGTACAGCGTCTGGATCAGCGCGTCATGGAAATGCGGCTGAATGTCGAAGTTGAACAGGCTGGAGCGCACCGGAATGCGCTCGTGATGGACGATGTCGAGCAGAGTCCGCCCCGCTGCCGCGCCGTAAAGGGCGAAGTTGGGCACGGTTCTGCGGCGCGGCGACGGGGGAGCCATGTTGCACGTTTTGTCCTGCTTTACGTCGGCTCTGTCCCTTGAAGCAGAAGCTCTTTCGAGGTTCAACAAGGCCGGAAAATACGCCGGGAGTCCAGCCTCGCGCTACGGCGTCGCCGGCGGCGCGTGATGGGTTATCTAAGAACAGCGCAAGGGAGGTAAAGCCATGAGGGTACAGGTTTGCATCATCGGCGGCGGCCCCTCCGGTCTGCTGCTGTCGCAATTGCTGCATGGCCAAGGCGTGGAAACCATCGTCCTCGAACGACGCAGCCGCGAATATGTGCTCACCCGCATCCGCGCCGGCGTGCTGGAGCACGGCTTCGCCCAGTTGATGCGCGAGGCCAAATGCGGCGAGCGCATGGACCGCGAGGGCGAGGTGCATGAGGGCGTCTGCATCTCCCGCAACGGCGTGCTCAATCGCATTGACCTGCACAAATATTCCGGCGGCAATTCGGTGCTGGTCTACGGCCAGACCGAGATCACCCACGACCTTTATGACGCGCACGACCGCGACGGCGGCTGGGTCGTCCACAATGTCGAGGACGTGAAACTGCACGATCTCAAAAGCGAGGCGCCGTTCGTCACCTATCGCAGTGGCGACGACGTCATCCGCGTCGATTGCGATTATGTCGTCGGCGCCGACGGCTTCCACGGCGTCTCGCGCCGCTCGATCCCGAAAGAGGCGCTGAAGGAATATGAGCGCGTCTATCCCTTCGGCTGGCTCGGCGTGTTGTCGCACACCAAGCCGGTGTCGCCGGAGCTAATCTATTGCAAGCACGAGCGCGGCTTCGCGCTGTGTTCGCTGCGCTCGCAGACGCTGAGCCGCTATTACCTCCAGGTTCCGCTTGAGGACCACGTCGACGATTGGTCCGACGAGGCGTTCTGGGCGGAGCTGAAGCGCCGCATTCCCGCGCAATCGGCGCGCCAGCTCGTCACCGGTCCCTCGGTCGAGAAAAGCATCGCCCCCTTGCGCAGCTTCATCGCCGAGCCCATGCGCTATGGCCGGCTGTTTCTGGCCGGCGACGCGGCGCATATTTTCCCGCCCACCGGCGCGCGCGGGCTCAACAGCGCCGGCTCCGACATCTATTATCTCCACAACGCGATGATCGATCATTATAAGAAAGGCGACGAGCGCGGGCTCGATCTTTATTCCGAGCGGGCGCTGGCGCGGGTATGGAAGGCGCAGCGCTTCTCCTGGTGGATGACGACGCTGCTGCACAGCTTCCCAGACGATACGCCGTATCTGAACCGGCTCAAGGAGGCGGAACTGGATTATCTGTTCTCGTCCGAGAAGGCGCTGGGGTCGGTGGCGGAGAATTATGTCGGGCTCGCCTATTGAGGACGCCAATCGGCGGCGGAGGCCCGCAAGCCTTGCGGGCCGCCGCCTGCCTTGCCATGACGGGCTCGCGTGCAAGCCGAACGCTTCGATTCGCGATGTCTCTAGGGGGTTTCCATGAGCCTGGTCTATGTCCTCAACGGCCCCAATCTCAACCTGCTCGGCAAGCGCCAACCGCATATCTACGGCCACGAGACGCTGGCCGACATCGAGGCCGATTGCCGCAAAATCGCCGCCGAACTCGGCCTGATGCTGCGCTTCCATCAGAGCAACCGCGAGTATGAAATCATCGACTGGATTCAAGAGGCGCGCGACGATGCCGCGGGCATCGTCATCAATCCTGCCGCCTTCACCCACACCTCGGTCGCCATTTTCGACGCGCTGAGCGCCTTCGACAAGCCGGTGATCGAGGTGCATCTCTCCAACATCCATAAGCGCGAGGCCTTCCGCCACCACTCCTATGTGTCGCTGCGCGCCGACGGCGTCATCGCCGGCTTCGGCGCGCAGGGCTACGGGCTGGCTTTGCGCCGCATCGCGCATCTCGCAACCGCCGGCGCCTGAGCATGCGGCGACGGCGTCAGTGAAGCGTGCGCTTCGGGCAGAGATCGTTGGCGCAAGCCGCGCCGTTGGCGCAAGCCGCGCCGTCGGCGCGCGGGCAGAGATAAACGCCGCGCTGCGCGAGCGCCGCGCCCAGCTCCTGGGCGGCGTTGAGGGCGTCGCCTAGCTCCTCGACCCCGACAAGCTCGGCCGCGGCGCCGAGCATGGCGGCGAGATCGACGCGTTGCGCGGCGTCGATTATGGCGATCGCCAGCCATTCGTCGCGGCACAGATGCGCGCAATAGGTCTGCCGCCATTGCAGCGGCCGTTCGGCGACCGCCACCAGCGCGCGCACAAAGGCGAAGAAACAACCAAACAACGCCTCCGCCTCGCCCGGCGGCGCGGCGGCTTCGAGAATCTCCCAAACCCCGGCGCGATACTTTGCCTGCGCGCCGCGGATTTCCGCCATCGCGCCGCGATAGGCGAGCACCACGAGCGCAAAGCCGCGCGCCTCATCCGCCCCGGTAGGGGCTACGTTCCGCAATGTCATGCAGAAATCCTTGAAGCTGCGGGTTGCTGGCCGCTGAACCGGCGATTGCGTCGAGCGGTGCGGCTCAACAACCATGCAGGCCAGTGAGTGTCAACGAAGCGGCGGCAGATTATAGGGGTTCCCGGTTTGAAGAGATTGCGGGGCTGCAAGCGTTACAAATTGAAATATTTCTAAACCACCGAGAAGCGCTGCAAAGCGCGGGCGCGCGCCTTGCCGCTGCAATTAAGTCAATCTAAGCCAAGGCGGCAATAGCAACATTTGGGGGCACTATGAGGCGGCGTCACCGCAAGCGGCCGACCGCGCGCGCGCTGTGGAGCGGCGTGGGCTTGGCGGCTTTAATCACGAGTGGGGCGCTGGCGGATTCGCCCCCCGACTACAGCGGCAATCTGTTTGGCGATCTCGGCGGCCTGCGCACGTCCTTCGCCAAGATCGGAGTGACGCTGAACGCCACCGAGAGCAGCGAAGTGTTCGCCAATCCCAGCGGCGGCCTCAAGCAGGGAGCCAATTATGACGGCGTGACGACGGTGACGCTGCAAGTGGACACAAAAGCGGCCTTCGGCTTGGAGGGCGGCCAGTTCAACGCCAGCATGCTGGAATTGCACGGCGAGAACTATACCGTCGACAACATCGGCGCCCTGCAAACCATCAGCGGCTTCCAGGGCGACCACGCCATCCGGCTGTGGGAGCTTTGGTACGATCAGAAATTCGGCGACCATTTCGACGTCAAATTCGGCCAGCAAAGCCTCGACAACGAATTCGCCGGCGCGCCGAGCAGCGGCGTGTTCGTCAATGCGCTGTTCGGTTGGTCGGCGCTGGACGCGCTCGACCTGCCGGGCGGCGGGCCGGCCTATCCGCTGTCGTCGCTCGGCGTTCGCGCAAGCTGGCAATCGGGGCCGTGGACGGCGATGGCTGGCGTGTTCAGCGGCTCGCCGGCGCCCAATACCGACCCGGACCCGCAGCGCGCCAACGCTTACGGCGTCAGCTTCCCGTGGAACGGCGCGCTGGCGGTGGCCGAGGCGCAATACGCCGTTGGCCAGGGCAAGGGCGAATATGCCGGCGTCTATAAGATCGGCGCCTGGTACAACACCCTGCCGTTCGCCGACCAACGTTACAACACTCTGGGCCAGCCGCTCGCCGACCCCGCCGTCGACCCGACGCCGCGCACCCACAGCGGCGCCTTCGGCCTCTACGGGGTCGCCGATCAGATGATCTGGCGCGGCGCCGAGAAGGAGCGCACACTCAACGTCTTCCTGCGCCCGATGGTCGCCCCGCAAGGCGATCGCAATTTGACGACGTTCTCGATCAACGCCGGCGTGACCCTGCACGACCCCCTGCCCGGCCGCAAAGACGATACGTTCGGGCTCGGCTTCGGCTTCGTCCAACTCAGCCCCAGCGCTATCGGCTTTAGCAGCGATACGGCCTTCTACAACCCTGGGGTTTATTCGCCGACGCTCAGCAACGAGACCGTGTTCGAGGCGACCTATCAATTCCAGGCGACGCCGTGGGCGCAGATCCAGCCGGACCTGCAATTCGTCCACAACCCCGGCGGCGGCATCGCCAATCCCAACACCGGCGGCAAGGTCGACGACGCCCTGGTGGCGGGCCTGCGCGTCAACGTCACGTTCTAAGGGCCGTCGGCGAGGAAAACCAGCGCCGGCTCGAGAGAACCGGCGCGCTCTTGTGCGGCCTTTGATGCAAAAAGCCGCCGCAAATGCTTGTACGGGCGGCGGCTAATATTGTGCGCTGCAATAACGCGATACCAAATTCTGATCGCCGTGTTCGCTATTTCCTATTTTGCGACCGCAGCGTCATGAGGCACGATCCCCTCCGTGGAATGCTCAACCGGCGCCGCCAGCGTGCGAGGCGCCTTCGAGGTGGACGTGGGCTTCGAAGTTCGGCAGGCGTCTCGGCGAGGCGTTGCGAGAGGCCGGTCGCCGATCATTGCGGCGTGTGCTTTGGCGGCGGCGGCGACATCGGCATCGGCAGCCGACCTTAGCGTCAGCGACGCCTGGACGCCGCCCAGCGAGATCGGCGCCGACGGCGGCCTCTACATGACCATCAAGAACGACGCCGCCGAGCCGGACGCCTTGCTTAGGGTGAACTGTCCGTTCGCCAATTTCTCGGAGCGGCGCACTGTCGATGTCGGCGAGGGCGGCCTCGCCGACCGCGCTGTTTCCAACATCCCGATCCCGGCGCATTCGACGCTGACGCTAACCGCGAAGTCCTATCACGTCGCGTTGTTGCAGACCCGCGACAAGCTAACGTCGGGTGAGAGTTTAACCTGTCGCGTCGCGTTCCGCAGAG
Organism: Roseiarcus sp.; assembly: GCA_035606915.1. Classification (GTDB taxonomy): domain Bacteria; phylum Pseudomonadota; class Alphaproteobacteria; order Rhizobiales; family Beijerinckiaceae; genus Roseiarcus. The sequence continues at coordinate 36,457 of DATNDU010000168.1, read as the reverse complement.
CCGGGCCGCTGGATGTGCAGGTCACGGTTTCGCCATCCGCGCCCAAACGCTGATTGCGGAAACTCCGATCGCGGGAAGACCGATCGGAGCTTAGGTTGAGAGAAGACTATGTCGGAGGAAGGCTGAGGAGGGCCATCATGACATTCAAAAAGCCATATCTACATCTGCTCGCCGGCGCGGCGCTCGCTTGCCTCACCTCGGGCGTCGCCTATGCTGACGGCGGCCCCGCGGTCGAGAAGCCGCAGACCGTCAAAAGCGCGGATGTGACGACGCAGCGTCTCGACAACGCCGACAAGGAGTTGGCGGACGGCAACTGGATCACCCATCACGGCGATCTCCAGGGCCACCGCTTCTCGCCGCTCGACCAGATTAACAAGGACACCGTCAAGAACCTGCATGTCGCCTGGACGATGGCGCTCGGCGGCGTCGAGGGCGGCGGCATCTGGACGCACGGCGGCCTCGAAGGCACGCCGCTTGCCGACAACGGCTACCTCTATGTCACCGACGGCTGGGGTTCGGTCTACAAGATCGACACGCGCGGCGGCAAAGGCACGCTGATGTGGAAGATGGACCCGAAGACCGACCACGATTGGGCCGGCGCGGTGGCCTGCTGCGGCGTCGATAACCGCGGCGTGGCGCTCTACAAGGATCTCGTCATCTCGCATACGCTCGACGGCCGCCTCGTCGCCACCGACAGGGACACTGGGCAGGTCAAGTGGCAGCGCCAGGTCGCCAACCCCGACAAGGGCGAAGTCGTCACCGGCGCGCCGCTGATCGTCAAGAACATGGCGATCACCGGCGTCGCCGGCGCCGAATACGGCATCCGCGGCTGGATCGCGGCAACCGACCTCGACACCCAGAAGGAGGTCTGGCGCACCTACACCATCCCCGGCAAGGGCCAGCCCGGCATCGAGACCTGGAAGGGCAACAACGACGCGGAAGTCGCCGGCGGCGGCTCGACCTGGGTCACCGGCACCTACGAGCCAGGCAGCAACACGATCTACTGGGGCGTCGGCAATCCGGGCCCGGATTGGGACAACGCCTTCCGCCCCGGCGACAACCTCTACACGGATTCGACGTTGGCGCTCGACGCCGACACCGGCAAGATCAAGTGGCACTTCCAGCAGACGCCGAACGACCCCTACGATTACGACTCGGTGGCCGAGAACGTCATGGTCAACGTCGACGGCAAGAAGCTGGTGCTGCACGCCAACCGCAACGGCATCGGCTATGCCATGAACCGCACCGACGGCAAGTTCGAATGGGCGACGCCGTTCGTCAAGCAGTTGACGTGGACCAAGGGCATCAATCCGCAGACCGGCAAGCCGGTGGAATACGATCCGCACAAGGACGTGCAGACCTACGCCATCGCCCCACATCGCGGCCAGCCCTACACCGACTTCTGCCCCGGCAACATGGGCGGCAAGAACTGGCCGCCGACGGCCTACAACCCCGACCTCAAGCTCTGGTACATTCCCGTCATCGAGAGCTGCAACCGCGTGACGATCGCGCCGGAGAAGGCGATTCCCGCCAAATCCCGCGAGTTCTTCACCGGTGGCGGGCCGACGCAGCCGGTGCGCATCACCGGTTCGCTGACCGCCATCGACGTCACCACCGGCAAGGAGGCCGGCAAGTTCGAGACCCACTTCCCCGATCTCGGCGGCGTGCTGGCGACCAAGGATCTGGTGTTCTCCAGCCAACCGAACGGCCAGATCTACGCCCTCGACGCCAAAACCTTGAAGGAGCTTTGGAGCTTCAACACCGGCAGCGGCGTCAACGCACCGCCGATGACCTTCAAGGTCGACGGCAAGGAATATATCGCCATCCTTGCCGGCACCGGCGGCGCCTGGGACAAGTGGTTCATCGACTCGACGCCCGAGTTGAAGACCATGCAGCCGGGCTCGATGCTCTACGTCTTCGGACTCTGATCCGATGGTGAGAGCGAGGCCCCGCGAGGGGCCTCGCTTTGTCTTGCAAGATGGGTGGGGAGCCGCGACGTAGCGATGAGAATTTCCGTGCTTACGAGCGCCGCGGCGGCGGCGCTCGCCATGGTTGCGCTGGCGGCGTCAGCGCGCGCCGATGAAAGCCAAGCCGCACTCGGCCGCGTCATCTACGCGAAGGCCAATTGCGTCGGCTGCCACAAATGGCACGGCGGCGGCGGCGGCGGTTACGGCGGCGCGGCGTTATCGCTGCGCAAGACCGAACTCGACCGCGACCAGATCATCATGACCGTCACCTGCGGCCGGCCCGGCGCCGGCATGCCCTCGTTCCTGCGCGGCGTCTATGACGACGACGCCAAGACCCATCCCTGCTACGGCTTCAGCCAGAAGGACCTCACCGGCGACAACCATGTCGTCGAGGCCGGCGTGTTCCTGCGCCCCAACGAAATCTCGGCGGTGGCCGATTATGTGCTGGCCCATATCAAGGGCCACGGCGAACCGAATCTCGCCGATTGCTTGGCGTTTTTCGGCGACAAGTCGCGCGTCTGCGATATCTATGAGCCCAAGCGGACGCACAAGATGCCTACCCCGTCCACGGTCAATTGAGGCGCACCATGCGTATGTACCTGCTCGCCTGCGTCCTGGGGCTCGCCATAACGCCGGCGGCGGCCACCCTGGCGGTCGCCGATCACGCCGATCTCTACGGCGGCGTCAGCGTCGGCATAGCCGCCGCCGCGATGCCGAACGGCGACTACAAGGATCTGCGCTGCGTGGCGCCGAAGGGCAAAACGGTTGCCGGCTTCGCCGACTGGCGCGCCTGCGACGCCGGGCCGGACGGCGTGCGCATGCTGCACGCCGAGATCAACGAACCCGGCGAGGACGACAGCTTGGTCGCCGGTCATCCCGTCAACCTGATGCTCGGCTTCAATGGCGACGGACGGCTGGCGCGCATCGTCATCGACACCAAGAGTAAGGGGCCGATGTACTTACGCAAGAAGGCGTTCCTGCTCGGCATGCAGGCCAAGGCGCGTTATGGCGATAGCGGCTGGACCTGCCAGGATCTGCCGCTCGACGCCGGCGAGGAGGCGCTGGGGCCGACCTCGGTCAACCAGCATTGCACCAAGACCGCCGGCAACCGGCGCATCACCGTCGTGCGCAGCCTGTTCCGCAAGGTTGGCGCCCAGCAAAAGGATTTCACCAGCGCCTCGCATATCGTCATTGACTGGGCGGGCGCGAAGTAGGCCTGCCGGCGGACTGGGCAAGGGAGCCTCCATGCTATGAACGCGATCGCCGCGCCCCTGCCCACCGGGACGCCGGAGATTGATCGCGCCTACGACCCGGTGCTGCGCTGGCTGATCTTCTCCGGCGTCAGCGCCTTCGCTGCCGTGGCGCTGTGGCGCTATGGCCTGATCCGCGTCGTCGTCGAGTCCGACCGCACCCGCCTGACGCCGATCATCGCCGCGATCTATGTTGCGGCGAGCCTGCACAGCCTCGCCTGCGCGATCGCCATCTCGCGCGAGATCGCCGGGCTGGCGCGGCTGCGGCGCGATGGGGCGGCGCTCGCCGACCTCTCGGCGCTGGCGGCGCGGCTGCCGCGCGGCCTGTTCGGCGAGCACATCGGCAATCTCCTCGCCAAGGGCGCGGCGCGCGGCGCCGGCCGGCTCGACCAGACGCTGCTGTTGCGGGCTTTGAGCGAGCGGCTGCGGCGCGGGCCGGCGCTCGGCGGGCTGGCGGCCGACACGATGATAAAGCTCGGCCTGCTCGGCACCATAGTCGGCTTCATCCTGATGCTCGGCCCCGTCGCCGGCCTCAACAACGATGACGCGACTTCCACGCGCACCGCGATGGCGATGATGAGCGAAGGCATGTCGGTGGCGATGTACACGACGCTGGCCGGCCTTGTCGGTTCGATCCTGTTGCGCGCCCAATATTTCATGCTCGAAACGGCGGCCGTCGCCGCCTTCTGGGATCTGGCGCGGTTGGCGGAGACGCGGCTGATCCCGGCCATCGAGCGCCGGCATGTTTGACGATTTCGGCTTCGGCGGCCGCGACGACGGCTTCGACCCGTTCAGCCTCATGCTGTTCAAGGCGCTACAGGTCGTCTCGTTCCTGTTCTTTCTCGCCGTGCTGGCGATGGCGCCGAAGGCGAGCCAGGGCAAGATCGATTCCAAGGCCGAGTTCGTCGTCACCATGGATTGGCCCGACAGCAGTCCCGACGATATCGACCTCATGGTGCAGGACCCCGCGCAAAACATCGCCTGGTATCGCCATAAGGAAGCCGGCTTTCTGACGCTCGATCGCGACGACCGCGGCGGCGTGCATGATACGATTCGCATCAATGGCCAGCGCGTATCGACGCCGATCCGTGAGGAGGTTCTCACCATTCGCGGCATCGTGGCGGGGGAATATGTCGTCAACGTCTCCCAATATGTCTCCGTCAGCCACAAGCCCGTGCCGGTCAACGTGCGCGTGCAAAAACTCAATCCGGCGGCGCGCGTCATCTATGAGGGTCAGTTGAAGGTCGATCATCGCGGCGACGAGAAGACCGCCGTGCGCTTCACCCTCGACGGCAAGGGCGACGTCATCGACATCAACCATCGCGAGAAATCGCTGCTCAACATTCTCGGCTCCTCGCGGCCGGTCGAGGCGGGCAAATGATCGTCGGACCGACCGGCTGGATTCTCACGCTCGCGTTCGCCTATGTCGCTCTCGGCGCGCTGGTGCTGTGGTCGCTGCTGTCGGCGCGCGCGCCGGCGCTGTTCAAGGGCCTCGTCGTCGTCGCCGTCTCGGCGCTCTATATCGCCGCGTTCTTCGGCCTGCGGGCGCTGCCGGGCTATGCGAGCCAGGAGCGACTGCCGCCGCGTTTCAAGCTGCTCGGCGCCCGCGTCGTCGAGCCGAAGACCATCGCCGGCGATCCCGGCTCGATCTATATGTGGGTCGAGCCGATGGACGACAACGACGTGCTGAGCGGCGCGCCGCGCGCCTACCGCCTGCCCTACAACGTGAAGCGCGCCGACAACATCATCAACGCCATCAAGCGCAGCAACGAAGGCCATCCGCAGGAGGGTCGCACCGGCGCCGGCAAAACGGACGCCGATTGGCTCGGCCCCAACGCCGGCCTGACGGTGGAGGACGGCATGTCGCTCAACGGCAAGCAACCGGCCAACGACGCCCGCCACGACGACAGCGTCGAGTTCACGCCGATGCTGGCGCCGCACCTACCCTCGAAGGACGATCAGTTCACGCCGTAATTCGTCATTGCGAGCGAAGCGAAGCAATCTACGCCTCCGCGACGCCGCCGTTTCCGGCAAGCAAAACGATCTCGCGGAGATAGATTGCTTCGTCGCCGCGCTCCTGGCAATGACGGGCGCCTTGGCCTCACAGCTCCCCGCGCCGCTTGCGCTCGGCGTCGTCCCATGCGGTGAGCGCCTGATAATCCGGCACGAAGCCGAGGCCCTTGCGCGCGTCCGACGACACCACGCGCTGCGAGGTCACGACATCGACCACCGCCGGCGCGTTGGCGAGCGCGCGCCGCAAAGCGGCCGCCAAATCCTCAGCCCGCTCGACCCGCTCGCCATGCGCGCCGAGCGCGCGCGCCATCGCGGCGTAGTCGGAATGGCGCAGCGTCGTGCCGACGACGCGGCCGCCATAGTTGGCCTCCTGGTCGTAGCGCTCGATATTCCACGCGGCGTTGTTTGAGACGATGAACACGCATCTGGCGCCGTGGCGCACCGCGGTGTCGATCTCCATCGCGTTGATGCCGAAGGCGCCGTCGCCGTTGATCGCGATCACCTGCCGTCCGGGCTCGGCGAGCGCGGCGGCGATGGCGAACGGCACGCCAACGCCCAGACAACCAAACGCGCCGGCGTCCATGTACGTGCGCGCCGCGATCCCGACGCGCGCGAAGCTCAAGAGGTCGCCGCCGTCGGCGATGGCGATGTAATCGGCGTCGGCGACTTGTTTGATCGCTTCGAAGATCGCCGCCGGATGCACCTTGCCGTCCTCGCCCTGCGCAGGCGCGGGGCGCGGCGCCGAACGGCTCACATGACGTTCGCGCAGCGAGGCCGCCCAGGCCTGATCGCAGGCCGGTTCGCGGTTGCCCGCCGCTGCGACGATGGCGGCCAGCGCCAGCGCGGGATCGGCGAGCAATTCCGGATCGCCGCGGCGATTGTCGAGCAGCTCGCCGGCATTGTCGGCGATGCGCACGAAACGCGCGTGAGGAAACACCGCCGGCGAGCCATAGCCGAGTTGATAATCGAGCCGCCGCCCGATCGCCAGCACCAGGTCGGCCTCGGTCATCGCCGCCGCGCGCATGGCGCCGACGAACGCCTTGTGTTCGGCGCCCACCAGCCCACGGCTTTCCTGCGTATCCAGATAGACCGCGCCGCAGGCGTCGAGCAGGCTGACGATCTCAGCCCCCGCCGTGCGCGCGCCGCGCCCGGTGATGACGAGCGGGCGCTTGGCGCTCCAGATCGCCTCGGCCGCCGCCTGCGCGGCCTCGGGCTCCGGCGGCAGACGGCGCGCCGGCTTCGGCCGCAACCAATCCTCCAGCACCAGATCTGACGCCACGTGGGCGCGCAGCACGTCGGTCGGAATCTCGATATAGGCCGGCCCCGGCTCGCCGGCGTCGCCGAAGGCGCGCGACACCGCCTCGTCCATCTCGCGGATCGCCTGATCGGCGACGCGCGCCGTGCGCGCATAGCGGCAAAGCGGCTTCATGATCTCGACATGCGGGATATCTTGCAGCGGCCCCATATTGGCCTGCGGCCGCGAAGTGCAGCCGCCGATCAGCAGCACCGGCATGCGCGCCAGCGAAGCGTTGGCCATCGCCGTCACGCAATTGGTGACGCCCGGCCCGGCGGTCGCCATGGCGACGCCGAGGCCGCCGGCCAGTTCCGCGTGCGCGTGCGCCATATGCACCGCCGCGCCCTCGTCGCGCACGTCGATGATGCGGATGCCGAGCCGCGCCACATGGTCCCAGATCGGCTGGATATGGCCGCCTTGCAGACCGAACACACGATCGACGCCGCGCCGCTGGAGGAAGCGCGCGATCCACGCCGCGCAAGCGAGATCGTCGCTGTTGAGGTCTCGGCGTTGTTCGGTCATTTCGTCTCCTCGTCGGGCGCCGCCTTGTTGAGCTTGTCGCGCAATTCGCGGTGCTGGATTTTGCCGGTCGCGGTGCGCGGCATTTCGGCCTCGACGAAGAACGACACCGAGCGCGGACGCTTGAAACCGGCGAGCTTGTCGCGCGTCCAATCGACAATTTCGGCCTCGCTGACGGGCGCGGCCGCGTCGCGCAGCACGACGACGGCGTGCACACGCTCGCCCCATTTGGCGTCGGCGAGCCCGACCACCGCCACGTCGCGCACCTTCGGATGCGCGCCGATGACGTTTTCGACCTCGGAAGGGTAGATGTTCTCGCCGCCGGAGATGATGAGGTTCTTCTTGCGGTCGATGAGGCGGATGAAGCCGTCGGCGTCGCGCAAGCCGATGTCGCCGACCGTGCAGTAGTCGCCGCGAAACGCCTCCTGTGTCTTGTCCGGCAGCTTCCAATAGCCCTCGAACGTGTAGGCGTTGCAGGAGTAGAGTTCCCCGGGCTGGCCGTCGGCGACCTCGTCGCCGGCCGCGTCGAGAAAACGAATCGGCGCGGAGCCGATGCATTCGCGCCCGACCGCGCCGAGATGGTTGAACTGCTCGTCCGGGTGCAGCATCGTCACCCAACCCGCCTCGCTGGAGCCGTAGAGCTCATAGAGGCCGGACTTCCTGAACATCTCCATCACCGCCCGCTTGGTATCGGGCCGCGCCGGGGCGGAGGAGATCATCAGCTTCTCGACGCCATCGAGATTGAGGCGCGCGCGCGCCGCCGCCGGCAGCGCCAGCATCATGATGTAATGCGTCGGCACCAGCGAGGTGAAGCTGGCGCCGGTCTCGGCCAGCGCCTGGATCGCATGCTCGGGGTCGAAGTTGCGACGCGAATAGATATGCGTCGCCGCGCCCATCTGCGCGAAGGCGCCAAAGAAGTACAGCGAGTTGGCGTGACACATCGGCATCACCAGCAGCGCCGAATCGTCGCGGTCGAGCTTGAGTTCGATCTCGGTGACGAACCCGACCATCGCCCCGCCGCGGTGCGTGCGAATGACGCCCTTCGGCCGCCCGGTGGTGCCGGATGTGTACATGAACACCCAGGGGTCGGCGATGTCGACCGCGACCGATGGGGCCGAATCGGCGCCGGCGGCGAGGAACGCCTCGTAGTCGCGATAGCCCGCCGGCGCTGGCCGCTTGCCGAACACGATGCGCCGATCGCGGCGGATCGACAGCGCGCCGCCCATCTCCTCGATGAGGCCAGCAAGTTCGTCCTCGACGATGAGCGCCGCGCATTCGGCATCCTCGATGACGTACAGCGCCTCGGCGGCGATGAGACGGAAGTTGACGGGAACCGCGACCAGCCCCGCCTTCGCGGTCGCCGCATAGATCTCGGCCCATTCGATGCAATTGTAGGCGAGCACGGCGACGCGGTCGCCCTTGCGCAAACCAAGCCCGATGAGCGCATTGGCGAGACGGCGCGCCCGCGCCTCCCATAGCGCGAAACTCATCTGGCGGTCGAAATCGCTGACGCCGATTTTGTGCGGCGAAAGCCGCGCATGCGCCGAAAGCACTTGTCCGAAATTCAAGAGGCCGCGCATGGGAAACTCAAAAGCCCAGCCGAAGCGCGCCTTGTCGGCGCACCTTCGCCGACCGCCGTCGCAAGCGCCGCATGCGCGCCTCTCCCCTCACCCGCACGCCCGCTTCGCGTCACAGGCACACTTGAATTCTGAATTCGAAACGGATACACACAATCAACCGCCCGCGCAACCGGGCGCTTTGTGAATTTGCGTTTACGATCGACGCGAAGGGGGGGGGAATGCGGGCGCTAGCGATGCAGCCGAGTCTGGTCCAGCGCGTCTGCGAGGCGATCGTCACCGATATCGTTGCCGGCCGCCTGCCCTCGGGAACGCGGCTGATTCAGGACGATCTCGCGCACGCGCTCGGCGTCTCGCGCCAGCCGGTGCAGCAGGCGCTGTTGCTGCTGCGCAATCAGGGCCTGGCTAAGGAGGCGTCGGGGCGCGGCCTCATCGTCGCGCCGTTGGAGGCCGCTGACGTGCGCGATCTCTATCAGATGCGCGGCGCGATGGAGGCGCTGGCCGGGCGGCTGGCGGCCGAGAACGGCGGCGCGCGGCTGGCGCGCGAGGGCGACGAGGCCATCGCGCGCGGGCGCGCGGCATTGCAACGCGGTTCGCTCGAAGACCAGATCGCCGCCGACATCGATTTCCACGTCATGCTCGCCGGGGCTTCGGGCAACGCGCTGCTCGGCGAGACCATGTCGCCGCACTGGGCAAAGTTCCGGCGCATCATGGCTGAGGTGCTGAGCGAGGGCGACCAGCGCTCGCGCCGGGTGTGGGACGAGCACGCCGCCATCCTGGCGGCGATCGTCGCCGGCGACGGCGCGCGGGCGGAAACCCTGTGTCGCGAGCATCTCGCCAAGGCGTCGCGACAAGTGGAGGATCGGCTGGCGGCGCGGATGGCGCTGGCTGTCGATCACACGGAGCCGGAGGTGGACAAGGCCCTCGCCTGATACGCCATAATCAACCAAAAACGAGTTTCGAGGAGGAGCGCAATCTCGGTGGACATAAGACAATTGCGCTACTTTGTGGCGATCGCCGACCAGCGTTCAATGTCGCTCGCCTCCGAGAAACTCGGCGTTGCGCAGCCCTCGCTCAGCCATCACGTGATGCGCGTCGAGGAGGAACTCGGCGTGCAATTGCTGGTGCGCTCGACGCGCGGCGTCACGCTGACCGAAAGCGGCCGGCGCCTCTACGCGCACGCGCAGACCATCCTTAAGGCCGTCGAGGCCGCCGTCGCCGATCTTCGCGACCACCCCTCCGAGCTTAGCGGGCCGGTCAGCTTCGCCTTGCCGAGTTCGATCAGCAATGTGCTGACGGTGCCGCTGTCGGAGACCGTGCGCAACGAATTTCCCAAGATCGTGTTGCGGGCGCTCGACGCGATGAGCGCGCACGTGCAGGCGTCGCTGATCGAGGGCGTGATCGATTTCGGCATCCTCTACGACGTCGAGTTCGCGCGCGATCTCGATATGCGCCCGCTGTTGGTCGAGGATCTCTACCTCGTCGCCGCCCGCGATTGCTGGCAGGGCGAGGTGCTGAAGAACGGCTTCGCACGCGACTCCGTGTTATTTGCCGAATGTGCGCGTCTCGGGCTGATCCTGCCGCACCGCGCCCACGGGCTGCGCGAGATGCTGGAGCGCGTCGCCGCGGCGCAGAACATCGCGCTCGACGTGGTGTTGGAGATGGACTCGCTGTCGCGCATCAAGACACTGATCGCGCGCGGCTCCGGCTATTCCATTCTCACCCACGCCGCCGTGCATGAGGAGATCGAGCGCGGCGAGCTTATCGTCGCGCCGATCCGCGATCCGGCGCTGCGGCGCACCGCTTATCTCGCCACCAACCCCGCTCGCCTGGTCAAGCGCGCCGCCAAGGAGGTTGAGAACATGGCGGTGAGCGTCGCCTGCGAACTCGTGCGCAAGGGCTATTGGCTCGGCGAGTTGACGACGCCGCCGCCGCCGGGCGCGGCGATCAAGGCGGCGCCGCTGGCGCTTGTCGGCGGCGAGCGGGCCGCCGTCGCGCCGCGCCCGTCGCGCAAAGCGGCGGAATAGCGCGGCCTTCGCCAGAAGGCCCGGTCAGACGGCGGCGCGCAGGCGCTTCAGCGCCCCGCCCGCCAGGCCGCCGATGAGATAGGCGACGAAGAACAACACCGCCGTCTCCAGCCAGAAGCCGGCGCGCCCGGGCAGCAGCCCGAACAGCGCGACGATCACGCCGACGATGAGCGCGATCAGCGCATAGCGAACCCAGCCGTTGAACCACGGCGCCTGTGGCCCCTCGACCTCATTTCGCCAGCCGACGAAGCCGCCGAGCAGCACCGCCAGCGCCAGCCAGAGCCAAAGGAAAGATACGTCGTAAAACATGGCGATCTCCTTTGCGCGGTAAGGGCGAAGCCCTGCCGCGCCATCACTTCACGTGGATTTCGATGCGGCGATTCTTCGCCCGCCCCGCCTCGGTGTCGTTGGAGGCGACGGGGTCGTCCATGCCGTTGCCAACTGTCGTCATGCGCTCGGCGGCGACGCCGGCGCGCGTCAGCGCGGCGGCCACCGCGTCGGCGCGCGCCTTGGAAAGGCGCTTGTTCGCCGCGGCTTCACCGATGTTGTCGGTGAAGCCGGAGACTTCGATCTGGGCGTCCGGGCAGCGCTGCGCGACATGAGCGAGCTTGGCGATCAGCGGCTCCGAAGCCGCCGACACCGAGGCCTTGCCGAGGCCGAACTGCACGCTCGCATGGCCGAGCAGATAGAGCATGTAGGTCTCGCAGCGCGGCGGATCGAGCGCGGTGTCGGCCTCGATGTCGGCTTCGGTAGGCGGGGCATTGGCCGCCGCCTCCGCTTGCGCCTTGGCCGACGCGGCGGCCTTCTCGGCCTCGGCCGCCTTATGCGCCTGCAACGCCGTTTGCGCTTCGGACAGCTTCTTGTTCGCCGCTTGCAGCGAATCGCCGGCCTGTTTGGCCGCGTCGGAGGCGGCGGCGGCGCTCTGCGCGGCCGCCTTGGCGGCGTCGCTCGCCTTGCCCGCGGCGTCGGCGATCTCGGCGCTGCCGGCCTGGCGCGCGTCCTCAGCCATCTTGGCGGCCTTGTCGGCGGCAGCAGCGCTGTCGGCGGCCGCCTTGGCGGCGTCGCCGGCCTTCTGCGCCTGATCGGACAGCGCCCCGGCCTGCGACGCGCCAGCGGCCTCTGCGGCCTTCGCCGCCTGCTCGGCCGCCGCCGCGCCTACCGCCGCCGCCTTGGCTGCGTCCTCGGCCTTCTGTGCCTGATCGGCGAGCGTGCCCGCTTGCGCCTTGCCGGCGGTGTCTGCGGCCTGCGCCGCCTGATCCGCCGCCGTCGCGCTCGCCGCCGCCGCCTTGGCGGCGGCTTCGGCCTTCTGCGCCTGATCGGCGAGCGTGCTCGCTTGCGCCTTGCCGGCGGCGTCTGCGGCCTGCGCCGCCTGATCCGCCGCCGTTGCGCTCGCCGCCGCCGCCTTGGCGGCGTCCTCGACCTTCTGCGCCTGATCGGCGAGCGTGCCCGTTTGCGCCTTGCCGGCGTCGTCTGCGGCCTTCGCCGCCTGATCCGCCGCCGTTGCGCTCGCGGCCGCCGCCTTGGCGGCCTCCTCGACCTTCTGCGCCTGATCGGCGAGCGATGCAGCCTCGGCGTTGCGCGCCTCCTGCGCCGCCTTCGCGGCCTCCTCGACCTTTTTCACCTGCTCGGCGGCCGCGGTGGCATGCGCCTTGCCGGCATCGTCGGCGCTCTTGGCCGCCGCCGCCGCCGCATCGGCGCTTGCCTGCGCCGCCTTCGCCGCGTCCGCGGCTTTCTGCGCAATGTCCTCAAGCGGCTTCGTGTCGGCGGCCGGCGCCGGCGCCTGACGCGCCTCGTCGGCCGCCTTGGCGGAAGCCGCCGCGGCATCGGCGCTTGTCTGCGCCGCCTTCGCCGCGTCCGCGGCCTTCTGCGCAATGTCCTCAAGCGGCTTCGTGTCGGCAAGCGTCATCGGCGCTTGGCGCGCCTCGGCCAAAGTCTTGGCGGAAGCCGCCGCCGCAGCCGCGCTTTCCTGCGCCACTTTGGCCGCCGTCGCCGTTTGCTGCGCTATCGCCTCAAGCGGCTGGGTGTCGGCGGCCTTGGTCGCCGCCTGTTGCGCCGCCTGCGCCGTCGTGGCGGAAGCCGCCGCGGCCTCGGCGCCCGCCTGCGCCGCTTTCGCCGCCGTCGCCGCCTGCTGCGCTATGGCCTCAAGCGGCTTGGTGTCGGCGGCCTTGGCCGCCGCCTGCTGCGCCGCATCGGCCGTCTTGGCGGAAGCCGCCGCCGCATCGGCTCGTTCCTGCGCCGCCTTCGCCGCCGTCGCCGCCTGCTGTGCTATCGCCTCAAGCGGCCGGGTGTCGGCGGCCTTGGCCGCCGCCTGCTGCGCCTCATCGGCCGTCTTGGCGGAAGCCGCCGCCGCGGCGGCGCTCGCCTGCGCCGCCGTCGCGGCGGCGGCGCGTTTATCGGCGTCGTCAGCGATTTGCTTGGCCGCCGCCTGCCGCGCATCCTCGGCGGCCTGGGCCGAAGCGACGGCGGCTTTCGCCGCGTCCTCGGCATGGCCGGCCATCTCGCTTATGCGCGCCTGGTCGGTCTTGGCGCTCTCATCGGCAGCCGCCGTCGCCGCCTTGAGATCGGCCAGCGCCTGCGCGGCGGCTTTATGCACCGCCTCGATGCTCTCGGCGGCTTCATCCTTCTGCGTCTGCACGCTCGACAGCAGGCCGAGTTGCGTTTGCTTGGCCTGTGCGGCGACATCGGCGCCCGCCTTCTGGCCGGCTTCCTGCGCCGCCTTGGCGGCCGCGTCGGCGGCGCTGGCGGCGTGCTCGGCCTTGACGACCGTCTCGGCCACGGCGGCCAGCGCGGCGACGCGCGCCACCTCGATCGCCTTGGTCACCGCGCCGGCCTTCTCGGCCGCCTCGGCTTGCTGCGTTTGGCTCGCCTTCTCAGCGGCGGCGAGGCCGCCAGCGGCGTCGGCGGCGGCCTTGCGTGCGGCCTGCGCCGCGTCCTCAGCCTTCTGAGTCAGGGCGGCGACTTTCGTTTGCATCGCGCCAAGCGCCTGCGTCGCCTGCTCGACCGTCTTTTGCGCGCTCTGCACGGCGCTTGCCGCAGCAGCAAGGGCGCGGGTTTCATCGCTGAGACGCTGCTGATCGGCCTGACGCGCCGCCTCCGCCTTGGCGATGGCCTCGGCCTTCGCCGCCTCCTGCGCTTTGCGCGCCGCCTCTGCCTTGGCGGCGGCTTCGGCCTTCGCCGCCTCCTCCGCCTTGCGGGCGGCTTCCGCCTTGGCGGCGACTTCGGCCTTCGCCGCTTCATCCGCCTGACGCTCGGCCTCGGCCTGACGCTGCCGCTCAGCCTGGGCCGCCTCGTCGGCCTTGCGCTTGGCCTCGCGCGCCTTCAACTCGCTCGCCCGCTCGGCGGCGAGTTCGTCGGGCGTTTGCGGGCGCTGAATGTCGACCTCGCCGACCGTCAGACCAGCCGGCGCGGCCTTGGCGCGCTTCTCGTCGTCGAGCCCGACTTTCCAATCGAGCGTGCGCCCGACAACGCTGAGCTTGTCGCCGGTCAGCTTGACTTTGCCCTGCTCCAGCCCCGAAAGCTCGGCGAGCGCGAATTTGACAAGTGCGTTGAAATCGACGCCTTTCGGCAAGCCGGCGGCGAGGTGCGTGTCGTCGTCGATCGGCAGGCCCATCGCCTGGCCCGCCGCCAACATCGCCTTGTGCGCCGCCGCATCCGGCGTGTAGCCGGTGAAATGCAGGCCATCGTCGTCGCGCATCGCGGCGAACGCATATTCGGCCACCGCCGGCGGCGCGATCCCGGCGCTGTCGATGCTGAAGCCGGCTGGCGCCTGCGCGGCGAATTGCGCCACGTCCTCGATGTCGCCGACCGCGCTCGTCTTGCCGCTGAGGCGAATCGCGGCGTCGCTGACTTCGACCTTGCCGGAAGCGAGCTTGGCCAGCGCCCCCAGCGCCCATTGCGCCGCCTGCGGCTGGCCGCCCGAAGCGCCGCTCTCAAGCGCGAGCCCGTTGTCGATCTTCGCGCCGGGAAACAGCTTGGCGGCGAGCTTGCCGAGCGCCGTCTTCTCGGCCGGCGAAGTCGCGCCGCCGGACAGCTTCGCCGTGTCGCCGCTGCGGGCGGCGGAGAACACGAACGGCGAGGCGACGGGCGGCGTTACCTCAGCCCCCGTCAGCTTGACGCCCTCGGGCGGCGCCTTCAACAGCGCCAGCGCCCGCCCATAGGCGGCGGCGTCGGCGGCGACGCCGCTGACGTCGAGCGCGCCGTCGGTGAAGGTGGCGGCGCCGCGGCTGAAATTGGCGAGCAGCTTGACCGCATATTCGGCCGCCGCCGGCAGCGCCTGCGAATCGCCGCGCCCGTAATCGGTGCGATCAAGCACGTCGGCGAGGCCGAGACTCTTGGCGGCGGCGGCGATCACGGCTTTCGTGCGTGGATTCGGCACGTCGCCCGACACCGTGACGCGGTCGCCGCTGCGCACGATCCACCAGACATAGGGCGAGACCGCCGTGATGACGCCGAGTCGGGCCGCCTCGACGGAGCGCACGCCCGAGACCTCGCCCGCACTGTCGATGGCGTTCTTCAGGTCGGCGTGGCTGTAAGCCGCGCCGCGCAGCGACACGTCGCGGCCGCGCGCCTTGACCTCAGCGCCCTCGACATCGCCGCCGATCGCCGCGCCGACCTGTTTCGACAGCCCGTTCTCGATGTCGGTGCGGGCGCCGGTCGAGCCAAGCACCCACAGCACCGCCAACGGGACAAGACCGATCGCCCACCTGTTCGGCTGATAAGACATGGGTCTCCCCCCGTGGATCGTCGCCGCGTCGGCAAAGCGCCGGCAATGCGGCCCGCAAGCAACGTCAATGGCCAGCGCCTGTCAAGGCGCAACCGGACCGCCGTCCCGCGTAAACGCCGCCCGCGCTGCCGCGGCGAAATGACTCAGGGGCGCCGACAGCCGTTTGACACGCGCCATCCGCCTCACAATACTGCGCGAAGGTTCAAATATAAACGACCGCCGCCGCACCGCCGGCGCGGGAGAGGACGCGACGCCATGCCGGCGATTTTGTCGAACGTCAAAGCCGCTCCTGGCCGCCGTGGGTCGCGGCGATGACCGCTCGCCCCGCCGGCGCGGTCCGCATGAGCCCGTTCTACAACGCCGAGCACGAGGCCTTCCGCGAGTCGCTGCGCCGATTCGTCGCCAAGGAGATCGAGCCGTTCACCAATGCATGGGACGAGGCGGGCGAGTTCCCGCGCGAGATTTATAAAAAGGCCGCCGCCGTCGGCTACATGGGCCTCGGCTTCCCCGAGGCCTATGGCGGGACCGAGGGCGACCGCTTCATGCGCATCATCGCCATGCAGGAGATCGCGCGCGCCGGCTGCGGCGGCCTCGGCGCCGGGCTGTTCAGCCACACCATCGGCGCGCCGCCGATCCTGCATCGAGGCTCCGAGGCGCTGAAGGCGCGGGTGCTGCCGCAAATCCTGTCGGGCGACAAAATTTCGGCCCTCGCCATCACCGAGCCCTCCGGCGGCTCAGATGTCGCCAACCTGCGCACGACGGCGCGGCGTGACGGCGATCACTTCGTCGTCAATGGCTCCAAGACCTTCATCACCTCCGGCATGCGCGCCGATTTCATCACGCTCGCCGTGCGCACCGGCGGCCCCGGCGCCAGCGGCGTCAGCCTGCTGCTCGTCGAGGGCCAGCCGGAGGGCCTGCAACGCACGCCGCTGAAGAAAATGGGCTGGTGGTGCTCGGACACCGCGACGCTCTATTTCGACAACCTGCGCGTGCCGGTGGACAACCTCATCGGTAAGGAGGGCGAGGGTTTCAAGGCGATCATGCTCAATTTCAACGACGAGCGCCTGCACGGCGCGGCCGGCGCGATCTCCGCCGCCCGCGTCTGCCTGGACGAGGCGACCGCCTACGCCAAGCAGCGCGTGACCTTCGGCAAGCCGATCTCCCAGCATCAGGTGATTCGCCACAAGCTCGTCGATATGGCGATGCGCGTCGAGGCTTCGCAGGCGATGCTCGAATTGCTGACCTGGCGGCTGGAGAACGGCGAGAACCCGGTCGCCGAAATCTGCATGCTGAAGAACCAGGCGACGACGACAATGGCCTATTGCGCCAGCGAGGGCGTGCAGATTTTCGGCGGCGCCGGCTTCCTGCGCGGGGCCAAGGTCGAGCGCATCTATCGCGAGGTGAAGGTCAACGCCATCGGCGGCGGCACGGAAGAGATCATGAAAGACCTCGCCAGCCGCCAGATGGGGCTCTGAGCGGCGCGCCGGTGCACCGTCATAGCCAGGCTTGTCCCCCAGGCGCTAACTCAGATCGGCAACGCGGGCCTTATCCGCGTCTTGACCGGGCTTGTCCGGTCATCCGCCGTCGAGCGATTCGAGGTTAGGAGATTTACTTCGGGTTTCTTTTCAACGCGAAGCGAAGCCATCCGCAGTCCGTCGATTACGCTCTGGCGTGGATGACCGGGACAAGCCCGTCAGGACGCCGCGCGCGATTCAATAGCGTACCGAGGCCAACATCTCGGCGGCCACGGGCTCGAAATTTGCGTTTGACGGTTTCGCAAAGAAAGCGCTGACTCGCAGCAACAAACAAACGGGAGGGCCCCCATGACGCCGGACATCGGCCTCAGCCATTGGTTCGCCGAGCGGGCGCTGCGCACGCCCGAGCGCAAGGCGCTGTATTTCGAGGGCCGCGACTGGACTTATGGGCAGTTTCAACAGGAGATCGAGGACGTCGCCGCTCGGCTCGCAGCGCTTGGCGTCGCCAAAGGCCAGCGCGTCGCCTTCCTCGGCCACAACCAGCCGATGTTCCTGTTCGCCATGTTCGCCGTGGCGCGGCTGGGCGCGATTTTCACGCCGCTGAATTTCCGCCTCACCGGCCCCGAACTCGCCTTCATGCTGGAGGACAGCGGATCGCAAGCCCTCATCGTCGACGACGCGCATCGCGCCGTCATCGCGCCGGAACTCGAACGGCTCGGCGCGCTCAAGGCGGTGCTCGCCGCCGAGCGGCCGCGGCAATGGAGCGAGGCGACGCCGCCGCCCGTCGCCCAGGTTGCCACGCGCGAGGACGATGTCGCGCTCATCATGTACACTTCGGGCACCACCGGGCGGCCGAAAGGGGCCATGCTCACGCACGGCAATTTCTGGTGGAACAACACCAGCGGCATGCACGCGATGGACGTCTGCGCCGACGACGTGACGCTGGTGGCGGCGCCGATCTTCCACATCGGCGGCCTCAACGTGACGACGCTGACGGCGCTGCAAAAGGGCGCGCTGGTCGTGCTGCATCGCACCTTCGATCCCGCCCGCGCGCTCGCCGACATCGCCGCCCATCGCGTGACGACGATGTTCGGCGTGCCGGCGATGTTCCTGTTCATGGCCCAGCAACCGGGCTTCGCCGAGTGTGACCTCTCGACATTGCGGCTGCTTGTGGTCGGCGGCGCGCCCTGCCCGCTGCCGCTGCTGAACGTCTATCTGGCGCGCGGCATATCCATTCAGCAGGGCTACGGCCTGACCGAGACCGCGCCGATGGTGAGCTTTCTTTCACCCGAACACGCCCTGCGCAAACTTGGCTCCTCGGGCCGCACGCCGATCTTCGTCGAGGTCAAGATCGCCAGCCTCGACGGCAAGCCGGTCGAAGCGCCCGGCGCGCCGGGGGAAATTCTGGTGCGCGGCCCTAATGTGTTCAAAGGCTATTGGGGCCAACCCGAGGCGACAGCGAAGGCGATCGACGCCGAAGGCTGGTTCCACACCGGCGACGCCGGCTTCGTCGACGACGAGGGCTTCCTCACCATCAGCGATCGCATCAAGGACATGATTATCACCGGTGGCGAGAACGTCTATCCCGCCGAGATCGAGAGCGAGTTGATGCGCCACCCCGCCGTCGCCGAGGTCGGCGTGATCGGCGAGCCCAGCGCGCGCTGGGGCGAGCAGGTGGTGGCGGTGATCGCGCTGAAGCCGGGCGCGACGCTGACGCTGGAGGAATTGCGCGCTTTCGCGGCGCAGCGGCTGGCCGTCTACAAGCTGCCCAAGCGCCTGGAACTTGTCGCCGCCCTGCCGCGCAACGCCACCGGCAAAATCCTCAAGCAGCGGTTGCGGGAGACGCTCGCCAAACCGGCGGCTGGTTGAGCCAGCCGCCCCTCACTCCAGATTGGTGTGGCGGGCGCGCATCGTCTCCGCCGTCTCGTTGAGGCGCGGCCGCAGCTTGAGGATCGCGAGTTCGAAGGCGATCATCTGCGCGGTCTCGAACAGCGATCCCATCGGCAGCACCGAAAGCCCGCCGCCCTGATCGTTGGCCATCGTCTGCGCCGGGATCAGCGTCACCACGTCGACCTGGTTGGCGAGCGCTCCCTGCGGCTGCGCCGTCACCAGCGCCGTGCGCGCCCCGGCGCCGCGGGCGATGCCGACGAGGGCGCGGGCGGTGGCGAGATCGCCGGGGCCGGCCGAGACGAACAACAGATCGCCAGCGCCAACCGGCGGCGCCGTCATGTCGCCCCAGACCGCGACATCGCGGCCCATGTGGAACAGCCGCATCGCGAAGCCGCGCATTTGCAGGCCCTCGCGCCCGAGGCCGAAGACGACGATGCGCCGGGCCTTGACGATCTCCTCGATGAGCCCGTCGAGCGCATCCTCGGGCATGGCGGCGAACACGCCGGCAAGATCCCGCAACGCCCCACTGGCGAGCCCGTTCAACCCCTGCATCGCCTTCTCCCCCGCGACCTGACGCCCAGCTATCCCAACACGCCGCCACCGACGACATGGGCATCGCTGACCAACCAATCCGCTAGCTGAGCGGTGGCGGAATTGTCAAGAATGATTGCTGCGCCGCCCATCGGCCCGCGGTCGGAGATTCCGGCGACGCTCCCATTGGCGCCGGGCGCGCCAAGGCGACAATCAGCCGCCGCCCTCCAGCATCGCCAGTGTGCGTGCGTCCGCCTCGCCGGCGAAGAAGCGGTCGAGCGCCGTCGCAAAAGGCGGGGCGCCGCCGGATATGGCCGCAAACAAGGTCGCGCAGGAGCGCAGCTTCAAATCGTCGGGCGCGCCGAAAATCTGGCGCGCCGTCAGCCCCTCGCGGCTCAGTAGAATTTCGAACAATTCGATCAGCCGCGGCCCGAGCACGGGATCGGCGAGATAGGCCTCAGCCTCGGCGCGGCAGGCGAGGCCAAAGGTCTGCGACATCGCGCTCGCGCCGAGGCCGCGAAGCTGCGGAAACATGAACCACATCCAGTGGCTGCGCTTCCGCCCGGCGCGCAATTCCTCGCGCGCGGCCTCGAAAGCGCCGGCCTGCGCCTCGCGGAAACGTGCAAGATTGAACGAACCCATGGCGTGCTCTCGGGTTGCCGTCGCGCCGGCCGCCAGCTACAGGGGAGCCTTCCTCGCCGACACGGAGGCCGTCTTGACCGCGGAAAGCGGCGTAAATCCGTATTGGCGACGCAATCTCTACGTCTGCCTGTTCGGCTCGTTCGTCAACATGGCGGGCATGACGATCCTGCTGCCGTTCCTGCCTAATTACGTGCGCGAACTCGGCGTCAAAGGACAGGAGGCCGTGGTGTTCTGGTCGGCGGCGGCGTTCAGCGCCTCGTTCTTCGCCGCCGCGCTGGTCTCGCCGATCTGGGGCTGGCTCGCCGATCTCTACGGCCGCAAGCCGATGCTGATCCGCGCCTGCGCCGGCATGACCATCGCCATTTCGGCGATGGGCATGGCGGGCGACGTTTACCAACTCGTCGGCTTAAGGGCGCTCGCCGGCCTGCTCGGCGGCTACACCTCGGGCAGCGTCATTCTGGTGGCGAGCCAGACGCCCAAAGACCGCTCGGCCTGGGCGCTCGGCAAATTGTCGATCGGGTCGCTGTCGGGCACGCTGATCGGGCCGCTGATCGGCGGCGTCGCGCCGCGCCTCATCGGCCTGCGCGAAACGTTTCTGTTCACCGGCGCCGCCATTTTCGTCGCCTTCCTGCTGACGACGTTCGTCGTCCGCGAGGACCGCAGCCTGCGCCCGCAGCGCGTAAACGGCCGCTTGCCGTCGCTCGCAAGCCTGGTGCGGGATTGGCGGCCGATCGGCTTTATGCTCGCCTCCGCCTCGCTGTTGCTGGTCGCCAACATGTCGATCGAGCCGATCGTCACCATCTATGTCGGCGAGATTGCGCGGCCGGGGCAGGATGCGGTGTTCTACGCCGGCGCGGCTATGTCGGCCGGCGCCTTCGCCGCCATGCTCGCCGCGCCCACCATTGGCCGCCTCGCCGATCGTCATGGGCACTGGAAGGTGGTGGCGCTGTCGTTCGCGGCCGCCGCGGCGGTCATCGTACCGCAGGCCTTCGTCACCGCGCCCTGGCAGTTCGTGGCTTTGCGCTTTCTGATGGGCGTGGCGCTCGCCGGGCTGATGCCGGCGATGACGGCGCTGATCCGCCGCAGCGCCCCGGACGCCGCGATCGGCCGCATTCTCGGCTTCTCGCAATCGGCGCAATATTTCGGCCAGATCGCCGGGCCGTTCGCGGGGGCCGCGGTCGCGGCGCGGTTCGGCATGCGCGCGGTGTTCTTCGCCACGGCGCTGACGATGCTGGCCGCGGCGCTCGGCAACGAGGCGATGCGGCGGCGGGTCGAGGGTCGGGGCTTGAGGGAACCGGCGCTGCGGTCTAGCGTTGCCCCTGACAGATGAGCGATGGGAGGCCGCCATGCCGGATAAACACAAAGAATCCCTGCTCGAAAAGGCCGAGGACAAGCTCAAGGATCTCGCCGGGCTGCCGCCGGGCCGCTTTCCCGACGGCGAGCCGAAGCCTTCGAGCAGCGCCGACGCGCCACGCGGCACGCTGACCGCCGACGATGCGGAAGGCTTGCCGCCGCACGATGACCTGGGCACGGGGATCAAACCGACGGGATAGGAGGCGGGCATGGATAAGGACAGCCAGGCCAGCGCGGCCGCGGCTTCGCTGGAAAAGCTGAAGCAGGAGTCGCACGCTCTGAAAGAACGCATCGAGGAGCTTCGCCGCAAGACCGAGATGCCGATCAATTCCTCGCTCGGCGATCCCGCCATCGACGCCGCCAACGCCGACGGCCACAATGACGTGGCGGACGACGAAGACGACTAGAACGGTTACCGATCAAGTTGAGCCACCGTCATTGCGAGCGAAGCGAAGCAACGACGGGGTTCGCTGATTCAATCTATTCGGATACTGCTCTAAGCGCCGCCGTCGTCGGCGAGCGCGGCGATCGCTTTGGCCAAGGCGGCGCGAAAGGCGGCGAGTTGCGGCGGCGTGAGTTCCGCCGCCGCGCGGTGGTTGATTCGCAGCGCCTCCTGCTTCAGCGGCCCCTCCAGCGCGCGGCCGCGCTCGGTCAGGGTGATGAGCACGCGGCGCGAGTGCTTGGGATCGGGGGCGACGGCGATGAGCCCGTCGCGCCGCATGCGTTTCAGCGTGTTGGCGACCGTCGGCTGCTCAATGTCGAGCCGGCGGGCGATCTCGGACTGCGTAAGGCCCTCTTCTTCCCACAGCGCCAGCAGCAGCGGGAACTGACCGAGCGAGACGCCATATCCGCCGAGGCGTCGATCGAGCGCCCGCCCGAACAGCCGGCCGGCGAGATTGACGAGATAGCCCAGGCTCTTTTCACGATCGAATTCGCTGTTCGCCATTGCCGGCCCCAATGCGCGCACGCAGCGCCGGCTTGATTACGCCAACCGCGAGCAGTGCGATAGCGAGCACGATATTCACGGCGCCGGCGACGCGCTCGACGAGCAACGCGGCGGCGAGATCCGGCGCGCCGGCGCCGTCGGCGGCGAGCGCCTGAGCCGCCACCAGCGCCCGCCGCCCCGCTGGGGCGAGGAGCGCGAGCGAGGAGACGACGACGAGCAAAGCCAGCCCGGCATGCAGCCAGAGCCAGCGCTGACGGCGCAAGCCCGGCGAGACGATCGCCATGCCGAGGCCGGAGAGCACGGCGAGTCCGAGCCCCGGCAAGGTCAGCGCGCGGGTTGCAGCGACAATCTCGGTGCACGCCGGCAGAAAGCCCGGCGAGCCCGGCGGGCCGCCCAGGATGGCGGCGACGACGTGGCCGAAGACGCTGCCGAGAAACAGCGCCAGGCCGATGAGATGGGCGATTTTGAGGGCGCGGTGCATGGCGGCGTCTCCGGGTCTTATCATAGCGAGCTATGACACGAGTCCACGGATATAGCAAGCTATGATTACAGATCTTGCAGCCGCGCCGTGCATGCTGTTATAAAGTCAAGCGTCCGTGGTGATTTGGCCGGCCGGCTTGCAGCCACGTTAAACAAGTCGCTAAAGAGCCGCTTCACTGCGACCTGATGGCGACGTTCGCATTCAGGAATCGCAATGCCTATCAAGATCCCCGACAAACTGCCCGCCTATGAAGCCCTGATGGCCGAAGGGGTGCGGGTGATGACCGATTCCGCCGCCATCCGGCAGGACATTCGCCCGATGCAGATCGGGCTGCTCAATCTGATGCCGAACAAGATCATGACCGAGTTGCAGCTCGCCCGCCTGCTCGCCGCGACGCCGCTCCAGGTCGAACTGTCGCTGGTGCGTCTGGGCACGCATAGGGCCAAGCACACGCCGGAAGACCACATGATGGCCTTCTATTCGACCTGGGAGGAAGTGCGGCTGCGCAAGTTCGACGGCTTCATCGTCACCGGCACGCCGCTGGAGACCATCCCCTACGAGGAGGTGCGCTCCTGGCCGGAGGTGCAGCAGATTTTCGAATGGACGCGCTCGAACGTACATTCCTCGATGTTCGTGTGCTGGGGCGCGATGGCGGCGCTGCACCATTTCCACGGCGCGCCGAAGCGGTTGCTGGAGGAAAAGGCGTTCGGCGTCTATCCGCAAAAGATCCTGGCCCCGACCTCGCCGTATCTGGCGGGCTTCGCCGACGATTTCGCGACGCCGATCTCGCGCTGGGCGCAGATCGAGCCGGCGGACCTGCACGGCCGCAAGGGGCTAGAGGTTTTGGCGCAGAACGACGAGCGCGGGGTCAGCATCGCGGCGGCGGCGCGGGCGCGCCGGCTCTATGTGCTCGACCATCTCGAATATGACGCCACCTCGCTCGCCGACGAATACTTCCGCGACGTCAAGGCGGGGGTTCCGATCAACCCGCCGAAGCACTATTTCCCCGACGAAAATCCGGCCAACGCGCCGCCCAACACCTGGCGCGCGCATGGGCACCTGCTGCTGTCGAACTGGATCAACGCGATGTACCAGACGACGCCGTTCGAGCCGCAGCGCATCGGCGGTTAGACGAAGTTTCCGATGCGGCCGCCGCCGCCGCTCAATTCATCCGCGGCCGGCGCAGCAGCGACGTGCGGTCCGCCGATTTCACCCGCACCCAGAAGCTGCGCTTGTCGCGCACGATCTCGATCGGGATTTCCACCCCAGCCGCGCCGGCGCCCCAAATCTCGCGGTAGAAGTCGGCCAGCGTATCAACCGAGGCGTCGCGCACCGACGCCAGAATGTCGCCGGCGCGCAGGCCGGCGGCCGCCGCAGGGCCGGTTTCGGCGACGTCGGCGATCACCACCCGGCCGCCGCTTTCCGTCGAATAGAGCCCGAGCCACGGCCGCGCCGGCTTGTTGCGCCGCCCATAAGTCAGCAATTCGTCGAGCACCGGCGTCAACAGGTCGATCGGCACGCTCATGTTGACGTCCTGCGCGTGCCCGCGGCCATCGCTTTGCTGCACATGCAGCGAGCCGACGCCGATCAGCCGCCCGTCCGGCCCGATGAGCCCTGCCCCGCCCCAAAGCGGATGCGCCGGCGCCGTGAACAGCGCATCGTTGATGTGATATTCCCAATAGCCGGAGAATTCCTGCTTGGCGACGACGCGCGCCCGGCAGGCGAAGCGGCGCGCGCCGCCGCCGCCGGCCATCACCACCGGCTCGCCGACGCTGACCGCGGCGGAGACGCCGAGCGGCACCGCCGGCAGATCGAGGTCGCCCATCGCCTGCACCAGCGCGAAGCCGCTCTCCTGATCGATGGCGATCGGATGGGCCGGCGTCGCCCGGCCGCGATCGTCGATAATCACGACGCTCTCGGCTTCGGTGACGAGATAGCCGATGGTCAGCACCAGCCCGGTGTCGCGGATGACGATGCCGCTGCCCGCCCGCTCCTGGCCGAGCGTGCCGGCGGTGAAGGCGTCCGCCGGCGCCTCCGCCTCGATGTTGACCACCGAGCGCAGCGTCCGGTCGAGATCGAACCCGACCTCCTCCTGGCGCGGCTGCTGCGCATCCGGCACTTCCCAATGCGGCTTGTCGATCATCGCCCGAACTCGCAACGCGTTGAATGCGTGTCCGGTAGAATGAAAAACCACGGCGAGGTCAAGGCGGGCGGGCACAGCCGCCCGCGGCCTTATTCTGCGTTCGAAAAACGGGAGTCGCCGATCTGATACACATATTTTTTGTGATATTGCCTCGGCGCCGCTAACATGCAAGTATCGGAGCAAGCACCGGATCGCACCGGGCGAAGGACGACGTTTACGCCGCAGGGCGTATCGGCGTGAATATATTCGGAGGAAACCTTATGACCGCGATGAACCGACGTTCCCTGTTGCAATTGGGCGCCTTCTCGCTCGCCGGCGCCTCGGGCCTGATCGGCGCGCCCGCTTTTGCGGCCGGCAAGAAGAGGATTGCGCTGTCGAATTCGTTCATCGGCAACAAGTGGCGCATCGAGATGGAGAACGAATTCAAGGCGGCGCTGTTGATGGAGCCCTACAAGTCCGAGGTCGAGGGTTCGTGGTTCAATTCCGGCAACGACGTCAGCAAGCAGTCGCAGCAGATGTCGAACCTGATCGCGCAGAAGGTCGATGCGATCGTCATCAACGCCGCCTCGCCGACCGGCCTCAACGGCATCATCTCGCAAGCCTCCAAGCGCGGCATCCTTGTCGTCTCGTTCGACAACGTCGTGACTTCGCCGGACGCGCTGAAGGTGAACACCGATCAGTTCAAGTTCGGCGTCACCGGCGCCGAATTCGTCGCCAAGAAGATGGGCGGCAAGGGCAACGTCATCATGGTCACCGGCGTCGCCGGCACGCATGTCGATGAAGAGCGCAATAAGGGCGCCGAATCGGTTTGGGCCAAGCACCCCGGCATCAAGGTCATCAACCGCTACACCGGCATGTGGGATTCGGCGACCGCCGAGCGCAACACCGCCGCGATCCTGCCCTCGCTCGCCGAAGTCGATGGCATCTGGTGCCAGGGCGGCACCGACGGCGTGTTGAAGGCCTTCATTTCGGCCAAGCGCAAATTGCCGCCGACCGCCGGCGAAGGCGAGAACGGTTTTCGCAAGTTCATGTTGCCGGAGGGCTACATGGGCAACAAAGTCGATGGCATTTCGATCGGCCAGCCGCCGTACCTCGTCCTCGTCTCGCTCGAATTGGCGCGGCTCGTGTTGGCAGGCAAACATCCGAAGAAGGACATCGAGATTCCCTTCCCCTTCGTCACCAACGAGACGGTCAAACTGGGCGAGACCGTGTTCCCTGACCTGCCCGACAGCTTCTTCGCCGATTTCACCGACGCCGGCGATCATGCGACGGTCAAGCTGTGCGTCGACGCCGCGCTCAAAGGGACCGCGTGCAGCGGTTCGCTCGTCGTCACCCTGCCCGAGGCGTGAGCGACGGCGCACCAGGAACCGCCGGCGCGGGTGAGCCGGCGGTCGAGGCGACTCGGATTTCGAAGTCCTTCGGCGGCGTCAACGCGCTGGAGCAGGCTTCGTTTTCCGCTCGCTTCGGCGAAGTCCATGCCCTTGTCGGCGAAAACGGCGCCGGCAAGAGCACGATGATCAAGATTCTCGGCGGCCGGTTGCGCCAGGACGCCGGGGAGTTGCACATCAAAGGAAGGCTCGCCGCCCTGCACTCGCCGCTCGACGCCCATAAGTTCGGCGTGCGCACGGTGTTTCAGGAATTGACGCTGCTGCCGGGCATGAGCGTATCCGAGAACCTGCTGCTCAACCACGAGCCGCGCGGCGCTTTCGGGCTTATCAATCGCCGCGCCACCGACCAAAAGGCCGACGCGCTGCTCGCCGATCTCGGCATCCATCACATCGATCCCCGGGCTTTGATCGAAGATATTTCGCTCGCCGCGAGGCAGGTCGTCGAAATCGTGCGCGCGATCAGCCAGGACCCGGACATTCTGTTCCTCGACGAGCCGACCTCGTCGCTGGTCGAGCGCGAGGCGCAATGGCTGTTCGGCCACATGCGGCGGCTTCGCGAGGCTGGCAAATGCGTGATCTTCACCTCGCACCGCTGGGCCGAGATCGCCGGCGTCTGCAACCGCATCAGCATCTTCCGCAATGGACGCGACGTCGGCTCGTTCGATGAGATCGACGAGGACGAAGCGATCACGTTGATGACCGGACGGCGCCTCGACTCCTATTTCCCGGCGCGCACCGAGTACACGCCCGCCGCGCCGTTGCTGGAGACGCGCGAGCTCTCGGGGCGCGGCCTGCACGACGTCTCGCTGAGCGTCGCGCCGGGGGAGATCGTCGGCGTCGGCGGGCTCGCCGGCCAGGGCCATCGCGAGTTGTTCTTCACGCTGTTCGGCGCCGATAAAGCGACTTCGGGGGAAATCCGCATCGGCGGCGTGGCGAAGGCGATCCGTAGCCCCCGCGACGCGATTCGGGCCGGGATTGCGCTGGTCCCGGAGGATCGCAAATCGGAAGGCCTGCTGTTGCCGATGCCGGTGCGCGACAATCTGACGCTCGCCATCCTGCCGCGCATCGCGCGCTTGGGCGTGTTGCCGCTCGGCCTTGAGCGCAAGCTGACTTCGCGCATCGTCGATGCGCTGAAAGTGCGCACGCCGAATGTGCGCAACGCCGTCGGCAATCTCTCCGGCGGCAACCAGCAAAAGGTGCTGATCGGCCGCTGGCTGCTCGCCGAGCCCAGCGTTTTCCTGCTTTATGACGTCACCCGCGGCGTCGACGTCGCCACCAAGCGCGAGATCTACGATCTCATATTGCGCCTGGCGGCGGAAAACCGCGCCGTGCTGTTCTATTCGAGCGACGCGGAAGAACTTGCGCATCTGAGCCATCGCGTGCTGGTGATGCGCGAGGGCGCCGTCGTTTCGCAATTGCACAACCCCGGCCTCAGCGCCGAAGACGTCGTCTCCGCCGCCATGAAGGCCACCCTTGCAAGCTGATCGCAACCAAGCGTCCCTCCGCGCCTCGCGCTCCGCGCATTGGATCGGCCGCAATATCGGGCTGCTGCTGGTGTTCGCGATTCTCGCGGCCGCCATCGTGCTCTATTGCGCCATCTATTTCGTGCAGCAAAACACGCTGCCGGGCAATTTCGAGCTGACCTCGACGGTCAACAACACGATGCCGCTGGCGATGTCCGGGCTCGGGCAGGCGATCGTCATCCTGACCCGCGGCATCGATCTGTCGGTCGGCGGCATCATGGATTTCACCAACGCGCTCGCCGCCATCCACATGCAAGACAATCCGCTCAGCATGGTGGTCTGGACGGCGGTTGTATTGGGGGCCGGCGCGCTGGGCGGCTTGCTCAACGGTCTGCTCGTCGGCTACGGGCGTTTGCAGCCGATCCTCGTCACTTTGGCGACGCTTTCGATCTTTCAGGGCGTTGCGCTGCGCGTGCTGCCGGAACCCGGCGGCGCCATCCCGCCGCGCTATACGGCGGCGCTCGTCAACACCGACCAACCCTACGCGCTGCTGTATGTGCTCGCCGCGGCGCTGCTGTGGATGGCGTTGCGCCGCACCCGCATCGGCGTCGCGCTGTTTGCCGTCGGCAATGACGAGCAATCGGCGCGCGCTCATGGCGTCGACGTGGTGCGCACAAAGGTGATCGCCTACACCCTGAGCGGCCTGCTCGCGGCGGCCGGCGGCCTGTGCCTGGCCGCGAACGCGACCGCGGGCGACGCCACCTCCGGCAACGGCTTCACGCTGACCTCGATCGTCGCGGTGGTGCTCGGCGGCATCAGTTTGTTCGGTGGTCGCGGCAACATGATCGGCGCGTTGGCGGGCGCGTTCGTGACGACGATGATCGTCAACATATTGTTCTTCGCCCATATCGATCCGCTATATCAGTCGTTCTACGAGGGTCTGTTCCTAATCATTGCCGTCGTGCTCGGCGCAGCGCTCGGCGGCCTTCTCAAGCGAGGCAGGGGATGAGCGCGACGGAGCCGACCGAGCAGCCAATGGCCGAAACGCGTTCGCGCGGCTTGCGCATCAGCAAGGACAATTGGCGGATCGTCTACGCGTTTCTCGCCGCAATTCTGCTGTTCGTCACCGGCGAATTCGTTCACCCTGGCTTTGCCAGTCTCGGCAGCATCGAATCGATTCTGACCATCGCCAGCTTCGTCGGCCTCGCCGCCGCCGGGCAAACCTTCGTCATCCTGATCGGCGGCATCGACTTGTCCTCGCCGTGGGTGCTCAATGGGGCGGCGATCCTGATGGCGACCTCGTCGCTCGGCCAAGATGGCCGCTCGCTCTATGCTCTGGCGCTGACGCTCGGCATGGGGGCGCTCGCGGGGGCGGCCAACGGCGTCGGCATCGCCTTCTTCGGCGCGCCGGCTGTGGTGATGACGCTGGCGATGAACGGCATCATGGAGGGGCTGACGCTTGGCGCAAGCAGCGGCATGACCTGCGCCTCATGCGCTTCCTATGCGCCGCCGATCGTACAAGCCGCGGTGCACGGAACTTTTTTGGGCGTGCCGTTGGCGCTGTATCTGTGGCTCGCGGTGATCGTCATCGTTTCGTTCGCGCTCAGCTTCACGCGCTTCGGCCGCAACGTCTACGCGATCGGCAACAACAGCCTCGCCAGCTATCTGGCGGGCGTCAACGTGCGGGCGACCACTGTCATCCTTTACATGCTCAGCGGCATTTTCTCCGCCCTCGCCGGCATCGCGCTGGTCGGGTTTGGCGGCCAGGCGTCGCTCGGCATGGGCAACCCCTATCTTTTCCAATCGATCGCCGCGGTGGTGATCGGCGGCGTCTACATCCTGGGCGGGCGCGGCCATTACCTCGGCGCCGTCGCCGGCTCGGTTTCGCTGGTGACGCTGGTCAGCGTGCTGATGACCGTCAACATGCCGGAATATGGCCGCAGCATCATCTACGGCGCGGCGATCCTGGTGCTCTTGCTGCTCTACGGCCGCGAACAAGAAGAGGCGTGAGCGGGACGACGCTCGGCCCTTCGCGCCTCAACCGGCGCGCACACGCGCCGGTTACTGCACCGAAGCCGGCGACGCGCTCAGCGCGCGCACGAAACGTCGCGAAAATTCATCGCCGTCAACGCTGAGACAAACCTCTGCGTTGCGCCGTTCCAGCGCGGTGTGGCGCCGATCGGCTACGGTTTGGCCGCGCGTCAGCGCGCCGGCGAGTTCAATGTCGACGCACATGCGCTCGGTCCGCGCCAGCGACGGGTCTTCGGCTATGGCGACGGCGAGCGGGTCGTGCAGGCCGCAGCCGGCGATGCCGGGGTACATGGTCGCATAGGATTTGACGTAGAATTCGGCGATCCGCATCATCGTCCGCCCAACCGCGCCGCCGTCCTTGGCGATTTCGGCGCGCATCGGCGCGGTGAGCAGAACCTTCATCGTCACATCCATGCCGACCAGCGTGATCCTGGCGCCGGAGCGCAGCACGATCTGCGCCGCCTCGGGGTCGTTCCAGAAATTCGCGTCGGCCATCGGCGAGGGAATGCCCTGAATGCCGGGATGGAAGATGGTGCTGCCCATGACGACGATTTCGCGCAGCGAGGCCGCGATGTCCGGCGCCTTGGCGAGGGCGATCGCCACGT
Organism: Roseiarcus sp.; assembly: GCA_035606915.1. Taxonomy (GTDB): domain Bacteria; phylum Pseudomonadota; class Alphaproteobacteria; order Rhizobiales; family Beijerinckiaceae; genus Roseiarcus. The sequence continues at coordinate 6,139 of DATNDU010000168.1, read as the reverse complement.
TGGTGATCGGGCCAACCGGGCAGAGCGTGATCGCGCCAGGGTTCTCGCGCGCCAGGCGGATGATGAGATCGCTGGCGTGTTCGCCGACCGGCGTGGCGCGCGGCGCCGGCAGCGCGACCTCGCCGAGGCCATTGCGGCCATGCACATGGTCCGCGCCCTTGACGAACGGGCGCAGCAGCGAGCGCGCGGAGCCGCGCGCCACCGGAATGTCGGCGCGCCCGGCGAGTTCGAGAATGCGCAAAGTGTTGGCGGTCGCGGTGTCGACGTCGGTGTTGCCAAACGTCGTGGTGAGCGCTTCAAGCCGGATTCCGGGCCGGTTGAGCGCGTAGAGAATCGCCATCGCATCGTCGATTCCGGTATCGACGTCGAGAATCATCCGGCAAACATCTGACATGACTTCCCGCCTTCGGGTTTGGTGGTCTTGCTAACGCGTGTCAAGTTGCGGCTCGTCGGCGGTCGTGGCCAGCGCGGCGGCGGCGGACGAGGCGCGCCCGCTTTTGCGATGGCTGATGACAAGCGCGATCAGGGTGACGACATAGGGCGAAATATCGGTCAACTGATTGGGCAGACCTTCGCTCTGGAGACGGATGCTCATAGCGTCGGCAAAGCCGAACAACACGCAAGCCGCAGCCGCATAGAGCGGATTGTCGCGCCCCAGCATCACCGCCACCACGGCGATCCAGCCGCGTCCGGCGCTCATGTCTTCGGCGAACACGGTCACCGCGCCGAGCGAAAGCTGGGCCCCGGCGAGGCCGGCGAGCGCGCCGGAGACGAGCACGGCGCCGACGCGGTAGTTGCGCACATTGACGCCGAGCGTCTCCGCCGCGTCCGGTTGCTCGCCGACGCCGCGCAACCGCAGGCCGAGCGGCGTCTTGAACAGCACGACGCTGACGAGGACGACCAGCGCCCAGGCGGCCCAGGTCAGGATCGTCTGCCGGCCGAAGCCCCAGCCCAGGATCGGCACGCGCTGGAGCGCCGGAATGGGGATTTTGTCGAGGCCGACGATGGCGGGATCGCTGAAGGTTCCGCTGACGCCGAACATCACGCGCAGCAAATAGGCGGTCAGCCCCGAGGCGAGCAGGTTCATGCCGATGCCGATGACGACGGCGTCGCCGCGAAAGATCGTCGCGCCATAGGCGAGGATCATCGAAAACACCACGGAGGCGAGCACCGCCGCGGCGATGCCGACGCCGGCGCTGTGCGAGAAATCGCTGCCGACGATCGCCGCGAACGCCCCAACCAGCATCAGGCCCTCAAGCGCCAGGTTGAAGACGCCGGCGCGACCGCAGATGACGCCGGCGAGGGCTGCGAGCAGAATCGGCGTGATCGCCTGCACCGCCGATTGCATCAGGAACGGCGTGATGAGGCCGCTCATGACGCGCGCCTACCGACGCCGTTTCGGACGGCGAGAAACAGGATGACGATTGATTGCAGAACGATGGTCAGCACGCGCGGCGCCGAAGTCTCGCGCTGCATGGCGAAACCGCCGGTCTGCAACGCAGCGAAGAACAGGCCGGCGAAGATCGCGCCCGCCGGCTCGCCATTGACGAGCAGCGCCGCCATCAGGCCCGACCAGGTATAGGCGGGGGTGAGCAGCGCGCCGTCGATGAAGCGGAACTGCGAACCGAGCACAATGATCGCCCCGACCAGACCGGCGATCGCGCCGCTGGCGAACATCACCCGCGTCGCCTGCCGGTCGAGCCGCACGCCGCCGTATCTGGCGAAGCGCGCGTTGGCTCCGCGCACCCGCAACTCAAAGCCCGCCACCGTGCGCCGGTCGACATACAGCACCAGCATGGCGATCGCGGCGATCAGCACGAGGCCGATGTTCAGGGGATCGCTGATGACCATCAGGCGCGCGCTCGGCGGCACGAGCGCGGTCTGCGGCAGGCCGGTGGTGACATCTCGGAGCGGGAAGCGCACCAGATAAGAGGTGATGCCGACCGCCGGATAGCTCAGCAACAGCGTCGAGATCAGCATCGGCACGCCATGGCGGTTCTCGCCCCAGGCGGCGAGCGCGGCATAGAGGCCGGCGGCGAGCGCGGCGGCGATCAGCGCCACGGTTGCAACCAGTGGGCCGGGCCCCGGCAGATAGATCGCCGTCAGCGCGCCGGCCAGGCCGCCGATCACCATCTGACCGTCGCCGCCGAGATTTATCATGCCGCCGCGCAGCGGCAGCGCCGCGGCCAGCGTCATGCCGACCAGCGGCGTCGCCCAGTTGAGCGTATCGGGCAGGCTGCCCCACGAAAGCGAGCCGACCAGAATCTGGTGATAGGCATTGAGCGGATTGACGCCCGCGGCGAGCACCAGCGCGCCGCCGACGAGCGCGGCGAAAACAATGGCGACAACCACCGACGGCGGTTGCAGCCGCGATGGCAGCGCGCTCACGCCGCCTCCAGCGCGCGTCCCGCCATCAGCAGGCCGAGCGAGTCCTCGTCAGCCTCATCGCGCGGCAGGTCGGCGACAATGCGTCCTTCGTACATCACCAACACCCGATCGCTCAGCGCCAGAATCTCGCTCAGTTCCGCCGAGACCAGCAACACCGCTCGCCCCTTGGCGCGTTCGCCCAGAAGCTGGCCGTGGATGAACTCGGTGGCGCCGACGTCGACGCCACGCGTCGGCTGCTCGGCGACCAGCACCGGCGCCTCATGCGACAATTCGCGCGCCACGACGACCTTTTGCAGATTGCCGCCCGAGAGCGAGCCGACCGGCGCGCGCTCGCTGGCGATGCGGATATCGAACTTGGCGATCAGCCTGCGCGCTCGCGCCGCCACCGCGCCGGCGTTTAGCATGCCGCGCCGGGCGAGCGGCGGTTGGCGTTGAAATCCCATCGCCAGATTGTCGGCGGCGCTGACGGTGAGCGCCGAGCCGACGCTCGCCCGGTCCTCGGGGATGAAGGCTATTCCGGCCCGCCGGCGCGCCGCGACATCGGCATGCGTGACATCGACGCCGCCGACCAGAACCGCGCCGCGATCTGGCCGCCGCAAGCCGACTAAGACCTCGACGAGTTCGCTCTGGCCATTGCCGGCGACGCCGGCAATGCCGACGATCTCGCCGGCGCGCACGCACAGCGTCGCGTCCTCGACGAGCGGCTTGCCGCCGGGCGAGGCGAGCGTCAGACCCCTGGCTTCGAGCAGCGCCGCGCCGGGCCGCACGGGCGCTTTGTCGAGACTGAGGTTGACGCTGCGCCCGGTCATCGCGCGCACGATCTCGCGCGGCGTGGTTTGGCTCGTTCGCAGGCGCGCCACGACCTTGCCGCCGCGCAGCACCGTCAAGCGATCGGTGATCGCCATCGCCTCGTTCAGCTTATGGGTGACGAACAGGATCGTGCGACCCTCGGCGGCGAGATGGCGCATCACCGCGAACAAGCCGTCGCGTTCCTGCGGCGTCAGCACCGCCGTCGGCTCGTCGAGAATCAGAATGCGGGCGTCGCGGTAGAGCGCCTTGAGGATTTCCACGCGCTGGCGCACGCCAACCGAGAGCTTGGCCACCACCGCGTCCGGCTCGACAGCGAGGTGGTGACGGCCGGCCAATTCCGCCACTCGGCGGCGCGCCTCGCGGCGGTCGATCAAGAGGCCGCGACGCGGCTCCGCCCCATAGACGATGTTCTCCCAAACGGTCAGCGAGTTGAAAAGCTTGAACGCCTGATGAACCATGCCCATGCCCTGGCCGATGGCGTCGAGCGCGGAGCGAAAGCGAACCTCGCGCCCGCGCAATAGAATGCGCCCCTCGTCGGGTTGCGTGAGCCCGTAGAGGATGCTCATCAAGGTCGATTTGCCGGCGCCGTTTTCGCCCATCACGGCGTGAATCTCGCCGCGCTCGATGGCCAGACTCACCTCATCGTTGGCGACCAGCGCGCCGTAGCGCTTGACGATGCCGACGGCCTCGATCTCCGTTGCCGTCGGCATGGCCAGCCTCTATTTGGCCCGCATGGGATCGGCGATCTTGACCGCGCCGCTGACGATCTGGTCGCGCAACGCCTTCACCTTGACGATCACATCAGGATAGTTGGCGATCGTGCACTTGGAGTCCTTCACGTCGGCCTCCAAGCCGGTCAGCGTCATGCCGCCCTCCTGGAGGCCGAGCGCGGTGATCGGCTTCTGGCTGTGCGCCATGATCCCCTTGATCGCCAGTTCGACGGCGACGTCGGTTTTCTTTTCGACATTGTCCATCACCAGGCCCGGCGCTTGCGGGCACTGGTTGACGTCGACGCCGAAACCGTTGGCGCCGGGCGAATCCTGGAGCGCCTTGAAGATGCCGCCGTTGGAGCCCGAGGCGGCGGCGAGAATGCGGTCGGCGCCGTCGGCGAGCATCGCCGCGGCGCGCTGGTCGCCGCGCGCCGGGTCCTGGAACGGGCTGGCCCCGCCGACCCACAAGGTCGAAGAAATCTTGATCTCCGGCTTGGCGTGCCTGGCGCCTTCGGTGAAGCCATCGGTAAAGCGGTGCAGGAACGGGATGTCGAGCGCGCCGATGGCGCCGACCTTGCCGGTCTTGCTGGTGAGCGCCGCCTCGGCCCCGGCCAGGAAGCTCGCCTCGTATTCGCGAAACACCGAGCAATAGATGTTCGGCTTCATTTTCGTGAACGGGCAACTGTCGATTTGCAGGAATGTCACCTTCGGATACGCGCTGGCGATGTCCGGCAGCATGTCGTTGAACTCGAAGCCGATGGCGACGACGATCTTCGCGCCGGCCTTGGCGGCGGCCTCCAGGCTCTGGCGCTGCGTCGTCGGGTCCGTCGCCTCATAGGTTTTGGCTTCGGCGCCGAACGCCTTGGCGGCGTTTTCGGTGCCGATCTTGCCAAGCTTGAGGAATTCGTCGACGCCGATGGGGTTGGGCGAGACGAAGACGAACAGCGGTTTTTCCGCCGCCACGGCGCTCGAAGCCAATAGGCCGACGAAAAGCATGCCTAACGCGCTGCGAAAAATCATTCGCCCCTCCCGATTTCCGTGTCGGGCGAAGTGTTGCTCATCCGTCGCGGCGGCGCAACAGCGCGGCGGTTCCGGGCTAAAATAATGGCTGTTGGCGGAAGAAGCTGGGCCAGTTTGGCGCCGAGATTGCGCAGAATGTGGTGCTAATCAATATGTTAACACGATTCTCAGCAACCTGAGAACGCGATCCGCCGCCGGATTGCGAAATGCTGCCGCAGCAGTCGCTTGCGCGAAGCCCGGCGCGTCGTTCATGGCCGCGCCACGCTTTCACAACTCGGACACAGGCGGACGTCGCCTCGCCTGCGCCGGCGTCTCAGGCCACGGTCTCAGGCGGCGGTTGATGGCAATAATCCGCCCACGGCCCGAGTGAGAGAAGCGATCGCCACCGCGTTCCGGCCGCCGTTTTTGGCCAGGTACAGCGCTCGATCCGCCTCTCGCAAGAGAAGATCCGCGCTGTCTTCCGATGCGTTCGGCTTCGCGCCCGCGGCGCCGATGCTGACCGTCACGACGCCGCTTTCGCTAGCCTTATGGGCAATCGCCAGGTTGAGCACCGCGTGGCGGATTCGCGCCGCGATAACCAGCGCCCCGGTCTCATCCGTGTCGGGCAGCACGACCGCGAATTCCTCGCCGCCATAGCGCGCCGCGACGTCGCCGGGCCGTCTGACCGATGCCGCGATGGCCCCGGCGACGCGGCGCAGGCAATCGTCGCCGGCGGGATGGCCGTAGAGGTCGTTGTAGGCTTTGAAGCAATCCACGTCGATCATGATGAGGGCGACGCTGCATTGCTCACGCACGGCGCGGCGCTTCTCCCGTTGAAACGCCTCATCGAAGGTTCGGCGGTTCGCCAAGCCGGTCAGGCCGTCCTGGCTCGAAAGAATCGCCAGCCGCGCGTTGGCTTCGGCGAGTTGCTCCTCGACAACCTTTCGAGCGGAGACGTCGCGCACCGAAGCGACTAGGCCGGTGACCTCGCCGGTCGTCGCGTCGCGCACGGCGCGATAGCTGGTCTCCGTCCAAATCCAGTGACCCTCGCGATGGCGTCTGCGGCTGAGCCCCGTGTGTTTGTCGATGCGGCCGTCAAGCAAAGATCGCAGACTTTCACAAACACGCTCGTTGTCGTCGGGATGGGCGCGTTCCGCGGTCAGCGACCCCACAAGTTCGTCGGGCGCATAGCCGAACATTTCGAGGCTTGAGGGGGAAACGTAGGTGCGCAT
>DATNDU010000138.1:0-22587 GCA_035606915.1 Roseiarcus sp. | reverse complement strand
TCACCTCAGCATCGCCGCCACATGCTCGAACCACGCCACCAGAGGCGGCGGCGGGTAGATTCCGGCCAGCAGCACCAGCGACAGATGCGCGAGAATCGGCGCCGTCGAGGCGCGCGAGCGCGGCTCCGGCGCGCCGGGATCGCCGAACGCCATCGCCTGCACATGCATCAGCAGTGCGCCAAAGGCGACCAGGATGCCGAACACCAGAATCAGCGCCAACGCCGGCGAGCGCGCAAAGGTCGAGCTGACGACCAGAAACTCGCTGGTGAACACCCCCATCGGCGGCAGACCGGCGATGGCGAATACGCCGGCCAGCAGCGCCCAGCCGAGCCACGGCTGGCTGACGGTGAGGCCGCGGATGTCGGCGATCCGCTGCGAACCCTTGACCTGCGCGATATGGCCGACGGTGAAGAAAATCGCCGATTTCGTCAGGCTGTGCATCGCCATGTGAAACAGCCCGGCGAAATTGGCCAGCGGGCCGCCGATGCCGAAGGCGAAGACGATAATTCCCATATGCTCGATCGAGGAAAACGCGAACAGCCTTTTCACGTCGCGTCGCCGGTAAAGCATGAAGGCGGCGAACAGCAGCGACAGCAGCCCCAGCGTCGCCAGCAGCGGACCCGGCGCGATGGCGCGGCCATTGGCGTCGATCAGCAGCTTGAAGCGCAGCACGATATAGAGCGCGACATTAAGCAAAAGGCCCGACAGCACCGCCGAGATCGGCGTCGGCCCCTCGGCGTGGGCGTCGGGCAGCCAGGCGTGCAGGGGGACGAGCCCGACCTTGGTGCCATAGCCCAGCATGAGAAAGACGAAGGCGAGATCGAGCAGCGTCGGGTCGAAGGCCCGCGCATGGGCCATCAGCAGCGTCCACACCATGCCGTCGGCGCCCTCCCCCATTACCGGACGCGCCGCCATGAAGACCAGGATCGTGCCGAACAGCGCCAAGGCGATGCCGACGCTGCCGAGGATGAAATATTTCCACGCCGCCTCGATCGCCGCGCGCGTCTGGTAGAGGCCGACCATCGCCACCGTCGTCAGCGTGGCGATCTCCAGCGCCGCCCACATCAGCCCGATATTGTTGGCGGTCAGCGCCAGATTCATCGCGAAGGCGAGAAACTGGCACATCGCATGATAGAAGCGCAGGTTGCGCGGCGTCAGCCGGCCACTGGCGACCTCATGGCCGATGTAGCTCGCCGAAAACACCGAGGTGGTGAAAGCGACGAAGGCGTTGAGGACGACGAAAACGACGTTGAGATCGTCGATCAGCAGGTAAGGCGTGGCGAAGCCCGGCAACACGAACAGCGTGACGGCGACGACGAGCGTCGCGAAGGCGGCGGCGACATTGAGCCGCGACGAAAGCCGGTAGTCCGCCAGCAGCGCCAGCGCCGCCGCCGCGCCGAACGGAATGGCCAGAACCGCCTCGACGGCCGGCAGCGCGCTGGTCATCGTCGCGAGCCCTGGAATTCGTCGAGCACGCCGACGTCAACGGCCCCGAAACGATCGCGCAGGCGAAACAGGAACACCCAGATCACCACCAGCGCCACCACCACCGAGAAGGCGACGGCGAACTCCACCACCAGCGGCATGCCCTTGGCGCCGGCGGCGGCGAGGATGAGCCCGTTCTCCAGCGACATGAAACCGATCACCATGCTCACCGCATTGCGTCGCACCACCATCATCAGAAGGCCGAGCAGGATCACCGACAGCGCGAAGGCGAGATCCTCGCGCGCCAGCGCGTCGGCGGCGTTCTCGAAGCGCAGCATGACGACGATGGCGAGCGCCACGCAGGCGAGCCCGGCCAGCATCGTCGCCCCGATGCCGACGACGTTCTCGACGTCGCGCCGCATGCCGAGGCGGTCGATGGCGCGATGCAGCGCGTAGGGGATCAGCGCCGCCTTGAACAGGAAAGCGATGGCGGCGGTGGCGTAGAGATGCGGCTTATCCTGCACATAAGCCTGCCAGGCGACCGCCAGACTCAACGCCACCGCCTGCGCGGCGTAGACGTTGAGCAGCGCATAGAGCCGCGTCTGGTAGAGCAGCATGAAGCTGATGAGCACGAGGCCGCCGGCGAGCAGATGCGAGACGTCGAATGCCAGCCCGCTCATTTGAGGCCACTCATTTTAGAGTCCTGGACACGAACAGCAGCATCGCCCCGAGCAGCCCGAGCATCAGCGCCGCGCCGAGGAAATTGGGCGCCCGGAACACCCGCATCTTGGCGATGGACGTCTCGAACGTCGCCAGCGCCGCGCCGGCGAAGACGAGCTTGCCGACGTAGACGCCCGCCCCGATCAGCCGTGCGCCGGCGCCCGCATTATCCGTGGCCAGGCCCCAGGGCGCGAACACGCAGCCGATGATCGAGACATAAAGCAGCAGCTTCAGCATCGCCGCCAGTTCGAGCAGCGCCAGATGGCGGCCGGAATATTCGAGGATCATCGCCTCATGCACCATCGTCAGTTCGAGATGGGTGGCGGGGTTGTCGATGGGGATGCGGCCGTTCTCGGCGATCGCCACCATCACCAGCGCCACCAGCGCCATGCCGAGGGTGACGCGCAGGCCGACATCGTGCGTGGTCATGAATTCGGCGATGGTCGAAAGCTGGGTCGAGCCGGCGAGCAGCGCCAGGCAGAACACGATGGTCATCATCGCCGGTTCGGCCAGCGTCGCAAACATCGCCTCGCGGCTCGCCCCGAGGCCGCCGAAACTCGTGCCGACATCCATGCCGGCGAGGATCAGCGCGAAGCGGCCCAGGCCGAGAATGGCGACAATGGCGATGAGATCGGCGCTCCAGGAGAACAACAGGCCAGTGGCGAAGGTCGGAACAAGCGCCGCCGCCACCCAGGTCGAGGCGAAGATGAGATAAGGCGCGACGCGGAAATAGGAGGTGGCGCTGTCGGCGACGATCGCCTCCTTGCGGGCAAGGCGGGCGAGATCGAAATAGGGTTGCAGGAGCGGCGCGCCGCGCTTGCGCATCAGCCGCGCCTTGAGCTTGCGGATGAGCCCGGTCAGCCCCGGCGCGAGCGCGATGACCAGCGTCATCTGAAGCAACTGGAAAGCGAGATCGCGCATCACGAGCGGATCGCCAGCAGCGCCAGCAACGCCAGCAGCGCGCCGAAGACGACGCTGAGATACTGGCGGATGGTCAGGAATTGCAGTGGGTTGAGCCAAGTCGCGGCGGCATCGACAGCCCGCCCCAGCGGCGCGTAGAGGCCGCGCCAGATGCGGTCGGTCATGTGCAGGCTGAGCCGCGCCGGCCGCGCCTCGCCGGGGCCCGGCATGTCGACCTCGGCGCGCGCGGCGAAGGCGAACGGGCCGTAGACGCGGCGGATCGGCTCGGCGAAGCTGACGGCGGTATATTGCGTCACTGGGTCGGCGTTGGGGAAGCCGCAGTCCCAGGCTGGCGCGCGGCGGATCGCGGCGGAGGCGACGCGGTGGATGACATAGGCCGCCGCCGAGCCCGAAGCGACGAAGAACACCAGCACCAGCAGGCCGTTATAGGAGCTTCGCAATTCCGCGATGGGGGCGATGGAGGTCCAGGGGATTTTCGATTGCAGCGGCATCGCGGCGCCGACGGTCGCCTCGGCGAGCGGCTTCAGCGCGTCGATCAGCGCGCCGGGAAAGACGCCGGCCAACAGGCAGGCGCCGGCGAGGCCGGCCATCGCATAGCGCATCGGCGCATCGACCTCGCGGGCCGCCGCCGCCTCGGGCGAACGCGGGCGGCCGAGGAAGGCGATGCCGAACATGCGCGCGAAGGCGGCGGCGGCGAGCGCCGCCACCAGCGCGACGACCGCGCCCATCGCCAGCGTCAGCAGTTTCAGCGACCATTGCGGAAAGGCGGGGCCGAGCAGCACGGCTTGCAGCATCAGCCATTCCGAGACGAAGCCGTTGAGCGGCGGCAGCCCGGCGATGGCGGCCGAACCCGCCAGCATCGCCAGGCTGGTCCAGCGCATGCGGTCGAACAGGCCGCCGAGCCGGTCGAGATTGCGCGCCCCCGTCGCCGTCAGCACGGCGCCGGCGCCGAAGAACAGCAGGCTCTTGAACAGCATGTGGTTGAGCGCGTGCAGCATCGCGGCGGTCATCGCGAGCGCCGAGGCGCGCGCGAGATCGTCGGCCTTGAAGGCGAGCGCCAGGCCGAGGGCGACGAAGATGAGGCCGATATTTTCGACCGTCGAAAAAGCGAGCAGGCGCTTGAGATCGACTTCGAGATTGGCGCTCAGCGCCCCGAGCCCGGCGGTGGCGGCGCCCAGGACGAGGACCGGCACGCTCCATCGCCAATCCGGCGGACCTAAGAGATCGAAGGCGAAGCGCACGAAGGCGTAGACGGCGATCTTGGTCATGACGGCGCTCATCAGCGCCGAGACATGGCTGGGCGCGGCGGGATGAGCGAGCGGCAGCCAGACGTGCAACGGCACGAGCCCGGCCTTGGAGCCGGCGCCGATCAACGCCAGCGCCAACGCCAGCGCCGCGACGCCGGCGCCCGGGGGGTGGGCGCGCATCGTCGCGAAGGCGTAGCCGCCGCTGGCGCCCGCCAGCAGGCCGAAGGCGAGCAGCAGCATCAGTGCGCCGAACACCGCCATGACGAGATAGACGAAGCCGGCGTTGCGGGTCTCGGCGCCGCGATGATGGGCGCTGACCAGCGCCCACGAGGTCAGCGACATGAACTCCCAGGCGACCAGGAAGCTATAAGCGTCGTCGGCGAGCGGCACGAGGCCGAGCCCGGCCAGGAAGGCCGGATAGAACGGCAGCACCCGGCTTGGCTCGTTCTCATGGCGGCCGTAGCCGAGCCCATAAAGGCTCGCCGCGGCGGCGCCGAGATGGCCAAGGGCGAGGAAAAAGGCGGAGAGCGCGTCGAGGCGGAAATGCGCGCCGAGCCAGGGCAGACCGATCGGCAACACCAGCGTCGCCGGCGCCGCGCGGCCGAGGAAATGGCCCAGCGCGAAGGCGAGGCCAAGCCCGGAGAGCGCCAACGCGCCGCCATAGACCAGCGTACTAGCGCGCCGGCGCCGCGCCAGTAAGGCGCCGACCACCGCCAGCGCCAGCAAGGCGAGATCGACAAGAAGCAGTCCGACGAGCGCGTTCACTCCGGCGGTTCAGGCCAGATTGGGCGCGAAAGGGCGAGGCGAAGATCGGCGCATGTCAGACTCAGGTTCAAGACCGTGTGACTGGCATGCTAGGCCGGCGTCAGCGCCCGTCAAGGGCGAACGGCTCCGGGAAACTACGTAGGTCTAAGCAGCTTTTCATGGCTTGGCCAGCGAAAGCCTGCTGATAATCCTTTGCTTTCGCAGTAATTTTGTCCGAAAATCGATAGTCGATTTTCGGAAATCCTGTTTAGGCGCGTCGCATGACGGCGAATATGACGCCGACGATGATGACGACGACCGCCACCCAGATCAGCATATGTGCGCCGCCCATTGCGGTCGAGGCGACGCCGCCGAATCCGAGCAACGCCGCGACAATGGCGACGACGATGAGGATAAGTGCGTAGTAGATAAGATTTCCCGGCATGACGTCCCCTTTTGCAATGCATCGCACCCCAGATTGCGCGAGGTCGGCAAAGTAACGGCGAGGACGCAATTGAGTTCCCTGTGCGCGGGATTTATCTCGCGGCGCAGAGGCGGGCGAATGCGCCGAGATAGGCTTGGATCGCCGCCGCATTTTGCGGCCGCGCGAGGAATTCGGCGATCTCGGCAGGGGGCATCTTCATCAACGGGAAGCGCAGGAAAAGCTCGGGCGCGAAATGGTTGGAGACGGTCGCCAGCACCGCGCGCAGGCTGTCCAGCATATCGTCGCCGCGATGCGAGGCGTGCATCAGCGCCATCGGCTTGCCGACCAGCGTGTCGCGCGACACCAGCCAGTCGATGGCGTTCTTCATGCCGCCGGGCAGCGCGCGCACATATTCGGGGCTGGCGACGATAACGCCGTCGCTGGCCTCGACGAGGCCGATATAGGCGCGGACCTCGGCGGGCGGATCGTCATCGAGGTCGGGCGAGAACACCGGCAACCGGTCGACGCCGTCGAAGACGGCGACGTCGAGGCCGGCGGGCGCTGCGGCGGCGACGGCGCGCAGCAAAGCGGTGTTGGTCGATTGCCGGCGCGCGCTGCCCGAAATGGCGAGAATCTTCATCGCCGCAGCCTAGCCGAATAGCCCATGTAGAAACCAGCGCGGCCGCGCGGTCTCCTGGTACAGCCCCTCGCGATAGAGCCAGTAGCGCCGCCCTTCTGCGTCCTCGGCGCGGAAATAGTCGCGCGTCGGCGCCGCCGGGCCGCGCCACCAGGGCGCGGCGATGCGCTCCGGCCCCTCGATCGCCGCCACCTCACGCAGCACGCGCCGCCAGCGGAAGCGCAGCGGCGGCCCGTCGGGAACCTCGGCCAAAGCCTCGATCGGCTCGGGCCGCGCGAACAGGCGCAGCGGCCGGCCCGTCGTCGCGACGAGCGAAGCCGCCGCTTGACCCCCCGTCGCCGGCCGCGAGACGACGCTTTGCTCCGGCAGATGCGCGTCGACCAGCCGTTGCCGCGTCACCCGCGAGGCGCCGAGTCGCGCGCTCAGGCGGTCGATGAGATCGGCGAGCGCCTTGGCCTGCTCGGCCTCGAAGGCGCGCTCGAACGCCGATTGCGAGGGCGCGGCGTCCTCGGCGGTGAGGCACGAAAGCCGCATGACATCGATGCCGAAGCCGGGGTCGATGGGCTCGCCATGCAGAATGCGCTCGCCAAACAGCCGCTGGATGGCGCGCGCTTCGTTGAGCGGCCGGCTCGCCGCGACCCGCAGGCGCTGCGTCTCGCCATCGACGCGAAACAGCGCCAGCTCCAGCCGGCGCGCGCCTTTGCCGCGCCGCTCCAGCAGCACGACGAGATCGTCGGCGAGCCGGTTCAGCGTCGCCTCCACCGCCTCCAGGTGCAGGATCGGGCTGGCGAAGCGCCGCTCGGCAAGCATATCGGGGGCGGCGAAGCGCGGCGAGATCGAGGGGCGGGAAAGCCCATGCAATTCGTCGAGCCGGGCGATCAGATCGGCGCCGAAGCGGGCGGCGATCGGCCCGCGCGGGCGCAGCGCGAGATCGCCGATGCGCCTGAGCCCGGCGCGCGAAAGCTCAGCCGAGAGCGTCGGCGCGACGCCCAACGCCGCAACCGGCAGATCGTGGAAAAGCTTGGCGAAGGCCTTGCCTTCGAGGCCGGCGGGGGCGACCGACTGGCGGGCGAAGCGGGCGAGCGCGCTAGCCGCGCGCGGCGTATCGGCAAGGCCGGCTTTCAACGTGAGGCGGGCGCGGACGAAACGGGCTTCAGCATCGGCGATGAGCCCGGCCTCGCCGCCGAACAGATGCGCGACGCCGGAGACGTCGAGCATCAGTCCGTCGGCGCCGTCGAGCGCCGCCAGCGGGGTATAGCGCGAGCAGGCGTCGGCGACCCGTTCGAGCGCCCGCGCCTGCCCGGCCGGATCGGCCTCGATGGCGACGAGTGTGGGATGGCGGGCGCGGGCGTCGGCGAGCGTCAGGCCGGCGCTTAAGCCCAGACGCTCGGCTACCGCGTCGACGCCGACGAGCCGACGCGCGTTCTTTTGCAGGGCGACGACGGCGAGCGCCGCCTGCGGGCCGATCTCATGCGCTTTCCTGGCGAGATCGGTCGGCAGCCGTGGCAGCCACAGGGACAGAAACCGCCGGTTCGTCAAACCTTTGCTCCTCGCTTCGCCAGATCAGGGGCGCGCCGGCGGGGTCCGGCGCGGCGCCGCGCGCCTTGATGAGCCGGACCGAGACCGCCGGAGCCCCCGGCGTCGGCTTGGCGCGGCCCGCCGAGGCCTCGCGAACGCTGGGGGCGGCGGCGATCTCGAAGCGCGTCTCGGCGGCGCTCGAAAGCCGCTCGGCCAAGCCATGCGCGGTCGGCAGCGTCATCAGCGCCGGCGTGCCGGAGCGGGCGGCGAGCGTCAGCCGGCGGGAGACCGCGAGGTCGTATTTCGACAGCCGCCAGACTTCGCCGATGACCACGGCGAGCGCGCCGCTCCTCAGCGCCTCCTCGACGGTCTGGAACAGGCTCGCGGCGTCTGGGGCGCGCACGAAGACCAGGCGGGAGAGATCGAGCCCATGCGCGACGAGGCCGGGGCCGAAGGGGACGCCGTTCTGCGAAAAGGCGAAATCCTCGACCGCCAGCAGTCCGCTCAAAGGCCGCGCCGCCATGAAGCGGGCGGCAAGGCTGAGCGCGAAGCCGAAGGCGGCGGGAGCGTCGGCGGGCGCGGCCGGGGCGATCTCATGCAAGCCGTCGCCGGCCAGGCCGCCGCCGAGGCGGCGATCGAGCGCGCGCGCCACCGGCAATCGCGTGCGGGCGCGCGGCGCTTGCTCGATACGCTCAACCATGCGTCGCAAATGCGAGATCCGTTCGGCCCTGTCGCCCGGCGACATCCGCTCAATCCGTTCTATGTTTCCTATTTGTTCTAGCGTGCGCTTGAGACGCGGGAGAGTCAAGAAGTGATTCGGCAGCGCCATTGATTCGCCGGCGTGCGCGCTCCACGCCTTGACTTTTCCTATCCCCGGATAGCACAAGAGAGCCGCATTGCTATGCATTCCGGCGCCCGTTTTGACCACTTCGATTTATCAACACGTAAGTCTTGCCCCGCTAAACCTTCGGGTGCGGACGGTCAGCGCCAGTTCCGAGACATGACAGCAAGTTGTCACTGTTCGCAGATGCGGACGAGGGGAGGCGAAAGAACATGGGTCGACTGGCAACCACGGTGTTCGGCGTTGCATTGCTGGCCAGTTGCGCCGCCTACGCCGATGACGATGCGAAGCTGTCCGGCAGCCCGCCGCCCGCGACCACGAAGATCGATGTCGCCCGCGGAGATCGTTGGATCTACGAAATTCGCGACGATATAACCGATGAACTGAAGATCGTGACCGATTATACCGTGACTGACGTCACCGATTCTGAAATCGACACGCGGGTCCGTTATACGAATGTCGCCAACAACAACTCGGAAGTGACCGGCGTGCAGACATTCGACCTGAACTGGCACACCAAGGACAATGGGACCGTCACTTTTCGCCCTGGATTGGAAGATGTCGGCGTTCCCGCGGATCTTCATCTCGGCAAGACATGGTCCTACAAATACGACACGATGCGCACGAGTCCGCTCTCGCACTTCAGATTCATCGGCAAAGCGAAAGTGGATTCGTGGGAACATGTCGTCGTCGGCAACGGGCTCGCCTTCGACGCTTTCAAGATCGTCTACGAGTCGTCGGTCTTTCCCGTCGTCAACAACCGCAAATTCACCTCGCGGGTGGAACTCTGGTACGCGCCGGCCGCCAACCGCTACGTCAAACGCAAATACGAGAGCCGGATGAACGGCAAGCTGTCCGACGCGTCAGAGGAAATCCTGCGCGATTATCGGCGGCGCAAGTAACGGCCGCAGATGCCGGGTATCCCGGTCGTTCGAGCGTTGATGGCGGCGCTCGCGCTTGCCGTCTGCGTCGGCGCGCGAGCCGACCCCGCGCCGCCACCGCAAGAGTTCTCGGCCCCGCAACAGGGGTTGGACGTCGGCCGCGCGGACGAATGGATCTACGAGACGCGCGACAGCCAGACGGACGCCGCGTTGTCAACGCTCGACGTCGTCGTGGTCGAAAAACGCAGCAGCGAAATCGCGGTCCGAATGCGGATCACGGACGCCAACACCAGCCTGACGCGCGTCAGCGCGGCGACGTTCGACAACTTCTGGCGCAAGGCGCCCGACGCCCTCTCGCCCGGCGACGGGTATCAGGACAGTTGGGGGGTAAGGCCGAAAATGCGCGTCGGCGACGAGTGGAACTACGGCTTCGAGCGCACGCTTATGGGCGGCCCGATCAGGATGGCTTGGATCGGACATGGCGAAGTGCTGGCTGCCGAGCGGCTGACGCTGCCCAGCGGCCGGACTTTCGATACGTTCGAGATCGAGTTCTTCGAGCGCCCCTCGGTCGCCCGCTACCATTACCAGATGCACGTCCTCGAATGGTTCGCGCCCGAGGCGAACCGATATGTGAAGCGCCAAGTGCAAAGCCGCTTGAACGGCGAGACCGCCGACGACACGACGGAAACTCTGCTGGATTTCATCAAACGAAGGTGACGCCCAAACGGAACCGGCGCCGGCCGGCCCTCCCTCACCCCACCCCGAGCTTCTTCTGCAAGCTGGTGGAAGACGTCGTGTACTGGAACACCAGCCGCTTGTCGGGGTAGACGTAGCGGTGCATCTTCTGCGCCGCCAGCGCCCCCTCGTGGAAGCCGGACAGGATCAGCTTCAGCTTGCCGGGATAGGTGATGATGTCGCCGATGGCGAAAATGCCCGGCGTCGAGGTCTCGAACTTTTCGACATCGGCCGGGATCAGGTTCTCGTGCAGGTTGAGGCCCCAGGCGGCGATCGGGCCGAGCTTCATCGTCAGCCCGAAGAACGGCAGCATATCGTCGCAGGCGACATCGACGGTCTCGCCGGTCTCCTTGCGCAACGTCAGCGCCGAGAGCTGGCCGCCCTCGCCCTTCAGCCCCGACACTTGGCCGAGAATGAAATCCATGCTGCCGGACGCGACCAGTTCGCGCATCGCGTTGACCGAATGTGGCGCGGCGCGGAAGGCGTCGCGGCGGTGGATCAGCGTGATGCGCTCGGCCACCGGATGCAGGTTGAGCACCCAGTCGAGCGCGGAATCGCCGCCGCCGACGATCGTCACCCGCCGGCCGCGGAACTGCTCGACCTTGCGCACGGCGTAGAACACGCTCTTGCCTTCATAGCCATCGATGCCGGGAATCGGCGGCTTCTTCGGCATGAACGAGCCGCCGCCGGCCGCCACCAGCACGCATTTCGCGGTGATCTCGGCGCCGGCGTCGGTGGTGACGCGGAACTTCGGCCGTCCGTCCTCGCCGAGACTTTCCACCTGCTCCACCATCTCGCCCATGTGGAAGACCGGCTGGAACGGCTGGATCTGCTTTATCAGGTTCTCGACCAGCCCCTGCGCCGAGACTTCGGGGAAGCCGGGGATGTCGTAGATCGGCTTTTCCGGGTAAAGCTCGGCGCATTGGCCGCCGGGCTTGCTCAGGATGTCGACGAGGTGGCACTTGATATCGAGCAGCCCAAGTTCGAACACCGCAAACAGGCCCGCAGGCCCCGCGCCGATGATGACGACGTCGGTCTCAAAGCGCTCGGTCATCGGCTCAGCCCTGCTTGGCGGGCGTGGTGACGACCAGCCCGTCGAGATTGGCGGCGACCTTGATCTGGCAGGAAAGCCGCGAGGTCGGCCTGACCTCGAAGGCGAAATCCAGCATGTCTTCCTCCATCTGCGAGGGTGGGCCGACGATCTCGGTCCAGGCGTCGTCGACATAGACGTGGCAGGTGGCGCAGGCGCAGGCGCCGCCGCATTCCGCCTCGATGCCGGGCACGGCGTTGCGGATGGCGGTCTCCATCACCGTCGCGCCGTCCTGCGCCTCGACCGTGCGCGAAGCGCCGGCGGCGTCATTGAAGGTGATCTTCGTCATCGCTATTTCGCTCAGCCCCGCTCAACCGCTGTTGCGGCGCCTACATAAAGGGCCGCGCGGCGCGGGGGAAGAGGCTGTCTCAGACGGCAAGCGCGGCGATCGCCGCCCGCGCCTGCGCCACCGCCTCGGCGAGCGCGGCGAGCACGCCCTCGGCCTCGCCCTGCCCTTCGAAGGCGGCCTCGACCGCTGCGGCGGCTTGCGCCACCCTAAAGGCGCCGATCGCCAGCGCCGAGCCGCGCAGCCGGTGGGCGATGTCGGCGCGGGCGCGGCGCGGCAGGTCGGCGAAAGTCAGGCGCTCGGCGAGCTTGGCCGATTGGCGGTCGAACATCGCCAGCAGTTCGGATTCGAGCGCCTCGTCGCCGTCGGTCGCCCGCGCCAGATGCACGAGGTCGATCGGCGGCCGCCCATCGGCCCGTTCATAAACATCGCCAAAGGCTTGATTCGAAACGGCGGCGGCGCGCATGAAGGTTGGTCTCCGGGGCCGGCCTGGCCGTCTGGACGCTGATTCCTGGGGAAACAGGCTCTGCGCCGGCCTGGACGCCGCACAGGCCGGTGGAATATGGCGGCGCAGACGTTAACGACGTTTTAAAATCAGCGGGCGCGTCTGGTATCATTGGCGGGCCGGCGCGGGTAGAGTGGTCTTGGTTAACCCGCGCCTAAGCGCGTCGCGAGGCCCAAGGCGGCGCGTGGGGGAACGGGCGCTGCGCGTCATCTCGCGCGCGAGGGGCCCAAGCAGCGATTCGCGTGGCCTGCCCGCGCGGCTCGCAGAGAATGAAGGCGGACCAAATGTCGCAACAGAATAAGGCTTCGGATCCCGTATCCCAAGCCATGATCGCGATCGAGGACGCGCTGAACCTCGGTTTGGAGCAGCAAGCCGCCGCGCCCGCCGGCGCTCCGGAAACCGAGACCGCTGCGCCGACCCCCGAGGCGCCGGCTCCGAAGGCCCCCACGCTCAAGCCCCCGCTACCGCCCAAGGCGCCGCTGGCGCCTAAACCTACCCCGACGGCGAAGGCCGAGGAGCCGCCGGCTGCGCCGCGCGAGCCCGCCCGCCGCCTCGCCGAAGCGTCGGAGCCGCGCTTGACGCCGCCCGAGCGCCCCGCCAACGACGACCGCGCCGCCGCCGGGCCGATCGTGCAGGCGCTCCAGATCAAGCGCGCAACGCGCACGCCGCTGGCGCTGGCCACGCTCGCCGCGGTCGCCTGGTTCGGGCTTTGCGCCTATTACGGCTACCAGCGCGCGCCGCATTATCTGACGACGCCGGAATTGCTGCTGCGTCCGGAATCGGTGCTGTTCCTGCTGTCGGCGCTGGCCCCGGTGATGTTGCTGTTCGGCTTCGTCGCGCTGGCGCGGCGGCTGGCGGACTTGCGCCAGTCGGCGGCCTCCATCGCCCATGTCGCGGTCAGGCTCGCCGAGCCCGAGGCGATGGCCGGCGAGCAATTCGCCACACTCTCGCAGGCGATCCGCCGCGAGGTGACGACGATGGGCGACGGCGTCGAGCGCGCCTATGTCCGCGCCATCGAGCTGGAGACTTTGGTGCGCACCGAGATCGCGGCGCTGGAGCGCTCCTCGGGCGAGCACGAGCGGCGCCTGCGCGCGCTCATCGCCGAGCTTTCCGATCACCGCGAGACGATCCTCGCCAACAGCGATTCGGCGCGCGCGGCGCTCGAATCCGCCCATCAGGGGGCGGCGCGCGGGCTGGAGAGCATCGGCGACGAGATGGCGCGCAAGGTCGGCGAGATCGGCGAGGCGACGAAATCGAAGCTCGGCGCCGCGTCCGGCGAATTCGTCGCCACCGTCGAGCGCGCCAGCGCCGACGGCGTCGGCCGCCTGAGCGGCGTCGGCGCTGAGATCGCCCGTTCGCTCTCCGCCGCCGCCGATTCGTCCGCCTCGCAGTTGATGGCCGAGGCCGGCAAGCTCGATGAGTCGCTGCGCGCGCGCAGCCAGGATTTCCTCGACGAGATCGGCCGCCGCCACGACGAACTCGGCCGCGGCTACGCCGAATCGGCGGAGCGCGCGGTTGGCGTGATCCGCGGCGAGGGGCTGGGAATCGTCGTGCAGCTCGAAACCGCCGCCCATGCGGCCGGCGAAGCGATCGCCGCCAGCGCCGGCGAGATCGTCGAGCGCATCGCCGCCAGCGGCGCCGAGACCGTAGCGACCCTGCGCACGCAGGGCGCCGCCGTCGCCCAGACGGTCGCCGACACCCACGCCAACATCGCCGGCGGCTTCGAGACGCGCTCGCGCGAGTTGGTCGAGACGCTCGACAACGCCAGCCGCACGACGCTGGAGGCGCTCGATGCCCGCAGCGCCCAGGCGATGGACCGCGTCGCCGACGTCCACGACAGCGTCGCGCGCGAGTTCGACGTGCGCGTCGCCTCGCTGCTCCAGTCCCTCGGCGGCGGCGCCGACGAGGCGTCGCGCGCCCTTGGCGAGCGCGCCGACAGCGCCGCCGAGTTGATCGCCCAATCGCATACGCAGATCGCCGACGCTTTCGAGCAGCGTTCGGACGCGCTGTTGTCGCGATTGGCCGAAGCCACCGCCGCGACTTCGGTGGCGCTGGAGACCAACGCCGAGATCACCGTCGCGCGCATCATCGAAACCCACGAATCGGTCACCGGCGATTTCGAGCAGCGCCAGCGCAGCCTGGTCGAAACCTTCGCGCAATCCTCCGCCGAGGCCGCCGGCGCCCTGGCGCAGAGCGCCGAGGCGGCCGCCAGCCGTCTCGGCGAGGCGCGCGCCGCCTTGCAGAGCGAACATAAGGCGTTCGGCGTCGACGTTGTCGACCGGCTCGAAGCCGTCACCGCCGCCTCCACCGATTCGCTGCGCGCGCAGAGCCAGCGTTACGCGGCCGAGGTCGAGCAGGCGCACGAGCGCGTCGGCGGCGCCTTCGAGGCCCGCCACGCCGACCTCATCGACCGCCTGCGCACGGCGCTCGACGAGCAGACGAGCGCGGTCGGCGCGGTCAGCGACCGCGCCGCCGAGGCCGCCGCCAGCATCGCCGACAACCACAGCCGCACCGCCGGCGCCTTCGAGGTCAGCATCGCCGCGCTGCTGAGCGCGTCCGCTCACCAGCACGAGCGCATCGTCGAGGCGCTGGGCTCGCGCGCCGGCGAGGCGGCGACGCAGATCACTTTGGCGCACGAGGGGGCCGCGCACGAGTTCGACGCGCGCGTCGTCACCCTGCTGGAGCGGCTGGAGAGCGGCGGCCAGCGCATCATCGGCGCGCTCGGCGAACGCGCCGACGACGCCGCGACGCGCGTTGCCGAAACCCATGAGACGGTGGCGCGCGACATCGACGCGCGGCTCGATCAACTGGCGATCTCCTTCGACGACGGCGGCCGGCGCGCGCTGGCGGCGCTCGGCGAGGGCGTCGACCTCTCGTCCGCCCGCATCGCCGACACCCACGACGCCGTCGCGCGCGAACTCGACGCCCGCATCGCCAGCCTGGCGCAGACCTTCGAGGACAGTTCGCGCCTCATCCTGACCGCCATCGGCGAGCGCGCGGAGGAGGCGACGGCGCGCATCGGCGACAGCCAGGACGCCCTCACCCGCGAGCTTGACGGCCGCGTCGCCGGCCTCGTGCAGGCTTTCGAGAAATCGGCCCGGCTGGCGGTCGCCGCCATTGGCGAGCGCACCGAGGACGCGACGAGCCGCGTCGCCGGCTCCCACGACGCCCTCACCCGCGAACTCGACGGCCGCGTCGCCGCGCTCGTGCAGGCTTTCGAGGCATCGACCCGCCAGGCCGCCGCCGCCATCGGCGACCGCAGCGAGGAGGCGACGAGCCGCGTCGCCGGCGCCCACGAGGCGCTCGCCCGCGAACTCGACGGCCGCGTCGCCGCGCTTGTGCTCGCCTTCGAAACCCACGCCCGCCAGGCCGTCGCCGCCATCGGCGACCGCAGCGAGGAGGCGACGAGCCGCGTCGCTGGCGCCCACGAGGCGATCACGCGCGACCTCGACGCCCGCATCGCGCAACTCGTCGAGTCGTTCCAAAGCGCGAGCCGCCAGGCGTTGGCGGAGGTCGGCGACGGGGCCGAGGGCGCCACGGCGCGCATCGCCGAGTTGCATCGCGCCACCGCGCGCGACCTCGCCGCCCGCCTCGCCGAACTGGCGCAGGGCTTCGATGGCGGCGCGCGCAGCGCCGCCGAGACCATCGGGGCGCGCGCCGAAAGCCTGCTGGTGCAGTTGGCCGAGACCGCCGCCACGACCTCGATTGCGCTCCAAACCCAGGCGGAGGCGACCTCCGCCCGCATCGCCGACACCCACGAGGCCGTCGCCCGCGATCTCGACGCGCGCCGCCACGAACTGACGCTCGCCTTCGGCCTCAGTTCGCAGGAGGCGAGCGACACGCTCACCCGCCACGCCGAGACCGTCGGCGCGCGGCTCGCCGAGACCCATCGCGCGGTCGCCGCCGAGCACGAAGCGCTCGGCGCCGGCGTGGCCTCGCGCGTCGAGGACAGCGCGAGATCGGCGATTGCGGCGCTGAAGGCGCAGGCCGAGGCGGTGGTCGCCAATGTCGTCGACGCGCACCAGCGCGTCGGCGCCGAGTTCGGCGCCCGCCACGACGCGCTGATGGCGCGCATCGCCGGCTCCTCCGGCGAGGCGGCGCGGGCGCTGGCCGACGAGGGCCAGGCGACGCTGGCCCGGTTGGAGGCGTCGAGCCGCGCCATCCGCGAGTCGTGGATGCAGACCAGCGACTCGCTGGTCGAGCGGCTGGAGGCGGCGCGCGGCGCCCTCGACACAACGATCGGCGAACGCGGCGAAGCGTTGATGAGCGGCCTCAACGAGGCCGCCGACCGGCTGCACGAGACCGTCGTCGTGCGCGGTCAGGCGCTGGAGGACGTGCTTGGCACGGTGACGGGCCACCTTTCGGCGCGGCTTGACGAGCGCACCGAGGCGGCGCGCGTCGCCTTCGAGGGCGCGCGCCTGCGCGTCATCGACGAGTTTGACGCGCGTCGGAGCGAGCTGACACAGGCGATCGAGCAATTGTCGAGCGAGATCAACCGCCGCATCGACGGCGCGGCGACCCAGGCCACCCAGCTCATCGGCGGCGAGGGCGAAGGCGCGGTGGCGCGCTTCGAGGAGCAGGCGCGCGTCGCGGTGGCGCAGTGGCGCGACGTGGTGCGCGCGGCGGGCGACGCTTTCGGCGCCGCCGCCGCCAACGCCGCCGGCGTGCTCGCCACCAGCGGCGAGGGTCTGCAAACCATGCTGGCGCAGAACGTCGGCGCGCTGGAGGAGGCGATCGAGGGCCGCGGCGCGGCGCTGGCGCAGAATTTCGCCCAGCAGACCGGCCTGCTCGGCGAACAACTTACGTCGTTGCAGGGGCTGGTGGGTTATGGCGGCGACACGGTGGTCGACCGCATCGGCGTGCAGGCCGAGACGCTGAAGGAGAACATCGCCGCCCAGGTCGAGACGCTCGACGCCATCCTCGGCCGCCGCCGGGCGGAGATCGACGACCGGCTCGGCCAGCACGGCGAGCGGCTCGACGATGCGGCCGGCCGCCGTTTCGCCCAGCTTGATGAGCGCCTGAGCACCCACAACGACGCCTTCGAGGCGATCGCCGAGCGCCGCCTCGGCGCCTTCGACGACGCCGTCGGCATCCACCGCGCCCGCATCGACGAGACCGCGACGCGCCAGATCGAAGATTTCGACCGCCGCCTGACCGCCCATCACGCCAGTTTCCAGGCGACAGCCGACGAGAAGCTCGGCCAGATCGACGATACGCTGTTCGGCCACCGCGCCCGCATCGAGGAGACCGCGACGCGGCAGATCGAGGACTTCGACCGCCGCCTCACCACCCATCAGGCCGCCTTCGAGGCGAGCGCCGACCAAAGGTTCGGCCAGATCGACGAGACGCTCGGCGGCCACGGCGCCCGCATCGACCAGTCGTTGCGCCAGCACGCCGAAGCGCTCGACGGCAAACTCGGCGCGCATCACGAAGCGTTCGAGGCGGCGACGCGCGCCGGCGTGCAGCAGTTCGAGGCGACGCTGCGCACGCACGGCGCGCGCTTCGAGACGCTCTCGCGCGAAGGCGTCGAGACGCTCGACCAGCGCCTCGCGGCGCATCGCACCGCGCTCGACGAGGCCAACCGCGCCGGGCTGGCCGCTTTCGAGGCCACCCTCAGCGGCCACGGACGCGATTTCGACGTCTCGGCGCAGACCCGCGTCGCCGAACTCGGCGGCAAACTCACCGCCCACCAGGAAGCGTTCGACGCCGCCGCGCACCACCATATCGACAGGATCGACGCGACGCTCGGCGCCCACAGCCAGCGCGTCGAACAGGCGACCCGCTACGGCCTCAACGAGTTCGAGACCGCCGCCGCCTCGCATCAGGCGGCGATCGAGAGCGCCGTCGTCGGCCACGCCGCCGCCATCGACAGCGCGCTGCGTCACGGCATGGAGACCTTCGACGCCGTCGTCACCGAGCGCGGCCGCGAGACCGTCGCCCGCATCGACACCGAGGTGCAGGCGCTTTCCGGCCTCATCGAGCACAAGCTGACCGCCATCGAGGACATCGTCGTCAACCGCGGCGGCGAACTCGACGAACGCATCGGCAAGCGCCACGAAGACCTCGCGACGCTGTTCAGCGGCGGCCTCGACCAGGTCGACAACCGGTCGAGCGAGCGGTTGCGCCAGCTCTCGTCCTCGCTGGAAGGTCTGGCGCAGAAGATCGACGAGGGGCTGGCGGCGCGCGGCCGCGCGCTGGAGCAGACGCTGGCCAAGAGCACGCTCGACGCCGCGCGCGCCTTCGCCGAGGGTGGCGCCGAGCTTACCAAGGGCATCGAGGAGAAATCGACCGAAGTCGCCACCACGCTCGACAGCCGCGCCCGCGCGCTGACCGAGGTGCTGTCCGATCTCGCCACCCACGTCAGCGCCTCCCTGCTCGGCCGGCTGGAGGAGATGACGGCGGCGCTGACCGGCTCGGCGGCGCGCTTCCAGACCACCGTCGTCTCGCCGCTCGACGCGGTGGCCGACCGGCTCGACGCCTCGCACGGCGCCGCCGCGCGAGCGCTCGCCGAGCACAACACGCGGCTTGAAACCCTGGTCGGCGAGCATCGCGAGGCGGTGGGGCAGACGCTCGACGCCGGCGCCGCGACCGTCGGCGCGCAGCTTGCCGAGCGCGCCGGCGCCTTCCGCCGTGAACTCGCCAGCGCCGTCGACGCGATGGGCGCCCTGCTCGGCGACCGCGGCGACGCGCTGTCGCGCGTCTTGCAGCAGCGGGTCGAAGCGTTGCGCGAAATCATCGAAGGGCGCGGCGGCGCGCTCGCCGGCGAACTCGACGCCGGCGCGACGCGCTTCGGGGCGCTGATCTCGGGGGCTGGCGAACAGGCGACGCAGTCGCTGGAGACGCGCGTCAATGCGCTGATCGGCCTGCTCGGCCGGCGCGGCGAGGATCTGGTCGCCGCCATCCTGCAAAACGGCGCCGAATCGGCGCGCCAGCTTGGCCAACTCGTCAGCCAGATCAACAGTGAGACAGAGCGCGCCGCTGGCGCGCTCGCCGCAGCGGCCGAGGCGGCCAAGACCGGGACCGGCGAGGCCGTCGGCACGGCGATGGGACGCCTCGCCGAGACCATCGAGCAATCGGCGCGGGCGCTGCGCGACAGCGCGGAATTGGCGGCGACGCGCTCGACCGAGACCGTCGAGACGATGCTCGGCAAGCTCGAACAGGCGACGCAAGCGGCCTCGAATCGCTCCAGCGAGCGCGTCGTCGGCCTCATCGGCCAGCTCGCGCGCGATGCGCAAAGCTCGGCGGTGACATTGCAGACGGCGGCGGAGGCGGCGTCGAGCCGCTCCGGCGAAGCGATTGGCGGCCTCATCGCCAGGCTTTCTCAGGAGGTCGAGAAGTCCAACGCCGCGCTCGGCGCCGCCGCCGACTCGGCGGTCGAGCGCTCCAGCGAGACGATCGGCGGCTTGCTCGCCAAGCTCTCGCAGGGGGTCGAGGAATCCAACGCCGCGCTCGGCGCCGCCGCCAGTTCGGCGGTCGAGCGTTCCAGCGAGACGATCGGCCAGCTCGTCGCCCGCATCGCCGAGGAGATCGGCGTCTCCACCGAAACCTTGCAGGCGGCCGCCGGCTCCGCCGCCGTGCGCTCGACGGCGAGCGTCAACGAACTGCTGACCCGGCTCGCCGATGAAGTCGAGACCTCGACCGGGGCGCTGGAGGCGGCCTCCAGCGCGGCCTCGAAGCGCGCGGCGGAAGCGATCGTCGGGCTGTTGCGCAACTCGACACGCGACCTCGAACAATCGGGCATGGTGCTGAAGGCGGCGGCCGAGGCGGCGACGAACCGTTCAAGCGAGACCGTCGGCGGGCTGATCGCCAAGCTGACGCAGGAGACCGCCAACTCCGCCGAGACGCTGCGGCAGGCGGCCGACAGCGCCGCGACCAGTTCGCGCGAGGCGCTGGGCGGCCTGCTGGCGCGGCTGATCGAGGAATCCGGCCGCTCGGCGCTCGCCGTGCGCCAGGCCTCGGAGGCCGCCGCGAGCCGCTCGACCGAGGCGGTCGGCGGCCTCGTCGACCGGCTGACGCAGCAGATGGAGACCTCCTCGCAACGGCTCGCCGCCGTCGCAGACGAGGCCAGCCAGCGCTCGACCGAGGCGGTGGCGCGGCAGTTGCAGCGCCTGACCGGCGAACTCGAAGACGTCAACGCGGCGCTGCGCGGCGCCGCGGAGGCGGCAACCCGCCAATCGACCGAGGCGCTGACCGGCCTGTTCGAGAAGCTGTCGCGCGATCTCGACGCCTCCAGCACGGGCCTGCGCACGACGATCGAGACCTCCTCGCACGCCTCGCTCGGCTCGCTCACCTCGACCGGCGACCGGCTGCGCGGCGAGCTCTCGCAGGTGCTCGAAAAGCTCGGCCAGACCGGCTCGGCGCTCGATCGGGTGGTCGCCAACGCCAGCGGCCGACTCGGCGAAATCCAGGTCGATCTCGGCGACCGCGTGCTCGATCTGCAACGCTCGCTCGGCGCGATCACGACCCAGGTCGGCGAACTCGACCGCATCTCCGGCGTCACCCGCGAGGACGGCGAGCGTTTCGTCGGGCGGCTGGCGAGCCATTCCGCCTCGCTGGCGGATGTGGCGCGCGAACTGACCGCCAACCAGCAGGTGATCGACGCCGCGCTGTCGCGCCGCCAGGATTCGCTGCGCACGCTGGTCGGCGATGTCGGCGCCCGCTCCGAACAGTTCGAGCGCACGCTGCGCGAGTTCACCGAGAGCGTGGAGCGCAATTTCGCCAACGCCCAGGCGCGGGCGCGCGAGATCGGGGCCGAACTCGCCGCCGCCGCCGAAGGCGCGACGAGCGCCACCACGAGCCAGTTCGAGGCGATCCGCGACAACGCGGCGCGCGAGCGCACACTGACCGAGCGCGCGCTGCGCGAGGCCTACGAGCAGGCCAACGCCCAGCTCGGCCAGATCATGGAGCAGGCGACGCAACGGTTCCGCGCCGGGGTCGCCGAGGCGAAGGACATGGCCGGCGAAGTGCAGCGCGAACTGGATGCGACGCGCGGCGAATTGAAGCGCGGCGTGTTCGACCTGCCGCGCGAGACCAGCGAGGCGGCGGAGGCCATGCGCCGCGTCGTCGGCGACCAGATCAAGGCGCTGAAGGAACTCGCCGCCGTCGTCGCACCGCAAGGCTTCGACGTCGTCGAGCCGGAAGCCGAGGCGCCGCCGCCTCCTCCGGCGAAGCGGCGCGAGCCGGCGCCCGAGCCGCCGGCGCCTGTGGCGGCGCTGCCGGCCGTGCGCGAGCCGGAGCCGCCGGTCTTCGAGGCGCCAGCGGCTGTCGAGCCCGCGCGGGCTCGACAGCCCACCCCGGCGACCATGGCGGCGGCGACGAACGGCGCCCAGCGCGGGCAATCGGGCTGGCTGTCGAACCTGCTCGCCGCCGCCTCGCGCGATCTCGAAGAGCCGCGCCCGGCGCTGGCGTCGCGCCGCCCCGCCGGCGAAGGGCTGGACTCGATCACCAGCGACATTGCGCGGCTGGTCGACGATTCGGCGGCGGCCGAGACCTGGGAGCGCTGGCGCGAAGGCGAGACCAACGCCATCTCGCGCCGGCTCTATACGCCGGCGGGCCAGCAGGCGTTCGAGGATATCCGCCGCCGCGCGCGGGCGGAGCCGGCGTTCCACGACTCCGTCAGCCGCTATGTGACCGAGTTCGAGCGGCTGCTCGCCAAGATCGGCCAGAACGACCGCGACGGCTTACAGTCGCGCGCGGCGATGCTGTCGGATTCCGGCAAGGTCTACATGATGCTGGCGCACGCCTCCGGGCGGCTCGGCTGAACCTTGAGGCCGGCGGCGCGCCGCCGGCCGGCGTTAACCATGGCTAATGAATCGATCCAGGCGCCTTGACGCGGCTCGCCGACGCGCCTATCTCCCGGCCGACCGCTAGCACTCGCCCCGGGTGAGTGCTAGCGTCGCTCCCGCCGGCGAAAGCCGCGCCCAGTTCACAGGAAGCGCCAATGAAATTCCGACCTCTGCATGATCGTGTCGTCATCAAGCGCATTGAAGGCGAAGAGAAGACCAAGGGAGGCATCATCATCCCCGACACCGCCAAGGAGAAGCCGCAAGAGGGCGAAGTCGTTGCCGTCGGTCCCGGCGCGCGCGACGAGAGCGGCAAGCTCGTCCCCCTCGACCTGAAGGCCGGCGACCGCGTGCTGTTCGGCAAGTGGTCCGGCACCGAGGTCAAGATCGACGGAACCGATCTGCTAATCATGAAAGAGTCCGACATCATGGGCGTCGTCGGCTGAGTCTTTAGCCGCAACCCTTTCCCATCATCCAATAGGCAGGAACTGAAACATGGCCGCCAAAGACGTACGATTTTCCCAGGACGCGCGCGACCGCATGCTGCGCGGCGTCGACATTCTCGCCAACGCCGTGCGCGTGACGCTCGGCCCGAAGGGCCGCAACGTCATCCTCGACAAGTCGTTCGGCGCTCCCCGCATCACCAAGGACGGCGTCACCGTCGCCAAGGAGATCGAACTCGAAGACAAATTCGAGAACATGGGCGCGCAGATGGTGCGCGAAGTCGCCTCCAAGACCAATGACAACGCCGGCGACGGCACCACCACCGCCACCGTGCTCGCCCACGCCATCGTCAAGGAAGGCCACAAGGCGGTGGCCGCCGGCATGAAC
>DATNDU010000117.1:0-16872 GCA_035606915.1 Roseiarcus sp. | reverse complement strand
AGCCAGCGGTGAGTGAAAGTCGCTGTTCCCTGCCTCTGCTCATCATGCCCCCAACTTCGGTTCTCCCGGACCGTGCCACCGTTCCTCCTCGCCCGTCAGCAGCGCCACCCGCTCGCCGCCGCTGTGCTCGATGCGGCCGGCGAGTTCAAGCTCCATCACCGCCACCCGCACCTGGCGCAGCGCCAGGCCCGAGACTTCCGCCAACTCGTCGAGCGTGATCGGCGAGGGCCCGAGCAGGCGCTCGACCTCGGCCACCGCGTCGCCCTCGTCAAGGCCGAAGGGCTCGGCCCGCGCCTCGTCGAACGCCTGCGCCGGCCGCGCGCGCGGCGCCGCCTCCGGGTCGACGCCGAGCAGCGCCAATTCGCCCCACAGCGGCACGCTGGCGTCGGGCGAATCCTCGCGAAACATCGCGAACGGGTCCTGCACGCGCACGGGATCGAGCACGTTGAGCACATCGTCGAGGCGCGCGCACAGCCGCGCCCCGTCGCGTATGAGATCGTTGGTCCCCTCGGCGCGCGGGTCGAGCGGCGAGCCCGGCACGGCGAACACCTCGCGGTTCTGGTCGAGCGCGAATCTCGCGGTGATGAGCGAGCCGGAGCCGCGCGCCGCCTCGACCACGACGACGCCGAGCGACAGCCCCGAGACGATGCGGTTGCGGCGCGGAAAATCGCGCCCGCGCGGCTCCCATTCGATCGGCATCTCCGACACCACCGCGCCATGCTCGGCGATGCGCGGCGCGATCGGAATCGCCTCCGGCGGGTAGATGCGCGCGTGGCCGCCGGCGAGCACGCCGACGGTTCCGGTCTCCAGCGCCGCGACATGAGCGCGCAGATCGACGCCGCGCGCCAAGCCCGAGATCACGACATAGCCGGCCTGCCCCAAGCCGCGCGCCAGCCGGTCGGCGAAGGCGAGGCCGGCGGCGGAGGCGTTGCGCGAACCGACAATGGCGATGGCGGGTTGCTGCAAAGCCTCCTCGCGGCCGCGAAAGGCCAGGATCGGCGGCGGCGCCTCCTCGCTGGCGCGCAAAGCCGGCGGGTATTCGGGCTCGCCGAGCGCAATGAAGCGCACGCCGAGCTTGCGCGCCGCGCTCAGCTCACGCTCGATCTCCTCGCGGGTGGCGATGCGGATGTCGCGCCGCGCGCCGCCCTTGCGGGCGAGATCGGGCAGCGCCTCCAATGCGGCGCGCGCCCCGCCGGCGTGATTGATGAGGGCGCGAAACGTGCGCGGGCCGACATTCTCGGAGCGGATCAGCCGTAGCCAGTCGAAACGCTGGGCGTCGCTCAAGCGCAGGATCGGCGCCTTGGCCATGGCTCAGGCCTTCGCGCCGATGCGCGGCTCGGTCCCGCTCGCCAGGCGGCGTATATTGGCGACGTGCTTCATCCAGATCAGCGCGGCGAGAATCGCGAAGGTCAGCGCCACTTGCCGGTTGCCGAGGGCGAGCGCCGCCAGCGGCGCGGCGAGGCTCGCCGCCAGCGCCGAGGCCGAGGAATAGCGCGTCGTCACGGCGACGGCGAGCCAGACGGCGGCGAACGCCAGCGCCGCCGGCCAGCAAGCGGCGACCAGCCCGCCGATGAAGGTAGCAACGCCCTTGCCGCCCTTGAAGCCGAGCCACACCGGATAGAGATGGCCGAGGAAGGCGCCCGCCGCCGCCGCCAGCCCGGCGCCGTCTTCATGGAAGACGAGCGCCGCGACGACATAGGCGACGCCGGCCTTGCAGGCGTCGAGCAGCAGCGTCGCTGCCGCCAGATCCTTGCGCCCGGTGCGCAGCACGTTGGTGGCGCCGATGTTGCCGGAGCCGATCTTGCGCAGGTCGCCGGCGCCGAAGGCGCGCGTCAGCAACAGCCCGAACGGTATCGAGCCCAGCAGATAGCCGAACGCGAGGCAAAGCCCGGCTTCGGCCGGCGAAAGCGTGAGCACCATTTCGACAGCCTATGCGTGTGCGATCTCGCCCGCAACCAGCGTCAGCTTGACGACGCCTTCCAGCCGGGCGGAATCGAATGGGGTGTTGCGGCAGCGCGAGTGCAGGTTGGCGGGATCGAGCACATAGGGCTCGTCGGGATCGAAACGCACGAGATCGGCCGGCGCGCCAATCGCCAGCCGCCCGCCTTCGAGGCCGAGGATTTCGGCCGGCCGGCTCGACATCGCCGCCAGCAGCTTCGGCAGCGCGATCCGCCCGGCCGAGACCAGCCGCAGGCCGGCCGAAAGCCAGGTCTCCAGCCCGACCGCGCCCGGCGCCGCTTCGGCGAACGGCAGCCGCTTGGTCTCGACGTCCTGCCCGTCGTGGTCGCTGACGATGACGTCGATGACGCCGCTGGCGAGCCCCTCGACCAGCGCCAGCCGCTCCTCTTCGCCGCGCAGCGGCGGGTTGAGCTTGAGGAAAGTTCGGTAATCGGCGACGTCGTTCTCGTTGAGCGTCAGATGGTTGATCGAGACGCCGCAACTCACCGCCAGCCCTGCGTCCTTGGCCCGCCGCATCGCCGCCAGCGACAGCGCGTTGGAGACGAATACGGCGTGATAGCGCGCGCCCGTCAGCGCGGCGAGCCTGAGGTCGCGGTCGAGCGCCACCGTCTCCGCCTCGCGCGGCACGCCGGAAAGGCCGAGCCGGCTCGCCAGCCCGCCCTCCGCCGCGACGCCGCCGGCAAGCCCGTGGTCCTCGCAATAGTGCATGATGAGCGCATCGAAATCGCGCGCATAGGTCATGGCGCGGCGCAGCACGCCGGAATCGCCAACCGAATGCGGGCCGTCGGAGAAGGCGACGGCGCCGGCCTCGCGCAACAGGCCGATCTCCGCCATCTCCTGCCCAGCCAGGCCCTTGGTGATCGCAGCAGCGGGCAGGATGCGCACACGGGCGTCGCGGGCGCGGCGCATGAGGAAATCCACCACGGCGGGGTTGTCGACCGGCGGCGAGGTGTCGGGCCGCGCGATCAGCGTCGTCACGCCGCCTGCCGCTGCGGCGGCGCTGGCGCTGGCGATGGTCTCGCGGTGCTCCGCGCCGGGCTCTCCGACGAAAGCGCGCATGTCGATGAACCCCGGCGCGACGACGTCGCCGCCGCAATCGATGACGCGCGCGCCGTCCGGCGCCGAAGCGGCGGTGACGGCGCCGCCGAGGCCGGCGATGCGGCCATCGCTGACCAACACGCCGCCGCTGATCTCCCGGCCGCTGGCGGGATCGACGAGACGCGCGTTGACGAGGACGATCGGAGGCATCGCCGCCGGCTCTAGCGCCGCGCGGCGGCGGTGGCAAACGCAAGATGGCCTCGCGCTCCCCTGGCAGCCGAACGACCGCCTTGCTTCGCCTTGCCGCGCATTGTCGCTAAGACGGGGCGAGGGCAAAGCCAAGGAGCGTGATTTGGCCCATGACGAATTCGACGTCGTCGTCGTCGGCGCCGGCGCGGCAGGACTGGCGGCGGCGGAACGGCTGGCGACGAGCGGCCTCTCGCATCTCGTGCTGGAGGCGCGCGAGCGTCCCGGCGGGCGCGCCTGGACGACGCGGCTCGGCAATGGCGAAGTCGCCGATCTCGGCTGCGGCTGGCTGCATTCGGCCGCCACCAACCCCCTTGCGGGCGTCGCCGAGCGCCAGGGCCTGACCCTCGACAAATCGCCGCCGCCCTGGGGCCGCGCCTCCGCCCAGGTCGGCCCGAACCGATCTAGCGCCGGCGCCTTCCTCGCCGCGCTCGGCCGCTTCCGCGAGCGCGTCGATGCACGGCCGCCGGGCGCGCCCGACGTCGCCTGCTCGGCGCTGTTGCAGCCGGGCGATCCATTCAATCCGCTAATCGACGCCGTCAGCACCTATTACAGCGGCGCGGAGTTGGAGAAGGTCTCGGCGGTCGACCTCGCGGCTTACGAGGATTCCGGCGTCAACTGGCGCGTGCGCGAGGGGCTTGGCGCGGTGGTGGCGGGGCTCGCGGCGGCGGCGCCGGTGCGCTACTCCTGCCCGGTGCGCGCCATCGACCGCCGCGGCGCGCGACTCGCCGTCGACACCGACCTCGGCGCGCTCGGAGCCGCCGCCGTCATCGTCACGCTGCCGAGCAATGTGCTTGCCGCGACGCCGGACCTGTTCCGCCCCGCCCTGCCCGACAAGACCGAGGCGGCGAGCCGCCTGCCGCTGGGTCTCGCCGACAAGCTCTATATGGAGTTGCTCGCGCCCGACGATTTCCCGGTCGATTCGCGCGCCTTCGGCGACATCGGGCGGCGGGCGACCGGCGCCTATCAATTCCGCCCGCTCGGCCGGCCGCTGGTCGAAGGCTATTTCGGCGGCGAATTGGCCGAGGGCTTGGAGCGCGGCGACCTCGCGGCGGCGTTCGATTTCGCGCTTGGCGAACTCGTCGGCCTGTTCGGGGCTGGCTTTCGCGCCGCGGTGCGGCCGCTCGCCTTCCACGGCTGGCACAGCGATCCCTGGGCGCTGGGCGCCTATTCCTATGCGCGCCCGGGCTGCGCCGGCAGCCGGCTGATGCTGGCGGCGGCCGTGGAGGATCGCCTGTTCTTCGCCGGCGAAGCCTGCTCGCCGGAAAGCTATTCGACCGCCCACGGCGCCTATCGCAGCGGCCAGGCCGCCGCCGAGAAGGCGATTCGCGCGCTCGGGACGCCCGCAAGACTCTAATACTTGGAAGGGCGGCTAGAGCAAGCACCGATCAAGTTGAACCGCCGTCTTTGCGAGCGAAGCGAAGCAATGACAGGGTCCGCTGATCCAACCTATTCGGCAACCGCTCTAAGACTTGGGAGAGCCGCGCCCGTCGCCGGCGTTTGCCTCGGCCTCGACGCGCGCCATCGACAGCAGATAGACCAGCAGCTCGAAGCCAGAGACGCGCGCCATGCTTTCGAGCTGGCCAATCATGTCGGCCAGATATTCCGCCACCGCACGCGAAGATTCCGCCAGCGCCGGCAGATTGGAATCCTGCGTCTCGGCTCCGCTCACCAAGTCAAAATGATAGGACAGCGATTCGGCCACACGCCTCGCTCCGGAGATTTCTCATGTTATTGCGCACGATCTCCAACCGGCACAAGTCCTAACTTGCTTGGAGTTGCGGTAAATCAGCCACGCCGCGTCAGCCGGTCGAGTGCGCCTTGCAGAATGTAAGCGGCCGCCATCTTGTCGATCACCTGCGCGCGCTTGGCGCGTGAGACGTCGTTGGCGATGAGGTCGCGCTCGACGGCGGCCGTCGACATGCGCTCGTCCCAGAAGGCGAGCGGCATCGGATAGAGTCGCGAGAACTCGCGCGCGAAGGCGCGCGTCGCCTGGGCGCGCGGCGTGTCCTTGCCGTCGAGGCCAAGCGGCAGGCCGATCACCAGCGCCACGGCCTCGAACTCGGCCGCCTTCGCCGCCAGCGCCTCGGCGTCGCGGCCGAACTTGACGCGCTTCAATGTCGTCAGCGGCGTGGCGATGCGACGCTCGACGTCGCAGAGCGCCAGGCCGATGGTCTTGGTCCCGAGATCGACGCCGATCAGCCGCCCCTTGGGCGGCAGCACCAGCGCTTCGACGGTCATCGCTGAGGCGGAGGCGGACTTGGCGGCGGCTGACATAGCGTTCCCGGTTGGGCGGCGGCCCTGCTGCCTACCGTCTCCAGTTCTGCTAATACCCGCTGCGAGAGGAACCCGATATGAGCTATTGCGATCTCGACGCGCTGGAGCGCACGCCGCTGGAGCGCCAGCCTTTCGAATACTTGGTCGTGCCGCATTTCCTGCGCCCGGAGCGATTTGGCGAGGTGATCGCCGATTATCCGCGCACGCCCGGCCCCGGCTCGCATCCGCCGACCGAACTCGACATCCGCGGCCATTTCTCCGGCCTGATCGAGGAACTGCGCGGGCCGCAGTTCCGGTCCGCCGTCGAGCGCAAGTTCGCCATCGACCTCACGGACCGGCCGACGATGTACACCGTGCGCGGCTTCGTGCGCGAAAAGGATGGATCGATCCATACCGATTCCGAGACCAAGATCATCACCGTGCTGCTCTACATGAACGAGGAATGGCGCGAGGACGCCGGCCGCCTGCGGCTGCTACGCTCGCCCACCGACCTCGAAGATTACGCCGCCGAGGTGCCTCCAAACGGCGGCACGCTGCTCATCTTCCGTCGTTCGGAGCGCTCCTGGCACGGCCACAAGCCGACCTCGGGGCCGCGCCGGGCGATCCAGTTAAACTGGGTGACGAGCCAGGCCGTCGTCGACCACGAACAGGGGCGCCATCGCATCTCGACAAAGCTCAAGAAATTCCGCAATTTGTTCATGCCGAGTTCAGCGGCGTGAATGCATAAAGCGTCTGCGGCGACATCATGCCGCATGCGGGTCGCAACGACATTTCAGGGGGAACGCGAATGTCCAGGTTCAAGATTGCGGCGGGTCTCGCCGCCATGCTCGCAGCGGGCTTCTTCATTTCGGCGCCGGCCAGCGCCGAAAGCGTCATGAAACAGTGCGGCGAGGAGTGGAAAGCGGCCAAGACCGCCAACACCACCAACGGCCAGACTTGGCGGGAATTCCTCAAGGATTGCCGCACGCGCCACGCCTCGACGACGGCGACAACCGCCCCGGCCGCGCCCCCGCCGCCCCCGCCGGCGGCCGAGCCAGCCCCAGCGCCGAAGCCGGCGGCGACGCACATGCGCCGCGGCGCGCACACCGCCGCCGGCGAGTTCGCCAGCGAGGGCGAGGCGAGGGGTCATTGCCCGAGCGACACCGTGGTTTGGGTCAACAACCGCTCGCACAAATACCATTATTCCGGCGACCGCTATTACGGCGCGACCAAGCACGGCGCTTATATGTGCGAGGGCGAGGCCAAGACGGCCGGCGACGCCGCCGCCAAGAACAGCAAGCCGAAGAGTTGAGC
Source organism: Roseiarcus sp. (assembly GCA_035606915.1). GTDB lineage: Bacteria > Pseudomonadota > Alphaproteobacteria > Rhizobiales > Beijerinckiaceae > Roseiarcus. The sequence goes on along the minus strand of DATNDU010000117.1, from coordinate 10,059 downwards.
GCGCGGCTGAATGCGCCCTGAGCGGGCTTTCCTGGCTTCGCCAGTGAAAGCCTGCTGAGAGCGGCTACCGATCAAGTTGAGCCGCCGTCCGCTGGTTCAATCTGTTTGGATGCTGCTTAGCCCAACAGATCGACGAGCGGCGGAATCAGCGGCGCGTCGGCCGGCGGCATAGCATAGTTGCGCAGCGCCTTGGGGCTGACCCATTTGAGCCCCTGGCCTTCGCGCGCCTGCACGAAACCCTGCCATTTGCGGCAGATGTAGAGCGGCATCAGCAGGTGGAAGTCGTCGTAAGAATGGCTCGCGAAAGTCAGCGGCGCCAGGCACGCCGCCTTGACCTCGATGCCGAGTTCCTCGCGCAACTCGCGGATCAGCGCCTGCTCCGGACTCTCGCCCGGTTCGATCTTGCCGCCGGGAAACTCCCACAAGCCGGAGAGCGCCTTGCCCGGCGGGCGCTCGGCGATCAGCACGCGGTTGTCGGTGTCGATGAGCGCGACGGCGACGACGAGCACCAGCTTCATGAGCGGTAATCGCCGTTGATGGCGACATATTCCTTGGTCAGGTCGCAGGTCCACACCTTCGCCTTGGCCCCGCCAAGCCCGAGGTTGACGGTGATGACGATATCCTGCCGCTTCATGTAGGCGGAGGCCGCCGCCTCGTCGTAACCGGGATCGCGCAGGCCGGCATGGGCGACGCGGATGTTGCCGAAATAGATGTCGAGCTTGTCGCGCTCCGCCTTCTCGCCGGCCTTGCCGACGGCCATCACGACGCGGCCCCAGTTGGCGTCCTCGCCGGCCACCGCCGTCTTCACCAGCGGCGAATTGGCGATCGACAAAGCGATGCGCTTGGCCGCCTTGCGCGAGGTCGCGCCCTCGACCCGCACCTCGACGAAATGGCGCGCCCCCTCGCCGTCGCGCACCACTTGGTGGGCGAGATCGAGCAACACCCTGTCGAGGCCGCGCTTGAACGGGCCGAGACGCGGATCGGCGGCGTCGGCGATCTCCGGCGCGCCGCGCTTGGCCGCGGCGCCGGTGGCGAACAGCAGCAGCGTGTCGGAAGTCGAGGTGTCGCTGTCGACGGTGACGGCGTTGAAGCTGGTCTGCACGGATTTCGACAGCAGCGCCTGCAACACCGGCGCTGCGACCGGCGCGTCGGTGAACACGAACGACAGCATGGTCGCCATGTCGGGGGCGATCATGCCGGCGCCTTTCGCCATGCCGTTGATGACAACGTCGGCCTCGCCGAGCTTGACGGTGCGGGTGGCGATTTTCGGAAAAGTGTCAGTGGTCATGATGGCGCGGGCGGCGCCCATCATGCCGTCGGGCTTGACCTCAGCCGCCAGCGTCGCCAGGACGCCGGTGATGCGGGAGGCCTCCAGCGGCTCGCCGATGACGCCGGTCGAGGCCATGAACACCTGATCGGCGCGAGCGCCCGTCGCCTTGGCGACGCCGTGGCCGACCTCCCCGACCGCGCTCATGCCACGATGGCCCGTAAAGGCGTTGGCGTTGCCGGAATTGACCACCAATGCGCCGGCAAGCCCGCCCTTCAGCTTGTCGCGGCACCAATCGACCGGCGCCGAGGGGCACTTGGAGCGGGTGAACACGCCCGCCACCGCCGCCGGCTGCTCGAACAGCGCCATCATCACATCGGTGCGCCCGGCGTAGCGCACCCCGGCGGCGACGCTGGCGAAGCGCACGCCGTCGATAACCGGCAGCACCGGATATTTTTTCGGGGCGAGCGGCGAGAGCGGGGCGGGCGCGGCCATGCGGAACCTGGGTTTACGGGAAAGACCGCGGTCTTTTAGGCGGCGCCGGCGCGGATGGGAAGACCGGGCGGCGCGCGCAACTATGCGCCGCGCCGGAACGTGCTGAACTGAAAGCGCTGCGTCGCGCCCCACGGGGTCAGGTGCTCGTCGCGGCGCGTGTCGACAAGCACGAACTCCCCGCCGAGCGCTTTGCCCAGGCTCTTGGCGTCATGCCGCGCCACCGGCAAGCCGCTGCACATCTGCGGGCCGTCGAGCGCAAAGGCGGCGATGATGACATGCCCGCCGCGCCGCAAAGCGCGGCGAAGGCGGGCGACATAGGCGGCTTGCTCCGCCACACTGGTCAGGAAATGGAACGCCGCCCGGTCGTGCCAAACATCATAGGTCCGCGACGGCTCCCATGTCGTTGCGTCGGCGACCAGCCAATCGACACGTTGCGCCGCCTCGCCGATGCGGGCTTTCGCCGTGGCAAGCGCCGCCGCCGATAGATCGAGCACCGTCAAATCCTCGTAGCCCTCGCCAACCAGGCGATCGACGAGGCGGGAAGCGCCGCCGCCGACGTCGATGACCGCGGATTGCCGGGTCGCCCCGATAAGCGCCATCAATTGCAGCGAAGGCGCTGGGAGGTCCTGAAACCAACTGACCTCGGCCTCGCCCTTTGTGGCGTAGACGTTCTCCCAGTGGGCCTGGCGGTCTGTCGCGCTCATAAATACCCTCTGCGGCATAGGGCCGCCGCAATTGGAACTTTTCCAACATGGCGCCGCCGCCCCGGCTCGACAAGATCGGCATAGAATGCCGCCCGGCGATCCGTTATCTGTTCTCCGATGCGAAGGGCGATCTTGGAAGGCGCCAATCAACCGGCGGCGGCGCGGGGTTCAGCGGCAGAAGTTTTTCGCGTCTTCCTCAAACTTGGCCTGACCTCGTTTGGCGGGCCGATGGCGCATCTCGGTTACTTCCGCGCCGAATTTGTCGAGCGCCGCCGCTGGCTGAGCGAGCGCGCGTTCGGCGATCTGGTCGCGCTTGCGCAATTTCTGCCCGGCCCGGCGTCGAGCCAAACCGGCTTTGCCATAGGTCTAGCTCGAGGCGGCTATCTCGGCGGCTTGGCCGCATGGCTCGGGTTCACCTTGCCCTCGGCGCTGCTTTTGCTGGCCTTCGCCTACGGCGCCGGAAGCCTCGCCGATGCGCCCTTGGGCGCGGGTCTGCTGCACGGACTGAAGCTTGTTGCGGTCGCCATTGTCGCGCAAGCGGTGTTCGGCATGGCGGGCAAACTGTGCCCGGATAGGCCTCGCGCCGCGATCGCGCTGGCCGCCCTCGCGCTGCTGGCGTTTCATCCCGGCTCGCTCGGCCAAGTCGCGGCGATCGCGCTCGGCGGCCTGGCGGGGCTGGCGTTCTGTCGCGGCGATCTCGGCGCGGCCGCCGACGATACGCCGATGCCGGTTTCGCGAGCCGTCGGCGTCGCTTGCCTGGCGGCGTTTTTCGGCTTGCTGATCTTGGCCTTCGTGCCGGTACCGGCGGGCTTATTGGCGTTGTTCGGCGCCTTCTATCGTTCGGGCGGGCTGGTGTTTGGCGGCGGCCATGTCGTGCTGCCGCTGTTGCGCGACGCCGTGGTGACGCCGGGATGGGTTTCCGACAACGCCTTCCTGGCCGGCTACGGCGCGGCGCAAGCGGTGCCGGGGCCGTTGTTCACGTTCGCCGCCTATCTCGGGGCGGTCGCCGGCGCGCCGCCGGCCGGCGTCGTCGGCGCGGTAGTGGCTGTCACCGCGATCTTTCTGCCGGGGATGTTGGCGCTCACCGGCGTGTTGCCGTTCTGGCATCAGTTGCGCACGCAACCGAACGCCCAGGCGGCGATGCGTGGCGTCAACGCCGCCGTCGTCGGCTTGCTGGCCTCGGCGCTCTACAATCCGGTATGGGTGAGCGCGGTGCGGACGCCGGCGGATTTCGCGCTCGCAGCGGTGGGTTTCGCCTTGCTCATCGTCTGGCGCGCGCCGCCGCTGACCGTCGTGCTGTTGTCCGGCGCCGCCGGCGCCTTGTTGGCGGCGGCGCGCTAATCGTCTCAAAACCGTCGTTTTCGAGAGAGGCCACGGTATGCGCGGGATCAAGTCGCCTTATCGACGGCCCCGCCGGCTGCCACCCAATCCTTGAATGCGCCGAGGTTATAGACGTCCTCGTAGCCCAAATCCTTGAGCGCCTTGCCGGCAAGCGCCGAACGTCCGCCAGAGGCGCAGTAAACGATGACCGCCTTGTCGCGCGAGAAGGACTTGTCGTGATAGGGCGATTCCGGGTCGGCGCGAAATTCCAGCATGCCGCGCGAGACATTGACGCTGCCCTCGACCTTACCGGATTTTACTACCTCCGGCCCGTCGCGCACGTCGACCACAAGCGCATTGCCTTTCGCGATCATCTGTTTGGCCTCCGCGGGCGTGATGCGCGGAACAGCCGAATTAGCGGCTTCCATCATCTGCTTGACGCTAGTAGCCATGGCTTGCTCCTCCTACGCCAACGGATTGAAACGCCGTTGGCATAACAGGATCAGTGTCTACCACACGCAGCAAAAATCAAACTACCCGCGCCACCCCATCCTAAGAAGACTTCCCCGCGCGCAGCCTTGACCGCCCTCACCCCAACGCCCTGCCCAAATCCTCCACCAGATCCTCGACATCCTCCAGCCCCACCGACAGCCGCAGCAGTCCCGGCCCGATGCCGAGCGCGGCGCGCCGGTCGGGCGTCAAGCGCTGGTGCGTCGTCGTCTCCGGGTGGGTGATGAGGCTCTTGGCGTCGCCGAGATTGTTGGAGATGCCGACGATCGACAGCGCATTGGCGAACTTGAACGCCGCCGCCTTGCCGCCCGCGACCTCGAACGCCACCAGCGTGCCGCCGCCCGACATCTGCCGGCGCGCCACCTCGTATTGTGGGTGGTCCGGCTGGCCGGGGTAAAACACCCGCGATACGCGCGGGTGTTGGCTGAGATACTCGGCGATGCGCTCGGCCGAGCGGCTTTGGGCTGCGACGCGCACCGGCAGCGTCTCCAGCGATTTCAGCATCACCCAGGCGTTGAACGGCGACAGGCTCGGCCCGGTCTGGCGCAGGAAATTGTGGATATGGCCGCTGATGAACGCCTCGCTCGCCAGGATGACGCCGCCGAGCGTGCGCCCCTGCCCGTCGATATGCTTGGTGGCGGAATAGACGACGCAATCGGCGCCGAGTTGCAGCGGCCGTTGCAGCATCGGCGAGGCGAACACATTGTCGACCACCAGCGTCGCGCCGGCCTTGTGGACGATCTCGGCGACGCCGGCGATGTCGATGACCTCCAGCGTCGGGTTGGTCGGGCTCTCCAGGAAGGCGGTCTTGGTGTTGGGCCGCATCGCCGCGCGCCAGTCGTCGAGGTCCGCCCCCTCGACCAGCGTCGAAGACACGCCGAAGCGCGGCAACAGATCCTCGACGACATAGAGACAGGAGCCGAAACAAGCCTTCGCGGCCACGACATGGTCGCCGGCCCTCACCTGCCCCATCAGCGCGGCGGTGACCGCCGCCATGCCGGAGGCGGTGGCGCGCGCCGCCTCCGCGCCTTCGAGCAGCGCCATTCGCTTCTCGAACATCGTCACCGTCGGGTTGGAGAAACGCGAATAGATGAAACCTGGCTCGGAGCCTTTGAAGCGCGCCTCGGCGATCTCCATCGTGTCGTAGAGATAGCCCTGAGTCAGGAACAACGCCTCCGACGTCTCCTCGAACTGCGAGCGCAACGAGGCGCCATGGACGAGGCGGGTAGCCGGCCGCAGCGTCTGCGGATCGCGGGACTTGCGAGGACTGACCATTTCGCGCTCCTGACGGGCCGCGAAATCCGGATTTACAAGGAAATCCCGATCTTTTAGCCACTTGTTTAACGTGGCGGCAAGCCGACCGGCTCAAATAACCACGGGTTCCAGAAACCCTTACGACCGGCGCCGGCTGTCGTCAACGGCGGCGCAGCCAACTCGCGTCAAGAATCTTGGGCGCCGCGTTGGGCGGGCCATTGCGCGGCGCGCGCCGCCCGCTACACTCGCTCACAGACAAAGAAATATTGCTCACGGACAAAAAGTCGGCGAGGCCGCCTTGAACCTGACGTCGCAACAAAAAAAGGCGGTGTTGGCCGCCTACCTCGGCTGGATGCTCGATGCGTTCGATTTTTTCCTGCTGACCTTTCTCATTAAGGACATCGCCAAGGAATTCGGCGCCACCATCCCCGAAGTCGCCTATGCGCTGTTCCTGACTTTGGCCATGCGCTTCATCGGCGCCTATATCTTCGGCCGCATCGGCGACAGGCTCGGCCGCAAGCCGGCGCTGATGATTGACATCCTGAGCTATTCGATCATCGGCGCGGCGGCCGCCTTCTCGCCCAACCTCACGGTGTTCCTGATTCTGCGGGCGTTGTTCGGCGTCGCCATGGGCGGCGAATGGGGTCTCGGCAGTTCGCTGGTAATGGAATCGATCCCGCCGAAAGCGCGCGGGCCGGTATCGGGGCTGTTGCAGGCCGGCTATCCCACCGGCTTCCTGCTCGCCTCGATCGTCTATGGCCTGTTCTACCACAAAACGATCGGCGGCCACCTCATCGACTGGCGCGTGATGTTTCTGTTCAGCGTGCTGCCGGCCTTCGTGGTGCTGTTCATCCGCTCCGGCGTCGAGGAATCGCCGGCCTTTGTCGCAGCGCAGAAAGTCGCCAAACCCAGTCTATGGCAGACGATCACCGACAATTGGGGCCTCGTCGTTTATTCCGTCGTGATGATGATGCTGTTCAACTTCTTCAGCCACGGCACGCAGGATCTCTATCCGACCTTCCTCATCAAGCAGCACCATTTCGACCCCGCCACCGTCAGTTGGATCAATATTGTCGGCAATATCGGCGCCATCGTCGGCGGCATTCTGTTCGGCATCCTGTCCGAGAAGATCGGCCGCGTGAATGCCATCGCCATCGCCGCCTTCATCGCCCTGCCCGCCTTACCCTTGTGGGCGTTTTCGGCGACGCCGTTCATGCTCGCCATCGGCGCCTTCGTCATGCAGATTTCGGTGCAAGGCGCCTGGGGCGTAGTGCCGGCGCATCTCAATGAGCTTTCGCCGGGCGCGGTGCGCGCCACCCTGCCCGCGTTCGTCTATCAGGCCGGCAATTTCCTCGCCTCGTTCAACGGCCCGTTCCAAGCCAGGCTCGCCGAGTCGCACGGCGGCAATTATTCTTACGCGCTGGCGCTGGTGGCGGGGATTGTGGCGGTCGGGCTCATCGTCGTCATCCGCTTCAGCCCGGAAAAGCGTGGCGAGGTTTTGTACGCCCACTGAGGCGGGGCTTGCCGGGTCCGCGCAAAGCGGACTAGGACGCGCCATGACCAACGACGCCCGCCCTTGCGGCCTGCTGCCGCGCCCGCGCCTCGTAGCCCTCGTCGAGGCCGGCGTGATTGTGGCCGAGCGCCCCATCGAGCCGTCGCAGATGCAGCCGGCGAGCCTAGATCTGCGGCTCGGCAAGGAGGCCTATCGCCTGCGCGCCAGCTTCCTGCCCGGCCGTAACGCCGACGTGCGCGAGCGGCTGGAGAGCCTGTCGCCGGAGCGCATCTCGCTGGTCGGCGAAGGCGCGGTGCTGGAAAAAGGCATCGTCTATATCGCCCCGCTCGCCGAGCGGCTGGCGCTGCCCGAGACGCTGGCCGGCGCCGCCAATCCGAAAAGCTCGACCGGGCGGCTGGATATTTTCGTGCGCCTCATCGTCGATCGCGGCGCGGCTTTCGACGAGGCCCCGGCCGGCTACCACGGGCCGCTGTGGGTGGAGATTTCGCCGCGCAGCTTTTCGGTCAGGGTGCGCGAGGGCACGCGGCTCAACCAGTTGCGCTTGCGCGAGGCGGCGCCGCGCGCGACGCTTGCCGACGAACGCTTGCGCGCCCGCCACGCCGACGCGGCGCTGGTCGACGGGGCGCTGGAACTGCGCGACGGGCTCGTCGTCCACGTCGGCCTCGCGGCGCCGCAGGCCGGCCTCGTCGGCTACCGCGCGATCAAGAACGGCAGCGTCATCGACGTCGACCGCGTGGGCGCCTATGCGGCGGAGGATTTCTGGGAGCCGCTCGGCGCGCGCGGCGGCCGGCTGATCCTCGATCCCGATGAGTTCTATATTCTGGCCAGCCGCGAGCGTCTGCGCATCCCCGCCGATCTCGCCGCGGAGATGGCGGCGATCGACCCGGCGCTCGGCGAGTTCCGCGTCCATTACGCCGGCTTCTTCGACCCCGGCTTCGGCTGGACGGCGTCGGGCGCGCCCGGCGCGCGGGCCGTGCTGGAGGTGCGCGGTCGCGACGTGCCATTCCTGATCGAGGACGGGCAGCCGATCGGCCGATTGGTGTTCGAGCCGCTCGCCGGCGCCGCGGATTCGCTTTATGGCGCTATCGGCGGCTCCAACTATCAGGGCCAGGGGCTCAAATTGTCGAAGCATTTCCGCAACTGGGGCGAAGCATGAAAAAGGCCAGCGCGCCGTCGGCGCTTCGCGTTCAGGCCGCGCTCGGCGAGAAGTTCGAGGTGCTGGAGTTCGACGCCGGCACGCGCACCGCCGCCGACGCCGCGGCGGCCATCGGCTGCATGGTGGCCGAGATCGCCAAATCGCTGCTGTTCCGGGCGAAGGAGAGCGGCCGGCCGGTGCTGGTGGTGGCGTCGGGCGTCAACCGGGTGGATGAGAAGAAAGTGGCGGCTGTGATCGGCGAGAAGATCGCCCGCGCCGACGCCGACTTCGTGCGCGAGCAAACCGGCTTCGCCATCGGCGGCGTGCCGCCGGTGGGCCACGCGGTGGCGCCGCTGACGCTGATCGACGAGGATCTGCTGACGTTCGCGACCATCTGGGCGGCGGCGGGAACGCCGAACGCCGTTTTCAAGCTGACGCCAGCGCAGTTGGTGGAGTTGACGGGCGGGCGCGTGGCGGGGGTGCGGGTGGGATGAGGCGTTCAATGTCCAGAAAGGCGGAATGAACGCGCAAGGCAGGACTCGCTTGTCCACGCGAGGCCGAGTCACGATCCCGCAGGCTTTGCGCGACCTCATCGGTTTGCGGCCGGGCGACGGGAAATAGGGGTTCGGGTGTAGGCGATAGGCAATCCCCCCTTGCGCTCCCGCCGGCTTTCCCTTATGCACCCGCGACCCAAAGAACCGCCCGGCTGGGCTGCCGTGGCGGTTCTTTTTCGCGTGAATTCACGCGAGCGGCGGCAAACCGCCGTCCCAGCCACAGGGCGTCAAGCCCGGGAGTGCCAAATGCCCAAGTTGAAGACCAAATCCAGCGCCAAAAAGCGCTTCAAAATCACCGGGACCGGCAAGGTCGTCTACGCCCAGGCAGGCAAGCGCCACGGCATGATTAAACGCACCCCCAAGCAGATCCGCAATCTGCGCGGCACGGCCGTTTTGTTCAAAACCGACGGCGACAATATCAAGAAATTCTTCCTGCCCAACGGCTGATCCCGGAGATTTAATCCATGGCACGCGTCAAACGCGGCGTAACCGCCCACGCCAAGCACAAGAAGGTTCTCAAGCAGGCCAAAGGCTTCTTCGGCCGCCGCAAGAACACCATCCGCGCCGCCAAGGCCGCGGTCGACAAGTCGCTGCAATACGCCTACCGCGACCGCAAGAACCGCAAGCGCGAGTTCCGCGCGTTGTGGATTCAGCGCATCAACGCGGCGGTGCGTGAGCAGGGGCTGACCTATTCGCGCTTCATCGCCGGCCTCATCGGCGCCGGGATCGAAGTCGACCGCAAGGTGCTGTCGGACCTCGCCATCACCGAGCCGGCGGCCTTCGCCGCCATCGTCGAAAAGGCCAAGGGGCATTTGCCGAAGGCGGCTTAACGCCGTCCAAGCGGAGCCGCCCCTCACCCTTATCCTCTCCCCGTGAAGAACGGGGAGAGGGGACGGCGGGCCGCAGAGCCTTTGCCGCGACGCCAGCCCAAGCGAACAATGTCCGACCTCCCAGCGCTCCGCCAACAGACACTCGCCGCCATCGCCGGCGCCGCCGACGAGCCGGCGCTGGAGGCGGCGCGCGTCGCGGCGCTGGGCAAGAAAGGCTCGATCTCGGCGCTGCTCGCCAGCCTCGGCAAGATGGCGCCCGACGAGCGGCGTAGCGCCGGCGCTTCGATCAACGCCCTGAAGGACGAGGTCAGCGAAGCGCTGACCGCCCGCCGCGCCGTGCTGAAGGCCGCCGCGCTCGAAGCGCGGCTAAAGGCGGAAAGCCTCGACGTGACGCTGCCCGTGCGCCCCGCCGGCGTTGAGTCCGGTCGCATCCATCCGATCAGCCAGGTGATCGACGAGATCACCGCCATCTTCGCC
>DATNDU010000094.1:0-27294 GCA_035606915.1 Roseiarcus sp. | reverse complement strand
CTCGTTCGCTCAAATCTGATGCACAGAAAGGATGTCTGCCGGATGCGTCAAAACATCCCTCCGCCCCCGCTCGACTCCCGACAGTTCGAACTCGATTTGGCGTCAACATGAGCCGGACAGCCGTGGGACAAGCCCGGGCATGATGCGGATAAGGCGCCGCCCTACCCAATCAAGTTGGCACATATGGGAACATGCCCGGCCATGACAGCGGCTATCTCGTGAACGCCTGGGCGTTGCCGGCGTCGACGTTGAGGATGTTGCCGGTCGATTTCGCCGACAAGTCGGAGGCGAAGAAATAGACGCCCTCGGCGATATCCTCGGGATATACCGAAAGCTTCAACAGCGAGCGCTGGCGATAGACCTCCTCCAACTGATCCTCGTCAACCTTGTTGGAGGCGGCGCGCTGCTGGCGCCATTCGCCCTGCCAGATTTTCGAGCCGCGCAGCACCGCGTCCGGGTTGACGGTGTTGACGCGAATGCCAAGCGACGCGCCTTCGAGCGCCAGGCAACGGGCGAGATGCACCTCGGACGCCTTGGCGGCGCAATAGGCCGAGGCGCCGGCGGAAGCCGCCATGCCGTTCTTCGAGGCGATGAACACCATCGAGCCGCCGAAACCCTGCTCTTTCAAGATGCGATAGCCGGCGCGGCTGGTGAGGAAATAGCCGGTGGCGAGGATCGCCATGTTGCGGTTCCAAAGCTCCAGCGAAGTGTCCTCGAACGCCGCCGCCGAGGCGATGCCGGCGTTGCAAACGACGATGTCGAGGCCGCCGAATCCGACGACCGCATCGCGCGTCGCCGCCTCGACGCTCGCCTCGCTGGTGACGTCCATCGCCACGCCGGCGACTGCGTCGCGGCCGAAGCGCTTGCCGAATTCGTCGACGCGGGCTTCGAGGCTGGCGCGGTCGATGTCGGCGAGCACGACGCAGGCGCCCTCGCCCAAAAGCCTTGCGGCGATCGCCGAACCGATGCCGCCGGCGCCGCCGGTGATGAGCGCCACCCGGCCAGCCAGCGATTTCGGCTTCGGCATGCGCTGGAGCTTGGCCTCCTCCAACAACCAATATTCGATGTTGAACGCCTCCTGCTCGGCGAGGCCGACATATTTGCTGACGCTGGACGCGCCGCGCATGACGTTGATGGCGTTGACGTAGAACTCGCCGGAGATGCGCGCCGTCGCTTTGTCCTTGGCGAAAGTAATCATGCCGACCTGCGGGATCAGATAAACGACGGCGTTGGGATCGCGAATGGCGGGCGAATCCGCATGCTTGCAGCGCTGGTAATAAGCGGCGTAGTCGGTGCGATAGGCGGCGAGCGCCGCGTCGAGCGCCGCAGCGTCCGCGTCGCGCGAAAGCACTAGCGGGCGGATTTTCGTGCGCAGGAAATGGTCGGGACAGGACGTGCCGAGCGCCGCGAGCGGCCTCAAATCGCGCGAGTTGACGAATTCCAACACCTCCGGGGCATCGGTGAAATGGCCAACCTTGCGCTCGGCCGAGGAGATGCGGGCACGAATCGCCGGCATCAACCGCGCCGCGATCTCGCGCCGCCTGTCGGCCGGCAGCGCCTCGGCCGCCGCGCCGCCGAACGCCGGCTGTTTGCCGTTGGCCGCCAGCCACGCCACCGCCTGATTGATGACGCGGATCGTCGTCTCATAACAAGTTTTCGACGTCGGCCCCCAGGTGAACAGCCCGTGGCCGCCGAGCACGACGCCCTCCAACTGCGGATTGTCGCGCGCCATGCGCCCGAGCTTCAACCCGAGGTCGAAGCCCGGCCGCTGCCACGGCAGGAAGCCTAGCTTGCCGGCGAAAATCTCCCGCGTCAGCTTTTCCGCGTTCTGCGACGCGGCGATGGCGATGACCGCGTCGGCGTGGACGTGATCGACATGTTTGTGCGGCACGAAGCCATGCAGCGGCGTATCGATGGAGGCGGCGCGCGGGTTGAGGTTGAACGTGCAATGGCTGAACAAAGCCACCATCCCGTCCTCAGCGCTAAGCCCGCGATAGGCGCGCTCCAACCCGACGAGCTTGTCCTGATAGAGCGTGGCGAAGCCGTCGCGCTTCATCGAGCCGAGATCGCCGCCGGAGCCCTTGACCCACAGCACCTCGACCAGCGCGCCGGTCAGCGGGTCGTTGTCGGTCACCTTGGCGGAGGTGTTGCCGCCGCCGAAATTGGTGACGCGCAGGTCGGCGCCGAGAATGTTTGAGCGGTAGAGCAACAGGCCCGGTTCGTCGAGCCCGGCGGCGGCCGCGTCGTCCCAGAGGCTGGGCAGAAGGATATTGTGGCCTTGGCGCGTGGCGCTCATGAGTTCTCCTCCGGCGTTTGCCGCCGTGAACGGATTTGATCGAAGCTGAGCAAAAGATATTGAAAATGCGCGCGCCCGTCAATGCGTTTGCTCGTGTTGCGTTGCAATGAGCGGATTGTGCGCTGCAATGAGCGATTTCGAGCGAATGTGATTGACACATGCAAGACGCTGTGCGACCCAAGGTCAACTTTCAATCCGAGGAGACGGCCCGAGCCATGCGCGAGCGACAGCGCGCCGAGATCGCCCGCAATCTGCTGAGCCAACGCGGCTTTCTGTCGATCGCCGATTTGATGGCGGCCACCGGCGCCTCCGCCGCTTCCGCCCGCCGCGACGCCGGCCGTCTCGCCGAGGCCGGGCTCGCCGAGCGCGTCCACGGCGGCTTGCAGGCCATTCAGGGCGCGTTCGTCCCGGCCCAGGCGCCGCGCGCGCGCGACTCGCGCTCCTTCGACACTTCGCTGGCCGTCAACGTCGCCGCCAAGCGCGCCATCGCCAAGCGCGCGGTGGCGATGTGCGAGGATGGCGATGTCGTCATCATCAATGGCGGCACGACGACTTATCAGATGTCGGAATATCTCAAGCGCACGCGGCTGAAGATTCTGACCAACTCCTATCCTCTCGCCTATTTCCTCATCCACGAGACCGACAACCGCGTCGCGCTGCCCGGCGGCGAGGTTTACCGCGACCAGAAGCTGATCGTCGCTCCCTTTGACGACGATGCGATCCAGCATTACGCGGCGCGCTGGATGTTCATGAGCGCGATTGCGGTTGGCGCGCATGGAATCATCGAAGGCGATCCGTTGATCGCGCGCGCCGAGGCCAAGCTGTTGAAGCGCGCCGACCGGCTCGTCGTGCTTGCCGACGCCACGAAGTTCCAGGTCAAGGGCAGCCTCGTCGTTTGTCCGCTGGCGCGCGTACACACGCTCATCACTGACTCCGGCGCGCCGGAACACGGGTTGCAGATGCTGAATGACGCCGGCGTCGAGACCATCGTCGTCGAACCGGAGAGGGCGCCGGCATGAGCGAGGCCGGCCCGCCGCGCCTGGAAGTGCGCGACATCGAGAAGAGCTTTCCCGGCGTCCGGGCGCTGAGTGGCGTCTCCTACGACGTACATGCCGGCGAGGTTCACGCACTGATGGGCGAGAACGGCGCCGGCAAATCGACGCTCATCAAGATCATGTCCGGCGTCGTGCAACCCGACAAGGGCGCCATCCTCATCGACGGCCTCGAGTCCAGGCTCGCCGGCCCCGACGACGCGCGGCGCGCCGGCATCGCCACCATCTATCAAGAGCTGCTGCTGTTCCCGGAACTGACGGTGGCGGAGAACATCTTTCTCGGCCATGCGCCGAAGGGCCGCTTCGGCCGCATCGACCTTTCCGCTATGCGCGAGCGCGCCCGCGCGCTCATCGCCTCGCTCGATATCGACGAACTCGACGCTGACGAGACCGTCGGGCGGCTGTCGGTCGGCAACCGCCAGCGCGTCGAAATCCTGCGCGCCCTGTCGCATGACGCGCGCGTGCTAATCATGGACGAACCGACCGCGGCGCTGACCGAAACCGACGTGCGGCGGCTGTTCGACATCGTGCGGCGGTTGCGCGCGCGCGGCGTCGGCGTCGTCTACATCAGCCACCGCATGGACGAGATTTTCGAGATCTCGGACCGCGTCACCGTGTTGCGCGACGGCGCCTTCATCGGCACGCGCCAAACGCGCGAGACCAACTCCGGCGAGCTCGTCGAGATGATGGTCGGGCGGCGCATCGAAGCGTTGTTTCCCAAGGTCGAGGCGCCGCTCGGCGAGGCGGTGCTGGAAGCGCGCGATCTCGTCGCCAAGCCGATGACGCGGGGCGTCAGCGTGACGGTGCGCGCCGGCGAGATCGTCGGCCTCGCCGGCCTCGTCGGCTCCGGCCGCAGCGAACTGGCGCAGACGCTGTTTGGCGTCACGCCGGCCGAGAGCGGCGAAATCCGCCTCAACGGCGAGTTGGTGTCGATCCGCTCGCCAGCCGAGGGGCGCGCCCTCGGCGTCGCCTATGTGCCGGAAGATCGCGGCACCCAGGGGCTGGTGCGGGCGATGAGCGTCAAGCACAATTTCTCGCTCGCCGGGCTCAACCGGCTCACCTGGCTCGGCTTCATCGACCGCGCGGCGGAGCTGAAGCTGGCGCGCGATGCGGTCAAGCAGTTCGACGTGAAGACGAGTTCGCTCGACGAGGCGGCGGGCCGACTCAGCGGCGGCAACCAACAGAAGATCGTGCTCGGCAAATGGCTCGCCAACAAGCCGCGGCTGCTGATCCTCGATGAGCCGACGCGCGGCATCGACGTCGGCGCCAAGGCCGAGATTCACAGGTTGATGGGCGTACTCGTCAGGGAGGGCGTGGCGATTCTGATGATCTCCAGCGAATTGCCGGAAGTGCTGGGCATGAGCGATCGCGTGCTGGTGATGCGCGAGGGCCGCATCGTCGCCGAGTTGCCGCGCGCCGAGGCGACGCCGAGCGCGGTGGGCGCGGCGATGATGGGCGATCTCTCCGGCCGCGGGCAGGCTGCGTGAGCGCGGCCGCTTCCCCCGTCCAGATCCTGCGCCGAATCGCCTCGCAAGAGGCGATGCTGGCGGTCGCGATCATCGGACTCGCCATCGTCGTCGGTTTCGTCAATCCGCGCTTCCTGTCGGCCAACAATCTCTCCGACCTGCTGCTTGGCAACGCCTATATCGCGGTCGCCGCCATCGGCATGTCGATGGTGATCGTCTCCGGCAACATCGACATTTCCGTCGGCGCGCTGATCGGCGTGCTGGCGACGGTGTCGGGCTCGCTGGCGGTCGCCGGCTATCCGATCGCGTTCGCCTGGGGCGCGCCGCTGGTCATCGGCATTGCGGTGATGGCGGCGCAGGGCGCGGTCGTCGCCTATCTCGGCATCCCCTCCATCGTGGTGACGCTCGGCATGTGGTCGATCCTGAAAGGCGGGTTGATAAGCGTCACCGGCGGCAGGTGGATCACCGATCTGCCGAACAGCTTCCATCTCGCCGACGTCGAAGTGTTCGGGGTGCTGCCGATGCCGGTGCTCATCATGGTGGGCGCGACCATCTTGGCGGCGATCTGGATGCGCTTCTGGCCCGGCGGCCGCGCCATCTATGCCGCCGGCGGCAATCCGGAGGCGGCGCGGCTTTGCGGCGTCTCGCCGCGCCGCACGACGATCTTCGTGTTCGCCGCGCATGGCTTCTTCGCCGGCATCGCCGCATTGATGTTCGCCACGCAATTGCGCGTCATCCAGTCGACGACGCCCGCCGGCCTCGAACTCGTCGTCATCACGGCATCGGTGGTCGGCGGCGTCAGCATCCTGGGCGGCGTCGGCACCGTCATCGGCTCGACGCTCGCCGCCGTGCTGCTCGCCGAGATCGCCAGCGCGCTCGTCTTCATCAATGTCTCGCCCTACTGGACCCATGCGGTGCAGGGCTCGCTCATTCTGGCCACCGTTATCGCCGACATCCTGCGCCGCCGCCGCCGTCTGGGAGCCGCGTGATGAATCGGTATCTCAAGCGGCACGAAACGATTCTCGCCGCCATCCTTATCGTCGCGCTAATCGGGCTCGGCTATCTCAACGATCAATTCCTCACCCTCGACAATCTGCTCAACCAGGGCCGGCTGATGACCGAGATCGGCCTCATCGCCCTGCCGATGACCTTCGTCATCGTCACCGGCGGCATCGACCTCTCGGTCGGCGCCATCGTCGGGCTATGCGCGATCGTGCTCGGCGTGGCGTGGAAGAACTGGGGCTTGCCGCTGCCACTGGCGGTTGTGGTCGCGCTCGGCGTCGGGGCGCTCGCCGGCTTCTGCAACGGGCTCGTCATCACGCGGCTGAAGGCGCCGCCGCTGATCGTCACCATCGCCACGCTGGCGCTCTATCGTGGCCTCGCCGAGGGGATCAGTAAGGCGCGCTCGGTGCGCGGCTACCCCGATTGGTTCTACGTGCTGGGCCAGGGAGAGGTCTTCGGCGTGCCGACGCAGTTGTGGATTCTGGGGGCCTGCATCGTCATCGCCGGCGTCGCGCTCGACCGCACCTCGTTCGGGCGCACGCTCTACGCCATCGGCGCCAACGAGACGGCGGCGCGCTTCTCGGCGCTGGCGGTCGACCGCGCCAAGCTGATCGTCTACACTTTGTCGGGGCTGATGTCGGGCCTATCGGCCTTCGTGCTGGTCTCGCGGGTGACGACGACGCGCTCGGACATGGGGCTCGGCTACGAACTCGACGTCATCGCCGCCGTGGTGCTCGGCGGGGCCAGCATATTCGGCGGCGCCGGCACGGTCTGGGGCACGGTGATCGGGCTGGTGATGATCCAGCTGTTGAAGAATGGACTGGCGCTGACAGGGGTCAAAGGCGACGCTACGATCATTGTGATCGGCGTCGTGCTGATCGCCTCGGTGCTGATCGCAAGCTCCCTCGAACGCCGCCGCGAATGAGCGGGGTTTTCGGGGTTCACCGCCCGCAAAGAGACGGGCATGGGAGGAATGGATGAGGAAGCTGCTTATGACCACGGCCGCCGCGGCGGCCTTCGCGTTGGCCTTCGCCAGCGCGCCTTCGCGCGCCGCGCAATGGGACGGCGCCGACGATCTCGCCACCAGCCCGCTCGCCTGCGGGACGGGCGCCAACCCCGCCCCGGCGTTCAAGCCCTATGACGGCGGCAAGGCCGTCAACGCGCCCAACCTCGCCGGCAAGGAGATCACCGTCGTCGATGTTCCCAAACTGATCGGCATCGGCTATTTCAACGCCACCACGAAGGGCATGCAAGAGGCAGCCAAGGAACTCGGCAACGTCAAGGTGTCGACCGATGGGCCGACGGAAGCCAAGATCGACGAGCAGATCAAGTTCATCGACAATTACATCACGCGCGGCGTCAACGGCATCCTGTTCGCCGCCAACGACCCCGTCGCCATCGCGCCGGTGCTGAAGAAGGCGCTGTCGAAGGGCATCCATGTCGTCGGCTACGACGCCAATTCGGAGCCGGACGCGCGCGAGTGGTTCGTCAATCAGGCGCAGTTCAACGGCATCGCTAAGGCGATGATGGATTCGATGGCCAAGGAGATCGGCGAGGACGGCTCGTTCGCCATCGTCACCTCGACCTTCACCACGCCCAACCAGGCGCGCTGGATCGCCGAGATGCACGCCTATGGCGACAAGTGCCACCCGAAGATGAAATGGCTGGAGACGGTCGAAGCCAACGAGGACAACGTCCTGTCCTTCAATCAGGCTACGACCCTCATCAACAAATACGGCGACAAGCTGAAGGGCATCTTCGGCATGACGTCGGTGGCGACGCCGGCTTCGGCGGAGGCGGTCACCAAGGCCAAAGAGTGCGGCAAGATCGCGGTCGTCGGTCTCGCCACGCCGAATGCGATGAAGCCCTATGTCCACTCCGACTGCGTCAAGTCGGTGGTGCTGTGGAACCCCGTCGATCTCGGCTACGCCGCGCTGGAGGTGATGCGCGCCGTAGTCGACGGCAAGCTGAAGGCGGGCGACAAGGAGGTCGAGGCCGGCAAGCTCGGCAAGCTCCAGGTGGTGAACGGCAGCGAGATCCTGCTCGGCGCGCCCTTCGTCTTCGACAAGGCCAACATCGACAAGTTCGACTTCTGATCGGGCTCGGGCGCTGCGCTCTGCGTCATGACCGGGCTTGTCCCGGTCATCCACGCGGCCTAGCGCAGCGGCCGTTTGTCGCTTTGCGCCAGGTTGCTGAGACCTTCGTGGAGCGCCCCGGCGTGGATGCCTGGGACAAGCCCGGCCGTGATGCGCGCCGCGAACTCTGCGAGTAAGGCCATGCCCCGCCTTGCCTTCAAGATGTTCCTCAACCCCGGCCAGCACGACCCCATCTGGCCGGAACTGGCGGCGCTTCTCAAGCAGGCCGGCGTCGCCAACTATTCGATCCACCTGGACGAGCAGACAAACATCCTGTTCGCCTATCTGGAGCGGCCGCGGCGACACGGCATGGACGATCTGCCCTCGCACCCGATAATGCAGCGCTGGTGGGCGCATATGCGCGACATCATGGCGGTCAACCCCGACGGCAGCCCCGTCGCGGCAGCGCTCGAAGAAATGTTTCATCTGGAGTGAATGCATGAGCGTCGCCGTGCTCGACGTCGGCAAGACCAACGTCAAGGTCGTGCTGTTCGACGACCAGGGCGCGATCCTTGACGAACGCTCGCGCCCCAACGCCGCCTTGACGCCCGACGCGCAATGGCCCTATCCGCGCCTCGACGTCGAGATGATCTGGCGCTTCCTGATCGCCTCGCTCGCGGAGCTAAACGCCGTCTCGGCCATCGCGGCGATCTCGATCTCCACCCACGGCGCCGCCGGCGTGATGGTCGACGACCACGGCCCCTGCCCGCCGCCGATGGATTACGAATTCGACGGCTTCGGCGAGATCGACGCCGAATACGACGCGATCCGGCCGCCGTTCGCCGAGACGCTGTCGCCGCACGTCGCGCGCGGCCTCAATCTCGGCCGCTGCGTCTATTTCTACGAGCGGCGTTATCCCGAATGGTTCGCCCGCGCCCGCGCGCTGCTGATGTATCCGCAATATTGGCTGTGGCGGCTGACCGGCGAACTGGCGAGCGAAGTCACCTCGCTCGCCTGCCACGGCGACCTGTGGCGGCCGTATGAGGCGGCGCCGTCGAGCCTCGTCGTCAACCGTGGCTGGACGCGCCTCATCCCGCCGCTGCGTCGCGCCTGGGACGCCTTCCCGATCCTGCCACAAGTCGCCGCCGCCGCCGGCCTGTCGCCCTCGACGCGCGTGCATTGCGGCGCGCACGATTCCAACCTGTCGCTGGTCCCGCATATCCTGTCGCGCGAGGGCGCGTTCAGCGTCGTCTCGACCGGCACCTGGATCATCCTGATGGCCGTCGGCGGCCAGGGGCGGCTCGATCCCGCCTGGGACATGCTCGCCAATGTCGATGTCACGGGGCGGCCGACGCCCTGCGCGCGCTTCATGGGCGGGCGCGAGTTCGCCGCGCTGGCGGGCGAGCGGCCGGTGGCGATCGGCCCCGAAGACCTCGCCGCCGTCGTCGCCTCTGGGGCCTACGCGCTCCCCGCCTTCTCCGATCAGGGCGGCCCGTTCGCCGGCCGCGCCGGCCGCATCGAGGGCGCGACGCCGCAGACGCCGGCGGCGCGCACGGCGCTCGCCACGCTTTACGTCGCGCTGATGACGCAGTTGCTGCTCGACAAGCTCGAAGCGCCCGGCGATTGGATCGTCGAAGGCGGCTTTGCCAAGACGCCAGCCTACGCCGCCACGCTCGCCGCGCTGGCGCCGCGGCGCCGGGTGCTGCTGGCGGCGACCACCGCCGGTTCGGCCGAGGGCGCGGCGCGGCTCGCCCATTGGGGCCGCTCGCTGCCGAAGGCCGAGACCCCGCCGGTCGCGCCCTGGCGCGTCCCCGGCCTTGCCCAATACGCGGCCCGCTGGCGCGAACTTACGCGGGCCTGAGCGCCATGGCGGCGCCGACGAAATTCTCTGCCTTTTCTAAGCGAAGCTTCCGCTTCGTGACGGTTGCCTTCGCCCCGCCGTCGCTATAGCTTCCCACGCGAGCTGCGATTTAATCCCGATAAACAGAGACGAATTCTGAGTCGGATATGCCGCTCGTAGGGGAGGAAATCATGCATTTCAGGCGAAACCTCGCGGTGGGCTGCGTTAGCCTTGCCGCCGTTGCGCTCGCGACGATAGCGGCGCAGTCAACGGAAGAAGTGAAGGGCGGCGCCGCTGCCGGGGCCGCGATGACGGCGACGCCCACCCCCGTTACCCAGGCCATGCACGACAGCGCCGCCAAAAACGGCAAGGACTTCCTGCAAACCAACGCCAATTACTGGCAAAACCGCTTCTATCCCGCCAGCCAGATCAATACGCGCAACGTCGGGCGCCTGCACGTCGCCTGGATTTTCCAGACCGACATCATGGATTCGATGGAGACTTCGCCGATCATCGCCAATGGCGTGATGTATGTCTCGACCGCCTTCGACCACGTCTACGCGCTCGACGCCAAGACCGGCCAGGAAATCTGGGAATACAAGCACAAGATGGGTCCGATCACGACCTATTGCTGCGGCCCCAACAACCGCGGCGTCGCCGTCTATAACGACAAGGTCTATGTGGCGACGCTCGACTCCAAGCTCGTCGCGCTCGACGGCAAAACCGGCGCGGTGAAATGGGAGAAGGAGATCGCCGATCCCGAGAAGGGCTATTCCGAGACCATGGCGCCGACGGCCGTCAAAGGCATGATCCTCATCGGCACCAACGGCGGCGAATACGGCATCCGCGGCTTCGTCAAGGCGTTCGACGCCGAGACCGGCGACCTCAAATG
Organism: Roseiarcus sp.; assembly: GCA_035606915.1. Classification (GTDB taxonomy): domain Bacteria; phylum Pseudomonadota; class Alphaproteobacteria; order Rhizobiales; family Beijerinckiaceae; genus Roseiarcus. The sequence continues at coordinate 16,671 of DATNDU010000094.1, read as the reverse complement.
GACCTTCGACACCACCCCGGAGGATTCCGAGGGAGTGTGGAACCCCAAGGACGCCACCGGCCGCGACATGCACCGCGACATCGCGGCGGAGAAGGCCGCCTATAAGAAGAACGGCGACCCCTACAAAACGCTGGGCGGCGGCGTGTGGCAGAACCCGAGCGTCGATCTCGCCGCCAACCGCGTCTATTTCGTAGTCGGCAATCCCTCGCCCGACCTCGACGGATCTTTGCGTCCCGGCGACAATCTTTATACCGACTCGCTGGTCGCGGTCGATCTGGACACCGGCAAATACGTCTGCCACTTCCAGTATATCGCGCATGACCTGTGGGATCTCGACGCCACCTCGCCGACCGTCATCGCCGAAGCCGCCGGCAAGAACGGCAAAATGACGAAGGTCGTCATGGAAGCCGGCAAGACCGGGCATATCTACGTCAACGACGCCAAGGATTGCAGCCTCATCCGTTTCTCCGAGGCGATGATCCCGCAGGAAAACATGTGGACGCTGCCGACCAAGGACGGCGCGCGCATGCTGCCGGGCGCCAACGGCGGCGTCGAATGGTCGCCGCTCGCCACCGATCCGCGCTCGCACACGGCCTTCGCGCTGAACCTGCATCAGCCGATGAACTACTTCGTCGACAGCTCGCCCTACCCCGATGGCAAGCTGTGGCTCGGCGGCGCCTTCAAGATCATCCCGGGCGAGCAGCAATGGGGCCAGTTGGTCGCCGTCGACTATAACACCGGCAAGATCAAGTGGAAGGTCAAGACCCCGCAGCCGATGATCGGCGGCGCGCTGGCGACGGCCGGTGGCGTGGTGTTCGCCGGCGAGGCGAACGGCGAGTTCAAGGCCTATGACTCGAACTCCGGCAAGATCCTGTGGTCGTTCAACGCCGGCGCCGGCGTCAACGCCCCGCCCTCGGCCTATGTCGCCGGCGGCAAGGAATATGTGGTGGTCGCGGCGGGCGGCAACGCCCAGATCGACTCCAAGCGTGGCAATGCGATCATCGCCTTCACGGCCGATTGATCGGTTGATGGGATAGACTTGCGCGGCCGGCGCTAGCGCCGGCCGCGTCGTTTGTCGATTACGAAGGGGCGCGGGGCATGAATCTAGGGTGGGTCGCGGCAGTGGCATTGTGTTTGGCGGCAAGCGCCGCTGGAGCCGACGACATCGCGGACAAGGCCGCGGTCTGTGCGGCCTGCCATGGCGAGGCCGGCGTGCCGATCGACAAGAAAATCCCCGTCATCTGGGGTCAGAACGAGGGCTACATCTACATCGAACTGCGCGACATGAAAAAGGGCGCGCGCAAGAACGAACAGATGACCGCCATCGTCGAAAATCTCTCCCGCGACGACATGCTGGCGTTCGCCGCTTATTTCGCCGCCAAGCCGTGGCCGGTGCTGGCGCAACCGCGCGCGCCGAAGGCCGATCAGGCGCATTTCGAATCGATGGCGACTTCCGCCGGTTGCGTCGGCTGCCATCAGGCCAGCTATAAGGGCGCCGGCACCCAACCCCGGCTCGCCGGCCAGCAGGAAGCCTATCTCGAAAAGACCATGCTCGATTTCCGCTCCGGCGCGCGCGCCAACAATTCGTGGATGACGGACCTGCTGAAGACCTATTCGCCCGCCGACATCGCCGCGATGGCGCGCGTACTGGCGGGCATGTGATGGCGCGGCTCAGCCCGGCGCTGCTCGTCCTCGGCGCGCTTGTTGTCGCGCCGGCGCTCGCGCAGGCACAGAGCGCGCGAGTCTGCACGGAATTCGACGCCGCTCTCGACCAAGGGCTGGCCAAGGAGCCGGATTCGATCCAGCTCAACAATTTCCTGTTCGAGGCCGCCCACAAAGGCTGCGTGCCGGCGTTGAAGCGGCTGTTGCAGCGAGGGGCCTCGCCGCTGTCGCGCGACCGCGAGGGCGACACGGCGCTGGCGCGGGCGGCGCGCGCCGGGCGCGCGCCGATCGTCGAGGCGCTCATCGCCGGCGCCTCGACTGCCGAGCGCCGCCAGATCGACATGCCCGATGCACGCGGCTCGACGCCGCTGATGATCGCCATCCATTCCGGCCATCCCGCCGTCGCCAGGATGCTGCTGGAGGCCGGCGCCGGCGTCGGCGCCATCAACGCCATGGGCGAGACCGCGCTCGCCGAGGCCGCCTATGCCGACGATGAGGCGACGGGCGAGCTGCTGCTGAAAAAGGGCGCGAAGGCGGGCGTCGTCGATCGTTACGGCAAGTCGCCGATCTGCTACGCCGCCGCGCGCGGCGCGACGCGGCTTGTCGGCGAATTGCTCGACGCCGGCGTCGACGTCAACGCGCGCTATGGCGGCCAGTTGACGGCGCTGATGTGGGCCTCGGGTTTCCCGGACCAGACGCCGACCGCGCACGCGGTCGCCACCGTGCGGTTGCTGATCGCACACGGGGCGAAGCTCGATCTCGTCGACGACCGCGGCCGCAGCGCGCTGATGACCGCCGCCGCGCTCAACCGCTTCGACACCGCGCGGGCGCTGCTCGACGCCGGCGCCAACCGCGGCTTGCGCGACAAGGTCGGCAAAAGCGCCGCCGATCTCGCCGCCACCGAGGAGATGCGGGCGCTGGTGAAGGAATGAGGGCCGCAGGCATCGGAGGAACGCGATGGAGATCGAAACGCGCGTCGAACAGAACTACGATCGCGGCTTGCTCGAACAGACGATCCTCAACGCGCTGGTCGCGGCCGGCAAAGACCCAGACCGGCTGACCGCCGCCGATCTCGCCCCGGTCGACGAATTCCACATCGGCGGGCGCGAGGCGACGGTCGATCTCGCCCAGCGCATGGGTGTGACCAAGGGCATGCGGGTTCTCGACGTCGGCTGCGGGCTTGGCGGCGCCTCGCGGTATTTCGCCGGCGAACTCGGCTGCGACGTCACCGGGATCGACCTCACCGAAGCCTATGTGCGCGCCGCCGAGGCGCTGACGCTCCGGGTCGGTCTGGCGGCTCGGGTCAACTACCAGCACGGCAGCGCGGTGGGTCTGCCGTTCGCGGCGGCCACCTTCGACGCCGTCTACATGATGCATGTCGGCATGAACATCGAAGACAAGGCGCGTGCTTTCGCCGAGTTCCGCCGCGTGCTCGCACCGGGCGGCGTGCTCGGAATTTACGACGTGATGCGCGAGCAGCCGGGCGAACTCGGCTTCCCCATCCCCTGGGCGTCAGACGCGGCGGCGAGTTTCCTCGCAACCGCTGAGACCTATCGCAGCCTGTTGGAAGGCGCGGGGTTTGAAGTCTCCGCGCCGGTGAGCCGGCGCGATTTCGCGATTCGGTTTTTCGAGCGGGTGAGCGCGGCGGTCGCCCGCGAGGGCGGCCCGCCGCCGCTTGGCCTGCATATTCTGATGGGCGCGACGGCGCGCGCCAAGGCGGCCAATTCGCTCGACCTGCTGCGTCGGGGCGTCATCGCCCCCACCGTCATCATCGCGCGCGCAATCTGATGCCAGCGGCCGTGGGAACCAACCGCCGTCATGACCGCGCTTGTCCCGGTCATCCTCGCCGTCGAGCTATCGCCCGGCTCCAATAAAGAACTGAGACTGAGGAGTTAAACGCCGACCTTCGCAGGAGCGGCGCGGCGTGGATGCCCGCGACAAGCGCACGGCTGTCCAGCTCATGTTGACGCCAAATCGAGTTCGAACTGTCGGGAGTCGAGCGGGGGCGGAGGGATGTTTTGACGCATCCGGCAGACATCCTTTCTGTGCATCAGATTTGAGCGAACGAGTCGAACAAGCTCCAAGAAGCCGTGTTTGCTTTTGGTGATCTCTTGCAACGAGCGCAGCAGAAGAAATGCGATCAGCGCAACGGCGATTTGGATGCGCACGGCGTTTTCCGAACGGCCGAGGAATTTGGTGATTTTCAAGGTCTGCTTCATCACCCTGAAGAACAGTTCGATCTGCCAGCGGCGCTTGTAGAGATCGGCGATCTCCTGGGCGGGGGCGTCGAGGTCGTTGGTGAGAATGCGCAGGGTCTTGCCGGTCTCGTTTTCGTGCGCCACTTCAAGCAAAATGCGTACCGGACAGCCGTGGGACAAGCGCGGGCATGACGGAGAGCGTCGTGCAGCGCCGCGAACGCGACTCGCCCGAGCTTACGCGCGCGGGTGGGCCGACTTGTAGGCGGCCAAGAGGCGCGCGCTGTCGACCGCCGTATAGACCTGCGTCGTCGACAGCGAGGCATGGCCGAGCAGTTCCTGGATGGTGCGCAGATCGCCGCCGCGCGCCAGCAGGTGGGTGGCGAAGGAATGGCGCAAAGCGTGCGGCGTGGCGCTGTCGGGCAGACCGAGCGCGCCGCGCATCCGCTCCATCGCCAGTTGCACGATGCGGGGCTTAAGCGGGCCGCCCTTGGCGCCGACGAACAACGGTCCATTGGGCTTCAGCGTCCACGGGCAGTCGGCGAGATAAGCCTCGATCGCCGCGCGCACCGGCGCGATCACCGGCGCGAGGCGGGTCTTGCCGCCCTTGCCGGTGATGCGCACTTCATCGACGGCGCCGATTGGCGCGTCGCCGCGCTGGATCGACAGCGCCTCGCTGATGCGTAGGCCCGCGCCATAGCAGAGCGCCAACACCGCCGCGTCGCGCGCCAGAATCCACGGGCTCCGGGGCTCGCCGGCGCGGGTCTCGACGTCGGCGACGGCGCGGGCGGCCTCGGCGTTGAGCGGGCGCGGCAGCCGCCGGCCGGCCTTCGGCGAGCGTAAGGCCGAGAACGCCGAGGCGCGACCGCCGCCGCTGCGCTCCAGATATTTCGCCAGCCCGCGCAGCGCCGACAGCGCCCGTTGCAGCGAGCGCGCGTCGATCCCCTCGGCCCGCCGCGCGGCGAGAAAGGCGCGCAGGTCCGCCGGCTTCAGCGCCGCAAAATCGCCGCTCGTTGGCGCGCGGCCGAGGCGCTGGCTGAGGAAATCGTGGAATTGCCTGATATCGCGGCCGTAGGCTTCGAGCGTCTTGGCCGCCAGCATCCGCTGCTGCCCGAGATAGGCGAGCCAAGCGATAACGGCGGCGCTGAGCGAAGTCGCGGACGAATCAGCCATCGCAGCAGAATCGCTCACGCCGCCGCGCTCCGCAATGTCTGGGCGCCTCAGCGCTTGTGCGCGACATGCTTGTGCTTATGGGTGTGGCGAAGGCGCCGCTTCGGCTGCACCGGCTCCTCCTTGGCGATGGAGGCGGTCGGCGTGGTGTCGATTCGCTGTGTCATTTTCTCCGCCACCTTCGGCAGCGCCGGCGACGGCGCGGCGATGACGGCGATCGGATCGAGCTTTGGCGGGGCGGAGAGCGCCGCCCTGACCGGCAGCGGCGCGACGAGCCGCGCGGCGGCCATCGGCGCGACGTGATGCTGGAGCGCCATGTTCGCCATCATCATCGCGCCGCCGAGGGCGACGGCGGCCAGCAACGCAAAGGCGCCGAACTGGGGATGGCGCGTCACCGGCGCGGCGAGCGCGCTGGCGCGGCGCAAGGCGGGGAGCGCGGCTCGCGCGCGCGTCGTAAGAGTATCGGCGAGGGTCAAAGGGAGCAAAGGGGCGTCTCTCGCGGCTGGGCCCCTGATGGCTTATGCGGATGGGCTTAACGGCGGTTTAGGAAGTTTGGTTAACGTTGCGGCGCCGTCGCCGCCGCGCCTTGCGCCCGCGACGGCCGGGCTCTAATCCTCGTCCTTTGCTTTCGCGAGATTCCGTTCATGCGCTATCGCCCGCTCGGCCGCACCGGCCAGTTCGTCTCCGAGATTTGCCTGGGAACCATGACCTTTCACGGCGGCTCCGGCATCTGGGCCAACATCGGCGCGCTCGACCAGCAGCACGCCACGGCCCTCGTCGCGCGCGCACTCGAAGCCGGCGTCAATTTCATCGACACCGCGGACGTTTATTCCGAGGGCGGCTCGGAGATCATGCTCGGCCAGGCGCTGATCGACCTGAAAATTCCTCGCCAGGACGTGATCGTCGCCACCAAGGTGCGCGGCCGCACCGGCCCCGGCCCCAATGCCGTCGGCCTGTCGCGCGGCCATATCATGGACCAGATCGCCGGCAGCCTGAAACGGCTCAAGCTCGACTATGTCGATCTCTACCAGATCCACGGCTTCGACGCCGTAACGCCGCTCGAAGAAACGCTGCGCGCGCTCGACGATTGCGTGAGGCGCGGCCTCGTGCGCACCATCGGCTGCTCCAATGTCGCCGCCTGGCAGATCATGAAGGCGCAGGGGATTTCCGAGCGTCGGGGCTTGGCCCGCTTCGAGACCGTGCAGGCCTATTACACCATCGCCGGGCGCGAGCTTGAACGCGAGATCCTGCCGGTGGTCGAGGACTTGGGGCTGGGCGTCATGGTGTGGAGCCCGCTGGCCGGCGGTTTCCTCTCCGGCAAGTTTACCCGCGAAGGCGCGAAGTCGAACGACGCCCGCCGCGTCGTTTTCGATTTCCCGCCGGTCGATAAAGAGCACGCTTACGACATCGTCGACGTCATGCGACCCATCGCCGAGGCGCATGGCGTCTCTGTCGCCCGTGTGGCGCTGGCGTGGCTGCTGGCGCGTCGGGGCGTGATGAGCGTCATCATCGGCGCCAAGACCGTCGAACAGCTCGACGACAATCTCGCCGCCACCGAGTTGCGGCTGACGGCGGAGCAAATGGCTGATCTCGACGAGGTGAGCGCGCTGAAGCCCGAATATCCCGGCTGGATGTTGGCGCGTCAGGGGGCGGGCCGCGTTCCGGAGGGCAAGCCATGAGCGATCCCGTCCGCTGGGGGGTGCTCGGCGTCGCCGGGATCGCCACCGAAAAGGTGATCCCCGCCATGAGCCAAGGCGCCATGTGCCGCATCGAGGCCATTGCCTCGCGTGATGGCGGCCGCGCCCGCGCGGCGGCGCAGCGGCTCGGCATCCCGCGCGCCTACGGCTCCTATGAGGAACTGCTCGCCGATCCCGATATCGAGGCGATTTACAATCCGCTGCCCAACGAATTGCACATCGCTTGGACCGAAAAGGCGCTCGCCGCCGGCAAACATGTGCTGTGCGAGAAGCCGATCGGGCTCGACGCTGACGAGGCGCGCCGGCTCATCGCGGCGCGGGACAAATCCGGCAAGCTGGTCGCCGAGGCGTTCATGGTGCGCTTCCATCCGCAATGGCGGCGGGCGCGCGAGATCGTGCGCTCCGGCGCCATCGGCGAGGTCGGCGCCATGCAGACGCTGTTCACCTATCGCCTGCTCGACCCCGAGAACGTGCGCAACCGGCCGCCGGGCGGCGGCGGCCTCTACGACATCGGCTGCTATGCGATCCTCACCGCCCGCTACATCTTCGCTCAGGAGCCGCTGCGCGTCGCCGCCAGCCTCGATCTCGACCCGAAATTCGCCACCGACCGGCTGGCGAGCGCGATCCTGGAGTTTCCCGGCGGCCGGCATCTGACCTTCACCGCCGCGACCCAGCTTGCCGGCGCGCAGCGCGTCGTCATCGCCGGGACGGCGGGGCGGATCGAGGTCAAGATCCCGTTCAACGCGCCGCCCAACCGCGCGACGGAGATCGTCATCGACAGCGGCGCCGATCTCGTCGGCGGCGGGGCGCGGGTCGAGTCATTCCCCGCCTGCGACCAGTATACGCTGCAAGGCGACGCCTTCGCCCGCGCCGTGCGCGGGCAAGCGCCGCAGGAATTCGCCATTGAGGACGCGATCGCCAATATGAAGGCCATCGATGCCTGTTTCCGCGCCGCCAAATCCGGGCGGTGGGAGAGCGTCTAGGCGGGGTACGCGCGCACAAAAGGGCGGCGCCTTTACTCTGGGTTTCTTTTCAACGCGAGGTAGAGCTATCTGGAGACCGTCGATTACACTTTGGCGTGGATGGCCGGGACAAGCCCGGCCACGACGGCCCCGCCCACGTTAACTCAGCGCAACATTGAGCGCACTCTCGGGCAATTCCTGGCCGAAGCAGCGCTGGTAGAACTCCGCCACCAGCGTGCGCTCCAACTCGTCGCATTTGTTGAGGAAGGTCAGGCGGAAGGCGAAGCCGATGTCGCCGCCGAAAATGTCGGCGTTCTCCGCCCAGGTGATAACCGTGCGCGGGCTCATCACCGTCGACAGGTCGCCGGCGATGAAGGCGTTGCGGGTGAGGTCGGCGACGCGCACCATCTTGTTGACGATGTCGCGCCCCTCCTTGCGGGCGCGATAGAACGGCGCCTTGGCGAGCACGATGTCGACTTCCTTGTCATGCGGCAGGTAGTTCAGCGTGGCGACGATCGACCAGCGGTCCATCTGGCCCTGGTTGATCTGCTGCGTGCCGTGATAAAGGCCAGAGGTGTCGCCGAGGCCGATGGTGTTGGCGGTGGCGAACAAGCGGAAGCCCGGGTGCGGCTTGATGACGCGACGCTGGTCGAGCAGCGTCAGCCGGCCCGATTGTTCCAGCACGCGCTGGATGACGAACATCACGTCCGGCCGCCCGGCGTCGTATTCGTCAAAGCAGATGGCGATGTTGTTCTGCAACGCCCACGGCAAGATGCCGTCGCGGAACTCGGTGACTTGCTTGCCGTCCTTTAGCACGATCGCGTCTTTGCCGACGAGATCGATGCGCGAAACATGGCTGTCGAGGTTGATGCGCACCAGCGGCCAGTTGAGCCGGGCGGCGACCTGCTCGATATGCGTCGACTTGCCGGTGCCGTGATAGCCAGAGAGCATCACGCGGCGGTTGTAGGCGAAGCCGGCGAGGATGGCGAGCGTGGTCTGCTTGTCGAAGAGATAGTCGGGATCGAAATCCGGCACATGCTCGTCGGGCTGGCTATAGGCCGGCGCCTCCATATCGGAGTCGATGCCGAACAATTTGCGCACCGACACCTTGCGATCCGGCGGACCCGCAACGGCGGCTTCGGCGCGCGATTCTGACTCGACCTTCATGATGCCTCCAAGCCCCACCGCGGCGCCGACGAGGCGCCGCCGATTATAAACGATCCCAGCTCCAGGAAAAGCCTGCCTCAGACCAGCTTCTGGCCGCGCAGAAAATTGTAGGCCTTGATGATCTCGCGCAGCTTCTCCTCCGTCGACCGATCGCCGCCGTTGGCGTCCGGGTGGTGGCGCTTGACGAGATCCTTGTAGCGCGCCTTGATCGAGCTTTCCGTCGCCTTGGCGTCGAGGTCGAGCGTGTGCAGCGCCTTCAGCGCCAGCGCGTTATAGCGCGGCGCCTGCGCGGCGTCGCCGGTGCGGCGCGCGCCCTTGCGGCGCATGGTGCGCGCCTCGGCATAGACGGTCTCGTCGACATGGGCGCTTTGCGCGCGCGACCCCATCTTCCAGGTTGGGCGATGGCCGATCACCTCGGCCTCGCGGAACTTGGCGAGCGCGTCGTCGTCCATGCCTTTGAAATAGTCGTAGGTCGCGTTGTAATCGCGGATATGCTCCTTGCAGAAGACGAAGAACTCGCCCTCGCGATCCCGCCCTTTGGGCGCCCGAAATTCGCCCTTGGCCGTGCAGCCGGGACGGCTACAGGGCGGGCCCGCTTCCACGAGCTTGGGCGCATTGGCCGCGCGACGCGGCTTGATGCGTATCTTGTCGAACAGCGGCGAAGTCAGATCCATAATAGACGCCCTGTAGCCCCTAGCGCCTCATCAAAGGCCGCTTCGGCGCCGCGATTTCTGAAGCCTCGAAGTGGAGTGCGATGCCAGCGGCGCTCCCGGATCGGCCGAAAGCGTCGCTGCCCACCTATTTGGCAAGGACAGGCCGCAGAGGCAAGCCCGGATTGACACCACGGCCCCCGGCGCGCAGGACTGGCGCGACGCCGGGATCGGCGGACCGGCGACTGCAGAAGGAAGACCAGCCTGGAGGCGTGCGACGACAAATCCGGGCGGGCGCGACGCTCGCCGCGGCTGCGCCAACGGGTCGCCTGGATGTATTACGTCGAGGAAATGACGCAAAGCGCCATCGCCCAGGCGCTCGATATCGGCCGCATCACCGTGGTCCGGCTGCTGGCCGAGGCGCGCACGGCGAAAGATGTGCGGATTTCGCTGTCGCGCGACATTTCCGATCTCGCGGGTCTCGAAATCGAGGTGCAGAAGCGCTTCAACATCGCCGAGGCGGTCATCGCGCCGCTCACCGGGCCGGCGCGTGACCCGCGCGCGGTGATCGCCGCCGCCGCGGGCGAATATGTCTCGCGGCTGCTGCGGCCGGACATGAAGATCGGCCTCGGCTGGGGCGAAACGCTGAGCCGCATGCTCGGCTTTCTCGAAGAGAAGCCGGTGGCCCGGCTTTCCGTCGTCTCGCTGCTCGGCGGCATCCTGCGGGCGCGGGCCGCCAACCCGGCCGAATGCGCCTGGCAATTCTCGCGCGTCTATCTGGCCGATTGCTACATGCTCGCCGCCCCCGCCATCGTCGACAGCCGGCAGACCAAGGGCGCGCTGATCGAGCGCTGCGGCCTCGGCGAGGTCTACGAACTCGCCGAGACGCTCGACGCGGTGGTGGTCGGCGTCGGCGGGATCAACAGTTTCGACATTGCCCGCTCCTACGGACTCGTCACCGAAGACGAGGTCGCCGAGTTCAAGGCGCTCGGGGCGACTGGCAACTTGCTCTACAATTTCTTCGACGCCGACGGCTGCCTCATCGATCACTCGGTCAACGCGCGGGCGATGGCGATTCCGATCGACAGCCTGCGCAAGGCGCGCTCGCGCATCATCGTCGCCGGCGGCGCCGACAAGGTCGAGGCCATCGTCGGCGCCTGCCGCCTGCTGCGCGCGACGACCCTCGTCACCGACGAGGCGACGGCGAAAGCGATGGCGGCGCTGCCGGGTTAGCGCCCATGAACTCCATGTGAAGCGGCAAGGCTCGCTCAAGCCCGACGCTGCATCACCGCCGCGAGGGCGGCCGATGAACGTCAATGCGCAAATCTCCGTCGGCGAATGGATCGACAAGCTGACGATCCTCGAAATCAAGCTCGCCGAGATTGGCGAACGCGACAAGCTCGCCAACGTGCGGCGCGAATATGAGACGCTGCTTGAAGCCGCTTCGCCCGACCTCCTCCGCGGGGCGGAGATCGGGCGGCTGCGCCAGCGGCTGAAGGGGGTCAACGCCGAACTGTGGCGCATCGAGGACGAGATTCGTCGCAAAGAGCGGGCGCGCGCCTTCGACGAGGAGTTCATCGCGCTGGCGCGGGCCGTCTATGTCACCAACGACCGCCGCGCCGCCTTGAAGCGCGAGATCAACCGCGTCTCGCGCAGCGGGCTCATCGAGGAGAAGAGCTACGCGGCCTATTGACGCGCGGCGCGGATGGCGTCGATGCGGCCGTCGCGATAAAGCAGATTGTAGGTGTCGAACGGGATGATCTGGCCGGCCGGGGTGACGAAATGCACGCAGGAGCGTTTGACCGCCGCCAGACAGAAATTATGCGGATCGAGAAACTCGACCACCGTGACGCGAAACACGTTGTCATAAGATAACCCGCGCGGCGCCGGCACGCCCGGCAGACAGCACAGCAGCGCCTCGATGCGCTCGATGGCGGTATCCGGCCCGGTGGAGAGCGAGAACAATTCGAAGATGCGGCGTTGCAGCTCCGGATATTTCTCGAACGTCAGCGCATTGGGAACCTCGGCCAGCAGATCCTCATGGCTGAAGATCGAGGTCACCGGCGTCACCTTATCGCCGTTGCGCAGGCCGTAGCCGATGGTGATCGCCGTCGGGTTGCACGGCAGCGGGATCATGTCGCGCTCGCCGAAGACGCCGGAATCGGCGACGATGCGGCGGCGGATGTCGGAGAGCAGCGCGCGATCTTTGTTTGGGTCGTAGCCTTCGTTGCGGCCGGTGTCCTGGATCGGTTGGAAATTGACGCCGCGCACGCAGCGCCATTGCAGCGCATGGCTGACGATATCGCCCATCTCCTCGTCGTTGACGCCTTTCTTGACCACGCACACCAGCGTCGTCGAAATGTTGTGCGTCTCCAGCGCCTCCAGCGCCTGCCGGCGGATGCGTGTCAGGTCGGCGCCGCGAATCTCCTTCAACGCCTGCGGGGTTAGCGAATCAAATTGCAGATAAACTTCGAGGCCGGTTTTCAATTCCGCCAGCGCGGCGACGAAGGCGGGGTCCTGAGCAATGCGGACGCCATTGGTGTTGAGCATGACGTGGCGGATCGGCTTCGCCTTGGCGAGCCTCAGCACGTCGAGGATTTGCGGATGCAGCGTCGGCTCGCCGCCCGAGATCTGCACGAGGTCGGGCTCGCCCTCGCTTGCCGCCAGCGTATCGAACATGCGCTCGATGGTCGCCAGCGGTAGGTTCTTGCCGCGCTTGGGCGAGGAATCGGCGAAGCAGACGGGGCAGGTGAGATCGCAGACTTCGTTGATCTCGACGATGGCCAGACACGAATGCTGCTCATGATCCGGGCACAGCCCGCAATCATAGGGGCAACCGTAATGGGTCTTCGATTGCACCGAGAGCGGGCGGTCGCCGGGTTTGAGGAAATCGCGCTGCCAGCGGTAGTAACGCGCGTCCGAGGAAATGCGCGTCTTGCTGACGCCATGCGTCTTGCAACGCTTCTCATAAAACACGTCGTCGCCCTCGATGCAGATTTTGGCGGGGACGAGGGCCAGGCACTTTGGGCACATCGAGGTCGTCTGCCCATAGAAGATATAGGGGCGGACCTTACGCGATAACGGCGCGTTCACGGGCGTGGGCTCCTGAAGTGGCGAGCATGGCCAGCGCATAAATCGCCAGCGCGATCGACAGCAGTTGAAACACCGTCAACGGGCCAAGAACCGGCGCATAGGGCTTGACGAACTCCCAGGCGAAGCGCTGCACGGCGTACCACAACACCGCCAGATAGAGCCCGTTGTCGACGATCCAGCGACGGTGGCGGAACACCGCGATCAGGTAGAAGGCGAGAAACGCCGCCATCGCCGCACTCTCATACAGCGGCGTCGGATGGCGCGGCACGCCGTCGCCGAAATCGTGCGCCCAGGGGAGGGTCGTAGGCGCGCCATAGGTGAAATCGTCGATGCCGGCGAAGAAACAACCGAAGCGGCCGACGACGATTCCGATGGCCAGCGGCGCCGCGAAGCGCGCGCCGGTGCGCGCCGTCACGCCGGCGAAGCGCTTGTAGATCTCGACGCCGAGCACGGCGCCGAAGATCGCGCCCTCGATCGAGCGCGCCAGCTCCGGCCGGCCGCAGGCGATCATGTTGAGCGTGCCGAACAGATAGGCGCCGACGCCGGATGAGGCGACCAGCGTGGCGTAATAGCCTAGCCTCTGCGACGGCGCGACGGGGAAGTTTATGCGCGCGTATTTGGTCAGCGCATAGGCAAGCCCGGCGGCGCTCGCCCAGGCCAGCGCGTCGAAGGCGGTGTGGATGGCGAGGTGCTCAGGGTCCATGGGCGCTCGGGAGGGCTTTAGCTATCAACCAGAGGCCGAGGGCCGCAACGAGCAGGCCGGCGACCCATAGGCCGGCCAGGCCCAGGAAGATTGGCCACCCGCCGGTTGACGTGTCGCCCGTCACTATGCCGGATAGCATCGAGACGCCTGAAGACAGGGCCACGAGCGAGTAGGCGCCGGGCGCCAGCAAAACGAGGCCGATCAGAAATAGTAGCGCGCGGCGACGATTCACACTCTGTCCCCACCCCTTTCGCCGCGCAACAATCGCCGCAGTATGAATATCTATCCAAGCTAAGCCCGCGCCGCACCCCCCGCAAGCCTCGACCGGCGCGTCTTGACCGGCGCCCGCGCCGCGCTAAGCAGAGACTTGCGGCTCAGCCAACGCCGACGAGGCGTTGGCTGAGCCGCGCAAGTCTGCTTAGGCCCAGGCGATGAACCGTTGGACGCGCTCCCCGAAGCTGCTCAAGCTGTTCGTCGGCCAGCATGTGGCCAACGGGCTCGGGGTCGCGGCCGGCGTGATGATCGTCGCCCTCACCGCCACGGCGTGGCTCGGCTTCCTCGCCGGCTTCGCCTTCACGCTCGGGGCGATCGCCGCCAGCATCGGCGATTTTCCGGCGCCGCTGCGCGATAAGGCCAAAAGCATGAGCGCCGGCTTCGCGCTGGCGCTCATCGCCACCACCCTCGCGCTCGCTGCGGCGCGCTGGCCGGCGCTGGAGATCGCCACCATCGGCCTGGTCTCCTTCGCCGGCGGCCTCATCACCGGCTATGGCCGCTGGGCCATCGCCACCAGTATGCAAATCCTCATCGCCATGGTGCTGGGGCTCGGCTACCCGCCGATGGACTTTTCCGGCGTGCTGAAGATCAGCGCCAGCATGGGCGTCGGCGGCGCCGGCTATATCGCCATCTCGCTCGTCATCTCGCGCGCCATCGCCGCCAGCGACCGGCGCATGATGACCAGCGAATCGCTGCGCGAGTTCGCCGCCTATCTGTTCGTCTACGCGCGCTTTGCCGACCCTGAGACGGATCTGGCCGCCGTCTACGGTCGGGTGATCCGCCACCAGGCCGCCCTTTCCGAGCAGTTGCAGTCGGCGCGCGCCCTGCTGCTGGAAAAGCCGCGCGCCACGAAGGAGCGCGTCCGGCTCGCCGCCTCCATCGGCGTCATTCTCGATGCGCTCGACGCCCTGGTCGCCGCGCAGTGCGACCTGCCGGACCTGCGGCGGCTGCCGGCGGCGGCGGAATGGATGCGCCGCATCGCCATTCTGGTGCGCGCCACCGCCCTCGACGTCCAGCACCTGAGCCTCGATCTCATCGCCCATCGCGAGCCGGCGCTGCCCAGGGATCATCAGCTCGCCCGCGATTCCTCAACCCGCGAAGGCCTGCGCCTGGCCGCCGACGAGGACACGCCGGCCGACGTGCGCGCCGCCATCGGCCGCACGCTGGCGCGCTTCGACGCCGCCCGCGACGCCATCGCGCGGCTCGAACGGGCGCTCGGCGACGACGCCGCGGCCGAGGCGGCGATCGGCGAAATCAGGCTTTCGGCCTTTCGCGCCGCGCGCTCGTTCCACCCGCGAGCGTTGAAGCCGCATCTGACGCTGGCCTCGCCGGTGTTCCGCTACGCGCTGCGGCTGGCGCTGGCGATGATGGCGGGCGGGCTCGTCGCCGCCGAACTCGGCGGCGAGCGCCACGGCAACTGGGTGCTGTTGACCATCTCCGTCATCCTGCGCGGCGGCTACGGGCTCACCCGTCAGCGCCGCAACGATCGCGTGATCGGCACGCTGATCGGCTGCGTTATCGCCTCCGCCGCCGTCGCCTATTCGCCGCCCTGGGGCCTGCTGGCGATGCAGGCGGTCGGGCTCGCCGTCGCCCACGGCTTCGCCCGGCTCAATTACCGCGTCGCCTCGACCGGCGCCTCGATGATGGCGCTGGTGTCGCTGCATCTGGCGGAGCCGAATTTCCCCTCGCCGATGCTGGCGCGGCTCACCGACACGCTGATCGGCGCGGCGATCGCGCATCTGTTCAGCTATGTGCTGCCGAACTGGGAGATTTCCGAGGCGCCGAAGATCGCCGGCCGGCTCAAAGGCCGCGCCGCCGGCCTCGCCGATGTCGCGCTCAGTCCCGGCGCGCGCGATCAGGATTATCGCCTGGCGCGCAAGGATTTCATGGAGGCGCTGGCGGCGCTGTCGGATTCGGCGGCGCGCATGGGCGGCGATCCGCGCGCAGCGCGGCGCGGGCTCGACGAGATGAGCGCCATGGTCATCGCGGCCAGCCGCGCCGCCGCCCAGATCTCGGCCGCCCGCCTCGACGCCATCGCCGCGCGCGCCATCGGCGCGCTGGAGGCGGAGCGCCGCATCGCCCGCGAGGCGCTCGCCGGCGCGACGGCGGCGCCGAATTCGCGCCTCGCCGCGACCTTGGCCGATTTCGTCGCCGCCGCCGACGCCTATGAGAAAGCGGCGCGCCGCGAGGCCGATTTGCGCGAAGCCTGACGGCGCCGCATGAAGAGGCGAAGGAGCAGCGACTATGTCCGTTATGGCTTTCGATCGCCCCGGAATCTTGCGCGAGGAGGAGATCGTCCTGTTCGCGGATTCGGTGGGCAAATTCTTCGACCAGCACGCGCCCGAGGCGCGGGTCGCGCAATGGCGGCGCGACAAGATCGTTGAGCGCGAGATGTGGCGCGAGGCGGGCGCGGCGGGGTTGTTGTGCCTGTCGATGCCGGAAGCCTACGGCGGCGCCGGCGGCGATTACCGCCACGAGGTGGTGTTCATGGAGCAGATGGCGGCCAAGGGCGTCGACGGCTTCGGCGCCTCGCTGCACAACGCCATCGTCGCCCCCTATATCCTGCATTACGGCTCCGAGGAGCAGAAGCGGCGCTGGCTGCCTCGCATGGCGAGCGGCGAACTCGTCGGCGCCATCGCGATGAGCGAGCCGGGCGCCGGTTCGGATTTGCAAGGCGTGCGCACCAGCGCCGCGAAGTCCGGCAATCAATATGTGCTCAACGGGCAGAAGACCTTCATCACCAACGGACAGACCGCCAATCTCGTCATCGTCGTCGCCAAGACCGACCCCAGCGCCGGCGCCAAGGGCACCTCGCTGATCGTGGTGGAGACCGATGAGACCGAGGGTCTCGCGCGGGGCCGCAAGCTCGACAAGGTTGGGCTCGACGCGCAAGACACGTCCGAGCTGTTCTTCAACGAGGCGCGCGTGCCGACAGCCAACCTGCTCGGAACCGACGCGGGCCAGGGCTTCGTCCAACTCATGCAGCAACTGCCGCAGGAGCGGCTCAACATCGCCGTCGGCGGCATGGCTGTCATCGAGCGCGCACTGCAACTGACGATCGACTACGTGAAGGAGCGCCACGCCTTCGGCAAGCGCATC
>DATNDU010000090.1:0-28460 GCA_035606915.1 Roseiarcus sp. | reverse complement strand
TTGCGTTGACGCAAGGCCGATTTGCGAGTTAACTTTGCAATTCGCCAAAAGTCGGAAAGATGCGACCGCAAGATTTCCCCGGCGCCGCTGACGAATTCACCCTTCACGCAACGCGCCGGGGTGCGGGGTGTCTCGTCGTTGCGATGGACGTTCGATGAGGCGCAATTCGGGGCGGGGCGTGGGCGGTTCGGAGCGATGATCTGTCCCTATTGCCGAAGGCGGACGCCAGTGGAGGCGTCGGAATGTCAGCATTGCGGGCGAGGCCTTGAAGGCGCGCGCCCGCCATCGCGCGGCCGCGGAGCGGCCAACCTGTTGGCGCAGACCGAGCGCCGGCCGCTGACCGTGCTGTTCTGCGACATCGTCGATTCTGTGGCGCTGTCGCAGCGGCTCGACCCTGAAGATCTCATGGCGCTGATCGAGCGCTACCAGACGCTTTGCGACGACATCGTCAGCGATCGCGGCGGCTTCCTCGCCAAGTTCATGGGCGACGGCGTGCTCGCCTATTTCGGCTATCCGCGCGCCGATGAGGACGACGCCGCCAATGCCGTTAACGCGGCGCTGGAGATCGTCGCCGCGGTGCGCGAACTCGAACGCGAGCGCGCGATTGCGCTGGAGGCGCGCGCCGGCATCGCCAGCGGGCTCGTGGTCTTGCGCGGTCGCGTCAGCCGCTCGCGCCAGCGCACCGTCGAGGTGGTCGGGCGCATCCTCAACCTCGCCTCGCGGCTGCAATCGGCGGCTCAGCCCGGCGCGGTGCTGATCGCCGACGCGACGCGCAAGGTGACGCGCGGCTTCTTTACCTATCGCGATCTCGGCCCGATCGCGCTGCGCGGCTTTCCGCAGCCGATGCAGGCCTGGGAGGTCGAGCAGAGCAACGCCGCCGTCAGCCGCTTCCAGGCGCGCTTGCTCGGCCAGCGCACGCCCTTCGTTGGCCGCCGCGCCGAGTTCGACGTCCTCGCCAAGCACTGGGCGAAATCGCGGAAGGGGCGGGGCCAGATGGTCGAGCTGATCGGCGAGGCCGGCATGGGCAAGTCGCGGCTGGCCGAGGAGTTCGATGCGAAGATCGGCGCGGCGGCGAGCGCCCGCATCTACCTTCATTGCACGCCGGAGCGCGTCAATAGCGCTTTCCGTCCCGTCGCCCGCCAACTGGAGCGCGCGGCCGGGTTCGAGCGCCGCGATTCGGCGGCGGCGCGGCTCAACAAGCTCGGCCGGCTGCTCGGCTGGCCACGCACGCCGGACCCGATGACGCAGGCGGTGTTCGCCTCGCTGCTCGAAATCGCGCAGCCGGTTGCGACCCCGCTCGATGCCCTGACGCCCGAGAAGCGACGCGAACTGACGATGGAGGCGCTGCTGGCGCTGTCCCTTGTCTGGTCGGCTTCCGGCCCGCTGCTGCTCATCGTCGAGGATGCGCACTGGATCGACGCCAGTACGCTGGAACTGCTCGACCGCCTGTTCCAACGCACCGGCGACCGGCCTGTGCTGACAATCGTGACCGCGCGACCAGAGTTCGTCTCGCCGTGGCGCGGTTCGGACAGGGCGACCCGTGTCAAGCTCGCCCGGCTTGACCTCGACAGCGCGCGCGCCGTCTGCACCCACGTCGCGGCCGGCGCCATCTCGCCGGACCTCGTCGGCGAGGTGATCGAGCGCTCCGGCGGCATCCCGTTTTATATGGAGGAGCTGACCCGCTCGGTGGTTGAGCACGTCGCCGCCCATTCCGCGGAAGAGTTCGAAGAGGCGCATATCCCGATCTCGCTGCACGATTCGCTAGTCGCCCGCCTCGACCGGCTCGGGCCAGCGCGGCGCTTCGCCAATATTGGCGCGGTCATTGGGCGGCGCTTTACTTATGACCTGATGGTGGCGGTCGCCGCCGCGCCGCTGGTGCAGGTGCGCGCAGCGATGGGGACGCTGAAGCGGGCCGGGCTGGTCAGCCAAAGCGGCGCCGGCGAGACGACGCGCTACCAGTTCCGCCACGTGCTGATGCGCGACGCGGCCTATGAATCGATGCTGCGGCCGGACCGGCGCGCCCTGCACCAACAGATCGCCGTCACCCTGGCGGCGAAATTCGCCGATGTCTGCGAGGCCCAGCCGGAGGGGCTCGCCTTCCATCTCATGAACGGCGCCGAGCCCGCGAGCGCCATCCCGCATTATGTCAACGCCGGCAAGAAGGCGGCGGCGCGCGGCGGCCACGCGGAGGCGATCGCGCATTTCGAGACCGCGCTGTCGCTGATGGAGATGCTGCCGCAGGGCGTCGAGCGCTTGCAGAAGGAGCTTGAGGCGCTGCTACTGCTGGCGGTCAGCCTCGCTTCGGCGCGCGGCTATGCCGCCGAGGCGGTCAAGGCGGCGCTGACGCGGGCGCGCGAAATCTGCGGCATGATGGGCGACGCTGCGGCGTTGTTCCCGGTGCTGCACGGGTTGGCCAAGTTCTGGACCGTGCGCGGCGACCAGATCCAGGCCGAGGCGCTGATCGGCGCCTGCGCCAAGATCGCCGACGAGACCGGGGCGCCGCTGTTTATCGTCGAGAGCGACGCGACGCTCGCCTATGTCCTCAACATCACCGGCCAGTTCGGCGACGAGATCCTCATGCGCCTGAAGCGCGCGCCCGAGGTCTACGACGCCAACGCGGAGGCCTGTCGCATCAACTGGAGCGAGGCGGACGCCAAGACCTCGGCGCTCAGCGTTGCGCCGAACGTGCTCTACCGCATGGGCGACCCGGAGGGCGCGCAGCGCGCCTATCGCGCCGCACTCGCCTGGGCGCGCGGGCTCAAGCGACCGTTCGACCTCGCCCACACGCTGTGCTTCGCCTCCTCCTATCAAATCGAGCGCGAGGATTATGCACAGGCGCTGAAGGACGCGCGCGAGGCGGTGGCGATCTGCGAGGCGCAGGGTTTCGGCGTCTGGCTGCAAAGCGCGCGCGCCTATTGCGCGATAGCGATGGCCGGGCTCGGGGATAACGAGGCGGCGCGCGAGCTTATGCTGTCGACGATGGCGGCCTGGCGTAAGGCCGGTTGCGGCACGCTGCTCGGGCTGTTCACCCAGCATCTGGCGTTGATCGAATGTGCGCTTGGCCGTTTCGACGAGGCGCTGGCGCTGGCGAGCGAGGCGATAGCGCTCAACCGCGAATTCCACGATCACGTCAATCTGCCGCGCGCCTATGAGGCGCGCGCGCATATAGTCTTGGCGCGCCCGCAGCCGGATTGCCGCGCCGCCGAAGCCGACATCTTGCGCGGCCTCGAAATCGCGCGGGCGCAGGGGGCGCGCGCGGCGGTGGAGAGGCTCGAAGCGCGGCTCGCCGCGTTGTGCGCCCGCGACCGCGCGGCGGCCGGTTGACACAAGGCGGGGCGAGCCGGCCGATCAAGGTTGCGGTGATCGGTGGCGGCTGCGCCGCGATCACCGCCGCCTTCGAACTGACCCAGCCGGAACACGCCGGGCGATTCACCGTCACCGTCTATCAGCTTGGCTGGCGGCTCGGCGGCAAGGGCGCCTCGGGGCGGGGGCCGGCTGGCCGCATCGAGGAACACGGGCTGCATATCTGGCTCGGCTTCTACGAAAACGCCTTCGCGCTTGTGCGCGCCGCCTATGCCGAGGCCGGGCGCGATCCCGAGACCTGCCCGATCGCGACCTGGCGCGACGCCTTCTTTCCCGATTCGCACGTCGGCGTCGCCGACCGCTTCGGCGGCGGGCAATGGGGCGCCTGGCTGGCGCTGTTCCCGCCGGCGCCTGGCCTGCCCGGCGACCCCATCGGCCCGAACAGCCCGTTCACGCTCGCCAACTACGTCGCGCGCGCCGTGGCGTTGCTGCGGGCGCTGCTGTTCAGCGCGCGCAGCCGCGACAAGAACGGCGCGCGGCCCGAGGCGGCCGGCGGCGTCGATTTGTTGGTCGAGCGAGCCTCGCGGCTGCTCGGCGCCGGGGCGCTGACGGCGGCGGGCGGCGTCAGCGAGGCGCTGGCGGTGCTGACCGGGGCGCTGCGGGCGCTGCCGGTGTTCCCGGAGGCTTTGTTGGTGCGTCTCGTCGACAGCCTCGCCTCGGCGGTGCGCGGCGAACTGGGCCGGCTCGTCGATCTCGACCCTAACCTGCGCCGCAAGTGGGACGTCATCGACCTCGTGCTTGCCTTTCTGGTCGGCGTCGCGCGCTTTCGGCTGATGAGCGACCCGCGCGGCCTGAGCGCCATCGACCATTTCGACTGCCGCGAGTTCCTGCGCCTCAACGGCGCCTCGGAGCGGGCGCTGCAATCGGGTTTCGTGCGCGCGCTTTATGATCTGGCGCTGGCCTATGAGGACGGCGACCCGGAAAAGCCGGGGATCGCGGCCGGGCAGGGCCTGCGCGGCGCGCTGCGGATGTTCTTCACCTATCGCGGCGGATTTTTCTGGAAGATGCGCGCCGGCATGGGCGATTGCGTGTTCGCGCCGCTCTATGAAGTCTTGAGGCGACGCGGCGTGCGGTTCGAGTTCTTCCATCGGCTGGACAACCTCAAGCTCGCCGAGCGGCTGGCGCCGGGCGAAAGGCCCTATATCGCGGGGCTCGAATTCGACGTGCAGGCGGAGATGGCGGGCGGCGGGCAATACCAGCCGCTGGTCGACATCAAGGGGCTGCCGAGTTGGCCCGCGCAGCCTGATTTCGCCCAGCTTGCCGGCGGCGCGCGCTTGCAGGCGCAGGACTCGCGCTTCGAGTCGCACTGGGACCAGCGCGCCGTCGCCCGCAAGACGCTGCGGGTGACGCAGGATTTCGATTTTGTCGTGCTCGGCGTCGGCGTCGGCGCCATCCCATTCGTGGCGCGCGAGATCGTCGCTCGCGATCCGCGTTGGCAAGCGATGGTCGCGCACGTGAAGACGGTGGCGACGCAGGCGTTCCAGATCTGGCTCGACCGCGACGCCGCCGCGCTCGGTTGGAGCGATCCGTCGGTGACGCTCGCCGGTTTCGCCAAGCCGTTCGACACCTGGGCCGACATGACGCATCTGACGACGCTGGAGGCGTGGGCGAGCGCGCCGAAATCGATCGCCTATTTCTGCAATGTGCTCGCCGACGGCGAAGCCGCGCCGGAGTATGAGGCCACGATGCGCGCCGCCGTGCGCGACAACGCCATCGCCTTTCTCAAGCGCGACCTGCACGAACTTTGGCCGCAGGCCGCCGGGCCCGGCGCGTTCCGTTTCGATTGGCTGATCGACCCGCAAGCCCGCGAAGGCGAAGCGCGCTTCGCGTCGCAATTCTGGACCGCCAACGTCAACCCGAGCGACCGTTACGTGCTGATGCTGCCCGGCAGCCTCGTGCATCGCATCTCGCCGCTCGACAATACTTATGACAATCTGACGCTGGCCGGCGACTGGACGGATTGCGGCTACAACGCCGGCTGCGTCGAGGCGGCGGTGATGTCGGGGCGCCTGGCCGCTCATGCGCTAAGCGGCCTGCCGCGGCTGGAGGCTATCGTCGGCTACGATCATCCGTAACGCTCGCGCACATTTTCGCGATGCTTCCATCGCTCTCGCCTCGCGTCCGTGCCATGTTCATCATAGGGTTGGCCCCCATTAGGGGCGTTGGGGGGAACCATGAGCCACGAAGCCGAGCGGCAGCATCGCCAAGATCCGGCGCGCGACGGGCCGAAGCGCGACTTTCCCAGCTATATGCGCTCGCACGCCATGGGCGGCCGCGCGCCGCCGGGCGACGACGCGCTCGCTCAGGGGGTGAAGCTCGGCTATTCCGTGCTCGATGAACAGATGCGCGAGGGCCGGCGGCTGGCCGAGCGGCTGCGCGACGGCCTGCGGCCCGGCGCGACGGCGCCTGAATATGGCGCGCTGATCGAGCGTGCGCTCAACATCTATCGCGACATCGGCGCGCTCGCCTTCGCCGCCGCCGAGGCGCTTGCCGGCGTTTCCAGCCCGCGCGCGGCAAAGCCGGAGCCGCCGGCGGCCGCGGCCGTCGCTTATGCGATCGAGGTCAAATCCGCTCGCCGCGTGCAAGTGAAGCTCGATCTCAGCCGTCCGTCGCGGGCGCCGCGCGTCGGCCCGTTGCATCCGGCGCTCGGCGGCGCGAAGGCGATCGAGAGCGTCGGATTCGTGGCCGCGGCGCCTGACGCCGAGCCGAAACTGGCGCTGGAGATCGCCGACGATCAGCCGGCGGGCCTCTACAATGCCGTCGTCGTCGACGCCGACAGCGGCGAGGCTTTGGGAACGCTTAGCGTTCGCATAACCGCCTGAACGCAAGGGAGCGGCCTTCGGCGATGACGGGCGCCGCCGATACTCTGGTCAAGGACAGCCTCGCCGAATATGGCGCGCTGGTGCGCGCATGGCTGCCCGATTGCCTGCCGAAGGGCAAGCCGGCGCGCTATCTCTACGACCTGCTGTCCGATTACCCCGGACGCGGCGGCAAGATGATGCGGCCGAGCTTGTGCCTGGCGGCGGCGCGCGCCTTCGGCGCGACGATCGACGAGGCGCTGCCGACGGCGATCGCCATCGAACTGCTGCACAACGCGCTGCTCATCCACGACGACATCGAGGACGAGAGCGAGGAGCGGCGCGGCCGTCCGGCGCTGCACGCGCTGCATGGCGCGCCGATGGCGCTCAATGTCGGCGATGCGCTGGCGTTGGCGAGCCTGCGGCCGCTGATCGACAACATCGAGGTGCTGGGACCGCGTCTGGCGCAGGCGGTGTTGCGCGAGACCGAGCGTATGGCCTGGGAGACCGTCGAGGGGCAGGCGCTGGAGCTTGGCTGGCGGCGCGACAATGCGCAGGACGTGAGCGAGGCCGATTACCTGACGATGGTGATGAAGAAGACCTGTTGGCTCGCCACCATCCACCCGCTGCGCATGGGTGCGCTGATCGCCAGGCGCGGCGCGGCCGATCTCGACGCGCTGACCCGGTTCGGCTTCTTCCTCGGCGCCGCGTTCCAGATTCAGGACGACATCCTCAACCTTGAACCTGATGACGCCTATGGCAAGGAGATCAACGGCGATCTCTACGAAGGCAAGCGCACACTGATGCTGATCCACGCCGCCCGCGCTGCCGAGCCGCAGGAGCGGCGGCGCCTGTTCGCCCACCTGGCGCGGCCGCGCGCCAGCCGCAAAGCCAGCGACGTCGCCTGGCTGCGCGCGCTGATGCAGCGAAGCGGCTCGATCGAATATGCGCGCGGCGTCGCCCAAGGGCTCGCCGGCGCTGCGCTGCACGAACACCAGGCTGCTTTCGCCGGGGCGGCGGAGTCGCGCGACAAGCGCTTCATCGCCGGCCTGGCGGGCTGGATCTTCCGGCGCGATTGAAGAGCAGGGAGCGACAGGATGCGCATCGTCAAACCCAGATACATCGATCCCGTCGTCTTCGGCGGCGGCCAGGAACTGACCTATCGGCCGCCGCTGCTGTTTCGCGAAGTGACGGCGCGGGTGTTTCCGCTGAAGGCCAATATCGCGCGGCTCGCCGAGTTCTGCGCCCAATATCTCAACATGGACATCCCCGACGAGATCGTACATTTCACGCCGGCGCTGCCGTATGTCTATTTCATGGCGCTCAACTACGGCGGCATGTCGGCGACGTCGGTTCATGCGCAGCGGCTCGGTTGGGTGTCGCAGCACGAGGCTTTTTTCCTTGTGCCGCTGGCGCGCTGGCGGCGCGAGCACGGCAAGCTGGTGTTTCAGGGTTGGACCTCGGTGACGCCGTTCATCTATGTCGACGATCCGCTGTCGGCGGCGACCGGACGCGAAGTCTATGGCTGGCCGAAGGCGCAGGCGTGGATCGAGGCCGACCGGCCGGCCTGGACCACCCATCCACGCGCCCCGACGCGGCTCTACACGATGGCGGTCGACATCTTTCACGACGTCTACGCCGGCCAGCGCGAGCCGCCGCGCACGCTGGTGACGATCGACCGCGACGTCGTCGCCTCCTATGCGGAATATCCGCTCAACTATAAATGTCCGTGGTCGATCACCTCCGTCGTTCCCGACCTCTATGCGACTTCGCTTTCGCTGATGGAGGAGGCGGTCGACATCGCCGCCAATCTGCGCCTGCGCGGCTTCCCTGATTTCCGCACCGCCGATTCGCTGATGGATATGGCGCGCGAGGGCGTCGCGCTCAGCGAGCAAATGCTGGCAGGGTTCTGGCCGTGGCCGCGTCTCAGCGGCGAGCCGCTGTCGGGGACCAACGCGCGCGCGGCGCTGGTTGAGGACCTGCCGCGCTTCTTCACCAGCGCCATCAACCTGAAGCAGTTTCGCGCTCCCGACGATCCCGATCTTGCCTGCTACACGGCGCTGGTGGAATCGGCGATGGGCGTCGAGCGCGTCAACCAGATCGGCCTGCTCGGCGACTGGGACCTGTTGCGCGGCGATACGTCCGGCGGCTATTGCCTCAGCATAAACCGCTTTCGCGCCCAGCCCATTCTGGAAACGCTCGGCATCGAGACGCCCAATCTCTACGAGCGGCCGCGCGAGGGCGAGACGGTGACGCTGCGGCCGTCGTTCCCGTTCTGGATGGATTTCGATCTTTATTACGGCGCCGGCGACGTCATCTGCTCGCGCACGCCGGAGCTTAGCGGCGGCGGTTGGATCGAGGAGAGCGAGACGGGAAACCCGCGCGTCGGCCATCTCTGGGATCGCACGCCGCGGCGCGGCGTTGAGCAGGGCGCCTATAACACCGCGCTCGGCGCGGCGACGCTGCCGATCGCCGGCCCCATGCATTTCCCCGACCTGACGGTGCAGGTTTATCCGCTGCGCGCCGACCGCGAAATCCTCGAACAATTCGTCAAATGGTGCTGGACGCGCTTGTTCGAATCCGGCGACGAGCGGCCGAAGCTGGAACTCGAACTCGCCGGCGCCTATGTTTATCTCATCGTCGAGACCGTCGGCTCGACCTCTGGCCGCATGTGGTCGGGGACCGAAAGCATCGGCCAATGGAAAGAACGCGAGGTCGCCTTCGCCATTCCGGTGCGCTGGAAGCTCGACGGCGAACTCGTCGGGCTGGCGATGATCGAGCCGCTGGTGTTCGCCGATAAGCCGCGCGCCGTCGCCACCGACCGCGAGGTGATCGGCCGCAACGCGTTCGTGGCGCTGATCGAGAGTCCGCCCGACGTCTGGGCCGCGCCCGGCGGCCCCGGCGCGCCGCGAAATCTGGCGCGGATTTCGACCGAATCCTTCGTCGAACTCGGCTATGGGCTGGAATCGAAGGTGCAGACGCTGATCGAGATCGACGAGCGCCCTGGCGCCGGCGCGCCGGCGCGCGGCTTCGAGCGCCGCCGCGCCGAGGACGCCGCCCACAAGGCCCACGCGCGGCGCGAGCACGGCGACGCGATCGAGGCGACGCAGGCGCTGGCGCTGGAGCTTCTGGCGCGCGGCGCGCCGCTCAACCGCCTCTCGCTCAAACAATATCGCGACGCCGCCGATTTCGACCGCGCCTGCTATCAAGCGGTCGTGCATTCGCACCGTCGTATCGAACGCGTCCATGCGATCCGCGAGATCGCGCCGTCGCCGCGCATCGCGCTGCATCGGCTGGCGAATTATCCGATCGTCGAGACGCTGGGGCTCAGCGTCAGGCGCACCGGGTCGGGGGCGAGCGTCGTCGACGAGTTGGAGCCGGTGCGGCCGTTCTGGCTGCGCGCCTCGGTGAGCGAGGATCTCGGCCGCGTCGTCGCCACCGTCGATCCGCATCTGGAGCCGGACGGTCCAAACGACCCGCCGCGCCGCTGGCGCTTTCCTCAGCCCGCGCCAAAGGCCGCCGACGCGGCGCGTTGGCCGCCGGTCGCGGAGACGCCGAGTTATTTCCGTGGCGGCGGGGCGACAGCGCTCGGCGCCGGCTTCGTCGAGGCGTTGCGCGGCGGCGAGATGGTAGACCTGCCGAGCAAGCTGGATGCGCTGTCGCGGCGCATGCTGACGAAAGAATTGCTGGCGCTGCGGCGCGCCGCCGGGACGCCGGACCCGGGGCGCGACGGCGGCGAATCTCTGGAAAGCCTGCGCGCGGCGGCCGACGCGCTGCGCGCGAAGCTGCCGGCCTGGCGGCCGCCGGAGAGGAGCGCGCGCGCCTCGCAGTTGCAGCGGCTCGGCGCACTCGCCCTTGATATCGAGAAGCAGGGCCGGGAGCAGGCGGCGCTCGCCGCTGTCGCCAACAAGGCGATGCGGGCGCGTTGCGCGCGGCTGTTGGCGATTTTCGCCACCCCCGAGCGCGACACCGACGCCGATCTGCGCGCCGCCGATGCGCGCAGCCTCTACGATACTCGCATCGCGTTGGCGCAACAGGGCGGCGAGCCGCCGCAACCGGTCGCTGCGCCGTCCCAGGCGACTTGTGGCTTGATCGGCCGGCTGAAGCGCCTGGAGCAATGGATACTCGTCGCCTCGCCGGGCGACAGTTGGCGCCTCGTCGTCCCCGAGAAGGCCGAGCAGGCGCTCGACCGGCTGCGGTTGCAGCGCTTCGTCGCCGAATACGACTTCGACGCCGAGCGCCTCGCGTGGCTCGAAGCCGGCTTCCCGGAAGACGCCGCGAACGCGCTGAAGTCGCTGGCGGATATGGCGGCGCTGGGGTCGTTCGCCGAGGCGCGGCGCCGTCATGAGGCAGGCGGCCCCGATCCCGTCGCGGCGCTGGCGCTGGTCGCCGAGACGCTGGCGGGCGAGGCCGAGGATTGGGCCGATCCGCGGCGCTGGCTGCGCATGAGCCGGGTCGAGGCGTTGCAGGCGGTCAAGGCGCTGCCAGAGCTGCAATTGGTGTTCGAGGCGATCCTGGATGACGGCTGGGAGAGCCGATGAGCCTCGTCGTCTATGGCGCGAGCGGCTACACCGGGCGGCTCATCGTCGCTGAGGCGCGAGCGCGCGGCCTCGACGTGGCGGCCGCCGGGCGCAGCCGCGACCGGCTGGCCGGCCTCGGCGCGCCGGTGCGCGTCGCCGCCGTCGACGATGGCGAGGCGCTGGCCGCCGCCTTCGCCGGCGCCCGCGTCGTCGTCAACGCCGCCGGGCCGTTTCATCTGACGGCGGCGCCGGTGCTGGCCGCCTGCCTGAAGGCCGGCGCGCATTATCTCGACGTCGGCGGCGAGGGGCCGGTGTTCGAGGCGCTGGCCCGCTACGACGCGGCGGCGCGGCGCGCCGGCGTGATGGTGATGCCGGGGGCGGGCTATGTGATGGCGGCCTCCGACGCGCTCGCCGCCCACGTCGCGCGCCGGCTGCCGCAGGCGCGGCGGCTGTGGCTCGGCTTTTCCCGTGGCGACGCGATCTCGCGCGGCAGCCTCGCCTCGATGCTCGACCTCGCCGACAGCCAAGTGACGATCCGCCGCGGCGGCCGGCTCGTCGCGGTCGCCGCCGGCTCGCTGAGACGTGCCTTCGATTTCGGCGCCGGCTCCAGCCCCTGCATGCTGGTGGCGTGGCCGGACCCGTTCTCGGCCTTTCTGACCACCGCCATCCCCAATATCGAGGCCTATCTGGAGGCCGATACGCTGACGCAGGCCAGCTATCGCATGGCGTCGCTGTTCGCCCCGATGCTGAAGCTGCCGCTGGCGCGGCTGGCGCTCGACGCCTTGACCTCGGGCTGGCCCGAGGGGCCGAGCGAGGCCGAACGCTCGGCGGCGCCGAAGATCGTCGTCGCCGAGGCCGAGGACGTCTATGGCCGTCGCGTCGCGGCGCGACTTGCGACGCCGAACGTCTACAGCTTCACCCGCGATTGCATCGTCGCGCTCGCCGCACGGGCGCTCGCCGGCGACGCGCCGACCGGCTACCAGACGCCGGCCGGCGCCTATGGCGCGGATTTCCCGCTCGCCTTGCCGGGAGTGCGGCGCGACGACCTATTGTAAAGGGGCGCCATGACGAGCCGGGTTTTCCACCGTGACCCCCGCCAAGCGGTGCCGACCGCCGTTGGGGGCAAGGGCGTCTATCTCATCGATGCCGAGGGCCGCCGCTATCTCGACGCCAGCGGCGGCGCGGCGGTCTCCTGCCTCGGCCACGGCCATCCCCGCATCGTCGAGGCGATCCGGAGGCAGGTCGGCGAACTCGCCTACGCGCATACCTCGTTCTTCACCAACGAGCCGGCCGAGCGATTGGCCGAATTCCTGGTGGCGCGGGCGCCGGCGGGCCTCGCCCATGTCTATTTCGTCTCCGGCGGATCGGAGGCGGTCGAGGCGGCGATCAAGCTTGCCCGGCAATATTTCGTCGAGATCGGCGAGCCACAGCGTAGCGTCTTCATCGCCCGGCGGCAGAGCTACCACGGCAATACGCTGGGCGCGCTGGCGCTCGGCGGCAATGCCCGGCGGCGCGAGCCGTTCCTGCCGCTGCTCGCGCCCACCGTGCATGTCTCGCCGTGCTACGCCTATCGCGAGCAAGGGGAGGGCGAGAGCGATGACGCCTATGGCGACCGCCTCGCCGCCGAACTGGAGGCGGCGATGTCAGCGGCGGGGCCGGGGCGGGTGGCGGCCTTCGTCGCCGAGACTGTGGTCGGCGCGACGCTCGGCGCTGTCCCCGCGGTCCCCGGCTATTTCGCCAAGATCAAGGCGGTGTGCGAGCGCCACGGCGCGCTGCTGATCCTCGACGAAGTGATGAGCGGCATGGGCCGCACCGGGCGGCTGTTCGCCTGCGAGGAGGACGGCGTCGCGCCCGATATTGTAACGATCGCCAAGGGACTCGGCGGCGGCTACCAGCCGATTGGCGCGGCGATCTGCTCGGAGCGCATCTACGCGGCGATTGTCGGCGGCTCCGGCTTTTTCCAGCACGGCCACACCTATATCGGCCATGCCACCGCCTGCGCGGCGGCGCTCGCCGTCATGCAGACGGTCGACGAGGAGGGTCTGTTAACCCAGGTTCGCGCCCGTGGCGCGACGTTGCGCGCCGGCCTCGCCAGCGCCTTCGCCAACAACCCCCATATCGGCGACGTGCGCGGGCGCGGTCTGTTCGTCGGCGTCGAACTGGTCGAGGAACGCGACAGCAAGCGCCCGTTCGATCCCGGCCGACGGCTGCATGCGCGGGTGAAGGCGGAGGCCTTCGCGCGTGGGCTGATGGTCTACCCGATGGGCGGCACGCTCGACGGCCGGCGCGGCGACCATGTGCTGCTGGCGCCGCCATTCATTATCAGCGAGGGCGAGATTGGCGAGATCATCGGCCGGCTCGGCGAGGCGATCACGGCGGCGGTCGCGAGTTAAGAGCCAGACTTGTCCGCTGCGCGCGCTTCGTGGCGCAGGCCGATGCTGGCCAACATCATCTCGTAGAGATAGCCGGCCAGCGCGCCGACGGTCAGCAGCAGCGCCGCGCCGAAGGCGATGAACAACGTCACGCCGGCTTGGTTGCGCAAACCATCGACGAACAGCAGCCCTGCCGCCAGCAGCGTCGACATGCCGCCGAGCGCGGCCAGAATCACCGCGATGTCGAGGGCAAAACTGCGCTTTCGCAGATAGGCGAGCCGCCGCTCGAAGCCAGCCCGCTGGCGGGCGCCGGCCTGCTCCAGCCGCGCCGACACGGCTTCGACCTGATCGGCGACGCGGGCCAGGCGCGCGGACAACACATTGAGCAGCGTCGCCACGCCGGAGAACAGGAACACCGGCGTCAGCGCGATTTGGATGACATGCGCGACGGTTTCAACTGGCTCAGCCGGGCCCATGCCTGCAAGCGTCCGCCTTACCTCTCCGCGAGCACGCGCACCACCTTGTCGTAGGCGGCGCGGCAGCTCCGGTTGAGTTGCGCTCGGTTTTTCCGCATGCACTTGACGGCGTCATGCTCGTTGCCGAGCGATTGCGGGCAGAGCCGGTAGGCGTCGTTGCTGCAATTGGTGATGACATATTGTCGCAGTTCGGGGTCGAGTTCGCGCGCCTGGGCCGCAAACGCGGCGCAAAACGACAAAGTCACGACGGCGCTCGACAGCGCCCTGAAGGTTTTACTGTACGTAAGCATAGGTGGCCCTATCCGGGTTCCTCCTCATTTGCAAACCTTAACAGGGGCGATTCGCCCCTTCGTGCGCAGATTCTCTCGGCGCCGTCGACGCATTTTGCGATGCGGCGCGCGATTCAGTTTCGCCTTCGCAGGCGCCGTGCTATGGCGCGCCGCAGCAAAAACCTTGGGAAGAGCGCGATTCCGATGACCATAGACGTGGCGCCGATCGGGCGCGCCCTCATCTCCGTTTCCGACAAGACCGGCCTGGCGGCGCTGGCGCGCGCGCTGGGCGAGCGCGGCGTCGATATCGTCTCCACCGGCGGCACCGCGAGCGCGCTGGCGAAAGCCGGCGTTGCGGTGGTCGATGTGGCGCAAGTCACGGAATTTCCCGAGATGATGGACGGGCGGCTGAAAACGCTGCATCCGCGCGTCCACGGCGGCCTACTGGCGATCCGCGCCGAGCCCGCGCATCAGGCGGCGATGATCGCCCACGCCATCCCGGCGATCGATCTGTTGGTGGTCAATCTCTACCCGTTCGAGGCGGCGCTGGAACGCGGCGCGGCGTTCGACGACATGATCGAGAATATCGACATCGGCGGCCCGGCAATGATCCGCGCGGCGGCGAAGAACCACAATGACGTCGTCGTCATCGTCGACGTCGCCGACTACGAGGCGCTGATCGCCGAGATGGCCGCCAACGGCGGCGGCACGACGCTCAAATTCCGCCGCGCCCTGGCGCAGAAGGCGTTCGCGCGCACGGCAGCCTATGATTCCGCGATCTCAAATTGGCTTGCCGGCGAGATCGGCGAGACGCAGCCGGTGTGGCGGACTTTCGGCGGCAAGCTCGCCTCGGCGCTACGCTATGGCGAGAACCCGCACCAGACTGCTGCCTTTTACCGCACGCCGGAGCTTCGCGCCGGCGTCGCCACCGCCCGCCAACTCCAGGGCAAGGCGCTTTCCTACAACAATATCAACGACACCGACGCGGCTTATGAGTGCGTCGCCGAATTCGCCGAGCCGGCGGTCGCCATCATCAAGCACGCCAACCCCTGCGGCGTCGCCATCGGCGCGACGATGCTTGAGGCCTACGAGAAGGCGCTGGCCTGCGATGGCGTCTCGGCCTTCGGCGGCGTCGTCGCGCTGAACCGCAAGCTCGATGTGAACGCGGCGCGCAAGATCGTTGAGATCTTTACCGAAGTCATCATCGCCCCCGACGCCGACGAGGGGGCGATCGAGATCGTGGCAAGCAAGAAGAACTTGCGGCTGCTGCTGGCGGGCGCGTTGCCCGATCCGAGCGCGTCGGGCCTGACGGTGCGCTCGGTTGCCGGTGGCCTGCTGGTGCAGGACCGCGACAACGGCGCACTGACGCCGGAAATGCTGAAGGTCGTCACCAAGCGCGCGCCGAGCGAGGCGGAACTCGCCGACCTCGCCTTCGCCTGGCGGGTCTGCAAGCACGTGAAGTCGAACGCCATCGTCTACGTCAAGGGCCTGGCGACGGTCGGCGTCGGCGCCGGACAGATGAGCCGCGTCGATTCCTCGCGCGTTGCGGTGCGCAAGGCCGAGGACGCGGCCAACGGCGGCGTCCCGCTGACCAAGGGCTCGGTCGTCGCCTCCGACGCCTTCTTCCCGTTCCCGGACGGGCTGATGGCGGCCATCGAGGCCGGCGCGACGGCGGTGATCCAGCCGGGCGGCGCGCAGCGCGACGCTGACGTGATCGCCGCGGCCGATGCGGCGGGCGTGGCGATGGTGTTCACGGGGATGCGGCACTTTCGGCATTGAGGCGGAGCGGAATCGCGCTTGCCCTTGTTCAGAACACTATGGCAGCAATGGGTATTACCGGTTGCTGTGGAGGAGCATGGCGTCGGCGACTTCGATAAAGCTCGATGACGGGTTGAAGGGGCGGGTGCAACATCTGGCGCAAGCCCGCCGGCGGACGGCCCATTGGATTATGCGCGAGGCCATCGCCCAATACGTCGAACGCGAGGAAAGGCGCGAAGCCCTCAAACAGGACGCGCTACGCGCGTGGGCCGACTATCAGCAATCCGGTCTGCATCTCACGCTGGATAAAGCCGACGCCGGGTTGGCGAGGCTGGAAGCCGGCGAGGATGCGGAGCCGCCCGAGTGTCACGACTGATCTGGACCCTGCGGGCGCTCGCTGACGTTCGAAGACCCTATAGCTTTATCGCGTCGAAGGACGTCAAAGCGGCGCAGCGCGCCGTCAAGGCTAGCCGAGGCGGAGTCAAAATCCTGGCTGACCGACCGCGCATAGGTCGACCGATCGCGGAATGGCTGATCGATTTTGGAAACAGCGGCCACGTCGCTCTGTATCGCTTCGATGGCGAAACCGTCGCCGTGCTTGCCGTGCGGCATCAGAAGCAGGCGGGATACTAGGCCGCCCTATAGCCCCAGCCCCTTCAGCAGCCTCGGCGCCCCCATGCCTCCGCCAGCCGCCTCCGCGATCAGCCGGCGTTTCAGCGGCCCGGCGCGATCCATCACCCGCAAGCCGAGATCGCGCAGGCTGCGCAGCGGCGCGCTGTCGTTGGAGAACAGGCGGTTCATCGCGTCCATGCCGAGGCCCGAGGTCAGCGCGTCGAAGCGGCGGCGGCGCTGGTAGTCGGCCAGCGGCTCGCGCGCGCCGGGGTCGAGCCCGAGCCGCAGCCGCTCGACGGTGACTTCCGCCAGCGCCGCGACGTCGCGCAAGCCCAGATTCAGCCCCTGGCCGGCGAGCGGATGCACGAGATGCGCGGCGTCGCCGATCAGCGCCAGCCTGTCGGCGATGTAACGCCGCGCGAAGCGGAATTCGAGCGGGAAGGCGCGGGCCTCGCCGACCCGCCGCAGCGCGCCGAGCCGCGGCGAGAACCGCCGCTCCAGTTCCGCGATGAACTCCGCCTCCGGCGCCGCGCACAGCCGCTCCGCCTCCTCCGGCGCCTCGTTCCAGACGATGCTGGAGAGCCGGCCTTTCAGCGGCAGCATGGCGAACGGCCCAGCGGGCAGGAAGTGCTGCTCGGCGCGGCCCTCGTGCTCGCGCTCGTGGGCGATGGTGGCGACAATGCCGGATTGTCCGGTCGGCCAGCCGGTGGCGGCGATGTCGGCGAGCGCGCGCAGCTTCGAGCGCGCGCCGTCGGCGGCGACGATCAGCCGCGCCCGTACTTCCGCGCCGCCGGCCAGCGTCAGCGTCGCCACGAACGGCCCGGCGGCGAAACCCTCGACCGCGCCGGCGATGCGCTCGACGCCTTGCGCCGCCGCGCCAAGGGCGGCGGTGACGTCGTCGTTGTACGCCATATAGGCGAGTGGGGTGCGGTCGGGATTGGCGAAATGCAACTGCTCCAGGCGCACGGCGTCCTCGGTCGCGCCGTCGTAGATCGCCATTTCGAGGATCGGCTGCGTCTCGTCCTGCAAGGCGCTCCAGGCGCCGACGCGCTCTAGCAGCGCTTGCGAGCCGGGGCTCAGCGCCACGGTGCGCAGCCGCCGGTCGCCGCTGGGGCGCGCGGCGTCGATGAGCGCGACTTTCAGTGGCGCCCCGGCCTCGTGTTTGACGGCGGCGGCGAAGGCCAGCCCGGCGGCGCCGGCGCCGACGATGGCGATATCGAATACCGGAAACGTCATGGCGGTACTTTGCGGCCGCGCGGCCTTGTGCGCAAGCCGGCTTGCGCGCCGCCCAAAGCTGAGCCAGCATGGAGTGCGCCTCGCCGAGCCGCGATGCGCCGATTAGACGCGCGCAGGGAGGCAGGCATGGCGGACGGTGCGGCACAGGGCGAACACCGCATCGCGGGTCCGCGCTTGATCGCGATCCTCGGACCTTTCCAGAGCGGCAAGACCAGCCTGCTCGAAGCGATGCTGGCGCGCGGCGGCAGCATCGCCCGCCAGGGCTCGGTGCGCGAAGGCGGCAGCGTCGGCGATTCCTGTCCCGAGGCGCGCGCTCATCAGATGAGCGTCGAGCCCAATATCGCCCATGTCGACTATATGGGCGACCGGCTGACCTTCATCGATTGCCCCGGTTCGGTGGAATTTTCCTACGCCGCGCGCACGGCGCTGCCGGTCTGCGATGCGGCGGTGGTGGTCTGCGAGGCCGACCCGCGCAAGGCGCAGCCGTTGCGGCTGATCCTGCGCGAACTTGAAGAGATGAATATCCCGCGCTTCCTGTTCCTCAACAAGATCGAGCTTGCCGGCGGCGGCGTGCGCGAGGCGTTGGAGGCGCTTCAGCCGGCCTCGCGCACGCCGCTGCTGCTGCGCCAGATCCCGCTGTGGGAAAACGGCGTCGCCACCGGCTTCGTCGATCTGGCGCTGGAGCGCGCCTTCGTCTACCGCGAGTCCGCCCCCTCCGAGGTCGTCGAAATCCCCGCCGGCGTCGGCGCCGACGAGAAGCGCGCGCGCTATTCGATGCTGGAGCGGCTTGCCGATTACGACGACGAACTGATGGAGCAATTGCTCAGCGACATCGAGCCGCCGCGCGACAAGGTGTTCGACGATCTCTCGCGCGAGTTGCGCGAGGGCCATGTCGTGCCGCTGCTGATGGGCTCGGCCACGCAGGGTCACGGCGTCACCCGTTTGTTGAAGGCCCTGCGCCACGAGGCGCCGGGCATTGGCGCGACGCGCGCCCGGCTTGGCGTCGCCGCCGACGGCCCGCCGCTCGGCGAGGTCATCCGCACCATCCACACCGCCCACGGCGGCAAGCTGAGCCTGGCGCGCGTGCTGCGCGGAATGTTCAGCGAGGGCGCGACGGTGACGAGCGCCAGCGGGGCGGAATCGCGCATCGCCGGCCTGCAACGGCTGATGGGGGCGATGGCGAGCAAGATTGCGCGCGCCGAGGAGGGTGAAACCGCCGCATTCCAGCGCCTGGAGACGATCGCCACCGGCGAGCGCTTCGCCGAGGGCAAAATCGCACCCAAGGCGAGTGCGGCTGTGGCGCCGGTCGCGCCGACGCAATCCGTCGCCATCCATGTCAGGGATCGCAAGGACGAGACCCGCCTCTCGGTGGCGCTTGCCAAGCTGGCTGACGAGGATGGTTCGCTCGGCGTCGAGCACGACCCCGAGAGCGGCGAACTGAAGCTGCACGGGCAGGGCGAAATGCACCTGCGGGTGACGACCGAGCGGCTGGCGGCGCGCTTCGGCGTCGAGGTCGAGGTCACGCGCCCGGCCATCGCCTATCGCGAGACCATCCGCGAGACGGTGCAGGCGCGCGGCCGGCTGAAGAAACAATCCGGCGGCCACGGCCAGTTCGGCGATGTCTTGGTCGAGGTTGGTCCGCGCGAGCGCGGCGAGGGCTTCGCCTTCGCCGAGAAAATCCACGGCGGCACGGTGCCGCGCCAGTATTTCCAGAGCGTCGAGTTCGGCTCCAAGGAGGCGATGCAGCACGGGCCACTGGGTTTCCCGGTGGTGGATGTCGCGGTGACGCTGCTCGACGGCTCCTATCACTCGGTCGATTCGTCGGACATGGCGTTCCGGGCCGCGGCCAAGATTGCGCTCGCCGAGGCGCTGCCGAAGGCGAAGCCGGTGCTGCTGGAGCCGGTGCAGGCGGTCGACATCCACGTGCCCTCGGAGGCGATTTCGCGAGCGAGCGCGCTGGTTTCCGGCCGCCGTGGGCAGATTCTAGGCTTCGAGCCGCGCCCCGGCTGGGATGGCTGGGAGACGGCGAGGGCGCTGATCCCGGCGGCCGAGATCGGCGATCTGA
This sequence comes from Roseiarcus sp., assembly GCA_035606915.1. Classification (GTDB taxonomy): domain Bacteria; phylum Pseudomonadota; class Alphaproteobacteria; order Rhizobiales; family Beijerinckiaceae; genus Roseiarcus. The sequence continues at coordinate 8,991 of DATNDU010000090.1, read as the reverse complement.
TTGTGGAATTGCGCTCGGCGACGGCGGGGGTGGGGGCGTTCGAGGCGCGGTTTGACCATCTGGCGGAGCTGTCGGGGAAGGCGGCGGAGGCGGTGATCGCGGGGAGGAGGAGGGGGTAGGGAGCGCTTGGCGCTCGCGCGCGGCACGGTCGCGTTTGGCGAGCGCGCAGGGGGATCGGGTGAGAGACTCGCAAGGCGTCAGGATGTAGCTGTTCCCTCCCCCTCGTGGGGGAGGGCCAGGGAGGGGGATGGTCTAGCTCGGAGCCTATCAACATTTAGGGCTATGCCTTGCGGCAACCCCCACCCCAGGGGGAATGGGAACCGCTGCGGCAGAGCCGCTCCTTCTCATTCACCCTAATGCCCTGTACGCAGGCGCCTTTGAACTTGCGTGAACTAAAAAAGAACATATAAGGCACATTCGCGATTTGTTTACGTCTTGCCCCGATTCTGCGGTGCGGACGCAGGCAAGCGGACCTGTCGGCCCCGGAGGGCGCCATGCTGACCCGAAAACAAAGCGAATTGCTGCGCTTCATCCACGAACGCCTGCAAGCCGAAGGCGTGCCGCCCAGTTTCGACGAGATGAAGGAAGCGCTGGATTTGCGCTCGAAATCCGGCATTCACCGCCTCATCATGGCGCTGGAGGAGCGCGGCTTCATCAAGCGGCTCGCCAATCGCGCCCGCGCCATCGAGGTGCTGCGCCTGCCGGAATCGGCGACCGTGCAGACGCCGGGCCGGCCGCGTGTGTTCGCGCCGAGCGTCATCTCCGGCAACCTCGGCCGCGCCCGTCCGGCCGCCACCCCGCCGGTCAACGACAATCCGCCGATCATGGTGCCGATGATGGGCCGCATCGCCGCCGGCACGCCGATCGAAGCGATTCAGACCCGCACCCAAACCATTCCGATGCCGGCCGAATTCCTCGGGCCCGGCGATCATTTCGCCCTCGAAGTGCGCGGCGATTCAATGATCGAGGCCGGCATCCACGAGAGCGATACGGTCATCATCCGCAAGCAGGACACGGCCGAGACCGGCGACATCGTGGTGGCGCTGATCGACGGCGAGGAGGCGACATTGAAGCGGCTGCGCAAGCGCGGCGCCTCGGTGGCGCTGGAGGCCGCCAATCCCGCTTATGAAACCCGCATCTTCGGCCCCGACCGCGTGAAGATCCAGGGCCGGCTGGTCAGTCTGCTGCGCCGTTATTGAGCGGCGCAACGAAAAGTGGCCGGTCCGGAACAATCGTTGAGGAGGCCACTCCTGGACTGTTCGGACCGGCCGACCTCACGGACCCGGGCGATGCGGCGGACCCGGGCGGACCATGAGGTATTCCGTTGATTTGTAAGCACCGAGGTCTTCTAGATCGTCTTGCCGATGTCGCCTCGTTCGGTGTCCAATACTTTGACCTTCGCGGCGTGGCCTGGCAATCGAAACCTTCCGAATCGCTTTCTAAAGCTTTTGTTTACCTTTACGTTCAAGGTTAAGCCGGTTTCAGCGGCGCCGGCGAAGGGTGTTTACGGTCCGTTAACGGCGTCTTGCGCCGACTGGCCGCACACGCCAAGGTCACGCGATGCGAATCGGTCGAGCAGAATTGGGACGCGCACGCCGCGAACCGGCGTTTGAGGAAGGGCCCGCGCCCGACAGGGCCGCGGACGAGCCGGCCTTTACCGTCGACGTCGAGGGTTTCGAGGGGCCGCTCGACCTGTTGCTGGAACTGGCGCGACGCCAGAAGGTCGATCTGTCGCGCATCTCGATCCTGGAGCTTGCCGACCAATATCTCGCCTTCGTCGAGGCGGCGCGCAAACGGCGGCTGGAGCTCGCCGCCGATTATCTGGTCATGGCCGCCTGGCTCGCCTATCTGAAGTCGCGGCTTCTGCTGCCCTCGCCGCCGAAGGAGGAGACCGAGGATGCGGCCGATCTCGCCGAGAAGCTCGCGCAGCGCCTACGCCGGCTGGAGATCATCCGCCGCGCCGCCGATCTGTTGATGAAGCGGCCGCAACTCGGACGCGACGTGTTCGCGCGCGGCCGGCCGGAATCGATTGATCTGCCTTCGGGCGCCGCCTATTCCGCCTCGCTTTACGATCTCATCTCGGCCTATGCGCGCCAGTCGCAGAAGCGGGCGCGCACATTCGTGCGCATGAAGCCGCGCGAGGTGTGGTCGCTGGCGCAGGCGCGCGATGCGCTCGGGCGGCTCATCGGGCAGGCGCAGGATTGGGTGAGCCTCGACCGTTGGCTGATCGAATATTGCGTCGAGCCGAAGCTCCGGCGCAGCGCCCGCGCCTCGTCGTTCTCCGCGTCGCTGGAAATGGTGCGCGAAGGCGTGCTCGAATTGCGCCAGGACGCGCATTTCGCGCCGCTGTTCCTGCGCCGCGTCGAAAAAGACGCGGGCGGCCGTCCGCTCGCGCTCGTGGAAAGCTGAGTCTTCCTTATGGCCGTCGTCACGCGTCTGTTCGAATCGCCGCAGATCCGCTTCACGCCGGAGGATCTGCGCGTCATCGAGGCGCTGCTGTTCGCCTCAGCGGAACCGCTGGAGGAGGCGGCGCTTGCCGACCGGCTGCCGGCGGGTTGCGACGTCAAGGGCGGGCTCGCCGAATTGCAGCGCCAATACGCCGGGCGCGGCGTGCAGGTGGTGCGGCTGGCCGGGCGCTGGATGTTTCGCACCGCCCCCGACATGGCGTGGCTGCTCGCTCGCGAGGAGGCGGAGAAGAAGAAGCTGTCGCGCGCCGCGATCGAGACTTTGGCGATCGTCGCCTATCACCAGCCCGTCACCCGCGCCGAGATCGAGGACATCCGCGGCGTCGCCGTCTCCAAGGGCGCGCTCGACGTGCTGATGGAAGCCGGATTCGTGCGCATGCGCGGCCGCCGCAAGGCGCCGGGGCGGCCGATCACCTATGGCACGACGCACAAGTTCCTCGTCCATTTCGGCCTGGAGCAGGTCGGAGACCTGCCGGGCCTCGACGAGTTGCAGGGCGCGGGCCTGTTCGAGGGCCGGTTGCCGCCGGGCTTCGGCGTGCCGCGCCCCGACGACAGCGAGGCGCTGCGCGCCGACGAGGAGCCGCTCGACGCCAGCGAGGCGCTCGCCGAGGCCTGGGGCCCGATGCGCCGCGACAAGGACTGATCGTCACGAAGCTGACGAAAACCGCGCCAAAAGGTGCTATGAGCGGCGTAAGGTCGCCAAGCGGAGCGAAACATGCGGATCGGGTTGTTGGTGGGCGTCGCGCTGGCTCTAAGCGGCGCTTCGGCCTTCGGCCAGGGTGCGACGCCTCCCGCGACGCCTCCCGCGACGCCGCTCGCGGCGCACAGAGCCGGCTATGAAATTTCGCTTGGCGGCGTCAATTCGGAGCAGCCGCTCGACGTCAACGCGCCGATTTCGGCAAGCGGGCTGATCGCTTATGAATTCCGCGGCTCCGCCTGCGAGGGCTACGCCTCCAATTTCCGCCAGTTGACGGAATTGCAGCGCGCCGAGGGCAGCGACGTCGCCTCCGAGATCAACGCCGTGTCGTTCGAGGACGGCGAGGCGAAATCGCTGCGTTTCGAGATCACGACGCAATCCGCCGGCGCCGCGCAGCCCGCGATTTCGGGCTCGGCGGCGCGCGACAACGATGGCGCCATCGACGTCAGCCTGATTAAGCCCGGCAAGGAAAAAGTCGACATCGGCCGCGACATCCTGTTTCCGACGCAGCATATCGAGCGCATCATCGCCACCGCCAAAGCTGGCGGGCGGGTGCTGGAGGCGCGGGTGTTCGACGGCTCCGACACCGGCAAGAAGGTCTATTCGACGCTAACCATCATTGGCCTGGAGCGCGAGGGCGAGAGCGACGATTCGAAGGTCGCCGCCAGGCTCGCCAGCGTGCGGCGCTGGCCGGTGACGGTGTCCTATTTCAACGAGGCGAAAAAGGATTCCGCGCCCGATTACACGATGTCGTTCGACCTTTACGAGAACGGCGTCTCCGGCTCGCTGAAGCTCGATTACGGCAACTTCGCGCTGACGGCGAAGCTGAAGAAGCTCGACTGGCTGCCGGATTCGCCGTGCTCGCGCTAAGATGGCGACGTTTCGCCGCCGCCTTTAACGCTTCCCTCAGAGCGCCGGCGTAACGCTGGGGCGACGCCTGTTGCGGCGCGCGTGAGGTTGCGTTGATGGAAGCGTTGCGTTCGCTGTTCGCGGCAGGCGCGTCCCAGGTGATGGGAACCTTCGCCCCGACTTCCTCCTATGGCGCGCCGGCGCTGGTCGGGGCGCTGATGTTCGCGCTCGGTTGGTTCCTGTGGCGCCGGCGTCAGCGGCGACGCGCGCTTCGGGTCCAGGTGTTCGTGCGCATGATGTTTCCGCGCCGCATCCTGCTGCATCCCTCGACATGGGTCGATCTGCGGCTATGGACGCTGAACACGATCGTCTTCGCCTCGGGTTATGTGCTGCTGGCGCTCGGCGCCTTCTTCTGGCGCGACCGCGTGCTGGCGGGGCTGACGGGCGCCTTCGGCGCACATGGGCCGCTCGGCGTCCCCGCGGGCGTGGCGCTGCTGGTCTCGACGCTGGCGGAATTGCTCGCCTATGAATTCGCCTATTGGGGCGCCCATTATGCGTTCCACCGCATCCCGGCGTTGTGGGAGTTCCACAAGGTCCACCATTCCGCCGAGGTGATGACGACGCTGACCGAGATGCGCCAGCACCCGGTCGAGATCATCTTCTTCATGAATGCGATCTCGCTGGCGACCGGCGTCATCTTCGGGTTGATGACTTATATTTTCGGCCCCGGCATCGGCCATCTGACGCTGCTCAACGGCAATATCGCGTTGACCCTGTTCATGGTGACCTGGGGCCATCTGCGTCACAGCCATCTGTGGATTCCGGTCCAAGGTCTGGCCGGCAAGCTGCTCCAGAGTCCGGCGCATCATCAGATCCACCACTCCACCGATCCCCGCCATTTCGACAAGAACCTCGGCTTCGCCCTAGCGGTGTGGGATTGGGCGTTTGGCACGCTGCATATCCCGGCGCGCCAATCGGAGGTCGCAGCCTTCGGCGTCGGCGGGGAATATGAGGACTACGCGACGGTGACGCGCTCGCTGACGCGGCCGTTCGCCAAGGCGAGCGAGGCGCTGCGCCACCGGCCGGCGCCGCTCGCCGGCGACGTCAGGACGCCTTGAAGCCGGATTCGGGCAGGCGCGGCGCAGGGTCGTCATAGGCGTCGGGCAGGCCGCCCTTCGAGTTGGCTTCAACGCGTGGCGCGTTTGCTGTCGGTGCGTCATTGGCGCGGCAGGGCGTTCGCTGCGGCGCCTGCTTGCGCCGCGCCGAAGGGGCTGACCCGCCCCCTCGGCGTCAGCTTCGCGTGCCCGTTACTTGGGGCAATGCGCCTCGCCGGCGTGACAGCCCGGGCGAGCTTCGCCTTGGCGGCGCGGCTCGGGCCTCACGTGCTTTGGCTCGGCGGCCGGCCGCGGCCGTTCCGCCTCGGCGCGCGGCTTCTCGGGCCTCGGTTCGGCTTTGGGCTCGGGCCTGCGCGCTTCGGGCTTGGCCTCCGGCTTCGCGGGCCTGGCTTCGCGCCTCTCCGGCCTAAGCTCCGGCTTCTCGCGCGCCGCCTCCGGCTTCTCGCGCGCCGCCTCCGGCTTCTCGGCCTTTGGCTCAGGCTTCAGCACTTCGGGCTTCTCGGCCCTGGGCTCCGGCCTCTGAGCTTCAGGCTTGGCGCCCGGCGTCTCAGCCTTGGGCTCCGGCTTCTGCGCCTCGGGCTTGGCTCCCGGCTTCTCGCCCCTGAGATCCGGCTTCTGGCCTTCCGGCCTCTCGCCCTTAAGCTCGGGCTTCTGGGCCTCGGGCCTGACCTTATCGGCGTCGTTTCGGCCGGGCGTCGCCTCGTCGAGCGAGCGCGCCTTGATCGGGCCGCCGGCGGCCTTCGCCGGGGCGACGGCCGCGCCCTTGAAATCGCCGGGCTTCTGGGTCGCGGCGACCGGCGGCTTGCCTTGGTTGTTGGTGACGAAGGCGGCCTCGTTGCGGCTCGCGGCGCGCACGTTGCGACGCTGTGCGACGGTCGCCGGGATGTGCTTTTCCTTCTCGGCGGCGATCTGCTCGGCGGTCGGGCGCGCCTTCACGCCGTCGGGGCCGCCGTTGAAGCTGATGCGCTCGACGATTCGCGGCGCCGGGTGCTCGTAGATATTGACGATATTCACGGAGCCGAAGTTGTTGACGGTGCGGTTGTAGAAGAAATGCTCGCCCTGCCAGCGGCCGCCCTCGAAACCGTGGCCGAAGTAGCCGAAGCCATAGGCGACGCCGCCGTAGAAGCCGACATGGGGCGCCCAGTAGCCGCGATGGAACCTATAGGCGCCGCCATCGTAGGCCCAGTAGCCCGGAGTCCACAGCAGGCCGGGATGCGGCGGCTCGACCCAGGTGCCCGGCACAAAGTAATAATCGTCGTTGTTCCAGGCCCAGTAGCCCGGCGTCCAGATATAGCCAGGGCCGGGCAAGGGCGGCTGGTCATATTCGGGCAGCGGCGGCGGCGCCTCGTCGGAGATGATTCGCGCTCCGCCCGTGCTTGGCGGGCAGGTGCAGGTTTGCGCCTGAGCGAAGCCGATGGTTACGGCGCAGGGGGCGGTCGCCAGCAAAACGGCGGCCAGAATGGGGCTCAATGTTCGCATCGAAATCCAACCCTTTCTTGGGGCGCGGCGTTGTCGCCACGCCAACGGCGCGATAGGCGCGGGCCGGTGAACCGTCGCTGAACGCACCGCGTCGCTATTGAAGCTTGATTAGGAACGAGGGCATGGCGGATGTAGATCGCAAGCGCCGCAAACTCGCCTTCGTCGGGATTTAGTAACCCTCTTATGGTTAGAGATCAGCGCGCTGCCTCAACGGAATGGGCGGGTATGGTATGAGAGTGTCGAGGCATCTGTTGGCGGGAGCGGCTATCGCCGCGCTGGGGTTGGGGACGGCTTTCGCCGACGAGCCGTCGCAGACGGTCCCGCCGCCGCCAGCCGTTTCGAGCGTCCCGCTTGCCGCGCCCAAACCCGCCGCAACTCAGCCCATCGCAACTCAGCCTGCCACAACGCCGCCCGCCGCCGCGCAGCCCGTCGTGGCGACTCCGCAGGCGCCGAAAGCGGACGCGGCGCCCGCCGAGGCCCCGTCTCCGACGCCCGCCGCCGCCGCGCCCGTGGCGACGCCGGCCGCCGCAGCCAAGCCGGCGACTGGCGCCGCCGAGGCGGCGGCGCCGATCCCGGTCGATGTCGCGCCGAAGCCCAAGCAACGCCGCCAGCCGCCGCCGCCGCGGCTACAGACGGTGCTATCGACCGATCCGCATCCGACCCTTTCGCCCGAGACGCTGTCCGACACGCAGAAGGCCGTGGAGCGCTACGCCCATATCGTCGAGGAGGGTGGCTGGGCGACCAACCTGCCGCCGCTGCATCCGGGCTCGCGCGGCGCGGCGGTCATCAAGCTGCGCCGGCATCTGGCGCTGGAGGGCGACCTCAGCCCCCGCGATGCGTCACCTTCGCATTGGGACCGCGCGCTTACCGCCGCCGTCAAGCATTTCCAACAGCGCATGGGTTTGCGCGAGACCGGCTACGTCAGCGGCGAGACGCTGAAGGCGATCAATGTGTCAGCGCAGGAGCGCCGCCAGGAATTGGCCGCCAGCGCGGCGCGGCTGTCGATGATCCACCCCGAATTTCCGCGCCGCTATGTCGTCGTCAATCTGCCCGCGACCCAAGTGGAGGCGGTGCAGGACGGGCGCGTCGTCCACCACTATATCGCCATCGTCGGCAATCCCGATCATCCCTCGCCGGAGATCTCGGCCCACGTCTCGGTCATCAACCTCAACCCGACCTGGACGGTGCCGACCTCGATCATCAAGAAAGAGATCATCCCGCGCATGCAGCGCGATCCCGGCTATCTCACGCGGATGCACATCCGCATCCTCGACGGACAGTTGCACGAAATCAACCCGCGCTCGATCAACTGGAGCACCGACCGGGCGGCCAGCTACATCCTGCGCCAGGACCCGGGGGCCGGCAACGCGCTCGGTTCGATCCGCATCGGCATGCCCAACAAACTCGCCGTTTATATGCACGATACCCCCGGCAAAGCGTTGTTCGGCCGCGATTTCCGTTTCCTCAGCCACGGTTGCGTGCGCGTGGAAGGCGTCTGGGACTACGCCGCGTGGTTGCTCGAAGACACGCCCGGCGATTGGGATAAGGCCAGGCTGCTCGCAAAAATGCGCACCAAGGAGCGCTACGACATCAAGCTCAGCCACGCCGTGCCGGTCTATTGGGTCTATTTGACGGGCTGGGCCGACCCCGACGGCGTCGTCAATTTCCGCAACGATGTCTATGGCATCGATCCCGTTGCCGAGGCCAACGCCGCGGCGTTCGCCGCCAAGGCCGAGCAACAGGCGGCCGAGGCGCTGGCCCCGGAGTCGGCGCCGGCGCCGGCAGCGCCGCTGTCGATTTCGCCGATCTTCAATTTCCTCCGCGGGCGGTGACGGCCGCTCGCCCGTTGCAAAACCGCGTCGACCCGTTCGGCGCGCTGTGGGCGACGCCCGAGCGCGGGCGGCTGATGGGCAATCGCGGCGGGCGCTTCCACGACGACGATCAGCGCATTGGCCGCCGGCTGTGGGCGAGCCGGCAATGGATCGCCTGCGTTTGCCAATTCAAGGGCCGGCGGCGGCAGGTGTTCGGGCGCGGCTACACGGAACTGTTCTTCCGCGACGAGCCGACGGCGCTGGCCGCCGGGCATCGGCCCTGCTTCGAGTGCCGGCGCGCCGAGGCGCTGGCGTTCCAGGCGGCGTTTCCGGGCGTCAAGCCGAGCGCGCCGGCGATGGACGCGCGGTTGCATGAGGAGCGGCGCGACCCTTTCCGGCTAGCGCGCCTCGTCGCCCTCGACGCGCTGCCGGACGGCGCGATGGTGGCGTGGCGCGGCGCGGCGCATCTCAAGGCGGGCGGAAGGCTGTGGCCGTGGAGCTTCGGCGCCTATGGGCCGGCCGAGACGGTCGCGGGGGCCGAGGTGGCGGCGCTGACGCCGCCCGCGATCCTGGCG
>DATNDU010000067.1:0-27188 GCA_035606915.1 Roseiarcus sp. | reverse complement strand
GAGACCGACTTGGACGCCCAACGCGCCGCGCGGGACGAGCGCCAGAAGGCGCAAGATGCGGCGCGGCAGGCCGTGGAGGCATACGTCGCGGGGCTGTGAGCCGGACTTCGGGCGCCCCCGGCCGACCGTGCGGGGACAGGCCGCGGGCGTTGTTTTTCAGGGAATTGACTGGTCTTTGCTGTCCCGCGCGTCGGGCAGCGCGAGCGGCGCGAGCAGCGCGACGCCGGTTTGCAGAAGCGCTGGCGTCAAGCAAGCGGGCCCCACGCGCCGCGCCTTCAGCTTGGCGAGCTATTTGTCACGGCGGGAGAGCGGGCGGACGCGATTGGCGGCGGGCATTGAGGGCTCCACGGAGGGGGTGGAGGATAGCATGATTTGTGATTTTCAGAAAGGAAATTGGCGAACTGCAGTTGCGGTCGGTAACGGTGACAGTGCGTCTTATGAAGATCGTTGATCGACGACGCCCGCGCGGGTCGAGCCATCACAGCAGCGCTTTTGTAAGAAATGCACCGTCACCGTAATTGCTGACGATAAAGGACGAATGGTGAAAGTCAAATGACCGAGATTCAGGTTGGCTCATGGAGAGAAGAAGCAAACGCAGCTTCAGTGCAATTGGCGATATCTAAATTAAAAACAAACCCCGAGTTAGCAATCGATCAACTTACATCGCTTGCCGAATCCGGCTCTGTCAAGAGTATGTTGTACCTCGCGGACGCATTAGCACGTGGGTCTGTGGTAAAAATAGATTTCAGGAGAGCGCGATTTTGGTATAAAAAAATAGGAGAGCGCGGAATAATATTTAGCGACCATATGGCAGGCAGTATGAGTGTTAAACTTCAAGAGCTTGAACAGGCTAGAGTTGATTTTTGGCGCTGTGCAAGCGCCGGGTTTTTACCGTCAATATATCGCAAAGGGTATATGTTGAGCGTGGGCTACGGAGGGAATAAAGATCTCGCTGAAGCGAGAGATTTTTGGAAGACTGCGGCAAATCGCGGGCATTACGGCGCAGGCCTGTATTATGCGCAGCTTCTAAGAAAAGGCAAGTTTGGAATAGAGAATGTTATTCCGGGTATATATCTTTCATTTCGTTGGCGAATTAGATTTTTTGTCGCAATTATCGCAAGTCGAGGGCGATTGGTAAGTCACTGGGATGACCGATATATTCTCTAAAGTAAGTATCCGTTAGCGTCTGTCCCAAAACATGATGAGTCGCGAGAATAATTTGTAATTGAACTAAGGCCCATCGACATTCACCTCAAGGCGAGAAGCGTTTCGGCAAAACTGATCATTGCAGAAAAGCGTACCCTCGAAACTCGTTCCGCCATCCAATCCCCCTCGTCCTGAGCGCCCCGAAGGGGCCTCGAAGGACGCTCGTTTGCTCGACCGCCTCCGCAATCAAACGCCGTCTCGCACGACTGGCGGCTCCAACGGGAGCGTCCTTCGAGGCCCCGCTTCGCGGGGCGCTCAGGACGAGGGGGTTGATTGCGGAAGCATCGGCGCCTCGCTCATCCATATTAGCTCCGCTCAATCTCCCTGCGGCTTCGCCGCCGCGATCACGTCCTCCATCGTGCGCAGGCCCGTCGTCGGCGCGTTGACCAGCACCGCCATGTTGCCGGGCTTGTGTTGGTTCTTCCACATTTTGGTGTGCGCGAGCGGGATCTGCGACCACGGGAACACTTCGCTCATGCACGGGTCGATGCGGCGGTCGATGACGAACTTGTTGGCCGCCACGGCCTGCTTCAGATTGGCGAAATGCGAGCCCTGGATGCGCTTCTGCCGCATCCAGACGAAACGCGCGTCGAACGACAGGTTGAAGCCGGTCGTGCCGGCGCAGAACACCACCATGCCGCCGCGCTTGACCACGAAACACGACACCGGGAACGTCGCCTCGCCCGGATGCTCGAACACCATGTCGACATCCTTCTTAGCCGTGATGTCCCAGATCGCCTTGCCGAACTTGCGCGCCTCTTTCATCTGGGCGTTGAACTCCGGCGAGTTCACCTTCGGCAATGGGCCCCAGCAGTTGAAATCCTTGCGGTTGACGACGCCCTTGGCGCCCAGGCTCAACACGTAGTCGCGCTTGGACTCGTCGGAGATGACGCCGATGGCGTTGGCGCCGGCGGCCGCGCAAAGCTGCACGCCGAACACCCCCAGGCCGCCGGAGGCGCCCCAGATCAACACGTTGTCCGAAGGCTTCAACCGATGCGGGGCGTGGCCGAACAACATCCGATAGGCGGTCGCCAGCGTCAGCGTGTAGGAGGCGCTCTCCTCCCAGGTGAGGTGCTTCGGGCGGTCCATCAACTGGCGGTCCTGCACGCGGCAGAACTGCGCGAAGGAGCCGTCCGGCGTCTCGTAACCCCAGATGCGCTGCGAGGCGGAGAACATCGGATCGCCGCCGTTGCATTCCTCGTCGTCGCCGTCGTCCTGGTTGCAGTGCACCACAACCTCGTCGCCGACCTTCCAGCGCTTGACTTTGGAGCCGACCGCCCAGACGACGCCGGCGGCGTCGGAGCCGGCGATGTGATAGGGATTCTTGTGCGCGTCGATCGGCGAGATCGGCTCGCCTAGGCCGGCCCAGACGCCGTTGTAATTGACGCCCGCCGCCATCACCAACACCAGCACGTCATGGCTGTCGAGCGGCCAGGTCGGCACGACCTCGATCTGCATCGCCTGCTCGGGCGGCCCGTGGCGCTCCTTGCGGATCGCCCAGGCATACATCTTGCTTGGGACGTGCCCGAGCGGCGGGATCTCGCCGATCTCGTAGAGATCCTTCAGCGGCCGGGCGGGCTTGGCCGAGGCGGGCTTGTCGATCGGCTTGGCTCCCGACGCGGCGGCGGCGATGCGATCCATGTGGTCCCCATAGTCGGCCGCCGCGGCGAGGCGACGGGCCGCTCCCTGGCGCCGGCCCGAGCTTGGTCCGACGCTATTTTGCGGCGCACCATGACGGGGCTGGCGTCCGAAATCAACGGTCTTGTCGCCGTCGCGACCCCCTTCTTTCGGCGCATCGATGTTCACTTAATCCAAAGCATTCGGGGATATTGTGGCGCGCGGCGGCGGCCGACGCTGCGGGAGGCATACCCATGAACGCTATGCAACCAGTCTGGCAATTCTTCGAAAACCTTGAGGGATTCGAATTCGCCGCGTTCTGGATCGCCTCGTTCACGCTCACCGTGCTGGCCGGCTTTTTCGTCGACTACATCATGCAGCGTCAGGGTTTCGGCCCGCTGTTGAACGCGCTGTTCGTGCTCGGCGGCGTGTTTGTCGGCCTATACGTCCGCTTCAACTACCTGCGAAGCTATCAGACGCAGTTGAGCGACCCGTTCCTGACCATCGCCGCCATCTTCGCGGTCACCGCCGCGATGTTGCTGGCGATGGCGTTCTTGCGCAACCGCACGTCTTGAGGCGCGGTTGCGCTGCGCCCCGCGCTCAGGCCAGGTAGCGCGCCGCCGGATGCGGCTGGCGGAAGTTGGGCAGCATAGCCATGCGGGCGGCCTGGAGCGCCTCCCATTGTGCGGCGTCGGGAAGCGGCGGGATCGTGATCGCCTCGCGGCGGTCGAAGCCGACCAGCGCCGCATCGACGAGTTCGTCGACCTCCATCACGCCCTCGATCTGGTTGATGTCGGCGCCGCCGCGGTCCCAGATCTCGGTGCGTGTCGCTGCCGGCAGCACCGCCTGCACATAGACGCCCTTCGGCCCTAATTCGCGCTGCAAGCCCTGGCTGAAAAACAGCACGAAGGCCTTGGTGGCGCCGTAGACGGTCATGCCAAGCTCCGGGGCGAGGCCGACGACGGAGCTGATATTGACGATCGCGCCGCCCCCGGCGGCGGTGAAGCGCGGCGCGACGGCCGCGCTCAGCCGCGTCAGCGCCGTCACGTTGAGGGCGATGATGCCGGCGGCGGCGTCGCCGCTCTGGCCGACAAAGCCGCCCCAGTTCGCGGCCCCGGCGTTGTTGACGAGCACCTCGATCGCCGCATCGTCACGCAGCTTCGCCTCGACCGCCTGGAGGTCTGCGGCGTTAGTGAGATCGGCGCGCAACACCTCGACGCCAACGTCGGTCTCGCGCCTCAACCGCGCCGCGAGCGCATCGAGCCGTGCGCCGTCGCGCGCGACCAGCACGAGATCATGGCCGCGCTTGGCGAACCGGTCGGCGTAGCGCGCGCCGATGCCGGAAGACGCGCCGGTGATGAGAACTTTGGTCTTGCCGGACGTTTTGTACTTGGCGGACATGGCGATAAACCTTATCTTTATTCGTGACATTTGCGTCACATTTTTCAAACATGATGACCATCATGATTAGAGTCAAGCGTGCGTCCGCCTGCGTTGTGAGGTTCGCCACATGAAGGTGAGCAAGATCCAGGTCGACGACAATCGCCGCGCCGTCCTCGCCGCCGCCGGTCGCCTGTTCCGCCAGCGCGGCTTCGACGCCGTCAGCGTCTCCGAGGTGATGGTTGCCGCCGGCCTCACGCATGGCGCGTTCTACGGCTACTTCCACTCCAAGGAGGAACTTGTCGCCGCCGCGCTCGCCGACCTGCTCGCCACGCCCCGGCCGTCGGGAAAATGGGCGCAAAGCGCGGCGCGCTATCTCTCGCCCGGCCATCGCAACGATAGCGCCGGCGGTTGCCCGGTGGCGGCGCTGGCGACAGAGGTCGGGCGCGGATCGCAACAGGCCCAGGCGACGATGGCGACCGGGGTGGAGCGGATGATCGCGCGCCAGAGCGCCGAGACTTCCGGCGGCACCGAGGAGTCGCGCCGGCTCGCCGCGATCGGTCGCGTCGCGGCGATGGTCGGCGCGCTGATCCTGTCGCGAGCGATTGGCGAGGGCGAACTGTCCGATGAGGTGCTCGCCGCCACCCGCGCCTGGATCGGGGCGGGCGACGAGGCTCAAACCTTAGGCGAGTAGCCGGCAGTCGATTTTTCTGCGATTGTGCTATGCACAATAACGGAGCTTCGAACCGGCGAATGGGCGGACGCGACAAACCCGAACCCGACAAACCTTGGATCTTCCGGACCTACGCCGGCCATTCCACCGCTGCCGAATCGAACCGGCTCTATCGCGCCAATCTCGCCAAGGGCCAGACCGGACTTTCCATCGCCTTCGACCTGCCGACGCAGATCGGCTACGACAGCGACCACGCCCTGGCGCGCGGCGAGGTCGGCAAGGTCGGCGTCGCCATCTGCCATCTCGGCGACATGCGCGCCCTGCTCGACGCCATCCCGGTCGCGGCGATGAACACCTCGATGACGATCAACGCCACCGCCTGCTGGCTGATGGCGCTCTATGTCGCCGTCGCCGACGAACAAGGCGCGCCGCGCGCCGCGCTCACCGGCACGACGCAGAACGACATCATCAAGGAATATCTGTCGCGCGGCGCCTATGTGTTCGCGCCCGAGGCGTCGCTGCGGTTGACCAAGGATTTGATCCTGTGGTCGGCCCGCGAGGCGCCGAAGTTCAACCCGATGAACGTCTGCTCCTACCATCTCCAGGAGGCCGGCGCGACGCCGGTGCAGGAGTTGTCCTATGCGCTCGCCACCGCCGTCGCCGTGCTCGACCGCGTGCGCGATTCCGGGCAGGTGAGCAGCGAGCGCTTCGCCGACGTGGTGGCGTCGATGTCGTTCTTCGTCAACGCCGGCATGCGTTTCGTCACCGAGCTCTGCAAGATGCGCGCCTTCGTCGAGTTGTGGGATGAGATCGCGCTGCAACGCTATGGCGTCGCCGATCCCGCCAAGCGCCGCTTCCGGTATGGCGTGCAGGTCAATTCGCTCGGCCTCACCGAGAGCCAGCCTGAGAACAACGCCTATCGCATCCTCATCGAGATGCTGTCCGTCGTGCTCAGCAAGCGGGCGCGGGCGCGGGCGGTGCAATTGCCGGCGTGGAACGAGGCGCTGGGTCTGCCGCGCCCGTTCGATCAGCAATGGTCGCTCAGGCTGCAACAGATCATGGCCTATGAGACCGACCTGCTCGAATATGGCGATCTCTTCGATGGCTCCAGGGAGATCGAGGCCAAGGTCGAGGCGCTGAAGACCGAGGCGCGGGCGGAGTTGGCGGCGATCGACGCCATGGGCGGCGCGGTGAAGGCGATCGACAGCGGCTATCTCAAGGCCAAGCTGGTGGAGAGCAACACGGCGCGGCTGGAGGCGATCGAGCGCGGCGAACAGACCGTCGTCGGCGTCAACCGCTTCACCGAGACCGACCCCTCGCCGCTGACGGCAGGCGAAGGCGTCATCCACCAGCCCTCCGCGCAAGCCGAGGCCGAGCAGATCGCGCGGCTTGAGGCTTGGCGCGCCGGGCGTGACGAGGCGCGGGTGAAGCAGGCGCTGCGCGACCTGCGCGCCGCGGCGGCCGGCAGCGAAAACATCATGCCGGCCTCGATCGCGGCGGCCAAGGCCGGCGTGACGACGGGCGAATGGGGCGCGGCGTTGCGGGCTGAGTTCGGCGAATATCGCGCGCCTACCGGCGTCAGCCGGCAGGCCCGACAAGGCGCCGACGATCTCGACGAATTGCGCGCCGAGGTGCAGCGGGTGTCGCTGAAGCTCGGGGCGCGGCTCAAGTTCCTGGTCGGCAAGCCCGGCCTCGACGGCCATTCCAACGGCGCCGAGCAGATCGCGGTGCGCGCCACCGACGCCGGCATGGACGTCGTCTACGACGGCATCCGGCTGACGCCGCAGGAGATCGTCGAGCGGGCGAAGGCGGGTGTGCATTGCATCGGCCTGTCGATCCTGTCCGGCAGCCATGTCGAGATGACGCGCGAGGTGCTCTCCCGGCTGAAGGCGGCTGGCTTGTCGCATGTGCCGGTGGTGGTCGGCGGCATCATCCCGCCGCAGGATGCGGCGACGCTGAAGGCCGAGGGGGTGGCGGCCATCTACACGCCGAAGGATTTCGCCATCAACGGCATCATCATGGACATTGCTGGCGTGGTGGAGCGGCGGTTGAGCTGAGCGGGCGGAGTTCCGCGCGCATCGCCGCCGCCGTAAGTTGTGATGCGGCGCCTACCCGGGGTCTTGCCCAGGGTCTTGCAATGCCCGCAAGATCCGCATCGCCGCCTCGGCCTGCGCCCACGGCACGAACAGGTGGTCGTGGCGCGCGCCGGCCAGCACGTTGCAGGCGATGCCCGCCCGCGCCAGCGCACCCGCGAACGCCGCCGTGAAGCCAACCGCGTCGAGCGCCGACTCCACCGTCATGGTGATCCACGCCGCGCGAAAGGCGACCGGCAGGCCCGCCGCCTGCGCCGCCGCGAGATCGACATAGAGCGTCAGCCCCTCGGCCTCGCGCAAGCTGGCGATGACGGCGTCCGCCGGCAAGGCGGGCGGCAGCGCAAACCCTTCGAGCCCGACGACCGCGATGGCGCGCGGGTGCAGGCGCGGCGAAGCCCGCGCGAGCAGCGTCGCGAGATCGCGGATCAACCCAGTCTCTTCAGGAACCCGCCGAGCTTCAACAGCCCGTCGGGCCACGGGCCATGGCCGGACGCGGCGTCGATGCGGCCGGATTCGCCGGCGTCGATGAAATCGGCCCCCCAGTCGGAGGCCAAAGCCAGCGATTGACGATGCGACGACCAGGGGTCGGTGCGGCTCGCCACCAGCACCGCCGGCCACGGCAGCCGCGCCCGCGGCGTCCGCGGCCACAGGCCGTCGTCCAGCGTCGCCAGCGTGTCGTCGTCGGGCGGCGCAACCAGGAAGGCGCCGCGCACATCGGCCTCCGTCAGCGCCTCGGCCGCCAGCGCCGCCGCGATCGCGCCGGTCGAATGGGCGATCAGCAGCACCGGCCGATCGGCGAGCCCAGCGGCGGCGATGACGCCAGCCGGGGTCGCCAGCGGATCGAGCGCCGCGACGAGTTGCGCCGTCGACAGCTTGGCGCTCCAGCGGGCGATCCAGTGGTCGGGCGAAACAGAGCCGGTTTCGGGGATGAAAATGAGAGCGAGATCGGAAACACGCATGGAGCTTTATAACCAATTGCGCCGCCGCCCGCAGCGGTCGCTGCGCACGGCTGCGACGTCCCCGTTTACAAACGCGCCTTTCGCGGCTTCTATGTGTCGAGTGGAAGGGCTGGGGCGCCCGGCCGCGAAAAGCCTACTCGGAGGGTACGCCATGCCATCGATCAAAATGCTCGCCGCCGCCGCGTTGGCGCTCGGCGCCTCGCTGACCGGGGCGAGCGCGAAGGACTGGAAGACCGTGGTCATCGGCATGGAGGGCGCCTACGAGCCCTACAACATGACCGACCCGAAGGGCAAAATCATCGGCTTCGAGCCCGACGTGGCGATGGACCTCTGCGCCCGCGTCAAGGTGACGTGCAAGATCATCGCCCAGGATTGGGACGGCATGATTCCCGGCCTACAGGCCGGCAAGTTCGACGTCATCATGGACGGCATGTCGATCACCGAGGAGCGCAAGAAGCAGATCGCCTTCAGCGACCCCTATTCGGCGACGCCCGCCGCCTTCGCCGCCGCCAAGGCGAGCCCGTTCGCCAAGCTGCCCGACAACGGCAAGATCATCAACCTGACCAAGAACAAGGCGGCGGGCGACGCCGCGATCAAGATGTTGAAGGAGGCCTTCAAGGGCAAGACGCTCGGCGTGCAGGTCTCCACCACCCACGCCACCTTCCTCACCAACACCTTCAAAGACGTGGCCAGCATCAAGGAATACAAGACCACCGACGAGCGCGACCTCGACCTGAAGAGCGGCCGCATCGACGCCGAACTCGACGACCAGCCGGCGATCATGGCCATGCTCGCCAAGCCCGACTCCGGCGACTACGCCACCTTCGGCCCGGAATTCACCGGCGGCGATTTCGGCGTCGGCGTCGGTATGGGCATACGCAAGTCGGACGCCGACCTCGTCGCCAAGTTCAACGTCGCGCTGAAGGCCGCCTTCGCCGATGGCTCCATCCACAAATATTCGATGAAATGGTTTAAGATCGACACCACGCCTTGATTGTCTGATCGTGATTGTCCGGTCGTTGTTTGTCTGACCGCCCATGAGCCCGTTCGTCGCGCTCGGCTTCGGCCCCCACGGATGGGGGCTGGCGCTGCTGCAAGGCGCGCTGATGACGTTGCTCGTCGCCACCGTCGGCCTGTTGATCGGCGCGGCGATCGGCGCGCTGGTGTCATGGGCTAAACTGTCGCGGGCGTGGTTGCCGGCGGCTGTCGGCGACTTTTACGCCGCGATCTTTCGCGGCGTGCCGGAACTGCTGGTGGTCTATTTTGTCTATTTCGGCTCCTCGGCTTTGTTGACCGGCGCCGCCCATTTGGCCGGCTACGGCGGGTTTCTCGGCGTGCCGGCGTTCCTCGCCGGGGCGCTGGCGGTCGGCGTCATCTCCGGCGCCTATCAGGCCGAGCTTTATCGCGGCGCCTTTCTCGCCATCCCGAAGGGCGAGTTGGAGGCGGCGCGCGCCTGCGGCATGGGCGGTTGGGTGATGTTCCGGCGCATCGTCGCGCCGCAGGTGGTGCGCTTCGCTTTGCCCGGCCTCAACAATCTCTGGCAAGTGGCGCTGAAGGATTCCTCGCTGATCTCCGTCACCGGGCTCGCTGAGCTGATGCGCGTCAGCCAAGTCGCCTCCGGCTCGACGCGACAGCCCTTCACCTTCTATCTCGCCGGCGGCGCGCTTTATCTGGTGCTGACGGTGTTCTCAAACCGGCTGTTCGAGTTCGCCGAGGCGCGCGCGGCGCTGAGCCGCCGGCAAGCGGGGGCGTAGGTGGACAGCGCCTTCCTTTCCAGCACGTTCTGGCGACTGATGGACGCGCTGCCATTGACGATGGAAGTCTGGTTCCTGTCGGTGGTCCTCGGCGGCTTGCTGGCGCTGGCGATCACCTGGGCGCGCGCCAGCGCCATGCCGCCGCTGGTCGGGCTGGCGCGCGCTTATGTGTTCGTGTTTCGCGGCACGCCGCTGCTGGTGCAATTGTTCGTCGTCTATTACGGCCTGGCTTCGTTCGCCGTCGTGCGCGCCAGCCTGTTCTGGCCCTTCCTGCGCGACGCCTTCTCCTGCGCGGTGCTGGCGCTGGCGCTATGCACCGCCGCCTATCAGAGCGAGATCTTCCGCATGGCGTTGGCGGCGATCCCGCACGGCCAGATCGAAGCCGCGCGCGCCTGCGGCATGTCGGGGCTGACGCTGTTCCGCCGCATCGTCTTCCCCATCGCGCTGCGTCAGGCGCTGCCGGCCTATACGACGGAGCTGATCTCGATGGTGAAGTCGACCGCGCTGGTCTCGCTGGTGACGCTATGGGACGTGATGAGCGTGGCGCTGAAGATCCGCAACGACACGCTCGTCACCTACACGCCGTTGCTGATCGCCGGCGCGATCTATTTCGTCGTCAATTATTGTCTGGCGCGCGCCTTCGCGATGCTCGAACATGGACTGTCGCCGCATTTGCGCGGCCGCCCCCCGTCCGCAAAGGTCGCCGATGTGCTCTGACACGCCTGCACTTTCGGTCGACAACATGCGCAAGCGCTTCGGCGCGCACGAGGTGCTGAAGGGAGTATCGCTGACCGCGCGCGAGGGCGATGTGATCTCCATCCTCGGCGCCTCGGGCTCCGGCAAGAGCACGTTTTTGCGCTGCATCAACCTGTTGGAGACGCCCGACGAGGGCGTGGTGACGGTCGCCGGCGAGACGTTGCGAATGCGCAAGCGCCGCGACGGCCGTCGCGAGGCCGCCGACCGGCGCCAGCTCGACCGCATCCGCTCCGAAATCGGCATGGTGTTTCAGAGCTTCAATCTGTGGTCGCACATGACGATCCTCGAAAACCTCATCGAAGCGCCGATCCATGTGCAAAAGCGCCCGCGCGCGGAATGCATCGGCGAGGCCAAGGCGCTGCTCGAAAAGGTCGGCATGTCAGAAAAAGCCGACTATTACCCCGCTCATCTCTCCGGCGGACAGCAGCAGCGCGCCGCCATCGCCCGCGCGCTCGCCATGCGGCCGAAAGTGATGCTGTTCGACGAGCCGACCTCGGCGCTCGATCCCGAACTGGTCGGCGAGGTGTTGCGCGTCATGCGCGGGCTCGCCGAGGAAGGCCGCACCATGCTCGTCGTCACCCACGAAATGGGCTTCGCGCGCGAGGTGTCGAGCCGTGTGGTGTTTCTGCATCAGGGGCTGGTGGAGGCGGAGGGGCCGCCGGCGGAGCTGTTCGTCGCGCCGAAGTCCGAGCGCTTCGCCCGCTTCATCGCCAAGGACGGGCGCTAGTGTCTCCGCCACCCACCCCTCTCGTCATGAGACGCCCCGAAGGGGCCTCGCAGATGCTCGTTGGCCCGGCCCGTTCTGCAATCAACCGCTGCCTCGCACGGACCGGCGGCGCAAGCTGGAACGCCCTTTGAGGCCACGCTTCGCTTCGCGCCTCAGGGCGAGGTCGATGGATTGCGCGGGGAGTCCGTAATCCGCCCATCCGCGGCCGGGCGCCGAGCGTCAGATTTGAACCACCAGCGCGGGGCGCGATCGCATGCCGCGCGCCGGCAAAGGAAAGGTTGCCGGGACCGATTCTTTCCTGGGCGCGGCGATGAAACTTTTGTAACAAGTCTGCGACACCGTATCGGGGGCGAAAGCATTATGGCTGGGGCGCGCAATTCCCTTTCGTGACAAGACTTTCGCTCGCCCGCCGCCGCGCTGAGGACGCGCAGGCCCTATCCTGCAATCGCAGCGCTCCCCAATCTCGCCATTGTGGCGCCGAAATCCTCCGGCTGAGCAAGACAGGCCCGCCGCCTTGAGCCAAAAGAATGATCCGCAAGTTCCGCTACTTCCCCGCCGTCCTTGCGGTCATCGCTCTGTTCGCGCTGATCGGCGTCATTGGCCACAGTTTCGCCGGACACACTCTCGCCGGGCCGCTGAAGCGCAGCGCGCTGTGGAAGGTGGTGCGCGTCTGCACGACCAATTTTCACCTCGCCGGGAGGCCGTTTCCCTGTCTGGCGGCGCATTTGAACGAGGGTTATGTCATCTTGCGCCCGCCCATGGGGCGCCCTGACACCATCCTTTCGCCGACGCGGCCCATTTCCGGCGTCGAGGATCCCAGGCTGTTGCGGCCCGGGGCGCCGAATTATTTCGCCGCGGCCTGGCGCGAGCGCGCCCAGGCCTCGGGCCTCGTGGGGCCGCTTTTCGACGACGCGGATGTGGCATTGGCGGTGAATGCGATGCGCGGGCGCAGCCAGGACCATCTGCATATCCATATCGGCTGCCTCGCCCCGCAGTTCCGTCGCGCGCTCGACCGCGTCGCCGCGCGGCTGCCGCCGCGGGTCTGGAGCGAGCGCGACGGCATCGTCGCGACGCAGCCGCTTTGGCTCTACCGGACCGGGGTCGACGACGCCGAGGCGGTCAATCCGTTTCTCGCGCTCGCCGAAGATCCGGCGATGACCCCGGATTCGCGCGCGCTGACGACGCTCGCGCTCGTTCGGGCGCCGATTGACGGACGTTACGAGTTCGTGGTGATCGCCTCGCGCCCTTCGCCGACTTCGACCAAGATTATCAGCGCGGAGAATCTCGCGCACGCCGATTGCAAGGCCACCCTCGCCGCGAACTGATACGGTTTTCGACGCCGCAACCGATACTCGGCAGGCGGGCGGCGACAAAATGGCCGGCGTGGCGGCGGAAATGCGCGCTCGGCTGGCGATCGCGGGTTTTGCACTTGCCCTGGCCCGGCGCGCGTTGCATCAAGTCGGCTCGCGCAAGGAGGCCCCCAAGTGCCGAGCGAAACTGTCGCCGATCTGAAATCCGACGCCCTGCATTTTCATCGCGAGCCGCGCCCCGGCAAGCTTGAGATCGTCGCCACCAAGCCGCTGGGCAATCAGCGCGATCTCGCGCTCGCATATTCGCCGGGCGTTGCTTTCGCCTGCGAGGCGATCGCCGCCGACCCGGATGAGGCCGCCAACCTCACCACGCGCCAGAATTTGGTGGCCGTGCTCACCAACGGCACGGCGGTGCTTGGGCTCGGCGCCATCGGCCCGCTGGCGGCCAAGCCGGTGATGGAGGGCAAGGCCGTCCTGTTCAAGAAGTTCGCCGACATCGACGTCTTCGACATCGAGGTCAACGAGACCGATGTCGACCGGCTGGTCGACATCGTCGTCGCGCTGGAGCCGACCTTCGGCGGCATCAATCTGGAGGACATCAAGGGGCCGGAGTGCTTCGAGGTCGAGGAGAAGGCCAAGGCCCGCATGGGCATTCCGGTGTTCCACGACGACCAGCACGGCACCGCGATCATCGTCTCCGCCGCCGTGACCAACGCGCTGGGGCTGACCGACAAGTCGATCGCCGAGGTGAAGATCGTCTGTTCCGGCGCCGGCGCGGCGGCGTTGGCTTCGCTCAACTTGCTGCTGGCGCTGGGCGCGCGGCGAGAGAACATCTTCGTCTGCGATATCGAGGGCGTCGTCTACAAGGGACGCCAGAAGCTGATGGACCGCTGGAAGGCGGCCTTCGCCCAGGACACGCCGGCGCGCACGCTGGCGGATGTCATCGACGGCGCCGACATTTTCCTCGGGCTTTCGGCCGGCGGCGTGCTGAAGCCGGAGTTGCTGGCGAAAATGGCGCGCGATCCGCTGATCTTGGCGCTCGCCAACCCGACGCCGGAGATCATGCCGGAGCTGGCGGTGGCCGCCCGGCCCGACGCGATGATCTGCACCGGGCGCTCGGATTATCCGAATCAGGTCAACAACGTCCTCTGCTTTCCCTACATGTTTCGCGGCGCGCTCGATGTCGCCGCGACCGCCATCAACGAGGAGATGAAAAAGGCCGCGGTGGCGGCGATCGCGGCGCTGGCGCGCGAGGCGCCCTCGGAGGTGGTGGCGCGCGCCTATGGCGGCGCCGCCGAACCGTTCGGCCGCAATTCGCTGATTCCGAGCCCGTTCGATCCGCGCCTGATGCTGCGCATCGCTCCTGCCGTGGCGCGCGCGGCGATGGAGAGCGGCGTCGCCCGGCGCGGCATCGCCGATTTCGAGGCTTATGCCGACAAGCTGGCGCGATTCGTGTTCCGCTCCGGCTTCATGATGAAGCCGCTGTTCGCCAAGGCGCGCGAGGCGCGCAAGCGCGTGCTCTATTCCGAGGGCGAGGACGAGCGCGTATTGCGCGCCACCCAGGTGGTGCTGGAGGAGCGCATCGCCGATCCCGTGCTCATCGGCCGGCCGGAAGTCATCGAGGAACGCATCCGCCGCTATGGCTTGGCGTTGAAGCCGGGCCGCGATTTCGAAGTCGTCGATCCGCGCAGCGACCCGCGCTATCGCGACTATGTCGCCGATTACCTTAAGGTGGCGGGTCGCAAGGGCGTGACGCCCGATGTCGCCAGAATCGTGGTGCGCACCTCGCAAACCGTGATCGGCGCGCTGGCGCTGCATCGCGGCGACGTCGATGCGCTGCTTTGCGGGCTGGAGGGACGATTCGTTTCCCGCCTCAAGCACATCAGGGATATCGTCGGCCTCGCGCCGGGCCACAAGGATTTCGCCGCCTTGTCGCTGGTTATTGCGGCAACCGGGGCCTATTTCCTCGCCGACACCCATGTGCGCTACGACCCCAGCGCCGAGGAGATCGCCGACATGGCGGTGGCGATCGCCCATCACGTGCGCCGATTCGGCGTCAAGCCGAAGATCGCGCTGATCTGCCACTCCGATTTCGGCTCCGCCGACACGCCCTCCTCGCGCAAGATGCGGGCGGCGCTGGCGCTGTTGCGGGAGCGCGCGCCCGATCTCGATGTCGACGGCGAGATGCAGGCCGACACCGCGCTGTCGATGCTCGCCCGGGCGCGCGTCGTCGGCGATTGCCGGCTCGACGGCGAGGCCAACGTGCTGATTTTCCCCAACCTCGACGCTGGCAATACGGCGCTGCAACTGACGCGGGTCATCGCCAACGCCCTGCCCGTTGGCCCGATCCTCATCGGGCCGGCCAAGCCCGCGCATGTGCTGACGCCATCGGTGACGGCGCGCGGCATTGTCAACATGACGGCGATTGCCGCGGTGGAGGCGGCCCGGGCTTGAGCCCGCGATGTGGACAATTGTATTAAGCGCCGCTTCACCACCGTTGCGCGCCGTTCGCAGTCAAGCCCGCTTGTCTAGAAATCCCGCAAGGTTTTCTCAATCTCGGTCGGCGAGATTGCTGGCGCGGGATTTGCCGTCGCCGCGCATTATAGCCGGAGACATCAGGATGAAACATCTTCTTCGGACTTTCGTCCACGACGTCAGCGGCGCTACAGCTATCGAATACGCCCTGCTTTGCGCCATGCTGGCGTTGGCGATTATAACCGGCCTCAGCGGTATCGGACTCAAACTCAGCGGATACTTCTCAGAAGTCAGCAGCGCCTTCAAATGAACCTAATGGAGATAATCATCATCAGGACACCCTGATGCGCATTCTGCGTTTTCAATAAATACAATATATGTATTTTTGCTACTCGTCTTGCAAACTATCGTCACCGCATCGGTCTTGCCCTCACGGCTCATCGATCATATTACATAAGCAGAATACTCCAAGTACCCGGCTGGTCTTGCGACCTCGTCGCCATTGCGACATCTTGCCGGCGGCAGGACACGGCGTCGAGTCACGTAGAGCGAACGCTCGGTGAAGGCAGAAAAGTTCCCGCCTGTCTAAATCGGAGCAAGATCACGGCGACCTGGTGGTTCAAATCTGACGCTCGGCGCCCGGTCGCGGATGGGCGGCAAGGGGCTTTTGTGCGAGACGCAGCCCTCGTGCTGGCCGCGAAGCGGCCCTCGTGCTGGTGGCGGCAATCGGCCCTCGAAGCACGCTCCAGCTCGCACCGCCATACGCGCCAGCCTGCGGCGCGGCCTCGCACAACCGGCGGCGCAAGCTCGAACGCCCTTCGAGGCTATGCTTCGCTTCGCGCCTCAGGGCGAGGTCGGTGGATTGCCGCGCGGAGTCCGCAATCCGCCGACCCGCGACCGGGCGCCGAGCGTCAGATTTGAACCCCTGGCGGAGGCGACGCCTTTTCGTTTGCGCGATGGCACTTACGGCGCCCGAACCGCCATCCAGCCTCCCGACACAACGAAAAGCCCGGGGCTTTCGCCCCGGGCTCTCATGCAAAAATTGGGATCAACCGATCAGAACGAACGGGTGATCATGAGGCGGGCCGCGAAACCGTCGCCCTTGCCCTGCCAGCTGCTCGTGAAGCCAGCACCGCCGGGGGTATAGAGGCCCGGCTGGTCGCTCGTCGTGCTCTGGTACATCGTCTCGAGCGCGAAATCGAGGTTCTTGACCGGGTCGTAGTGGATGAGTCCGCCGATCAGGTAGCTCTTGGAGTCATAGAGATTCAAGCCAATGGCGCTTCTGTCATCCCAGTGCACTTCGCCGTAGGAACCTTCGATCTGCAAAGTGATCTGCGGGTTGACGGCAAACTGCGCGTAGCCGGTGACCGACCAATCGGTCGGCTTCGCCCAAGTGCCGTCGCCGTTCGAGAAGGCGTCGCCGATGGCCATTGCCTGGCCGTTACCGTTGGTGGCGCCGTCCTCACCCCACATTGCATCGGGGATGCCCGAGTACCAAGCCGCGTTCTGCGACCAGGCGCCGGTGACGCCGATCGAGGCGCCAGCGAAGCTCGGGATGTTGAACGACACGCCGGCGTCGACCGCCCAGCCCCACTTGTCGATCGAGGAGCCGTCGAGAACGCTCGTCGCACGGACGTTGTGCGCAACGCCCGAAATCTGCGCCGAACCCCAAGCCTGGTGAACGCTCAAAGCGCCGACGATGTCGGGAACGCGATGACCGTCCTGCAAAGCCGAGCCGAGGTAGCCGGTCTCGGAGCCGCCTGCCCAGGTGATCGGGCCGGAGGTGGCCGCCTGCGAGCTCTCCAACGAAATCGTCGCCGCAAAGCCGCCGCCGAAGGAGGCCGTGTAAGCGAGAACGTCAGGCTGGTTATAGCCCTTACGGTCGGGGGAGAAGAAGTTCGCCCAGCCGTAGCCGCCGCCCGTGAACGAGAAGAAGGAGGCAATCTTACCAGCCGTAATGCCGGCCCAGGTGACATAAGCCTGGTTGAGGCCGCCGTCCGAACCCGTCGCGCCAGTGGTGTCGAAGCCCTGGCCGTAGTTGAACTGATACTCGCCGTGAGCAACCAACGGGCCGTAGGCCGTGTTGGACACCGCGTCGAGGGTCAGGTTGTAACGGGTCGTCCAGCCGATCGAGTCGCGGCTACGAACCGGGGCATTGAGCGCCTGGAGGGAACTGAAAGCAGGAGCGTAGCTGTAACCCTGCTTCAGATTGCCGCCTTCGATCTGGCCGGTGATGTAGCCGGAAATCTTCAGGCAGGTATCGGAGCCGGGCAGTACGAAGCCGACAACCGGCGCGCCGGCGACGGTGATCGAGCAAACCCGGACGTATTCCGCAGCCACCGGGCCCTTGCGGGTCGGCAGATCAGCGGCCTGGGCGCTGGCGACGGCGAAGAAGCCGGCGGCTGATCCCAGAAGTAGGCTCTTCATGAGCGTCATGTGTGGACCTCCAAATTCCATTCCTATGGGACTGGGTCTTTTAGCTCCCACCCCCCGCCCGGCTATTTTCCGGTTCGAAGAGCGACCCGTCTTCCCGATGAATTCGAACCTTGTCGCCTTTCGAGGTCCCCCCCGAGCCCAGCGTCTCCGTCCGACTCGCGACCGGGATGTCCCGTTCACAGGAACAAACATACCCAAGAGCCCTGCACACCGAAACGGAAATCGTGGCGCTTGCCCCCGTCGCGCCACCTTTCGTCAGGCCATGTTGCACGAATGTCACGTTTGCGCCCCGGCCAAAGGGAGTTCGTAAACAAAGCGGTTTCCGCGGCGTCTCGGGTTTAGCCGCGCTTAACCTTGAACCCCCGGAATCCGGGCCGCAGCGGCGATCGCGCGGCGTCAATCAGCGTCATCGGCGGCCCGCCCGCGGCCTGTTGCGGCGGCGCCTTGTGGCCGCAAACATCGTCGATGTCTGGAGGCCGCGCCGGCCAGCAAGTCGCGCCTTCGCCGCCATAAGGCGCGAAAGCCGCCGGCTTCAGCCTTCCGCTTCCTCGCTCTCGGGCTCGGAGATGCGCTCCACCGACACCACGCGCTCGTGCTCGGCAGTGTTGAAGACGATGACGCCTTGCGTCGCGCGTCCGGCGATGCGGATGCCGTCGACGGGGCAGCGGATGAGTTGGCCGCCGTCGGTGACCAGCATCACCTCGTCGTCGTTTTCCACCGGGAACGAGGCGACAAGCCGGCCGTTGCGCGCGTTCACCGTCATCGCGACGATGCCCTTGCCGCCACGCCCGGTCGCCCGATATTCGAACGACGAGGTGCGCTTGCCGAAGCCGTTCTCCGACAGCGTCAGCACGAACTGCTCGACCCCGGACATCTCGCCATAGCGCGTCGGCGCCAGCGCCCCGGCGGCCGCTTCCTCGTCGGCGTCGCTGTCGCTGGCCGCCTCGCCGCGCACCGCCCGGCTCATCTTCAGATAGCTGACGCGCTCCTCGGCGGTAGCATCGAACTGGCGCAGAATCGCCAGACTGATGACGCTGTCGCCCTTGTCGAGCGCAACGCCGCGCACGCCCATCGAATCGCGACCCTTGAACACCCGGACCTCGCCGGCGGCGAAGCGGATGCATTGCCCCTGGGCGGTGGTCAGCAGCACGTCGTCGTTCTCCGAGCACACCGCCACGTCGACGATGCCCTCGCCCTCGTCGAGCTTCATGGCGATCTTGCCGGCGCGGTTTACCTGGGCGAAGTCGGACAGCTTGTTGCGCCGCACCGTACCGCGCGTGGTGGCGAACATCACGTCGAGCGTCCCCCAGCTCGCCTCGTCCTCCGGCAGCGGCATGATGGTGGTGATGCGCTCGCCCGGCTCCAGCGGCAGCAGGTTGACCAGCGCCTTGCCGCGCGCCTGCGGCGCCGCCAACGGCAAGCGCCAGACCTTCTCCTTGTAGACCTGACCCTTGGAGGAGAAATACAGCATCGGCTGGTGCGTCGAGGCGACGAACAGGCGGGCGACGAAATCCTCCTCGCGCGTCGCCATGCCGGAGCGGCCCTTGCCGCCGCGCCGCTGCGCCCGATAGGTCGAGAGCGGCACGCGCTTGATGTAGCCGGCGTGGCTGACCAGCACGACCATATCCTCGCGCTGGATCAGATCCTCGTCGTCCATGTCGGCTTCCGACTCGACGATCTCGGTGCGGCGCGGATTGGCGAAGGCGGTCTTCACGGCAACGAGTTCGTCGCGGATGATCGCCTGCAAGCGGGCGTGCGACGACAGGATATCCAGGTAATCCTTGATCTCCTCGGCAAGCTTGCCCAGCGCCTCGGCGATCTCCTCGCGCCCGAGCGCGGTGAGGCGGGCGAGCCGCAACTCCAAAATCGCGCGCGCCTGCGTCTCGGAGAGCCGGATCGTGCCGTCCTCGCGCAGCACATGGCGCGGATCGGCGATGAGCGCCACCAGCGGCGCCATGTCGCGCGCCGGCCAATCGCGCGCCATCAGTGCCTCGCGCGCCGCCGCCTGGTCCGGCGACGTGCGGATGAGGCGGATCACCTCGTCGATATTGGCCACCGCAATAGCCAGGCCGACCTGGATGTGGGCGGTGTCGCGCGCCTTGTTGAGCAGGAACTTGGTGCGCCGCGTCACCACCGTCTCGCGGAACTCCAGGAACGCCGCCAGCATGTCGCGCAGCGTCATCATCTCCGGCTTGCCGCCGTTGAGGGCGATCATGTTGGCGCCGAAGCTGGTCTGCAACGCGGTGAAGCGCCAGAGCTGGTTCAGCACCACGTCGGCGACGGCGTCGCGCTTGATCTCGATGACGACGCGGATGCCGTCGCGGTCGCTCTCGTCGCGCAGGTCGGAGATGCCCTCGATGCGCTTTTCGCGCACGAGATCGGCGATGCGCTCGACCAGCGCCGCCTTGTTGACCTGATAGGGAACCTCGGTGACGATGATCGCCTCGCGATCCTTGCGCAGCGTCTCGAAATGGGTCTTGGCGCGCTGGATGATCGAGCCGCGCCCGGTCGAATAGGCGGAACGGATGCCGGAGCGGCCGACGATCTGCGCTCCGGTCGGGAAATCCGGGCCGGGGATGATCTCCATCAATTCCTCGACGCCCATATCCGGCTTGTCCATCAGCGCCAGCGCCGCGTCGATGGCTTCGCCCAGATTGTGCGGGGGAATGTTGGTCGCCATGCCGACCGCGATGCCGCCGGCGCCGTTGACGAGCAGGTTCGGGAAGCGGGCCGGCAGCACCGTCGGCTCGGTTTCCTTCTCATCGTAGTTGGGGCGGAAATCGACGGTTTCCTTGTCGAGATCCTCCAGCATCGCCATCGCGATCTTTTCGAGTCGCGATTCGGTGTAGCGCATCGCCGCGGGCGGATCGTTGTCGATGGAGCCGAAATTGCCCTGCCCGTCGACGAGCGGCGCGCGCATCGAGAAATCCTGCGCCATGCGCACCAGCGCGTCGTAGACGGCGAGATCGCCGTGCGGGTGATATTTGCCGATCACGTCGCCGACGGTTCGGGCGGATTTGTTGTAGGGGCGGTCGGGGGTGAATTTCAGCTCCGACATGCCGAACAGGATACGCCGATGCACCGGTTTCAGCCCGTCGCGCACGTCGGGCAGCGCGCGGCTGACGATGACGCTCATCGCGTAATCGAGATAGCTGCGCTTCATCTCGTCCATGATCGAGACGGGCTTGATGTCGGAGGGGTCCGACGGCTTTTCGGGCTTGTCGTCGCTCAAGGCAATTTCCGGGGAGTTTCGATTGACGCCCCTCTTAGCCGATCGCGGCGCGAAAGGCTACCCCTAGTCGGTTTGGAAAGCTATGTGATTTCAACGTCCTAGAATTGGCGATGAACCCTAGCTGGTCGGCGTGCAGGCCTCGCGCGGCGGCGGAGCTTTGGCCAGCGGCGCGTGGAACTTCAAGATCACGCTGGGAGCGTCGAGAAACGCCTCGTAGAGCGAGCGCAGCATGAACTCGGCGATCGGCGGCGACTTCTCGTCGTCGAGCTTGAACTGCACGTCTCACCGCGTAGCAAGTCCCGCAGGCCGCCGCCGCGCGGGCGCCGGTTTTGCGTCACGCCGCGAACACGGCTAAATGCAACCGGGCAGGCCGAGGCCGTTTCGCTTGAGGAGAAGCTGGTTGTCGCAGGCGTCGAACCCCAGGCCCGAGATGCCGGCCGAGCCGACCCAGGCGCGCCGCTTCGGCCAGGCGCGCGCCGCCCGTTCGGCGACGCTGGCCGAGGATTATGTCGAGTTGATCGCCGACCTGCACGCCGCCCACGGCGAGGCACGCGCCACCGAAATCGCCAAAAGGCTCGGCGTCGCCCATCCGACGGCGCTCAAATGCATCGCGCGGCTGAAGCGCGAGGGCTTCGTCACCTCCCGCCCCTATCGCGGCGTGTTCCTCACCGAATCCGGCGCGGCGCTGGCCGAGAAAGTCAGGGCGCGCCACCGGCTCGTCGTCGATACGCTGTGCGCCATCGGCGTGCCGCCCGAGGCGGCGGAGGCCGACGCGGAGGGCATGGAACACCACGCCTCGGAGGCGACGCTGGCCGCCTTCGCCCGTTTCCTGAGCGCCCGGCGATAGGCGCGGCGGCGCGTCAGTCGCGGCGGAAATTCACGTTCAGTTCGAAGTGGCGCGCCTGCGTCTGCTTGTCGATGAGGAATTCGTCGTCGCGCGGCAAGTCGCATACCTGTTCATAACCCGGCCCAGCGAAGCCTGCGATGGCCTCGATCATGTCCCAGTAGGACACGACCATGAACTCGCCCTCTTGCGCGGTCTTGCGCATCATCATCTGCACGCCGCGATTGCCGGGAATGGCGGCGATCCTGCTGACGCCGGCGTCAAACAAATATTGGCGGTATTCGTCGGCGCGGGCGAGCGGCGTGCGGCCCTGCCAGATGCGCGCGATCTTCGGCGACGGCGAAAGCGCCGGGCTGTCTGCGGCGAGCGACGCCCCTTCCAGCGTTTGCCTCGACATGCTAACCTCCAATTTGCTTGTTGGCAGTTACAGATCGAGATTATATCGCGATCTATAACCTGTAAAGAGACGATAAGTGGTTAGCATGAGCCCATCGCGCGCCGGCGCGCTGACGCTGATCGGCGGCGAGTTGGCGCTGGATTTCGCCAACACCCGCTCGGCGCGCGGCCTTCCCGCCGAGCGGGATCATCTCCAGCGGCCCGAGCATGTCGTGCAATGGGCGGCGCACGCGCAGGTGCTGGCGCCCGAAGAGGCGCAATGGCTCGCCGAGGCGGCGGCGGCCAACCCGGTGCTTGGCCAGCGCCTCATCGCCCAGGCGCTGGCGCTACGCGAGGATGTCTATGAGTTGGGCGCCGCGATCGCCGCCGGCGGCCCCGCGCCGCGCCAGCCCCTCGCGGGCCTCGCCCATGCTTACGCCCACGCTTTGGCGCGCGCCGCGCTGGCGCCGATCGGCGTTCATTTCGGCTGGACGTGGCGCCCGCGCGAGGCGCCGGTCGAGACCATCCTCGGGCCGATCTCGCTGTCGGCGCTGACTTTATTGCAACAGGCCGATCTCACCCGCGTCAAGCAATGCCAGGGCGAGAAATGCGGCTGGCTGTTCTTCGACGCCACCAAGAACAAAAGCCGGCGCTGGTGCGAGATGGAGGTCTGCGGCAACCGCGCCAAACAGAAGCGCTTCGCCAGGACGCATCCGGGATGACGCGCCTCGTCGCCATCCTGGCGCTCCTGCTCGCCCTCGCCTCTTGTGCGCAGCAGCTTGAGGTCGATCAGGCCCGCCTCTGCCGCATGGCGCTGCCGGCGCTGAGCCCGCGCGACGCCGCCGTCTCGATCCTCAGCCAGAGCGAGGACGCCGACGGGCGCGGCGTCGCCGTTTCCTACCGCGAGCGGCCAGGCGGCCGGCGGCGGGAGGCGCATTGCCGCTTCCGCCGTCCCGGCCGGCCGCTGCACTCCAACGAACTTCAGGAGATCACGCTCGACGGCCAGCCTCTCGGCGCCGTCAGCCGCTATTTCCTCATCCGCTTCTGGCTCGCCACCCCTGAAGGGCGCGCCGCCGATCCGCTGCCGCTCGGCCGCATCGACGATCTGCCGCGACTCTCCAAGCCTGTCGCCTACGCTCTGCAACAGACCCTCAACGCCCTGCCCTCGACTGCCGTTTACGCTCTGCTCGCCGCCGCCTATTCGCTGATCTACGGCCTCATCGGGCGCATCAATTTCGCCTTCGGGGCGCTGGCGGCGGCGGGCGGCTATGGCGCGGCCATCGGCGCGGCGTTGGCGGCCGGCGCGCCGCCGGGCTATGTGCTGCTGAGCGCCGGCGCGCTCGGCGTCGCCGCGGCGTTGGGTTGGGGCGTCGCCAGCGGCGCCTGGGCGCTGGCGCCGTTGCGCGACAGGAGCGCGCAACAGGTACTGGTCGCCACCGTCGGCCTGCTGGTTTTTTTAAGCGAACTGTTGCGGTTGACGCAGGGGACGACGCTCAACTGGGTGTCGCCGGTGCTCAACGCGCCGTTCGGCCTGGCGCGCGCTGGCGATTTCATCGTCACCACCTCGGCCGACGCCTTGTTCTCGGCCGGCGTAGCGCTCGCCGCCGGGCTGGCGCTGGTGGCGGCGATGCGCTTCACCCGCTTCGGCCGCGAATGGCGCGCCTATGCCGACGATGCGCTCGCCGCCAGCCTGTTCGGCGTCGATCCCGGTCGCGTATTCCTGAAAACCTTTGCGCTGGCGAGCGCGCTCGCGGGCCTGGCCGGCTTCGTGATGACGATGTTTTACGGCGCCGTCGGCTATGGCGCCGGCGCCATGCTAGGCCTGAAGGCGCTGGCGGCGGCGATCCTCGGCGGCGTCGGCTCGGCGCCCGGCGCGCTGATCGGCGGCCTCATGCTCGGCGGCTTCGAGGCGTTCTGGTCGGCCTATATGCCGATCGACTACCGCGACGTGGCGACCTACGCGCTGCTGGCGATCCTGCTCGCGTTGCGGCCGGGCGGGCTGCTCGGGGCGCGCGAAAATATGGGCCGGCGCTGGGCTTGATCGCGCCGCTGCCGCACGCCACATGCTGCCGCGCAGGCTTGCAGGAGGGCTTCATGTCCCAGGCTTATATTGGTGCGCGCCCCGGGCGCGATGCGCTCGCCGGGGTACGCACGCGCCGGTTGATGGCGCTGGCGGTCGATTTCGTCATCGTCAGCGTCGTCGTCGGCGTGCTTTACGTGCTGCTGGGAGTGGTGACGCTGGGGCTGTCGTTCTTCTTCCTGCCGCCGCTGTGGCCGATCGTCGCATTTTTCTACAACGGCATGTCGCTCTCAAGCGCGCGCCGGGCGACGCCGGGCATGCGGGCGATGGACCTCGAAGCCAGCATGGCCGATAACGGCGCGACGCCGCCTTTCCTCAATGCGGCGGCGCACGGGGCGTTCTTCTACCTGAGCTGGTTCTTGCCGCTGGTGTTTCTGGTGACGCTGGTCGATTCCGAAAAGCGCTTCCTGCACGACATCCTGTCCGGCCTGGTGGTGACGCGACGGCGATAATCCGCAAACCGTGAATAAAAAAATTCGCTATGCCCCATTTCCGCGTCCGCGGTTCCGGACTAGCTTCGTCGCTGGGCTGAGCTAGGAGAGGACCGTTTGACGCGCGAGGTGCGGGACGCCCCGCAATTCTACCTGACGGCCCCGTCGCCGTGCCCATATCTGCCGGGCATGGTCGAGCGCAAGGTGTTCACCCATCTGGTGGGCAAGCGCGCCGCCGCGCTCAACGACATGCTGACGCAGACCGGCTTCCGCCGCTCGCAGACCATCGCCTACCGCCCGGCGTGCGAGAACTGCCGCGGCTGCGTCTCGGTGCGCGTGCTGGTCGAGGATTTCGCGCCCAACGCCACCCAGTTGCGCGTGCGCCGCCGCAACGCCGACCTCATCGGCGCGACGGCGCCGGCGAAGCCGACGCCGGAGCAATATTCGCTGTTTCGCGATTATCTCGACTCGCGCCATCCCGACGGCGGCATGGCCGACATGTCGGTGCTCGATTATTCGATGATGGTCGAGGACAGCCATATCGACACTGTCGTCACCGAATATCGCCAGCGCGGGCCGGACACGCCGATCCACGGCCGCGGCGAGGGGCCGTTGATCGCCGCCTGTCTCACCGACCGGCTCGCCGATGGGCTGTCGCTGGTCTATTCCTTTTACGATCCCGCCATGGCCAAGCGTTCGCTCGGCGCCTACGTCATCCTCGACCATATCGAGAAGGCGCGACGCATGCGTCTGCCGCATGTCTATCTCGGTTATTGGGTCGAGGGCTCGCGCAAGATGGCCTACAAGGGCGCCTATCTGCCGCAGGAGCGTCTGGGCCTCAACGGTTGGATGCGAGTCGAGCGCTCATGAGCCACGCCAATTTCGTCTCCACCGAATGGCTCGACGCCCATCTCGGCGATCCCGACTTGCGGGTGATCGATTCCTCCTGGCACATGCCGACGAGCGCCCGCAAGGGCGACGCCGAGTTCCGCGACGGCCATATCCCCGGCGCGGTGTTCTTCAACATCGACGAGATCGCCGACGCCTCCACCGGCCTCCCACATATGCTGCCGGCGCCGCGGGCGTTCGCCAAGGCGATGGCCGAACTCGGACTCGGCGACGGCATGCGCTTCGTCATCTACGATTCGCTGGGGCTGTTCGCGGCGGCGCGGGTGTGGTGGACGCTGCGCGCTTTCGGAGCCAAGGACGTGTTCATCCTCGAAGGCGGCCTGCCGAAATGGATGCATGAAGGCCGGCCGATCGAAGCCGGCGAGGCCAACCCGCAGCCGACCGTGTTCACACCGCGGCTCGATCCCCGCATGGTCGCCGGCGCGCGCGCGGTTAAGGCGGCGCTCGCCAGCGGCGCGGCGCAGGTGCTCGACGCGCGGCCCCGCGACCGTTTCGAGGGCCGCGCGCCGGAGCCGCGGCCGGGGCTGAGGAGCGGCCACATGCCGGGCGCGCTCAACCTACCCTACGCGGAAGTGCTGGAGCACAGCCAACTGAAGCCGAAGGCGGCGCTGATCGAGACGCTCAAGGCGCATGGCGTCGATCTCGCCAAGCCGGTGCTGACGACGTGCGGCTCCGGCGTCAGCGCGGCGATTCTGGCGCTGGCGGTCGAGGAGGCGGGCGGCGAAATGGCCGGCCTCTATGACGGCTCCTGGGCGGAGTGGGGCGGGCGGGAAGACTGCCCGGTGGCGACAGGGCCGGCGAAAGATTAGGCCGGCGCAGGAGCCGCGCCGGCAATCAGCCGCTGGCGAGTTTATTTCGCCGGCTTGATCCGATCCACCCCGCCCATATAGGCGCGCAGCGCCTCTGGCACTTCGATGCCGCCGTCCGGCGTCTGGTAGGTCTCCATCACCGCCACCAGCGCGCGCCCGACCGCGACGCCGGAGCCGTTGAGCGTATGGACGAAGCGCGTCGCCTTGGCGTCCGGGGCGCGGCAGCGGGCGTTCATGCGCCGGGCCTGGAAATCGCCGCACACCGAACACGACGAAATCTCACGGAAGCGGTTCTGCCCCGGCAGCCAGACCTCGATGTCGTAGGTCTTTTTCGACGAAAAGCCCATGTCGCCGGTGCAGAGCGCCACGGTGCGGAAATGCAGGCCGAGGCGCCGCAGCACCTCCTCGGCGGCGCGGGTCATTCTCTCGTGCTCCTCGCCCGATTGCTCCGGCGTGGTGATCGAGACCAGTTCGACCTTCTCGAACTGATGCTGGCGGATCATGCCGCGTGTGTCGCGCCCCGCCGCGCCCGCCTCGGCGCGGAAGCAAAGCGTGCCGGCGGTGAAGCGCATGGGAAGCTTGCGCTCGTCGAGGATTTGTTCGCGCACCATGTTGGTCAGCGGGACTTCGGCGGTGGGGATGAGCCAGCGATTTGCAGAGGCGGTTGGTGAATTCGCTATAATTTTTGCTAATTCTTCAGACCAACTCTCAATTCCGAACTGCATATTAGAAATTTCGGACTCAAAACCCGAGATTGCTTCAGTTGTATTGCCGCGTTCGTTCAAAAATAGATTTTTGTATTTTAATTGACCAGACACCGCTTGTTTGAGAGCGTCAATATTGGCCTCAAGTTCTCGCCGCTTCTCGGCTACGACAGTCGTAGTTGCGAACTGATCCTCCCGGAACTTCGGCAATTGCGCCGTGCCGAACATCGCCTCGTCGCGCACCAGCACCGGCGGGTTGATCTCCATATAGCCGTGCTGGGTGGTGTGCAGATCGAGCATGAACTGCATCAGCGCCCGCTCCAGCCGCGCCAGCGCCCCCTTCAGCACCACGAAGCGCGCCCCCGACAGCTTCGCCGCGGTCTCGAAATCCATCAGCCCCAGCGCCTCGCCGATCTCG
>DATNDU010000016.1:0-3861 GCA_035606915.1 Roseiarcus sp. | reverse complement strand
ACTCCCACTTGGTGTGACTTAAGCTCTCGAACTCGTCCATCGTGATTAGACCCTTCGTGTGCTTGGCGGCTCACGACGGCAAAAATCACGGTGGACCCCCGTAAAAGTCAAACTTCTACGGCCACCCCGGCAAAGCCGGGGATCTCTTGAATTTGGTTAGGATTTCCCGATTCCAACAATTTACCGACCCACGCTCTGGGTATAAATTAAACTGGGACGCGTGGTACAGACAATTAAACGCAGAAGATCAAGCTCAACTACCGTTACGAGAATATAATAGAACTCGCTTGTATTTTGATTTACGTTTAGTGCCCATTGCTGCTGCTGATCTCCATCCGCTATGCAAAAACCTTGACGACGAAGATGTGACGCTTGGGAAAAATTATCTCAATCAGTTAAAGTCTACGCATTTTTTCTCGATTATCTCGGGTAACTGGACGCCGGATACATATGCTCCTCTTAGGGAGAGGGAGTCACAGCGAGCTAATGCGGCGCGAACGTGGTACGCCGGGATAACCTCGAAGCCCACGCAGCTAGGCCGACGTCTTTCCAAGTGTCTTCAGTCTTTGGGTCTAACGGCGTCCTACGAGCAGACGGTAACGTCGAATTATAGAAAGATTCGAGCTGACATCCTTGTGGACCGTTCACCGATAGCGCCTGCAAACGTGATCGTCGAAATTAAGGCTTTCAGCCCTGAAAACACGATGCCGTCGACCATTGCAGCACAGGTTCAGACCACTCTCAAACGGCACGCCCAATTCGCTGGCTTTTTGCAGCGCCAATGACCAGCGAGCTGTCTGCTTCTTCTTCTGACGGGGATGCCAAGCTTCGCGAACACGCGGGAGAATGAGACCGCCCTTGTCATCCGCCGCGACTTTCGCGAAAAGCCGGCACCCGCTGCCCGGGTCTGCTATTGATGAGTCCCATGTCGCAACCCGCCCCCCGTCCGCAGCCCCGCCCCGAACTCCTCGAAATCGAGGCCTACGTGCCCGGCAAGCCCGCCCCCGCCGGCGCCGGCAAGACCTACAAGCTCTCCTCCAACGAATCGCCGCTCGGCCCGTCGCCGAAGGCGATCGCCGCCTATCGCGAGGCGGCGGCTAACCTCGCCAGCTATCCCGATGGCGGCGCCTCGGCGCTGCGCCACGCCATTGGCGCGCGCCACGGGCTCGATCCCGCGCGCCTCCTGTGCGGCAATGGATCGGACGAGTTGATCGGGCTCATCGCCCAGGTCTTGCTGACGTCCGGCGACGAGGGGCTTTACAGCCAGTTCGGCTTTGTCTCCTACCCGATCGCCATTCGCGCCGCCGGCGGCACGCCGGTGATCGCGCCGGAGCGCGACTGGACCGCCGATGTCGACGCCCTGCTCGCGCACGTCAGCGAGCGCACGCGCGTCGTCTTCTTCGCCAATCCCAACAATCCGACCGGCTCGCTGCTGCCGCGCGGCGAACTGGCCCGCCTGCACGCCGGCCTGCCCGCCGATACGCTGCTGGTGCTCGATTCCGCTTACGCCGAATATGTCGCCGAGGACAGCTACGAACCCGGCGTCGAGTTGGTCGATGCGCACGAGAACGTCGTCATGCTGCGCACCTTCTCCAAGGCCTATGGTCTGGCCGGCCTGCGCATCGGCTGGGCCTATGGGCCGCCCTATCTGATCGACGCGATGAACCGCATTCGCGGGCCGTTCAACGTCAACGTGGCGGCGCAAGCCGCCGGCGTCGCCGCGCTCGAAGATCCCCAGCATGTCGCGCAGGCGGTCGCCCATAACGCGCGCTGGCTGCCGTGGCTCAGGCGCGAACTCCAGGCGCTCGGGCTCGAAGTCCCGCCGAGCCACGGCAATTTCCTGCTCATGCGCTTCCGTGACGCGGCCGAGACGCGCCGCGCCGACGCCGCGCTCACGGCGGCCGGCTTCGTGCTGCGCGGCATGGGCGGCTATGGCCTGCCCGATTGCCTGCGCCTTTCTGTCGGCGAGGAGGAGGCCAACACCGGCGTCGTCGCAGCGCTGAAGCGCTTTCTTTCGGCGTGACTCGCGTGGCGCTGTCTCCTCTGCCGGCGCCGTTGTTCGCAACGGTCGCCCTCATCGGCATCGGGCTCATCGGTGCGTCGATCGCCCACGCCTGCGCCCGCACTGGCGCGGCGGGCCGCCTCGTCATCCATGACAGTGACGCGGCGGCGCTCGCCCGCGCCGAGGCGCTGGGCCTCGGGCAAGTCTACGCGCCCTCGCTGACCGAGGCCGTGCGCGATGCCGATCTCGTCATCCTCTGCGCCCCGGTTGGGGCCAATGCCGAGATCGCGCAAAGGATGGCGCCGGCGCTTAAGGCCGGGGCGATCGTCTCCGATGTCGGCTCCGTCAAATCGGCGGTGGTGGCCGAGGTCGGCCCGCGTCTGCCGCAGGGCGTGCATTTCGTGCCGGCCCATCCCGTCGCCGGCACCGAGTATTCCGGCCCGGATGCGGGCTTTGCGACGCTGTTTCGTAACCGCTGGTGCATCCTCACCCCACCGCCGGGAACGGGCCGCCAAGCGGTCGACAAAGTGCAGGCGTTCTGGGCCGCCTTCGGCGCCAATGTCGAGATCATGACGCCGGAGCATCACGATCTGGTGCTGGCGATCACCAGCCATGTGCCGCATGTCGTCGCCTATACGCTGGTCGGCGCGGCGGCGGATCTGGAGGATTCGCTGCGCTCGGAGGTGATAAAATTCTCCGCCGGCGGTTTCCGCGATTCGACGCGGCTGGCGGCGTCCGATCCGACGATGTGGCGCGACGTGTTCCTCAACAACCGCGAGGCGGTGATGGAGATGCTCGGCCGCTTCACCGAGGAGTTGACCGCCCTGCAACGCATGAT
This sequence comes from Roseiarcus sp., assembly GCA_035606915.1. Lineage (GTDB taxonomy): Bacteria > Pseudomonadota > Alphaproteobacteria > Rhizobiales > Beijerinckiaceae > Roseiarcus. Next base: position 1,021 of record DATNDU010000016.1, on the reverse strand, counting down.
CCGGCGCGGCGACGGCGACGGTCTGTTCGATCTGTTCACCCGCACGCGGGCGATCCGTCGCGCCATCGTCGAGCAGGGCCAGGAGACCGCGGCGCCCGATTTCGGCCGCCGCGCGCAGGAGGACGCGGGCGAGGCTTAAGCCCGCAGCCGGGTCGCCGCCATCGCCGGCCGCGCGTCGAAGCGCGCGAACCACGCGGAAGCGTCCGGGCGCCCGTCGCGCCAGGCGAGATCGGCGAAGCGCAGGTCGAGATAGCTGAGCAGGCAGCCGAAGGTGATCGTGCCGATGTCGAAGCGCTCGCCGAAGCCGGCGGCGTGGGTCTCGATCGTCGCCAGGGTGTCGGCGATCTTTTCGAGCTGGCCGTTGCGCCACTCGCTCATTTGTTTCTCGGCCGGCCGCACCGCGATTTCATAGCGCGACAGCAACGCCGCGGCGAGCGCGCCATCGCCCAGCGCCTGATCGGTGAGCGCCCGCCAACGCGCCGGGCCGACGGCGGGAAACAGGCCGCCGCCGGCCAGCGCATCGAGATATTCGCAGATGACGCGGCTGTCGGCGAGCATCGTCCCGTCGTCGGTGAAGAAGGTCGGCACCTGGCCGAGCGGATTGTGGGCGACGATGCCGCGGTCGCGATTGACGGGATGGGCGGCCGACGGCAGCCGCTCGATGCGCCCGGCGAGCCCGAGCTCCTCAGCGACGACGAGAACCTTGCGCACATAGGGCGAGGTCGCGGAATAATACAGTTTCATCGACGGGCAGTCCTTGTTTGAGGCGGCGATCGACCGCGCGCCGGCTCGCGGCCCCTTACATACCGGAAAGCGCGCGCCGGGCCGAGGGGGACGTCGCGCCCGGTTTGCTGTCGGCGTCGCGGCGTAATATCTGCGGCGGGCCGCGCAGCCTCGAAGCCGACCATAAGCCGCTGCGAAGGCGACGACAGGAGACGTCCGGAATGAGCAAAGTCGCCATAATAGGCTCGGGATTCGTGGGGCGCGGCTGGGCGATCAGCTTCGCCCGCGCCGGCCATGA
>DATNDU010000014.1:0-26078 GCA_035606915.1 Roseiarcus sp. | reverse complement strand
GTAATGGTGCCCAGGAAAGGACTCGAACCTTCACGGCTTGCACCGCTGGTACCTGAAACCAGTGCGTCTACCAATTCCGCCACCTGGGCCCGGGCGGGTCATAAGTCGCCATAGTGATGGTGTCAACGGCCGCCGAAAGGTTGCCTCAGGGCAATCGGGTGAGCAACTTCGTGACATCACAGCGATGTGCTGAATCTATCGCTCTCCACGGCCTCGAAAGGCGGAGAGCGACGGTGGAACAATCAGCGATAGACTTTGGCGCGCTCGGTGGATAGGTAATATTTCTGCGTCATTTCAAATACATGAAGGATCGCTTGCGGTCAGGCAAGGTGGTCTGCTGCTCGACGCGGCTCTGTGGTTTGAGTCTTCTGACTGTGCTCGCCGGGGCCGCGGGCTTCACCGACATCGCCCGGTGCGGCGCGAAAAAAAATCGATCTATTGCGACGGTTTCGCCCGTCCGCGGATGGTGCGCCACCCCACGATACGCTCGGCGCGCCGGCGCGTTCCAGCGCTACTTTGTCAATTGGGCGGCGGCGCTGACTAAATGGCGAGCGGAGCGTCGCCAGGCGCCGGCCGAATAAGCGTAAGCGACCGAATCCTACGCTATATCAGCTCTATACGCTACGCTCGCCAACCAGAAATCGCACCCGTCATGAATAAGATGGGCTAGGCGCCGGCGCAAAAACCTGTATAAGGCCGCGGCCCTCGGTCGCCCGAGGACCGCGACCGACCTGGACGACATCCCGGCTCGGCCGTCACCCCCGAAAAGGAGACATCCCGATGTCGATCACCGCCGATCGCAAGGCCCTGCTCATTCGCGACTATGCCATCAAGCCCGGCGATACCGGCTCGCCCGAGGTGCAAGTGGCCATCCTCACCGAGCGCATCACCAATCTCACGGGCCACTTCAAGGCCCACGTCAAGGACAATCATTCCCGTCGCGGCCTTCTGAAGATGGTCTCGCAGCGCCGCACGCTGCTCGACTATGTGAAGAAAGTCGACGAAGGGCGTTATAAGACGCTGATCGAACGGCTTGGCATTCGCCGCTGAGCGGGCCAAAGGACAAGAAGCACTGAGCCGCGCCGGGCTAGCCCGGCGCGGCCGACCCCAAGATGCGAAAGCTTTCGTCATGGCAGGATAGCCAGGGGTTCCGCCCAACTCAGGGCCGAGCCCCTCGCCGTCTTGCCGATGACGTATTTCAGACGGACGTTTTGGAGCTTTCGCATCCTCACCACAACCGAGAAGGATGCAAAGATGTTTGATATTCAACGCGAAAAGCTGGACTGGTGCGGCCGCGAGCTGACGCTGGAGACCGGCCGCATCGCCCGTCAGGCCGATGGCGCCGTGTTCGCCCAATGGGGCGAGACCACCGTGCTCGCCACCGTCGTCGCCGCCAAGACGGCCAAGCCCGGACAGGATTTCTTCCCGCTCACCGTCGACTATATCGAGAAGGCTTACGCGGCGGGCCGCATCCCCGGCGGCTTCAAAAAGCGCGAGGGCATGCCCTCGGAGAAGGAGACGCTGACCTCGCGCCTCATCGACCGCCCGATCCGCCCGCTGTTCCCCGACGATTTCCGCTGCGAGACGCAAGTCATCGTCACGGTGCTGAGCCATGACATGGAGACCGACCCGGATATTCTGGCGCTGGTCGCCACGTCCGCCGCGCTCTGCCTTTCCGGCGTGCCGTTCATGGGACCGATCGGCGCGGCGCGCGTCGGCCACATCAAGGGCGAACTGGTCGTCAACCCGACGCTCGACCAGATCAAGGATTCCGATCTCGATCTCGTCGTCGCCGGCACGCAGGACGCGGTGCTGATGGTCGAGTCCGAGGCCAAGGAACTGTCGGAAGACACCATGCTGCAAGCGGTGATGGCCGGCCATCGCGCCTTCCAGCCGGTGATCGCGGCGATCATCAAGCTCGCCGAGAAGGCCGCCAAGGAGCCGCGCGAACTCAACAGCGCCGACAAGGCGGGCGCCGAAAAGGCGGTGCTGGAAGTCGCCGAGGCGGATCTGCGCGCCGCTTATTCGCTGACCGTCAAGCAGGAGCGTTACGCCGCCGTCGACGCGGTGAAAAAGAAGGTGTTCGAGGCGCTGGCCCCTGCCGAGGGCGAGGCGAAGTTCGCCAAGGAGGAAGTCGCCGAGGCGTTCCATAACGCGCAAGCCAAGGTCGTGCGCTGGAACATCCTCGACCACGGCCGCCGCATCGACGGCCGCGACCTGGTGACTGTTCGCCCGATCCAGGGTCAGGTCGGCGTGCTGCCGCGCGCCCACGGCTCGGCCTTGTTCACCCGCGGCGAGACGCAGGCGCTGGTCGTGGCGACGCTGGGCACTTCCGAGGACGAGCAGTTCATCGACGCGTTGGAAGGCACCTACAAGGAGCGCTTCCTGCTGCACTACAACTTCCCTCCCTACAGCGTCGGCGAGACCGGCCGCGTCGGTTCGCCGAAGCGGCGCGAGATCGGCCACGGCAAGCTCGCCTGGCGCGCCATTCATCCGATGCTGCCGACCCCGGCGGAATTCCCCTACACGATCCGTTGCGTCTCGGAGATCACCGAGTCGAACGGCTCCTCGTCGATGGCCACCGTCTGCGGCTCCTCGTTGGCGCTGATGGACGCCGGCGTGCCGCTGAAGCGCCCGACGGCGGGCATCGCCATGGGGCTCATTCTCGAAGGCGAGCGCTTCGCGGTGCTCTCCGACATCCTTGGCGATGAGGACCATCTCGGCGACATGGACTTCAAAGTGGCGGGAACCACCGAGGGCGTCACCTCGCTGCAGATGGACATCAAGATCGCGGGGATCACCGAGGAGATCATGAAGCAGGCGCTCGCCCAGGCCAAGGACGGGCGTTTGCACATCCTGGGCGAAATGAACAAGGCGCTGACCGGCGCGCGCGCCGAACTCGGCGAGTTCGCGCCGCGCATCGAGCAGATGAAGATCCCGACCGACAAGATCCGCGAAGTGATCGGCACCGGCGGCAAGGTGATCCGCGAGATCGTCGAGAAGACTGGCGCCAAGGTCAACATCGAGGACGACGGCACCGTGAAGATCGCCTCCAGCGATCAGGCCAAGATCAAGGCGGCGGTGAGCTGGATCAAGTCGATCGTCTCGGAGCCGGAGGTCGGCCAGATCTACGAAGGCACCGTGGTCAAGACGATGGAGTTCGGCGCCTTCGTCAATTTCTTCGGCGCCAAGGACGGCCTGGTCCACATCAGCCAGCTCGCCAAGACCCGCGTCAACAAGACTACGGATGTCGTCAAGGAAGGCGACAAGGTCAAGGTCAAGCTGATGGGCCTCGACGATCGCGGCAAGGTCAAGCTCTCGATGCGCGTCGTCGATCAGCAGACCGGCGAGGATCTGGAGAAGAAAGAGGTGGTGGCCGCTTTGTAAGGGGCGCGCACCGTGTCGGTCAGGACACAGGCTGAGGCAAACCGCCTTTAGCCCGCGTCCGCCAAAAATTCGCCAGGGCGGCGCCTCGTCAGCGCCGCCCTGTGCGTTTTATCACAGCATCGAAACCGGAGATCGTAAACTATATCCGCCAAGTCGGCCAAAGTCCTTAACCGTAAAACAAGGCCCCTTCTCCAGGTTTCGCGAAGGGGTTTGACAGGGTAACGTCATGCAAATGAGTTTTACTGCGTCGCTCGATGCCAACCGCGCCCAATACACGATCGGCCGTGTCTGCGCGCACACGCCGTGGCGGGCGGCGGAGCGCGACCTCGGGCCCGAAGACCGCGAGATCGCGCTGAAGTTGCTGAGCCGCGAGGCCGAGGAATATGGCGCCGACGGCGTGGTCGAGATCGCGTATGCGACCGAGGAATGCCGGGGCAGCGAATGCGAGGGCGTCAAGCTGCACCGCCTCGTCGCCACCGGCCGCGCCGTGCGGCTGGCGCTGGCGGCCTGACGCCGGCCAGCACCTCTCGCTTGCACGCCTGCGTTTAGGCGATGAGCCCGACGCGGCGCGCGGCGACGACGCGATAGAGCCGGTCGCCCCACTCGGCCTGCTCGACGAAGGCCGAGTAGGTGAGGGAAATATCGTGTTCGTCGGCCGAAGCGATCGCCTTGGCGCGGATCTCCGGCCATTCCGGCGCGGGAAGGGCGCGCCAAGCGTCGAGCGCCTCGGCGCTCGGTAGCGTCGGGAAGCCGATCTTCGGCACGAGCGAGGCGATGATCTGCCAGAACCCGCGATACAGCGGCTCGGCGTCGTCGAGGTTCGGCGCGATGAGGCGAATCCAATGCAGCCCGGTGAGGGCGTGCAGGGCGGTGAAATCCTGCGTCGCGGCAAACAGGGCCAGCGCCGTCGCCGCCAACCGGCGCGGCGTCTGCGGGCCGAACGCCAGCCGGTCAACGACCGGCGCGAAGCCCGGCAGATCGGCGACGGCGCGGATATTGTGCCACAGCAGATCGGTCTGCGGCTCGTAGTCGCGCACGCCGTCGATGCCGGCGACGCCGGCGAGCACCGCGCCGGGATCGTCGGTATCGGGCGCATGGGCGCCGGCGGCCGGCAGCGCCATGTAGCAGGCGGCCCAATAGCCGAGCGCGGCGCCGCCCTCCTCGGCGTCATCCTTCAGCGTCGCGTAGGCGAGGCGCATCAGCGGATGAAACGCGCTGCCGGCGAGGCCTGGGACGAGGCGCGGCAGATAGCGCCGCGTCGCGCCGGTGAGCCCCAGCCGTCGCGTTTGCGTGGTGAAGAAGGCGCGGTAATCGGCCTCGCGGGCGCGTTGGCCGAGCGCCGCCTGCCAGTCGCCCTCGACGATCGGGGCGACCGGCGGCGGCGGCGCGACGAGGCCGTTGGCCTCGCGATAGACGTCGACCCATTGGGCGATGCGCGCCGGCGAAGCGCCGAGGCGGTCGAGCGCGATGGCGACCATCGTGGCGTGATTGGAGAGGCAATAGGGAAACTCGGCGCTGTCCTCACGGGCGCGCGCGAGAATGGCTTCCAGGCTCATCGGGCTGTCTCCGGGCGCCTTTTGCTATTTCGGTCTGCGCGAATTGCGATCATTCTTGCGCGATAATGTTCAGTTTTGTGACATTCTGCGGTGAAGCAAAATTTGTCAAGTGCGCTTGAGTGCGCTTTTGTTTGATGTATAGTTTGATCCGGGGAATTGACCGGGAGAGGAAACATGGCGCTCACGAAACGCAATCTGCTGGGCTTGGCGACTTCCGGCTGGATCGCGCTCACCATCGGCGCCGCCGCCAAGCCGCTCGACGGCGTCACCCTCAACCTCGCCTCGCAGAACGACCAGTTCGCCGCCGTCGTCGCCAAGCTGGCGCCGCAGTTCAAGGCCGAGACCGGGGCGACGCTCAAGGTCGACATTCTCGATTACGGCTCGCTGCTGACCAAGACCACCGCCGATTTCATCGCCCATACCGGCGGCTACGACGTCATCACCACCGACATCGTCTGGGCCGGGCAACTGGCCGCCAACAATTATACCGTCGAACTCAGCGCTCTCATCAAGCGCGACGCCAAGGAGATCGACGTCGACGACATCTATCCCGTGCTGATGAAGTCGCTCGGCAATTACCACGGCAAACAGGTCTCCTTCCCGTTCGCCGGTTACGCCAATGTGCTGGCCTATCGCAAGGACCTCTACGCCGCCGCCGGCCTCAAGCCGCCCGATACGATGGAGGAACTGGTCGCCGACGCCTATAAGCTGACCGACCCGGCCAAGAAGCAATACGGTTTCGTCGCCAACGGCCAGAAAGGCCCGGCGGTGGCGCAGGACTGGATGCAATACAACGCCGAGATGGGCGGCTCGATCCTGTCGTCGGCTGGCAAGCCGGCGCTCAATTCGGCCGCCAACATCAAGAGCCTCACCGTCTATCGCGACCTGTTCCAGAAGGCGGCCCCTCCGGGCGCGGCCGATTATGATTGGGGCGGGCGCGAGGAATCCTTCCGCCAGGGGCTCGCCGCCAACATGCAGACCTGGTCGGTCGGCGCGCCGGGCTATTACGACCCGAAGATTTCCAAGATCGTCGGCAAGGTCGCCATCAAGGTCGCGCCGCGCGGCGCCGGCCTGCCCAAGATCTACGGCATCGGCGGCTGGGGCCTGGCCATCAACGCCGACAGCAAACATAAGGAAGCCGCCTGGACCTTCATCAAATGGATCACCTCCAAGAAGGTCCACAAGGAGATGAACATGATGGGCGCCGGCAGCTTCCTGCGCAAGAGCGAGTTGGCCGACCCCGAGCTGAACGCCAAGTTCCCGTTCCTGCCCGTGATCGCCGAATCGTTCGAGCATGGCGACGGCGATTATCGCCCGCGCGTCCCGGAATATCCGCAAATCCAGGACATTCTCGGCACGGCGGTCAATTCGGCGCTGGTTGGAAACAGCGATCCGAAGGCGGCGCTCGATGCGGCGCAGAAGGCGGCGGAGAAGCTGTTCTGACAGGGGTTCTCACGCCCGTTCTTCGTCATGCCCGCGCTGGTCGCAGGCATCCACGTCGGGGCGCGGCGCCGCCGTTTGTTTGTTTTAACGCCTTATCGCGTCATCGACTCGCATCAATCAATCAGAGCGACGCCGCGCACGTCGGCGTGGGTGGCCGGGACAAGCCCGGCCATGACGACGCGCTTTATGCGTTTGAAGCGAAGCGGCTAAGAGGCGGCGCGTGACCACGTCGCCCGCTCTCAACTCGGATCGGCTCGCGGAAGCCGCCCCGGCCGCCTTCGGCTTCCGGCAGCGCCGGCGGCTGTTCCTCATCGCGATGGCGGCGCCGGCGGTGCTTTATGTCCTGGCGCTCGGCGTCTATCCGCTGGCGCGTGGCGTCGGCTATAGCCTCTATGCTTACAATCTCCTGGATCTGCGGCGCACGCATTTCGTCGGCTTCGGCAACTATATCGATCTCCTGAGCGACGCCGAAATGCGGCGCGCGCTCGTCAACACCCTGCTGTTCACCGTCGCTGCGGTGACGATCGAACTCGGGCTCGGCTTTCTCATCGCGCTGGCGTTGTGGCGCGACGACCGCTTCAACCGCATTTGCCTGACGCTGATCCTCATCCCGGTGACGATCACGCCGCTCGCCGTCGGCCTCATCTTCAAGGGCTTGTTGCTCGCCGATTATGGCCTCGTCGGCTATTGGCTGGCGCAATGGGGCTTAAGCAGCCCACGCGGCCTGTTCGCTTCGACGGCGACGGCGCTGCCGACGCTGGTGTTCGTCGATGTCTGGGAATGGACGCCGCTGACGGCGCTGATCCTGCTGGCCGGCCTCAAGGCGCTGCCGATCGATCTCATCGAGGCCGCCGCCGTCGACGGTGCGACGGCGATCAGGCGCTTGCGCAAAATCATCCTGCCGCTGATGCTGCCGGCGATCCTGCTGGCGCTGACGCTGCGCACCATCGACGCCTTCCGCGTCTTCGACATCGTCTTCGTCGCCACCGCCGGCGGCCCCGGCGACGCCACGACGACGCTGATGCTGCTGGCGGTCAAGGAGGGCCTCAGTTTCTTCAACATCGGCCGCGCCTCGGCGATCGCCAACGCCATGCTGATCTGCATCGCCCTCATCGCCGCCGTCTATATCGCGCTGATCCGCGGCGCCGACCGCCGGGCGAACGGGCGATGAGACGCACGCTCGATCTGGCGCGACGGCTGTTCCTGCTTGGCCTGCTGGCGTTCTTCCTGGCGCCGTTCCTGTGGCTGGCGACGACCGCCTATAAGCCGTCCTCGGCGATCTTCTCGATTCCGCCACGCCTTAGCTTCATGCCGACGCTCGACCAGTTCCGCGGCGCCTTCGCCGTCTTCGACATTCCGTCGCTGCTTGAATCCAGCCTGCTGATCGCCGGCTTCTCGACGCTGCTGTCGCTGGCGCTCGGCGTGCCGGCTGGCTATGCACTGGCGCGCTCGCAGACCCGGCTGGCGATGGCGGTGGCTTACGGCTTCATGGCGGTGCGCATGATCCCGGCGGTGGCGGCGCTGATTCCGTTCTATCTGTTAATGCGCGACCTGCATCTGTTGGGAAGCTGGGTCAGCGTCGTGCTCATCAATGCCGTATTGAATTCCGCCTTCGTCACCTGGATGATGTTCTCCAACTTCCGCGGCCTGCCGAAGGAGCTTGAAGAGGCGGCGCTGACCGATGGCTGCACGCAGTTCGGCGCCTTCTACAAGGTGGCGCTGCCGGCGGCGCGCTCCGGCGTCATCGCTTCGGCGCTGTTCTGCACGCTGTTCGCCTGGAATGACTTCCTGTTCCCGATGTTCCTGACGCGGCTCGATTCCAAGCCGATCTCGGTGGCCTTGCTGACGGCCTACGGCACCAACGATATCACCTGGGGCACGCTCGGCGCGCTGGCGCATTTCGCCACCATCCCGATCGTGCTGATCGTGCTGGTTCTCAATCGTTATTTCGTTCAGGGCGTCGCCCGCGGCGTACACTGAGCGACGACCTCGGCGAACACTTCGCCGTTGGCGTCGACGCGCAGCACCCGCAAGCCCGCCGCAAGCGCCGAGGCGGCGCCGACGTCGCTGTCCTCGACCGCCAGCGTTTCGTGCGGCGCGACGCCCAGACGCCGGCAAGCGAGCGCATAGGGCTCGGCATCGGGCTTACCTTTGGCGACGTCCTCGCGCGCGATCGAGAACGCCAGCGCGTCGCCGAGTTCTAGCCGCGCCAGATTGGCCTCGACGATGCGGCGCACCGAATTCGACACGCAGGCCTGCGGCACGCCCAGGCGATGCAGCGCCGCCACCGCCTCGCGCGCGCCGGGGAACGGCCGCAACCCGTCGGTCAACGCGACATAGGCGGCGACGATCTCGTCGACCCACGCGGCCAAGGTAAAGTCCGGCGGGTAGAGCGGCGCTAGCTGCGCGAACGCCTCCTCCATCGCCACGCCGTGGAAACGCGCCTCGTCGGGCTTTATCGGCGCCCCATAGCGGCCGGAGACCGCGGCGAGCGCCACATTGTGCGTGGGCTCGCTGTCGATCAGCGTGCCGTCGATGTCCCAGGCCACCGCCCGAATCATGCGCCGGCTCGATGGAAGAACGGCCGCAGCGCCTCATAGAGCGCGCGATAATCCGCATAAAGCGAGGCCGCGCCGGGCGTCGGCGCGAAGGTTTTGCCGAGCCGGCGCGCTTGGGCGACGTCGCCCCATTGCGCGAGCCCGAGCCCGACCGCCGCCACCCAGGCGGCGCCGACCGAGGAGCCATAGGCGTCGGCGAGCGTCGTCACCGGCTGGCCGCAGACATCGGCGACGATCTGCATCCAGACCTCGCTGCGGCTGCCGCCGTCCGAGGCGTAGAGCCGGCGCGCCGGGCGGCCCTGGTCGGCGAGCACGTCGAGATGATGGCGGAAGCCGCAGGCGATGGCTTCCAAAGCGGCGCGCCAGATATGGCCGCGCCCGTGGCCGAGGCTGAGGCCGGTGATCGTGCCGCGCGCCAGCGCATCGTGGATCGGCGTCTTCTCGCCGAGGAAGTAGGGCAGAATGCGCACGCCTTCGGCGCTCGGGGGAACCGCCGCCGCCTCGGCGTCGAGTTCCGCCAGCGACAGCCCGCCGCCGATCAGCGCCGCCAGCCAGCGCAGCAGCGAACCGGAAGCCGCCATGCAGCCGTTCGGCGCATAGAGGCCGGGCACGAGATGATAATCGAGGAACAGCCGCCGGTCGGGGTCGGCATGTTCCGAGATGGCGATGACGTCGCCGGCGCCGCCGAACTTCAGCAGCACGTCGCCGGCCTCGGCGAGGCCCGCCGCCAGCGCCGAGGCGATGTGGTCGGCCGCGCCGCCGAAAACGGCGGCGCCGACCGGCAAGCCGGTCGTGGCGGCGGCCTGCGGCGTGACGGCGCCGATGCGCTCGTGCGCCGCAACCAGCGGTGGGAAAGCGCCAGCGGGCAGGCCGGAAAGCGCCGTCAGTTCGGGGTCGAGCGCATCGGTGGCGAGCGCAACGAAGCCGGCCTCCAGCGCCCAGTTGCGCTCCACCGTCAGCCTGCCGGTGAGGCGGGCGTTGATATAATCGTAGGAGCCGAGGACGTGCTTGGCGCGCGCGAAAATCTCCGGCTCATGGCGGGCGATCCAGCGCAGTTTCGGCGCCACCAGTTGCTGGGTGACGCCCTGGCCGGTGGCGGCGAGAAACGCCGCCTCCTCGATCTCGTCGCCAAGCTCTGCAAGTTCGCGCACGCAGCGGGCGTCGTTCTGTTGCAGGCTGCGCCGTAGCGGCCGCCCGGCGTCGTCGAGCAGCACGACGGCCGGCAGCATGCCGGTGACGCAGACGCCGGCCGGCGCGACGCCCGCCGCCGCGATCGCCTCGCGCAGCGTCGCACAGGCATTGGCCCACCATTCGGCCGGGTCGGCCTCGGCGAAGCCGGGCTGCGGCGAGAACAGCCGCGCCGGGCGCGAGGCCGAGGCCAGCACCTCGCCCCCCGCACGCATGACCACGGCGACGGTCGAGGTGGTGCCGATGTCGAGCCCGACGACCGCCTCAGAGCGCATATTCGCTCTCGGGATCGAACAGATGCACGCGGGCGGCGTCGATGTTGAGGCGCAGCCGCTCGCCAGAGCGCACCGGCGTCGTCGCATCGATGAGGGCGCGCAGGCGCGGCCGGCCGGCGATCTCGTCGGGCTCGACGGCGACGTCGCTGAGGCTGGCGCCGATGTCGAGATGCGCCAGTTGCGTGGCGCCGAAATCCTCGACGAAAGCGACGCGGCCGGCCAACGCCGCCGCTGCCTCGTCGCCCGCTCGGCTCAGCGCTTCGGGGCGCAGGCCGAGCATGACCTTGCGGCCGAGGTATGAGGCGAGCTTGGGCTTGGCGGCGACGAGTTCGGCCGGCAGCGTCAGCCTCAGGCCCTCCGCCACCGCCGCCGCGCCGCCGTTCTCGGCGACGATATCGACGCGCAGGAAGTTCATCGTCGGCGCGCCGATGAAGCCGGCGACAAAGACATTGCCCGGCCGGTCGTAGAGCACGCGCGGCGGCCCCAATTGTTGCAGTTCGCCGCTGCGCATCACCGCGACGCGGTCGCCCATCGTCATCGCCTCGATCTGGTCGTGGGTGACATAGATCGTGGTGACGCCGGTCATCTCCTGAAGCCCGGCGATCTCGGAGCGCATGTGGCCGCGCAGGCGCGCGTCGAGATTGGACAACGGTTCGTCCATCAGAAACGCCTTCGGCCGGCGGGCGATGGCGCGGCCCATGGCGACGCGCTGGCGCTGGCCGCCGGAGAGTTGCGCGGGCTTGCGATGCAGGTGCTCTTCGAGTTCCAGCAGGCGCGCCGTCTCGCGCACCCTAACGGCGATCTCGGCCTTGCGGGCGCCGCGCGAGGCGAGCCCGAAGCCGATGTTCTCGGCCACCGTCATATGCGGATACAGCGCGTAGGACTGGAACACCATCGCCACGTCGCGGTCGCGGGGCGAGAGCCCATTGGCGAGCACGCCGTCGATGTAGAGGCGGCCTTCGGTCATTTCCTCCAGGCCGGCGATCATCCGCAAGGCCGTGGATTTGCCGCAGCCGCTGGGGCCGACGAGGACCAGGAATTCGCCGTCGGCGATCTCCAGGTTGAGGTCGCGCACGGCGGCGAAACCGTCGGGGTAGCGCTTGCCGACGCGCTCGAAAACGATGGAGGCCATGGGCTCAGGTCATATAGACGCCGCCGGTGACGTTGACGCCCTGGCCGGTCATGAAACGCGCGGAATCGGAAAGCAGGAACACCACGACGTCGGCGACGTCCTCCGGCGTCTCCAGCCGCCCGAGCGGCGTCTGGGCGACATAGTCGTCGACGACGCGCTCGGGGCTTATGTTGCGCAACTTCGCCTCCCAGGCGATCTCGCGCTCCTGCATGCCGGTCTTGACGAAGCCCGGACAGACGGCGTTGACGCGGATGCCCGACGGCGCAAGCTCGCGCGCCAGCGCCTGCGTCCAGCCGAGCACGGCGAATTTGCTGGCCGAATAATGCGCCAGCAGCGGCGCCCCGACCTTGGCGGCGAGCGAGGCGGTGTTGACGATGACGCCCTTGCCGCGCGCTGCGAAGCCGCGCGCCGCGATCTGGTTGGCCAAGAAGATCCCGCGCACATTGACGTCGAAGTTGAAATCCCACTCCTCGTCGGTGATGTCGAGGGCGCGCTGCATGGTCGAGACGCCGGCGTTGGCGACCAGCACGTCGAAGCCGCCCATGCGCTTTTCCGCCTCGGCGAAGGCCGCCGCCACCGAGGCGCGCAGGCGCACATCGAGGCCGACCGCGTGGCCGCCGATCGCCTTGGCCGCCGCCTCGGCGCCGGCAAGGTCAAGGTCGGCGATGGTCACTTGAGCGGATTGGCGGGAAAGCGCCGCGGCGACAGCGCGGCCGATGCCGGTGGCGCCGCCGGTGACGACAGCCTTCGCGCCCTTGAGTTCGGGGAAGATAGCTGCGCCCATGCGGCCGGTCGCTCCTGTCGGCGTTCGCGTTCATATAGCAACAAAAACGTACATATCAACCAAGAAAATGTTTGAATCTGTTCGCTTCAACCGCTAATTCCATCGCAGACGATCTGGAGACCTGAGCCGAGATGGCCGAAACGCACGCCGCGGAGCCGCGCCCCGCGCCGGAGAAAGCCAGGGTTCCCGCCGCCGTCCGTCACGCCTTCATCCTGGGGGCGCTCGGCGAGGTCGGCGCCGTCGCCGTCGCCGATGTCGCCCAGCGGCTCGGCGTTTCCGACATGACGATCCGGCGCGACCTCGGCGACCTCGAACGCGACGGGCGGCTATCGCGCACCCACGGCGGCGCGGTGCGCGCCGGTGCGCCGGAGCCGCACTCAGCCGCCGAGCCGACCTTCGAATCGCGCCTCAACAAGAACGCGCTCGCCAAGCGCGCCATCGCCGCCGCGGCGGCCGTCGCAGCCCAAGGCGCGCAGGCCATCGCGCTCGATGTCGGCACCACGACCTACTGGCTCGCCGGCCTCATCGCCGAGCGTCGGCAGGCCAAGATCTTCACCAACAGCCTGCGCATCGCCGCCCGGCTCGGCGACGGTCGCGCCGAGGTCTATCTGCCGGGCGGCCGGCTGCGCGGCGACGAGATGTCGATCTCCGGCCCGTCGGCGATCGAACAGTTCGAGACTCTGTGGTTCGACATCGCCTTTCTCGGCGTCTCCGGTCTGACGAGCGAGGGCGTCTACGATTATTCCTTCGATGACGCGGAGATGAAGCGTGTCTATCTGCGCCGCGCGACGCGCAAGATCGCGCTCTGCGATAGCTCGAAGTTCGGCGCGATGTCGCTGGTGCGCATCGCGCCGCTGGCGCATTTCGACGCGCTCATCACCGACGCCGCCCCGCCCCCCGACATCGCCGCCGCCCTCGCGGCGGCTGGCGTCGCGGTGGAAGTGGCGCACGCCGTCGGCTGAGGCGATCAAGGGAGGGACGCGATGCCGTTCGAGTTTTTTGGCGACAAGAAGAAAGCCGTCATCGCGATGGCGCATATCGGCGCGCTGCCCGGCGCGCCGGATTATGACGCCGACGGCGGCGTCGAGAAGCTGACCGAGGGCGTGCTCGGCGATCTCGCCAAGTTGCAGGACGGCGGCGTCGACGCCGTCATGTTCGGCAACGAGTTCGACCGGCCCTATCAATTGAAGGCGCCGCCGGAGGGCGTCGCGGCGATGACGGCGGTGATCCAGGCGGTCAAGCCGGAACTGCGCGTGCCGTTCGGCGTCAACTACCTGTGGGACCCGCTCGCCAGCGTCGCCATCGCGGCGGCGACCGGGGCGCAGTTCGTGCGCGAGATCTTCACCGGGGTCTTCGCCTCCGACATGGGCCTCTGGGCGCCCGATTGCGCCGGGGCGACGCGGCTGCGCGCGCAACTGGGCCGCCGCGACCTCAAATTGCTGTTCAACGTCAACGCCGAATTCGCCTTCTCGCTCGACCAGCGGCCGATCGAGCTTCGGGCGCGCAGCGCCGTGTTCTCCTCGCTCGCCGACGCGATCCTGGTCTCGGGGCCGCTGACCGGCGAACCCGTCGACCGCTCCAGCCTGGCCAAGGTGCGCGCGGCGCTGCCGCAGACGCCGCTGTTCGCCAACACCGGGGTGACGCTCGACAATGTCGCCGAGATCCTGCGCCTAGCCGACGGCGTCGTCATCGGCACCCATCTGAAGATCGGCGGCGTGACGTGGAATCCGGTTGACGGCGAGCGCGTCAAGCGCTTCATGCAGGCGGTGGCGGCGCTGCGCTGAAGCAGCGCCGTTCCGCCTTTCTCGTCGCGTCATAGGCGCGCCAGAGAAATTCCCAGCGATCGTCTATAGGCGACGGCGGCTCAGCGCGCCGGGCGGCCGAAGTAGGGCCGATGAGTCAGACCCTGGAACCTCCGAAATCGCGCCCGGCGCCGGCTGCGCCGCCCGCGGCCAGCTCGCCGCGCGAGCCGCGCATGCGGCGGCTGTTGCTGTCGCTGGCAATCGCCTTTGGCCTGGTCGCCTTCGTCATCGCCTTCGGCGGCGTGGCGCGCGATCTCGATTATGCGGCGACGATGCGGACGCTGTGCCGCCTGCCGGCCTCGGCGCTGGCGCTCTCGGTGCTGATGACGGCGATCAGCTTTGCCGGCCTTATCGGCCGCGAGGCGACGGCGCTGCGCTATGTCGGCGCGCGGCCGCCGCGGCTGGCGCTGCTGGTCGGCGGCCTCGCCTCGGCGGCGCTTGGCAATGTCGCGGGCTTCGGCGTGCTGACGGCGGCGGCGGTGCGCTATCGCATTTATGGCGCGGTCGGCATCGACGCTTTGGCGGTGGCGCGCATCGTCGGCTTCGTCGTGGCGGGCTATGCCATCGGCCTGGCGGCGGTCGGCGGCGGCGCGGCGGTGCTGCGCGCGCCCGAAGTGGCGGCGATGTTCGGCTGGTCGCCGATGCTGGTCGGCGGCCTCGGCCTCGTTGCGCTCGGCGTCGTGGCGGCGCTGCTGGCGTTCGACGCGCCGCCGGCGCTGCGGCGTCTGCGGCGTCTGGGGCTGCCGGACGGCGCGCCGGGGCGCGGGCTGATCGCGCTACAAGTGCTGTGTGCCGGCGTGCGGCTGATCGGCGCGGCGGCGGCGCTGTGGGCGCTGCTGCCGCCGGGGCAGATCGGGCTCTTGTCGTTCGTGCCGCTGTTTGTCGCCGCCACCGCACTCGGCTCGCTTTCCCATGTGCCGGCGGGGGCCGGCGTGTTCGAATTCGTGCTGCTGTGGGCGCTGCGCGGCCACGCTTCGGGCGAAGCGGTCGCCGCCGCGCTGATCGCCTATCGCGCCATCTATTACGTGTTGCCGTTGGCGCTGTCGGCGGCGGTGCTGGCCGCCTTCGAGTGGCGCGTCGCCTTCGATCCGAAAATGCCGCGCGCCGACGCAAAGCTCGCCAGGGCGGCGGCGCGGTTGACGCCGACCTTCGTCGGCGCCGTCGCTTTCACCATCGGCGTGATCCTGATCTTTTCCGGCGCCACGCCAACCTTCGGCAAGCGCCTGTCGTTGCTCGCCCGGCACACGCCGTTGTGGGCGGTGGAGACGGCGAGCCTGCTCGGCAGCATGCTCGGCGTCGCCTACCTGTTCCTGGCGCGTGGCCTCATCGGCCGGCGTGACGGCGCGTGGCGGCTGGCGGCGGCGGCGACGCTGGCCAGCCTCGCCTTCGCGCTGCTCAAAGGCCTCGCCTTCGGCGAGGCGGCGCTGCTCGTCTGCTTCCTGGCGCTGCTGATGGCGACGCGGCCGCTGTTCGACCGGCCGACCTCGCTCATCGACCAGCCCTTCACTTACGGTTGGTTCGCCGCGATCGGGGCGATCCTGGCGGCCGCCTTCGGCATCCTGTGGCTGGCCTTCCACAACGCGCCGGCGCGCTCCGACGATCTCTTGGCCTTCGCCTTCCACGCCCAGGCGCCGCGGGCTTTGCGCGCCGTGCTCGGCGCCTGCGTCAGCGCCGCCGGCCTCGCCACCTGGCAATTGCTGCGCGCGCCCTCGGGGCGGCCGCGAACGCCAGGTCCGGCGACGCTGGAGCGCGCCCTCGAAGTGATCGAGGCGCAGCCGCGCAGCGAGGCCAAGATGGCGCTGATGGGCGACAAGGCGCTGCTGTTCTCCGCCTCCGGCCGCGCTTTTCTGATGTATGGCAAGCACGGGCGCAGTTGGATCGCGCTCTACGATCCCATCGGCCCGCGCGAGGAATGGCGCGAACTGGTCGAGCGTTTCCTGCGGCTCGCCGCCGAGCATGGCGGGCGCGCCAATATCTATCAGGCGCGGCCGCAGAGCCTGTCGTTCTATCTCGACCTCGGCTTCACAGCGGCCAAGCTCGGCGAAGAGGCGGTGATTGATCTGGCCGCCTTCACGCTGAAGGGCGGCGGGTTCCACCATCTGCGCTACGCGCTGAAGCGCGGCGAACGCGACGGGCTGACGTTCGAATGGCTGGCGACGGCGCAGACGCGCCTCGACGATCTCGCGCTGATCTCGGCGGAATGGCTGGAGCGGCGGCGCGGCGAGGAGAAGGGTTTTTCGGTCGCCGCCTTCGATGCCGGATTCCTCGCGCATCAGCGCGTCGCCTTGCTCAGCGAGCGCGGCCGCCCCGTCGCCTTCGCCAGCGTGATGACGGCGGGCGCCGAGGGGACGCTCGGCCTGCTGCGCGCGACGGATGCACAGAGCCCGGCGGCGATGGAGTTCCTCATTTGTCGGTTGGCGATGGCTTTGCGCGACGAGGGGTTGGCGCGCTTCAGCCTCGGCGCCGCGCCGCTGGCCGGCGTCGGCGGCGCGCTGTTGCCGTCGCGCTGGAGCCGGCTGGCGGCGTTCCTGTGGCGTCACGGCGACCGGTTCTACAATTTCCAGGGCCTGCGCGCGTTCAAGAACAAGTTCAACCCCGAGTGGGAGCCGCGCTATTTCGTTTCCTCCGGGGCGCTCGGGCCCTATGTGGCGCTGGCCGACGCGGTGGCGCTGATCGGCTCATCCTCGGCCAAGAGCGGAGTGTCGTGAATGTTGGTGCGCGTCGCGCTCACAGTCCTGCTGTCGCTTGCCGGTCTCGCCGCGGCTGAGGCCGGCGAAGGCGGGCGTTATGGCGCCATCGAAGTCGTGGCGCCGAAGACGGCGCCGCGCGGCCTCGTCATCCTGCTCTCCGACGCCGGCGGCTTGAAGCCGCGCGACCATGCGCGGCTCGACGCCATCGCCGGCGCCGGGGCGATCGCCGTTGGCGTCGACGTCGACGCCTATCTCGCCAACCTCGCCAAAGCCGAGCCCGGCTGCCTGATCCTGTTTCGCGACGCCGAGCATCTAAGCCGACAGTTGCAGCGCCAGCATCCGGGGCCGCTGTATCGCGTGCCTGTCGTCGTCGGCGAGGGGCTCGGCGGGACGCTCGCCGGCCGCATCGTCGCGCAATCGCCGTTGCAGACCGTTGGCGGCGGGCTCAGCCTCGATCCCGCCGCCGCGCTGCCGCTGCAGCGCGAACTTTGCCCGCGTCCGCTCGAAGCCGACGACCGCGTGGGACCGGGAACGGTTGACGCACCGGTGCTGAAGAACCCCTGGGACGTCGCGCTGACCCCGGCCTTCCCGGCGCCGCAGCGCGCCCGACTGCTGGCGATGGCGGGTCGCGTCAAGCTGATGCAGGTGCGCGAACTGCCGGGCGAGCCGGACGCGGCGGGCTTTGCCGATCTCGTGCGGCCGTTCCTGGCCCCGGTGAAGGCGGCGACGGTCGACGGGCTGCCGCTGGTCGAGCTGCCGGCGAGCCCGCGCACGCGCCGCATGGCGGTATTCATCTCCGGCGACGGCGGTTGGCGCGATGTCGACAAGCGCGTCTCGGAGAAATTGCAGAGCCTCGGCGTCTCCGTCGTCGGCTGGGATTCGCTGCGCTATTTCTGGCGCCGCAAATCGCCCGACGAGGTCGCCGCCGATCTCGCCGCCGTCATCTCCGCCTATATGCGCAAATGGGACTGCGACGAGGTGGCGCTGATCGGCTTTTCCTTCGGCGCCAGCGTCATGCCGTTCCTCTACGATAGGCTCGACCCGTCGCTGCGCGCCGATGTGGCGATGATTTCGCTGTTGAGCCCGGGGCAGGCGGCCGATTGGGAGATCAGGGTCGCTGGCTGGTTCGGGGCCGGGCCGAGTTCGGCGGCGACGCCGCTTGCGCCGGTCGTCGCCGGCCTGCCCGGCGCGCGCGTGCAATGTTTCTATGGCGACCGCGACGCCGAAAGCTCCTGCGGGCTGTTTGCGGCGCAAGGCGCCGAGGTGTTCAAGAAACACGGCGACCATCACATGGGCGGCGATTACGATCTCATCGCCAAGCAGATTTTCGACGGCTTCAGCCGTCGCACCGGCGGGCGTTAGCGCGGTCACCGAACAGATTGAATCAGCAGACCCCGTCATTGCGAGCAAAGCGAAGCATTCCATTTCGCCGAGATCGTAGGTTAATCGGAGGGCGCGGCCCGGCGGAGGGCGGGAACAGCCGCATCCTGCGCCTGGCGGAACCTTCACCCGATTGCCCGGGGCTGCGACCGCAGTGCGCTCGACTTGTTGCGTTTGCGCTCTAATATACGCGCATGCTCGCCGCCCCTGATCCGCTAACGTCCGCGAAGGTCCTGCTCGAAAGGCTTGTCGCCTTTCCCACCGTCAGCGACCGGTCAAACCTCGACCTGATCGCCTTCGTCGCCGATTATCTCAGCGCTCTCGGCGTCGAGCCGCGCATCGCCCCGAACGCGGCGGGCGACAAGGCGGCGCTCATCGCCAGCTTCGGCCCGCAGGTCGATGGCGGCATTGTGCTTTCCGGCCATACCGACGTCGTGCCGGTCGAGGGCCAGCCGTGGAGCGGCGACCCGTTCGCGCTGCGCGAGATCGACGGCTTGCTCTATGGTCGCGGCGCCTGCGACATGAAGGGCTTCGTCGCCTGCGCGCTCGCCGCGGCGCCGCATTTCCTGGCCGCCGGGCTCGAACGGCCGATCCATCTGCTGCTAAGCTACGACGAGGAGACCACCTGTCTCGGCTCGCTCGATTTCATCGCCCGCTTCGGCGTCGACTTGCCGCGCCCGGCGGCGGCGATCGTTGGCGAGCCGACGCTGATGCAGGTCGCCGACGCGCATAAGGGGGTCGCCACCTTCCGCACCCTGGTCACCGGGTTCGAGGCGCATTCCGCCCAGCCCCGGCTCGGCGCCAACGCCATTTCCGCCGCTGCCGAGATCGTCGTCGAGATCGACCGGCTGGCGCGCCGCGAGGAGGCGCGCCCCGGCGCCGATGCGCGTTTCGATCCCAGCTACGCCACTTATCACGTCGGTTCGATTCGCGGCGGCGCGGCGCGCAACATCCTGGCGCGCGAATGCGCCATCGGCTGGGAGTTTCGCGGCCTGCCCGGCATGGCCTCGGGCACGGCGCTGGCCAGCGTGCGGCGCTTCGTCGACGAAGTCGCGCTGCCGCGCCTGCGCCGCGATCGCCCGGAGCCGACGATCGAGACGACGATGGACGTCGACGTGCCGGCGCTGAGCCCCGAGCCGGGCTCGTTCGCTGCGACCCTGGCGCTGCGGCTGGCGCACGCCAATACGACGGTCGCCGTCTCTTTCGCCACCGAAGCCGGCCATTTCCAGGCCGCGAGGCTGCCGACCGTCGTTTGCGGGCCGGGATCGATCGCTCAGGCGCACAAGCCCGACGAGTTCGTCAGCGTCGATCAGCTCGGCCGCTGTCTGGCGTTTCTGTTCGAGTTGAGCCGGGAACTTCGGGCGGGCCCGCGCGTCAAAAGCGCGTGACCGCCGCGTTCTAAATCAGACCTGGTGCTGGGAGCGTGGCTATGAGGATCAATAAGTTCTTGTACTTTGGAGACTTTATCACCATTCCGGCGGCGCTGGCGTTTTTCGTCTATTCGGCCTTCGCCGCCTCCGGCCTCGCCGCCGCGCTGCCCTATTTCGTCGGCCTATTCGGCGGTCTTGTGGTCTGGACGCTGGCCGAATACTGGATCCATCGCATCGCCTACCACCACTGGCCGGTGCTCTCGGATCTGCACGACCGCCACCACGAGGCGCCCAAGGAGCTTATCGGCATTCCCTCGTTCTTGTCCTCCGGCATCGTCATCACGCTCGGCTATGGGCCGTTTTTCGCCTTCTGGCCGCGCTTCGCCGACGGTTTCGTCTCCGGCGCGCTGATCGGCTATGCCGTCTACATGATCGCCCACCACGCGACGCACCATTGGCGCATCGAGCCCGGCCAATTGCTTTATGCGGCGAGGGTGCGCCACATGGCGCACCATTACCATGACGAGGCGAATTTCGGCATCATCACCGGCTTCTGGGATTGGGTGTTCGGCACCACCGGCCGGCGGCGGCGGCGGGACCACTTCGCCGGCGCCTGAAAGTCGCATTAACCGTCTCCACGCGGAACTCGCGCTAAACTGCACGCTTTTAGGGGGAGCGGCTCCGAAAAGGGCCGCTTGGTTTGCCCTTTGGGCCGATTTGGGTTAGTCCGGCCGGTCCGCCGTGCGGCTAAACCAAAAAAAAGCTGGGATGCGACATTGACTCGACCTGCGACCCCTATGCTCGACCGTGTCCATACGCCGGACGATCTGCGCCGCCTCAATCCCGCCGATCTCAAGCAGGTCGCCGACGAGTTGCGCCAGGAGACGATCAGCGCGGTGTCGGTGACAGGCGGCCATCTCGGCGCCGGCCTCGGCGTCGTCGAGTTGACGGTGGCGCTGCATTACGTGTTCGACACCCCGAACGACCGGCTGGTCTGGGATGTCGGCCACCAGGCCTATCCGCACAAGATCCTCACCGGCCGGCGCGCCGAGATCCGCTCGCTGCGTCAAGGCGGCGGGCTCTCCGGCTTCACCAAGCGCGCGGAGAGCGAATACGACCCCTTCGGCGCCGCGCATTCCTCGACCTCGATCTCCGCTGGCCTCGGCATGGCGGTGGCGCGCGACCTCGGCGGCCGTAACAACAACGTTATCTCAGTGATCGGCGACGGCGCGATGTCGGCGGGCATGGCCTATGAGGCGATGAACAACGCTGGCGCGCGCGGCTCGCGGCTCATCGTCATCCTCAACGACAACAACATGTCGATCGCGCCGCCGGTCGGGGCGCTCTCGGCCTATCTGGCGCGTCTGGCCTCCAGTCGCACCTGGCTGACGCTGCGCGACTACGCCAAGCAACTCGCCAAGCGCCTGCCGGGCTTCATGTACAAGGGCGCCAAGCAGGCGGAGGAATATGGCCGCGGCATCGTCATCGGCGGCGGCACTTTGTTCGAGGAGCTTGGGTTTTACTACGTCGGCCCGATCGACGGCCACAACCTCGATCACCTGCTGTCGATCCTGAAGAACGTCAAGGAGATGACCACGGGCCCCGTGCTTGTCCATGTCGTGACCAAGAAAGGCAAGGGCTACGGCCCGGCCGAGGCGTCGAGCGACAAGTATCACGGCGTCAACACTTTCGACGTCGTCACCGGCAAGCAGAACAAGCCGAAGGCCAACGCCCCAGGTTATACGAAAGTGTTCGCCGACGCGCTGGTCGACGAGGCCTCGCGCGATCCCAAGATCGTCGCCATCACCGCCGCCATGCCCTCCGGCACCGGGCTCGACACTTTCGGCAAGGCCTATCCCGACCGCACGTTTGACGTCGGCATCGCCGAGCAGCACGCCATCACCTTCGCCGCCGGTCTGGCGAGCGAGGGCTACAAGCCATTCTGCGCGATCTATTCGACCTTCCTACAGCGCGGCTACGATCAGCTCGTGCACGATGTCGCGTTGCAGAACTTGCCCGTGCGCTTCGCCATCGACCGCGCCGGCCTCGTCGGCGCCGATGGCGCGACGCATGCCGGCGCCTTCGACGTCGCCTATCTTTCCTGCCTGCCGAACATGGTGGTGATGGCGGCGGCCGACGAGGCCGAACTCAAGCACATGGTGGCGACCTGCGCCGCCCACGATTCCGGCCCGATCGCGCTGCGCTATCCGCGCGGCGAGGGCGTTGGCGTCGATATGCCGGAGCATGGCGAGGTTTTGGAGATCGGCAAGGGCCGCATCGTCTGCGAGGGCTCGCGCATCGCCATCCTGTCGCTCGGCACCCGCCTCGCCGAGGCGCAGAAGGCGGCCGAAGATCTGGAGGCGCGCGGGCTCTCCACCACGGTCGCCGATGCGCGCTTCGCCAAGCCACTCGACCGCAAGCTGATCCTCGATCTCGCCGACCGGCACGAGGTCTTGCTGACCATCGAGGAGGGCGCCGTCGGCGGCTTCGGCGCGCATGTGTTGACGCTGCTGGCCGAGACCGGGCGGCTCGACCGCGGCCTCAAGGTGCGCACGCTGACGCTGCCGGACCGCTTTCAGGATCAGGACAAGCCCGAGAAGCTCTACGCCCAGGCCGGGCTCGATGCGGCGGCGATCGTCGCCCGCGTGCTTCAGACACTGGGGCCGGCGGCCAAGGTCGAGCATCTGCGCGCTTGAGGTCAGGGCGCGCGCCGTTCGGACGGGGCCGTCGTCATCGGCACTGAATAGATGAGGCGGCGCTTGATGTGCGCGTTGTCCCGGCCATCCGGATAGGCAAGCGCGACGAGGTCGGATAAGCTAGGGCTTAGCTCAGACGTGACCTTCCGCGCGCTCAGTCGCGTGGCCGAACAGGAAGGCGTTGCACACTTTGAGCGCGCGCTCGCGCGGGATGACGTCGTCGAGCACCAATCTCGCCAGGCCGTGCGCGAACGACCAAGTGGCGTATGCGACGGACTCGGCATCCTCTTCGCGCGGGCCGGCGATGCGTTGGGCGCCTTCAAGCAGCGCCGCGAAGGCGTCGTCGGCGGCGGCGCCGAGTTCGGGGTAGCGGTCGCGGTCGCGCAGCAGCGGCCCGAACATCAGCCGGAACAGCCCAGGATGGGCGAGCGCGAAATCGATATAGGCGTTGCCCATGCCTGAGAGCGCATCGTAATCGGCGCTGCGCAATTTCTGCGCGAACTCGCGATAGCCCTCCGCCGCAGCGGCCGCCAGCAGATGGTCCTTATCGATGAAATGTCGATACGTCGCGGTGGCGGAAACGCCGACGCGGCGCGCCGCCTCCCGCAAACTCACCGCTCCGGGACCGTCGGCGTCCAGCAACTCGCGCGCCGCCGCAATCAGCGCTGGGCCAAGGTTGCCGTGGTGATAGGTGGCGCGAGTTGCTATGTTCATGTCCCACACATATGCACGGTTCGGCAGGGAATCGAAGACTATTCGGGGCTGTAAACATCTCTTAATATTCCCCTAGCCGCGCCCGCGCGTTTGTCGCCAATTCGGCGACCGCCGCTTCACGCGCGGGCTGGCTCTCGACCGGCTCGCGGCTTTTCGCTATCCAAGCGAGGTCGTTATCGAAGCCAAGTCGTTATCGAAGCCAAGTCGTTATCGAAGCGCAGGGGAGGGCGCGGCGGAGGCGCCGCGCGGGGCGAAAATGAAATACATTTGGCTGCTGGCGCCGTGCATCCTGGCCCTGTGGGCGCCGCTCTACAACAGGGTCGATCCGCAAATTTTCGGCGTGCCCTTCTACTATTGGTTCCAGTTGTTGCTGATTCCGGTCTCCGCGCTCGGCATCTTCGTCTACGACCGTGCGCGCAAGGGCTGATGGCGATGTTTGCGCATCTCAACGTCGTCGCGACGTCCGTCTTCGTGTTCTTTTTCGCACTCGTCACCGTGCTTGGCTTCCTCGCCGCGCGCTGGAAGCGGGCGAGCCTCGATTCGATCGGCGAATGGGGCCTCGGCGGGCGGCAGTTCGGGCCGTGGGTGACCTGGTTCCTGCTCGGCGGCGATCTCTATACCGCCTATACCGTGATCGCGGTGCCGGCGCTGGTCTATGGCGTCGGCGCGCTCGGCTTCTTCGCCGTGCCCTACACGATCATCATTTATCCGTTCCTGTATTTCACCATGCCGCGGCTGTGGGCGGTGACGCACAAGCATCATTACCTCACCGCCGCCGATTTCATCTTCGGCCGCTACGGCAATCGGTCGCTGGAACTGGCGGTGGCGCTGACCGGCCTGATCGCCACCATGCCCTATATCGCGCTCCAGCTTGTCGGCCTGGAGAAGGTGATCGCCGCGCTCGGCTTTTCCGGCGCTGGCGTCTACGCCCATGCGCCGATCACCATCGCCTTCGTCATCCTGGCGCTCTACACCTACAAGAGCGGCTTGCGGGCGCCGGCGCTCATCGCTTTCGTCAAGGATGCGATGATCTATGTGTTCGTCCTCGCCGCGATCGTCGTCATCCCCTACGAACTCGGTGGCTGGAGCCACATCTTCTCCGCCGCCTCCGACGCCTATGCCGCGAAAGTGGCGGCGCATAAAGTCGCGGCCGCCGGTCTGACGCTGGCGCCGGGGCAGATCGGGCCATACATCACGCTCGCCATCGGCTCGGCGATGGCGCTGTTCATGTATCCGCATGCGCTGACCGGCACACTCGCCGCTTCCTCCGGCCGCGCGATCCGCTTCAACACGATGACGCTGCCGGCCTATTCCATCGCGCTCGGCTTCATCGCGCTGCTCGGCATGATGGCGATCGCCGCCAACGTGAAGGTCGATTCCGCGACCGACGCGGTGCCGCAACTGGTGCTGTGGGCGTTTCCGGATTGGTTCGCCGGCTTCTGCTTCGCCGCAATTGCGCTTGGCGCGCTGGTGCCGGCGGCGGTGATGTCGATCGGCGCCGCCAACACCTTCACCCGCAACGTCTGGAAGCCGTTCATCCATCCCGGCATGACGGCGGTCGAGGAATCGGCGGTCGCCAAGATCGTTTCGCTGATCGTCAAGATCGGCGCGCTGATGGTGATTTTCTTCATGCCGACGCGCTTCGCGCTCGATCTGCAATTGCTCGGCGGCGTGTGGATGATCCAGATTTTCCCGGCGCTGGTGTTCGGTCTGTTCACGCGCTGGTTCTCGGGCTGGGCTTTGTTCCTCGGCTGGCTGGCGGGCATCGGCGTCGGCACGGCGCTGTCGTGGACGCCGAAGGCCTGGGTTCCCGTGCATAAGCTCGCCTGGGACGTGCCGTGGCTCGGTCACATCGACAGCGGGCTCGGGTTCGCCTCCTATAACGGGCTGACCTCGCTGCTGCTCAATGTCGTCGTTGCGGCGCTGTTTTCGCTGGTTTTGCGATCAAAGGCGGCGGATCAGACGCGGCCGGAGGATTATCTTGACTGACGTACTAGTTTTTAGTACGCTCAGAGAGTGATCCGCAGCTTCCGCGACAAGCGCACGCTTGCGCTTCGCCGGGGCGAGGCGCCGAAAGGCGTGCCGAGTGATGTCGCGAAACGCGCGGTGGCGAAGCTTTTCATGCTCGACACGGTCACGCGGTTGGAGGATTTGCGCGTTCCGCCTGGCAATCGGCTGGAGGCGCTTTCTGGCGACCGTGCGGGTCGGCACTCGATCCGCGTCAACGACCAATGGCGGCTTTGCTTTGTTTGGCGGGACGGCGAGGCGCACGACGTCGAGCTTGTCGACTATCATTGAGGTTGGATCTATGCCTCGCGAAATCCCACTTCCGCATCCCGGCGAGGTTCTGAAGACCGAGTTCCTGGAGCCGATGGGCCTTTCGGTCTACGCGCTCGCGAAGGCTATTGGCGTGCCGCGAAGCCGCGTCAACGGTCTCTGCCGCGGCGAGCAGGGCGTGACGGCCGCGCTCGCGTTGCGGCTGGGAAAATTCTTCGACGTCGATGCCCGCTGGTTCATGAACATGCAGACGCAATACGACCTCGAAACCGAGGCCGAGCGATTGGCCGACAAGATCGCGGCGATTGCGCCGAGACGGGCTGCGTGAACTGGGGGATGCTGGCATGACCATCCTGGGTCGGAGTCCGGTGGGTGATTTTCTACTTGGTTTGACCGGTAGAATTCGATGCTTTTCGCGCAGGCTCGGA
Source organism: Roseiarcus sp. (assembly GCA_035606915.1). GTDB lineage: Bacteria > Pseudomonadota > Alphaproteobacteria > Rhizobiales > Beijerinckiaceae > Roseiarcus. The sequence goes on along the minus strand of DATNDU010000014.1, from coordinate 398 downwards.
TGGGCGCCAAATATCGCAATAATGATCTTGCTTTCCGTATCAGCTAACGCCGAGCCAGCGCATTGCGCCATACAAGTGCGCGGTAAGATGACACTTGATCAAACGTGCGATCTTACCGTCAAGAATGACGTTGTTAAAATGGTAAACCCGGATGGAAGCTCTGTTTCCATTGCCGTGGGGGCAAACAATTTTCTTCTGGCTACGATTCACGCCATACGCGATATGGCCGAGCCGAAACTAACCAAATTCAAGAGATCCCCCGGCTTTGCCGGGGTGGCCGTAGAAGTTTGACTTTTACGGGGGTCCACCGTGATTTTTGCCGTCGTGAGCCGCCAAGCACACGAAGGGTCTAATCACGATGGACGAGTTCGAGAGCTTAAGTCACACCAAGTGGGAGT
>DATNDU010000010.1:0-3590 GCA_035606915.1 Roseiarcus sp. | reverse complement strand
GAGGATGTCGTGAAAAACGGTATTCCTAAAGCACACGGCATCGATCCCTTTTCGTGTCCAAGTGAGTCGCGAAACTCTGGAAACGAGTAGAATCAATGCCGTGCGCCACTTCAAGCAAAATGCGTACCGGACAGCCGTGGGCTTGTCGGCCATCCACGCCGGGCCGCGCCAGCCGGATTCCGCGATTAGCTGGATCGGCGCTACTTCAATCGGCGGCGCTTCTTCCAACTCGACCGCGTGGATGCCCGGAACAAGTCCGGGCATGACGGAAGTCGACGCGAATCCTGTCCCATCTTGGCAGTCAAAATTGAACGGCGCCCGCTCAATGCGGCGCTGCGCCTTCGTCGAACGGCGCCGTCGCGACGCCCGCGACGACCGCGCCGGCGGCATGGGAGGCGTTGATTGCCACCGCGCCGATGGTCTCACCGAAATTGGATCTGGCGTCGGTCAGCGCCTGCCCGGCCGCGAGCCGCGAGCCGATGGCGCGCACGACGTCGGCGCTGGCGAATTTCGAGTGATTGGCGGGATCGTCGGACTGAACCGCCGTGAGATCGACGACATGCACGCCGGCGCGTTGGAGAATGCCACGATAGGGCTCTCGCGTCGGATCGACCGCGCCGAGGCGCGGTTCGTCCCCGGCGATGAGTTGCGACAGCCCCAAAGCTTTGTCGTCCTGGGCGACGAACAGCGTCACCGGCGGCGGCTTGCGGCCGCCTTCGATCTCGGCGATCTGGCGGCGGAACACATCGAAGTCGATGTCGGGCGAGGCGAGCATGATGTTCTTGATCTTTGAGGGCAGACCCTTGTCGCGGATCGCCATCTGCCGCAGCGCCTCGACGGCGACGTAATTGCCCAGCGAATGGGCGAGGATCGAGACCTCGCTCACCTTGGGATCGTCGGCAAGCGCCTGCAACAGCGCTTCCAGCCCGTCGCGCGAATAATCCGCACTATCGCGATCATAGACATAGGCGAGCGCCTGCCCGCGCGAGGGCCAGGTGAACAGCACCGGCACGACGTCGGCGTGGGAATCGTGGACGACCTGCGCGAAGCGATAGACCGCCTCCTCGAAGCGGGTGTTGTAGCCATGCACGAACACCAGCGCCTGATGGCCGCGCTCGGCGGCGATGCGGCGGTGGAACAAGGCCTTGACCTCAGGCAAATCGAGGCGGCCGGCGCGCAGCGTGACGAAATCGCGCGCGGGATCGCCGGGCGAATGCTGCGGCCATTGCACGTCGCCAATCTTGCGCACGGCGTCGGGCGGGATCGAGACGGAGATGTCGGCGAAGCGCAGGCCGATCCCGCGCCCGCCGCCGAACATCACGCCCGGCGGCTCCTCCACCGGCGCGCGCGTCGTCGCCACCAGCATATCGACCCTCGACGCGCCGGGAACATGGGCGGCGATCGGGATAAGGTCGCCCTCCGGGCGCCCCGCGCACGCCGCCAGCGCAAACGTAAGCGTCAGCGCGAGAGCGAGGCGGCCGCGGCCGCGCAGGTCAGGTCTTTGCGACAGGCAGCACCGCATATTGCTGCGTCGGCGTGTCGAAGCTCGCCTCGGGCTTGGGCTGGTGGGTGGACGACCAATAGTAGTACCCGCCAATCGCCACGATCACGATGATAATCAGCACGATGAGCCATTTCGGCATCCCGCCGGCAGGCGGCGGCGGCGGTGGCGGCGGCGGGGCGACGCGCGGCGGCGCCGTGCGCGGCGGCGGCGCGGCGACGTCCGCTGGGCGCAGCGGCGGGGCGACGGGGACCGCAGGAGGCGGCGGCGGAGCGGGCGGCGCGGCCGACGCCGGCAGCGCGAACAGCCCCGACAGGCTCGCCGGCAGCGCCGCGAGGATCGCGCCGCGCTGGCTGGTCAGGAATTTCGAAATCGAGCCGGCGTCCGACCATAGCGACGGGTCCTGCTGGCCGATCGCCGCAATCGTCGCCTGCTCGACGGCGCCGAGCGCCGGCAACGTGGCGTCGACGGGGACGCCGATGTAATCGGCGAGCGCATTGGCGATTTTGTCGCGCATCGCCAACCCGACCACCGGCGAAAGCGCGTTGGCGCCCTCGTTCAGCGGCCCGAGATCGCGCGCGTTCAGCGCCCGGCTCAGACGCTCGACGGCGTTGGGGTCGGAGTTGGAGACCGCATCGCTCAGCGCCTTGGCGCCACCCTGCCCGTCGAACGAACCGAGGAAGGCGGAGAGCAGCGCGGGAATGGCGGCGTCGACGAACGGCTTGCCCTGGCCGTCGTCCATGCCGACAGTCGAGGCCAGTTGCCGCGCCATATCGGGCGACAGGATTTGTGCAATCTGCGCCTTGAGATCGACGTCCATTATATTCCCCTCTCGCCCGTATCGGCTTCTTTTCGGTTCAATAATTTGCGCTCGGCGTCAAATCATAACGCCGGCGCGCGACATTGCAATGCGTCGCGACTCTGGCAATGCAGTGCGGCCTAGCGTTCAGGCCAGAGTGTAGGCCGTCTTGACCGTCGTATAGAACTCCGCCGCGTAGCGCCCCTGCTCGCGCGCCCCCAGGCTCGAACCTTTGCGGCCGCCGAACGGCGAGTGATAATCGACGCCGGCCGTCGGCAGGTTGACCATCGCCATGCCGACGTCGGCGTTGCGCTTGAAGTGGCTGGCGTGCTTCAGGCTCGTCGTGCAGATGCCGCCACACAGGCCGAATTCCGTATCGTTGGCGAGTTGCAGCGCGTGATCGTAGGACTTGGCGGGAATCATCGTCGCCACGGGGCCGAAAATTTCCTCGCGCGAGATGCGCATGTCGTTGTTGGCGTCGACGAACAAAGCCGGGGCCATGTAGAAACCGGGCGTCTCGCGGTTGAGTCGCTCGCCGCCGAGTTTCAGCTTGGCGCCCTCGCCCTTGCCGATTTCGACATAGCTCAGATCCTGGTCGAGCTGCGTCTGATCGACGACGGGGCCGACATGCACGCCGGCCTTCAGCGCGTCGCCGACGACGAGGCCGCGCATGCGCTCGGCGAGCGCATCGGCGAAGCGGCCGTAGATCCCCTCGGTGACGATCAACCGCGAGGAGGCGGTGCAGCGCTGGCCGGTAGAGAAATAGGCGCCGTTGACGGCGCTCTCGACCGCCACCTTGAGATCGGCGTCGTCGAGCACGACGAGCGGGTTCTTGCCGCCCATCTCCAACTGGAACTTGCGCATGTGCTCAGTGCAGGCGAGCGCGACGCGCTTGCCGGTCGAAACCGAGCCGGTGAAGGAAATCGCGTCGATATGGGGATGGTCGAGCATCGCCTGGCCAACGACCGAGCCGCGCCCCATCACCAGGTTGAACACGCCCTTGGGCGCGCCGGCGCGCACGATGATCTCGGCCAGCGCATGCGCCGAGCCGGGCACCAGATCGGCCGGCTTGAAGAGCACCGTATTGCCATAGGCGAGCGCCGGGGCGATCTTCCAGGCGGGGATGGCGATGGGGAAGTTCCACGGCGCGATGATGCCGATGACGCCGACCGGCTCGCGCGTCACCTCGATATCGACGTTGGCGCGCACGGAGGCGAATTTCTCGCCGGGAATGCGTAACGTCTCGCCGGCGAAGAAGTCGAAGATCTGGCCGGCGCGGCCGACCTCGCC
>DATNDU010000213.1:0-33232 GCA_035606915.1 Roseiarcus sp. | reverse complement strand
TGCGTCCGTCGAGCGATGGGCTCTCGACCGTGCCGGGGCAGATCGCGTTGCAGCGGATTCCCTTGCGGATGTAATCCGCCGCCACCGCCTTCGTCAGCCCGATCACCGCCGCCTTGGAGGCGCCGTAGACATAGCGGTTGGGGATGCCGCGCACCGACGAGGCCGCCGAGGCGACGTTGACGATGGAGCCGCCGCCCTTTTTCAACATGCCCGGCAGGAAGGCGCGCACCGTGCGGTGCATCGACTTCACGTTGAGGTCGAAGGAGAAATCCCAATCCGCGTCCGAGCATTCGAGCGCCGACCCGTGATGGACGAAGCCGGCGCAATTGAACAGCACGTCGATCGGCCCGATCTCGCGCGCCAGCGCCTCGACCGCCTCGGTCGAGCGCACGTCGAGCTTGCGCGTCTCGCCCTTGAGCCCGGCCAAGCCTGCCTCGTTCAAGTCGGTGGCGATGACGCGCGCGCCCTCGGCGGCGAAGGCCTCAGCCGTAGCGCGGCCGATGCCGGCGGCGGCGGCGGTGAGCAGCGCGGTCTTGCCCGCGAGACGATTCATGCTGTTCTCCCTGATGAAACTCAGCCGCGCCCGCGATAAGGCGCGACGCCCTGCTCCGGCGCCCAGACGCCTTTCGGCAGTTCGCCGCTCTGCCAGAACACGTCGATGGGGATGCCGCCGCGCGGATACCAATAGCCGCCGATGCGCAGCCAGCGCGGCGCGACCAGCGCCGCGATCTCCTTGCCGATGCGCACCGTGCAATCCTCGTGGAAGGCACCGTGATTGCGGAAGCTCGCCAGATGCAGCTTCAGCGATTTCGACTCGACGAGCCAGCGGTCGGGCACGTAGTCGATGACCAGATGGGCGAAATCCGGCTGGCCCGTCACCGGGCAAATGGAAGTGAACTCCGGCGCGGCGAAGCGGGTGACGTAATCGACGTCCGGATGCGGATTGGGCACGCGCTCCAGCGTGCGCGCGTCCGGCGCGTCCGGGATTTTGGAGGCGTGGCCGAGGGCGTGGAGTTCGGACATGGAGGCGCGGCGTAGGGCAGCGGCGGCGTCGGGTCAAGGGCGGCCGAACCCGGCCGACGCGGGAGACGCGAAATGATCAGGCGTTGGCGAGGTATCAGGCGGTTGGGCGCCTTTTTCTGCAACCACCTGGGCAGGTGCGACCGTGGGCCATCGATTGTGGGGCGGCAGCGCTGGGTTAGATTGGGGAATACGTATCATGTCCCCCAATAGGTAATACCGATCGGTTAAGCATCCAAATTTTGGTACGTATCCTCGTATATTTCATCTATTGTGCGACCGTTGTATGTCCAATACCTACCTGGAGAAACGCTATAAGCAAGCCCGAGAAGTTGTCGCGTTAATGCAGTCAGTGAGGTTTCTTCGTCGCCAAATCGAACTTTTCGTTCCGATACAACTTGAACATTTGTGTCTCCATTTGAGAACAACAAATAAGACCCGATAGGAATATTCATTTCTAGAAAATTCAAATTTGGCCGTCTGGCTCGAAAATTTTTGGCCGCAGCCGTATCTTCGGGTTCCACCGAGGTCGGCGAAGCATCAAGATCAGGGCTTGCATCTTCTACGTGCAGCAACTTCAAAATGGCGATTGCTTGTTCAGGTGCAATCTTAAAAAATTCTCGCTTCGGATGGAGCCTATTCGGGTCGAACGCAATGTGCAGCGCACGCTCAACCTCGGCAGCATTTGCGACCTTGCACACGAAGGCAATTTCAAATGGGAACGGAACGCCTGTGCGACCGTGCGTCCTCAAGACTTGTCATTCCTATCTTGACAAGTCCCGGCATTGCCGCATTCGTCAAAACATATACGACTTGCAAATGCATCATGGTCCTCCCCAAAACTTAGGGCAAGCATGTGCCCGTAAACCATGCCCCCGCGACCCGCCCCTCACATCGCCAGCACGTTCACACCAATCAGAATCGGGTGCAGGAAGATCATCGCGACATAGGCGAGCGTGCCGACGCCGAGGTTCACGACATCCGCGCGGGTGAAGTGCGAAATCCGCGCGGCGCCCATGTCGCCGCGGCGCTTGACGGCGATGTGGTCGAACACCGCCCAGACGAGGAAGGAGCCAAACAGCACGAGACCGCCGAGATCGCCGTTGGCGATGAGATGCGCGAGCGCCCAGATCTTGATCGCAACCAGCATCGGATGTCGCAGCCAGCCGCGAATGCGCCCCGGCGCCGGGTTCATGCAGGCGAGCGCCACGAAGGCGAACCACATCAGCGAAATCGTTAGGTGACGGATCCAGATAGGCGGATACCACAGCGGGATCAACCCGCTTTCCCGGTAAAGCCGGAACCCCCAGACGATGAGGCCGAAGCCGACGAGCGACACCAGCGAATAGGCGATCTTGTAGGGGCCCACGCCCAGCGCGGCGACGGCGCGACCCCGCCTCTCGCGCATCGTCGTGAACGTGTGCGCGCCGAGAAAGACGACGATGCCGAGAATGAGAACGAACATAAGGCCCCCTTCGCGCTTTACCCGCCAGCCTACGCCCGGCGCCGAAGCGGCGCGTCTCGATTAAGTCGCCGCGCGACGTCATGCCAGCGGGTATTCGCCCTCCACAACATAAGGCCCGCCGCCGACGCCATCGCGCGCCGACATCAGCACAAAGCTCTCCGCCGTAAACCCCGGCGCCTCCAGCCGCCCGCGCGAGGCCAAATAATCCGCCACCGCCGCCGGCGAGACACCGCGCATCCGCGCCAGCGTCACATGCGGCGTGAACTGGCGCCTTTCCGGCGGCAAGCCGAGCCGGCGCAGGCGCCGCTCTTGGTCGGCTGCCAGTTCGACCAGCGCCGGCGCCGGCTTTACGCGGGCGATCACCGCGCGCGGCTTGTCGCCGCCGAACCAGCTTAAGCCCTCGAATGCGACCGGAAACGCCGGCCGCCGCGCCTCGTCCAGGGCGGCGGCGACTTCGTCGGCCATGCGCGTGTCAATGTCGCCGATGAAGCGCAAAGTCAGGTGGTAATCGTCTGGCTCGCTCCAATGCGCGCCGAACAAGCCGCCGCGCGTCAGCGCCAAGGCGGCGCGGGTCTGCGGCGGAAGCGCCAGCGCGGTAAATAGGCGCGGCATCAGTTCAGCTTAGACAGCGCGCCGGCAACCCTGAGTTCGATCTCGTCGGCGAGCGACTTGGCGATGCGCAACTCAGCATCGCGGGAGGCGCGCAGGTCGGCGTAGCTCTGCAACGTTCGGTCATAGACCGCCGAGTTCGTCGCCGAGCCGGTGTAAATCACGCTGTCCTTCTTGTCGCCGTCGATCCGGGTCAGCGCGAACACCGCCGTCCCCGTCACCGTGGCGGCGTCGGCGGTCTGGATTTGCGATTCGATGGTCGGCGTCGTCACGCTTCGCGACAGATGGATGGTCAGCCGATACTTCGGCGTCGGCGTCGCGCCAGAGCCGTTCATGCGGCTGACGAGATCGTCGGTGAGATAATGGCCGATGCGGTCGGGAACCGGCGTCACCTCGACCTCGCGCATCGCCTGCACCAGCCCGGGGTGCGCGGCCTCGCCGTAGATCGGCTGCAAACAGCCGCTCAAAGCCGCCGCGAGCGCCAGCGCGGCGAGGAGGCGCAACCGGTCAGACCACGACATTGACGATCCTGTTGGGAACGACGACGACCTTCTTCGGCGCCCTATTATCCAACGCCCTGACGATGGCGTCGAGCGCCAACGCAGCGGCCTCGACGGTTTTGGCGTCGGCGTCGCGCGCCACGGTGACATCGGCGCGCTTGCGCCCGTTCACCTGCACCGGCAGCGTCACCTCGTTGGTGACGATCAGCGCCCGGTCGACCGCCGGCCACGGGCTCTGCGCCGCCAGCGTCTCATGGCCGAGCACGGCCCAGCATTCCTCGGCCAGATGCGGCATCATCGGCGCGAACGCCGCCACCAGCATATCGCCGGCCTCGGCAAAGGCGAAGCGCAGATCGTCGGCGATCTCGGCCTCGTCGATCGCGCCAACGGCGGTCGACAGCGTGTTGGCGAATTCGTACAGCGTGGCGATGGCGACGTTGAAGCGCAGCCGCTCGATGTCGTCCTCGATCTTGGCCAACGCCGCATGCGCGGCGCGGCGGATGTCGGCGGCGGCGCCGGAGAACACGGCGGGCTTGCCCGGCCGTCGCGGCCCGACGATGCGCTCGATCTCGCAGGTCAGGCGCCACAGCCGCTGCGTCTGCTTATAGGCCCCCTGCACGCCGGCTTCCGTCCAGATCACGTCGCGGTCGGGCGGGCTGTCGGAAAGCATGAACCAGCGCGCGGTGTCGGCGCCGTAAGTCTCGATGATCTCGTCGGGGTCGATGGTGTTACGCTTCGACTTCGACATTTTCTCGATAGCGCCGATCTCCAGCGGGGCGCCGCCGTCGAGCTTGAACGCCTTGCGGCCGGAGGCGTCGCCCTCGACGCGCGCCTCCACCGGCGCGATCCAACGCCCCTCGGCGTCGCGATAGGTCTCGTGGACGACCATGCCTTGCGTGAACAGGCCGGCGAACGGCTCGGCGACGTCGAGGTGCCCGGTCTTGCTCATCGCGCGGGCGAAGAAGCGCGAATAGAGCAGATGCAGGATCGCGTGCTCGATGCCGCCGATATACTGATCCACCGGCAGCCAAGCGTTGGCGACCGCCGGGTCGGTCGGCGCCGCCTTGTTCCAGGGGTCGGTGAAGCGCACGAAATACCAGGACGAGTCGACGAAGGTGTCCATCGTGTCGGTCTCGCGCCGCGCCGGCTTGCCGCATTGCGGGCAGGCGACATGCTTCCAGGTCGGGTGATGGTCGAGCGGGTTGCCCGGCCGGTCGAAGGTCACGTCGTCGGGCAGCTTCACCGGCAGGTCGGCGGCGGGAACCGGCAACACGCCGCAATCCTGGCAGTGGATGACGGGGATCGGGCAGCCCCAATAGCGCTGGCGCGAAATGCCCCAATCGCGCAGCTTGTAATTGATCTGCCGCTTGGCCTGCGGGCGATTGCCCATTGGCCGGCCCTCCAGGCGCTGCGTCACTTCGTCGAAGGCGGCCTCCGGCGTCAGTCCGTCGAGGAAGCGCGAATTTATCATCGCGCCGTCGCCGTCATAGGCGACATCCGTCACCGTGAAATCAGCGGGATCGACGCCCGGCGGGCAGACCACCGGCGTCACGCCGAGGCCGTAGGCGTTGACGAAGTCGAGGTCGCGCTGGTCATGCGCGGGGCAACCGAAGATCGCGCCTGTGCCGTAATCCATCAGGATGAAGTTGGCGACATAGACCGGCAACGTCCACGCATCGTCGAACGGATGCTTGACGCGCAGGCCGGTGTCGTAGCCCTTCTTCTCGGCCGTTTCGATGGCCGCCAACGAAGTCCCTATGCGCCGGCATTCCTCGATGAACGCGGCGAGCTTCGGGTCGTGCTTGGCCGCTTGCGCCGCCAGCGGATGATCGGGCGCGATCGCCATAAAGCTTGCGCCGAACAGCGTGTCCGGCCGGGTGGTGTAAATCTCCAACTCCGTCGGCGCGCCGGCGCCGGCGAGCGGTCCGAGCGAGGCGGGATCGACGGCGAAGCGCACCATCAGCCCCTCCGAGCGTCCGATCCAGTTGCGCTGCATCAGCCGCACCTTCTCCGGCCAGCGGTCGAGCGCGTCGAGGGCGGTCAGCAGTTCCTCGGAATAATCGGAGATTTTGAAGAACCATTGCGTCAGTTCGCGCTGCTCGACGACAGCGCCGGAGCGCCAGCCGCGCCCGTCGATCACCTGCTCGTTGGCCAGCACGGTGTGGTCGACCGGGTCCCAGTTGACCTTCGATTTCTTGCGCGCCACCAGCCCGGCGGCGAGAAAATCCAGGAACAGCTTCTGCTGGTGGCCGTAATAGCTGACATCGCAGGTCGCGACTTCGCGCGACCAGTCGAGCGACAGGCCCATCGCTTTCAGTTGCTTCCGCATCGCGTCGATGTTGGCGTAGGTCCAGATTGCCGGATGCGTCTTGTTCTGCATCGCCGCGTTCTCGGCCGGCATGCCGAAGGCGTCCCAGCCCATCGGATGCAGCACGTTGAAGCCGCGGGCGCGTTTGTAGCGCGCCACCACGTCGCCCATCGCATAGTTGCGCACGTGCCCCATGTGGATGCGGCCGGACGGGTACGGGAACATTTCGAGCACATAATAGCGCGCCCGCGAATCGTCGTTGGCGGTTGCGAAAACGTCGCGCTCGGCCCAGATCTTCTGCCATTTCGGCTCGGATTCGCGAACGTTGTAACGCTCTGGGCGCATGGGGCAAGGGTCTCGATATCGGGGATTTTGCTAAGCCCGGGGATCAATCATGATTTGCCTTGAGGGTCAAATCGCGGCGTTCGGCGCCGCTTTCTCATGACAGCGCCGGCCGATATGACACGATTGCGACAACCCGGCGTCCCGGAGATTGCAAAATGTTTTATTCCCGCCGTGATCCTTTATTGCACATGGTTCCCATCCTCGACCTGAAACCGACGCAGATGACGGTCGGCATGATCGAGGTCGAGCGCAAACGCAAAACCTGGGCCGCCAAACGCGTCGAGGCCAAGAACGCGACGCTCGAAACCCATATGGTTCCGGTCGCGCTCGGCCCCGGCGGCGAGCGCTATATCACCGACCACCATCATCTCGCCCGCGCGCTATTGGAGGAAGGCCAAAAAGAGGTCTACGTCACCATCATAGGCGACTTGCACAAAGCCGACCGCAGCTATTTCTGGAACATGATGAATTACCACGGCTGGACCCACCCCTACGACCAGAAGGGTCGCCGCTGCGCCTACGAGGAGTTGCCGAAGACCGTCGCCGGCATGGCGGACGACCCCTATCGCTCGCTCTCCGGAGCGCTGCGCAACATCGGCGGCTATGCCAAGGATTCGACGCCGTTCTCGGAATTCGTCTGGGCGGATTTCTTCCGCCCGCGGCTCAAGCGCAAGGACGTGACGCGCGATTTCGACGCCGCGCTGAAAGAGGCCTACCGGCTGGCGAAAGCGGCCGAGGCCGACTTCCTGCCCGGCTGGTGCGGCCCCCATGACGCCGATCCGCCGGCGCGCGCCCGCAAGGCCTAGAGGTTCAAATCTGATGCTCGGCGCCCGGCCGTGGATGGGCGGTAAGAAGCTTTTGTGCGAGGCGCAGCCCTCGTGCTGGGGCGCGTAGCGAAGCGAAGCCTCGAAGCCCACTCGGTTTACGCCGGCGTTTCCGCAAGGCCGCGCCGCAGGCTGGCGCGTGTGGCGGCGCGAACTGGAGCGTGCTTCGAGGGCCGCTTCGCGGCCACCTCAGCACGAGAGCCGCGCCTCGCATGGCGCCGAGCGTCAGATTTGAACCCCTAGCGCGCGGCGCGCAGGCCGGAGGCTGCCGCCAGCGCCGCCAGCGCCGCCGAGATCAGGATGTTCCAATTGGCCAGCGACAGGCCGAGGACCCTGAGGCTGACCTCGTCGCAGCGCACCACCTTGACCGTCTCCAACTGCTTGAGCAGATCGCCGCTCGCCGGCGCCAGCGCCCCACCCGTGCAGGCCGTCGGGCCGATCCAGAACTTGGCCTCGACGCCCGAGTGATAGATCGCCAGCCCGGCATTGTAGAGAAACATCGCGGTCAGCAGCGCAAAGCCCGCGGTCAGCGCCGCACGCGGCGCCTTGAGCGCCGCCGCCACCGCGATCATCAGCGCCAGCGGCACGCCGCCGTAATAGGCATAGCGCTGCTCCAGACAGAGATCGCACGCCGGGTGGCCGGCCCACTGGAAACCCCACGCGCCGGCGATCGTGGCGAAGGCCAGCGCCGCGATCGCCAGCGCGCTCAGCGCCGATGCATCCTTGGAAAACAGCTTCAATTCGCCCTCGCCCTCATAGCGCGTGCGCGGCGATGACGAAGCCGAACACGACGAACGCCACCGAAATGGCGACGAACGCGGCGAAATGGCGCTCCATCACGCCGCGCAGACTATCGCCGAAAAAGTTGAGCGCCCCCGCCACCAGGAAGAAACGCAAGCCCCGCGTTACGATCGACAGCGCCACGAACCAAGCGAAATTATAGCCGAGCAGGCCACTGACGATAGTCACCAGCTTGTAGGGGATCGGCGTCATTCCCTTGACCAGGATGATGAGCGCACCCCAGCGGGCGTAGGCCTCTTTCAGCGCCGCCACCCGATCGCCGTAGCCGTAGAAATGGATCAGCCAATGCCCCACCGTGTCGTACAGCAGCGCCCCGATGGCGTAGCCGAGCATGCCGCCGAGCACCGAGAAGATAGTGCAGATGAGCGCGAAGCTCCAGGCGCGCTTCGGGTTGGCGAGCGCCATCGGCGCCAGCAGCAGATCGGGCGGAAGCGGGAACACCGAGCTTTCGGCGAAGGCGACGACGGCCAGCGCGTAAGGCGCGCGCGGACTCGCGGAAAGGGCGATGAGGCGGTCGTAAAGCGATTGCAGCATGAGATCCCGTCGGCAATGGCCAGGATAGATGGAGCTGAGTTAACGTAGCGCCCTACCCTTTCAACGCCGCCGCGGCGCGCGCCAGCGCCTCGATCTGGCTGTAATCGCCGGCCTCCAGCGCGGCTTTCGGCAGCATCCAGGAGCCGCCGACGCACAGCACGTTGGGCAGCGCCAGATAGGACGCCGCCTTGGCCGCATCGATGCCGCCGGTCGGGCAGAACACCAGATCGGGCAGCGGCGCGTAGAGCGAGGCCAGCAGCCGCGCGCCGCCGACCGCCTCGGCCGGGAACAGTTTTAGCGCCCGGAAGCCGAGCGCGCGCAAAGCCATCGCCTCCGAAGGCGTGGCGACGCCGGGCAGGAACGGGATCGGCGCCGCGGCGGCGGCGGCCGCCAGCGCCGGCGACGTTCCGGGGCTGACGAGAAACTTCGCGCCGGCCTTGACCGCCGCCTCGATCTGCTCCGGCTCGACGATGGTGCCGGCGCCGACATGCGCGCCCGGCACGGACTCGGCGATCGCCGCGATCGCCGCCAGCGCGGCGGGCGTGCGCAGCGTCACCTCGATCGCCGGCAGGCCGCCCGCCACCAGCGCCCGCGCCTGCGCGAGGCCGTCGGCGACGTCGCGCACTGTCAGCACCGGGATGACGGGCGCGAGTTTCATCGTTGCGACGACGGCTTCGTGACGGGCGTTGGCGTCCATGCGGGGCTCCGGTGTGGCGAGCTGTGTTTAAGCGAGGCGCCGGCGCAAATCCACCGGGGGTTAACATCCGCTGCGTTTGCCCTAAAACTCGCAGGGTCAATCTATGGGAAGGGTGCATGCACGGATTTGAACAGTTTACAGCTTACCGCGAAGCGTTGGTGTTCCTCGTCACCGCCGGAATCGTCGCGCCGTTGTTCCTGCGGCTCAGGATCAGCCCGGTGCTCGGCTATATATCGGCCGGCGCGTTGCTCGGCCCCTATGGCCTCGGGCGGCTCGCCGGCGAGGCGCCCTGGCTCAAGGGCGTGCTGCTGAGCGACGTCGATGAGATCCGCGTGCTCGGCGAAATCGGCGTCGTCATGTTGATGTTCACGATCGGGCTCGAACTTTCGTTCGCGCGCCTGAAAAGCCTGCGCCGGCTGGTGTTCGGCCTCGGACCGGCGCAACTGCTCGTCTCCACGGCGCTGATCGCCGGCGCGGCGCTGCTCATCGGCCAGACTCCGGCGGCGGCGATCGTCTTCGGCGCGGCGCTCTCGCTGTCCTCGACCGCCATGGTGGTGCCGACGCTGGCGGAGGCCAAGCTTCAGCGCGGGCCGATCGGCCGCTTCGCCTTCTCGGTGCTGCTGTTCCAGGATCTGGCGGTGGCGCCGCTGCTGTTCATGGTGTCGATGCTGAGCGGCAGCGGCTCCGAGGGTTTCGCCTGGCGGGTGACGTTGATGGTCGCGCCTGCGGCGGCGGCGGTCGGCGCGGTGATTCTCATCGGACGATTAGGCCTGCGGCCGCTGTTTCGCTCGGTGGCAATGACTCGCAGCCCCGAATTTTTCATGGCCGCCTGCCTGTTGGTGGTGCTCGGCGCCGGCCTCATCGCCGCCGTCAGCGGGCTGTCGATGGCGCTCGGGGCGTTTCTGGCCGGGCTGCTGCTGGCCGAAACCGAGTACCGCCGCGAGATCGAGGTGACGATCGAGCCCTTCAAGGGCTTGGCGCTCGGCCTGTTCTTCGTCTCCATCGGCGCCGAACTCGACCTTTCGTTGGCGCTGGCGCAGCCGGGGCTGGTGTTCGGCGCGCTCGCCGCCTTCATCGGGCTCAAGGTGCTGGCGTTCTATCCGTTGGCGAGGGGATTTGGCGCCAGCCGATTCGCCGCGGGCGGCGTGGCGCTGGCGCTCGGCCCCGGCGGCGAGTTCGCCTTCGTGCTAGTCGGCGTCGGCCTCGCCGGCGGGCTCCTCGACGCCGACGCCAGTCGCATCGTGTTGCTGGCGGCGGCGCTGTCGATGGTGACGATCCCGTTCCTCGGCAAGGCGCTGGCGGCGCTGGCGACGCGACGGCGGGCGCAAAACGTCCCCGCCGAAGCCAAAATCGCGCCGCCGGAGGACGGCGAGCGCCGCGCCATCCTCGTCGGCTACGGCCGCGTCGGCCAGTTGATCGGCGACATGCTGGAGGTCCACGGCATCCCCTATCTGGCAGTGGATTCGGACGCCAACGTTGTCGCCGCCGCCCGGCGCGACGGCAAGCCGGCTTATTTCGGCGACGCCTCGCGGGCGGAGTTTCTGCGCAATTGCGGCATCGAGCGGGCGCGGGCGGTGGTGGTGACGACGGACGCCTTCGAGCGCGCCGAGCGCGTGGTGATGCTGGCGCGCGAGTTGCGACCCGACATCACCCTCGTCGCCCGCGCGCGCGACGCCGAGCACGCGCGGGCCCTCTATCGGTTGGGCGTCACCGACGCGGTGCCGGAGACCATAGAGGCGAGCCTGCAACTCTCCGAGGCGGTGCTGGTCGATATCGGCATCCCGATGGGCCTGGTCATCGCCTCGATCCATGAGAAGCGCGACCAGTTCCGCAAGATGTTGGTGGCGGCCGGCGCGCCCGAGCGTCCGCGCGGCGCGCGGCGCAAACCGCTGTTTCGCTGAGCGCACGGCGCTTAGCGCCGGCGACGGATCGCCTCCGCCTCGCGCTCGATGGGGTGCGGCGGCGGCCGCGACAGGCCCAGGCGATAGGCAACCAGCCAAAGCAGCAAAACGCCGAGCACCCAGGCGAGGATCTGCCAAGCCCAGATCGAGGGGATGCCGAAAAGCCACGCCGCCGCGCCGGCGTTGGGGGCCCCGAACAGGTCGACGCCGAACAGCGCGCCGGGCCCGATGGCGAAGAACAACCAACCCATCGCCGCCGCCGAGGCGAGCGGTCGCCAGGCGCGCGAATCGCTAGCGCGCGGCGCCGCCTGGGCGAGGAAATCGTGAAAGCGCATGCGGTGCGCGCGGTTCGAGCGCTTTTGCGTCAGCGCCGAAAACAACAAAACCACCGCTGTGTTGACGGCAAGGCCCCAGCCGGCGGAATGAATCGTCCACGGCCAACGCCCCCACGGAATGTCGATGTCGAAGAACGCCGCCAGCGAAATGCCGAGCCGGTCGGTGAACAACACAGCGACAAGGCCCGCGATCAGGCCCGATATCGCCGCATTCGGCGTGATCCACGCAAACCAGCAGACCGCGAGCGCCAGCGGCAGCAATTGCACCGCGGCGGGCAGCGCCAAGGCGCCGAAGGCGGCCTGTGCATGCGGCGCGAAGGTCGCGCCGAGCAGCGCCAATAGCATCGTCATCCCGACGCCGATGCGGCCGAACAACTTTTGGTCGCCATCGCTCGCCTCGGGGCGCAAATAGCGGCGATAGAAATCGCGCGCGAACATCGTGCCGGTGGCGCTGATATAGAGCGCGGCGGTCGCCTGCGTCGCCGCTACGCAAGCCAGCGCCAGCAGGCCCAGGAACCACGGCGCGCGCTGACCGAGCGATTGCAGATAAAAGGCTGCCAGCCCGGTCTCGCGGCCGCCTGCCAGCACCGGCAAATCGTGGCTGACCGCCAGCCCGGCCTGATTGACCGCCGCCGAGGCGCCGAGGAATTGCGCGCCCAATCCGGCGACGACGGCGAAAAACACCAACCCGCAGCCGACCGCGGCGGCCGACAGCCACACCTGCTGCGGCGCAAAACCGCGCGCGTCGCGGGCCGAGAAGGCGACGACGACGAAGGCCGGCGCCAGTTGCAGCCCCATCAGCGACAGCGCCGAGGAGAACACCATCGTCGTCGTCCAGACGCCGCCAACCGGCGCCGCCTTGCCGAATCCGGCGACGAATTGCACGACGCCCGGCGTCGCAAACAGCGCATTATAGCCACCGCCCGACGCGCCCCAGGGGCCGAGCTTCGAGGCGCCGAGTTTCGCCAGCAGATCGACGAAACGGCCGAAGCCGCCCAACTCGACCCAGGCGATGGCGCCGACCGCAACCAGCGCAGCGACGAACAGCAGCGCCTGCAAGACGCCGACATAGGCCGCCGCGCGCAAGCCGCCGAGCCCGACATAAAGAAACACCAGCGCGCCCAGCGCCCACATCGCAAACACCCAGGACACGTAGCCGCCGGACAGAATCTGTAGCAAATAGCCGGTCGTCGCCATTTGCAAACCCAGAAACGGCAGTGCAAACAGCACCGCGATGCCGAGCACGATCGGACGGATCAACGGGCCGCCGATATAATCGGCATACATCTCGACCGGCGTCACGAAACCGAAGCGCCGGCTCAACATCCATTGCCGGGAAAGCACCAGCACACCGCCGAGCGGAATGACGATGGCGCTGAGCGCCAGCGCCGAGGCCTGAAAGCCATCGCGAAAGATCGTCGCCGGCAGGCCGATGGCGACCCAACCGGTAAAGGACGCCGCGGTGGCGCTCGCCGCGAACGCCCAGGCAGGCAGCCCGCGATCGGCAAGAAAAAACTCCATCGCGCCGCGTCGGGCGCGCGCGCAGTCGAGGCCCCAGTATACGCAATAGCTCGCATAGAGCGCGAAGAACACGGTCAACCAGGCGAGCCGCGCGTCGATCATCGCCCACGCTCCGCGGCGTGTTGGCGGTAGACCATCCGATAGGAGCCGCGCACGCCGTAGTTGACGACGATATAGAGCACAAAGGCGCCAGCGAGCCCGCTGAAGCCGATCAGACCCGTGGCGACGTCGATCTCGCCAAAGCTGGGGTCAAACAGCACACTGGCGATATAGCACAACGCGCCGACCGTATAGGCGCCGAGCCCGAGCGCAATCTGCGGCGGCGTGAAGCCGGCGCCGAAGATCGCATTGACGACGATGTGCGCGACAAACCCGGCGATCAGCAACGCAAAGCCCGCCAGCCCCGCGATCATCGACGGTTCGGAGAAGCCCGACAGGATCAGGCAAACGCCGAAGCTGGCGAACAGTGCCCAGCCCGTCATCACCGCCAGACGATGCTCCCGCGACGCGGGCGCGGCGCGCGGCTTGGCGGCCTCAACCATGAGCCGGAGCGCCGCTCAGCGCGATCATTTGCCCTTCTCCTTCGGCTTTTCCAGCCGAACGTTGAGGTCGGACAGATCGCTCAAGTTGCCCGGCGTCAAGCCGACTTCCTTGAGCAGATTGTCGACGAAGGGAATTTGCGAGCGGTAGCGCATGGCGGCGTTGACGACGCTCTCGGCGAGATTGCCGGGCCTGCCATCCCCCCCGCCGCCGCCGCCCTCGCCGCCGCCGCCCGATCCGCCGCCGACGCCGTTGCTGAAGCCGGGCAAGCCTTCCACCTGCATGATCTTGATTGACTCGATGCGCTCCATCGGCTTGACGCTCTCGCGGATGATCGCCGGCAGATTGTCGAACAGACTGCGGTTGAGCGCGGTGCGGCGCGAGGCGTCGGAGCGCAGGTTCTCCGCCTCGTTGAGCAGCCGTTGGCCGGCAGCGTCGGCCTCGTAGCGATGGCGCGAGGCTTCTGCGCCGACCTTCTCGGCCTCGGCGCGCTCGCTCGCCGCCGTCCGCTCGGCGGTCGCCTGGGCGGTGATCCTGATGGCGTTGCGCTCGGCGATTTGCCGGGCGTCAATCAACTCGATCGCCTTGCGGCGCTCGGCGATCTCAGTCTCGCGCGCTGAGATCACCGCCTCCTGCGCCTCAGCCAACCGCGTGCGCGCCCCCTCGGTGACGATCTGCGCCTCGGCCTGCTCGCGGGTCTTGTCGGCGATGGCGATCAGCCGCTCCTGCTCCTGCACCTCGATCGCCAATTCGCGCTGAATCTGCTCGGCCTCGACCGCGAGCCCCGCCCTTATGCGCGCGCGCTCGACCGATTCCTTCGCCCTCAGATTCGCCTCGTCGATCTCGCGCTCACGGTCGAGCTTCTCGAACGCCACCTCGGCGCGCTGCTGGGCGCGGCGTAGCTCGATGTCGCGCTCCTGTTCGAGCCGCGCCAGCTCGCTTTGCTTGCGGATCGCCAGCGCGCGCAATTCGGCTTCGAGGTTCTTGGTCTCGACGGCGACCAGCGTTTCCTGTTCGACTTCGTTGCGGCGGCGCTTGCGCGTCTCGCTTTCCTCGGTCAAGCGAGTCCGGTTGGTCGCTTCGTTGACGGCGACAGCCAATACACGGTTCTGCTCGTCCATTTCCAACGCCTGGCGGCGCTGAATTTCGAGCCGCGCGATCTCCTGCTCGCGCGCGATGGTCTCGCCGTTGATAGCGAGTTCGTGCCGGATGCGCGCCCGCTCGACCGCCTCCGTGGCCTGGATCTGCGCCTCCTCGATATCGCGGTCGCGCGCCGCCTTTTCGGCGGCGACTTCGGCGCGTTGCTGGGCCCGGCGCACCGAAATCTCGCGCTCTTGCTCCAGGCGCGCGTATTCGCTTTCCTTTTCGATGGTCAGCGCGCGCTTCTCGGCCTCAAGATTCTTAGCGCGAATGGCGATGATCGAATCCTGTTCGATGTCGTTGCGTTTCTTTTTGCGGGTCTCGATCTCCTCGGTCAACCGCGTCATGCCCTCGGCGTCGAAGGCGTTGGAGGGGTTGAACAGCTTGATGTCGGTCTGGTCGAGATTGGTGAGCGAGGCGGTTTCGAGTTCCAACCCGTTGGCGGTCAAGGACTCGGCGACCAGCGTGCGCACGCCGCGAATGTAATCGGCGCGGTGTTCATGGATTTCCTCCATCGTCATCTGCGCCGCGACCGCACCCATCGCATCGACGAAACGGCCTTGCACGAGATCGCGCAAATCTTCCGGGTTGAGCGTGCGATTGCCGAGCGTGCGCGCCGCCGTGGCGACCGCCTCCGCCGTCGGCACGACGCGCAGAAAGAACTCGACGATCACCTCGACGCGCATGCGATTGCGGGTGATTAGCGATTTCTCGCCGGCGCGGCGCACCTCGATGCGCAGCGTGTTCATGCTGACTTCAGTGATGTCATGCACGATCGGCAACACAAGCGCGCCGCCGCCCATCACCACGCGCTCGCCGCCAAAGCCGGTGCGCACGAACGACAGGTCTTTCGACGAATGCCGGTACAGCCAATGCAGGAGATAAACCACAATGGCGATGACGATCGTCGCCAGAATGATGATGGCAATCATGTCAGCGCCGTTCATGACGACATCCTCCGCCAAACCCTTGCACGCTCAAGTTTCATGTCCGGCCCGCCCTGCCTGTTGCTGTCAGCGCGAATGCGCGGAATCGTTGATCGCGGTAGCGAGCACCGCGAGCACGAAAGCAATCTGGTTGATGAGATCGGCGAGATTGTAGATCACCGAAAGCTTCGCCACTTCGGCGCCGCTGCCCAGCCGCACGATCAGATAGGCGAGCGGGTAGAGCGCCCAGCCGACCGTCAGGATCAGCCGCAGCCAGAAATAGCCGAGTTGCACGGAATCCCCGCCGCTTTCGGCATTGATCTCGGCCAGGCGGCCAAAATAGAATTCGCCTAGCACGTAGAGCCACAGGATCAGCCCGATCAGGAAGCCCAACGTCGGATAGAGCAATCCGGTTTCGCCCATATAGCGCGCCAGCACCATCGCGATGCTGGCGATCAGCAAGCGCCAGAACAGCCCCGTCGGCGTGCTGGCGACGGTGCGGACGACAAAATACAGCGCCAGAATCTGCACCGGCTGCGCGATCATCCAATCGACATAGCGAAACACCACCGGCGCGTCATGCGTCCTCAACCAGACGAGCAGCGCGAGGTCGTAGTGCAGAAGGCCGACCAGCGGCACCAGGCTGGATAGCGCCACCGGAAGCCGCCAGCGCGGCGACACCCAGGGGCCCGCCATCAGCATCAGCACCGTGGTCGCCGCCATTGCTGCGGCCAGCAGCAGGAAGGTTGCGCTCGCGACATCGAGCGGCAGGAATGGCGAGGCCGTCATCGCGCCACCCTCGCGTGAAGTTCGCTGAACGTTGCACCGGGCGGATGGATCATCGAATTGCGCCCTCTAGATCTGCGTGCGGATATGCGGCGAGCGCGCATAGAGCGCGACCATCGGCAGGATCAGCAAGCCATAGATGAATTGTTGCCATTCGTATTTGAGCCCGATGCCGACCAGGAACGCGGTGAGCACCTGCAACACCAGGACGCCGATGACGGTAAAGCCATAGCCGCCCTGACCGCCGAGCAGCGAGGTGCCGCCGATCACCAGCGCCGTCAGCGTCGTGAACAGATAGGGATCGCCGACGCCGATGAAGCCGCCGCCGCTCCACCCCAACAGCAGCGATCCGGTGAGCGCCGAAGCGAAGCCCGAGATCGCGAAGGCGCCCCACCAATAGCGGCGCTCGGAAATGCGGATGCGCTGGGCCGAGGTGCGGTTGCCGCCGAGCGCATACAGATAGCGGCCGTAAACTGTGTTCTTCATGCCGTAGATCAGCGCCGCCGACACGACGATCCAGACAAAGATGACGGGCGGGATCTCCAGCCCGAACGTAACGCCGTTCATCGCCGCGACATTGCTGAGCCAATGCGGCACCTTGCCGAAAACATTGCCGGCGAACTCACTGCCAATCGAGGTCAGGATTTGCGTCAGTCCGGATGTGGCGAAGCCGACGCCTAGCGTGACGATCAACGCCTGCCCTTGCAGGGGGAAGCTCAGCACGCCGTTGAGCAACCCAATCAGCGTGCCGATGGCCAGCACGATGATGACCGCGATGACGGAGGGAATGCCGAGGCCGATAAGATAGAGCAAGCCGACATTCGACGAACCGATCAGGAATGGGATCGCCAGATCGAGGCCGCCAAGCAGCGCCACCAGCGTCTGGCCGACCGTGGCGAGGCCGAGGAACGAGGCGAACACCAGCATCGACTTGATGTTGGCGCCGGAGAAGAAGCCGGTGACGTTCAACGAGGCGACGACAAACATCGTGCCCAGCACCATCAGGCCAATAAAGGCGCTGCGATTGTCGGCGAAGGCGCGGCTGGTCAGGGTGGTGAAAACCAGCGAGGCGGCGAGAAACAGCGTAGTGAACAGGTTGGTCCAGGTGAGAAAACCACTGACAGTCAGCGCCAAAATCAGGTACCCGGCGATCAGGATCGCCAGCCCCGCCAGCGCGCCCTTGTTGCGCCACAGAAAGCCGCGCAGCGCGGCGCGGGCGGAAACCTGGCGGCCGGCGCGCTCGGCCGCCGCCTGGGTGTACAACGCTGATTCCGCCGCCCAGCGCAGAAAGAAGCCGTTCCATATCCACAGCGCCACTGCGAAGGTGGCGATTGTGACGAAGATCACATAGAGCGTCGGCGTCGATTGCGCGAAGCCGAAGCCGGCGGCGATGGCGGCGATGAGGCCGGCAAGCGCCAAGCCGATCCAGCGCAGCGGCCGCACGATCGGCGCGGTCAGCGGGGCGAACAGCGGGCTGTCGGTCATCTGCCCCTCCTCACGGCCGCAGGTTGGAGACAAAGGCGTTGGTGTCCATCAGCAGCCAGACGCCGAGCACGCCGCCGATTGCAATCGCCGCATAAAGCAGCGGCGTCACCCGACGCGCGTCCGCCTGCGAGACGAGAATCCGCAACGCGATGACGATCGCCAGCAACAACACCGCGAGTTGCGATAGCCGCGTCGAGAACAACGAGCGCAGGAAGTTCGGCGCCTGCTCGACCTGTTCGAGCGGCGGCGTGGCGATCCAACCGGGCGCGGCGGCCGGCACGGCGCCGCCGAACGGCGCCAGCGCGGTGTAGTCATAGGTGGCGTGCAGCGCGACGCCCGTGAAGACGAGGCCCAGCACCACGAACGCCTGCAACGGCGAGACATAGCGCAGCCAGCGATGCAGATAGGGCAGCGCCACAGTCAACAGCAGAGACAAAACCAGAATGACGCCGTAGCTGAGATCGGTGACGAAACCCTGCACGGCGCCGAAGTCGAATGTGGAGAGCACATAGCCGATCAGGAACAGATTGAGCGCGCCGAGCAGCGAACCCAGCACCGTCGCGCGGCCGCCCATCAGGCTCGTGCCGCCGAGCACCAGCGCGGTCACCGAGATCAGCGTATAGGTCTTGCCCTGCGAGGGATCGCCGGAGTTGATCAGCGCGGTATAGGAGAGCGCCGCGAGGCCGGCGAACAGGCCCGAAACCACATGCGCGCCGACCCGCACGACGCCGATGCGCACGCCGCTGGTGTAGGCGGCGCGCTCGTCCGAGCCCATCATGCGCAGATGGCCGTAGAAAGCGGTGGTCGAGAAGATCAACCAGCCGAGCGTCGCGGCGGCGACCATGAACAGGCTGGGCGCCCAGATCGAAGTGCCGGCGCCCCAGTCCGCCATCCAGTCCGGCGCGACGCCGCCGGGACGCGGCAGGATGACGAGATTGATGCCGGAGAGGGCGAGAAAGCCGCTAAGCGAAACAATGATCGGCTGTACGCGGACCCAGATCACGATCAGCGCGAACACGATTTGATAGATGACGCCCGCGCTGAGCGCGTAGACGAACACCGCGATCGGAGAGGTAAAGACATGAGCGGCGCTCAATTGAACGAGCGTAACGTTGATGAAGCCTAGCAGCGGCCCGATTGACAGATCGACCGTGCCGCGCCCGGCGACGACGGTAGCCATCAGCGCGTAGGTCGACAACACCAGCGGCGCGACGACGATCTCGGCGCTGCCAATGCCGGAACTTGTAATCAGGCTGGGACTGCGCAGCACAGCAACGATCAGCAGCCCGAAGAACAGCAGGATCGGCACAAGCAGAAAGGTATCGAAGGTCGCGCCGCCGGCGCGCGCTTCACTAGGGCTCATCGCACACGGCCGGAAATCTCCATCGACGTGTTTTGCTCATCGCGCCGCCTCCTTCGGGTCCGTGCCTCACCAGCGACGCGTTGGCGCGCGGGCGTTGGCCTCGACGCGCGCCTCGCGACGTTCAGGCGCCGCGCCGGGGCGGCGGTCGCGAGCGTGAGCGAGCAGGCGATCGAGCACCGGCATCAGATATTTCTTGAACAACTCTGGGTTCTCGCAGGTCGGGAAATGGCCGATGTCCTTCATGATGACGCATTCGGCGTTGCGGATCTTGTCCGCCGTCTGCTCGGTCATCTCCGGCGTGCAAGCGAAATCATAGGCGCCGGTCAGCATGACGATCGGGATGCGACCAGAGATTTTGCGGCAGAGGTCGCGGAAATCGTGATCGACGCTGTAGAAATTCAGATCGCCCTTGAAGATGCCGGGGCCGCCCTGCGCATAATACCACCAAGTCTCCCAACGATATTCGTCCGGACTCTGCGGCGCCATCAGGCCGAAGATCGCCGTGGCGCAGACTTCGCCGCCGTGGATATGCGGATGGTGGAGCGGGTCGATCCACCATCCCGGCGAATGGTCGCAAGCCTCGATGGCGATCAGCGCGGTCAGGTCGTTCTCATAGTTGAGCGCCAGCGGCAGGCAGACGTTGCCGCCCATCGAACTGCCCATGATGATCGGCTTTTCCAGCTCCAGCGTCTCGCAGAACGCCATGATGAATTCGGAATAAAATTTCGAGGTGAGCGCGTATTCCTCCTCCTCTTTATAGAAGTGCTTGGGCGGAATCGATTTGCCGTGACGCGGCATATCGAAGACGATGACGCGAAAGTTTTTCGTGATGTCGGGGTCGCATAGTTGATGGCGATATTCGCGGCCATCGGCGCCCGCGGTGTGCAGGCAAACCAGCGGCACGCCCTGCCCGTTCTCCTCGTAATAGACGCGATATTCGCGCCCGGCGTAGGGAACGTAGACATATCGGCCAAGGATCGGGTCGACTTTCGCCATGGCGGCGTCCCCTGAGGTTTGCGGTTAGTTCGGGCGCATCTTCGACAGCATCCACGTCAGCGCGCGCAGATTTTGCCAGAAGACCTTTGTGTCGCCCTCGATCTTGAGCTTGCCGTGCAGCGGATGCGCCATCGCCCAGATGTCGTTGTACATCGGCGGCGGGACCGGCTCGACGAACTTGCCCCACGAACTCGCCGGCGCACGCAACGCGAATTGCCAGCCCAGCAGATTGGCGTTCGGCTCGTCGGCGACCATTTCGATGACGCCGTTGCGCACCTGAATGTAAAAGTCCTTGTCGTCGACGCCGATGACGAAATTGGCGGTGAAGAAGCGTCCGATCACCTTCAGCACGCGGTCTTCGTTGACGCGTTTGGCCCAGGCGACGATCCAGTCGGAATCGAGTTGAGTGGGCGTCGAATAGCGTGTCATCCCGGCGCTCTTTCGTGACGGAGGGGGGCGGGCGCGCGGCGCCGCGAGCGGACCAACGGTTGTAACGGGGCGTTCACGCGTGGGCCTCTTGGTGCGCCGCCGCGCGGCTTGCCGAGAGCTGGCCAAACATCGCCGCCAAGATGCGATCGCCGTGAATGGCGTCGCCGGTCAATTCCTCGAACACGTGGCCGTTGCGAAACACCAGCACCCGCGAGCAGAAGCCGACCAGTTCCTCGATCTCGCTCGACATATAGACGACCGAACGCCCGCTGGCGGCGAAGTCGCGCAGATGCGCGTAGAGATCGGTCTTGGCGCCGATGTCGACGCCGCGCGCGGGGTCGTTGAGGATGAGAATGTTCGGGCTCATCGCGAAGGCGCGGCCAATCAGCACTTTCTGCTGATTGCCGCCGCTGAGCGAGGTGATCTTGTCGCCGCGATCGCCCAGGCGGATCGACAGCTTCTCGCGCTCCCATTCAAAGGCGCCGACAAGCGCCGGCCAGTCGATCAGCGCCAATTTGCCGCCGCGTGATTTGGCGCGATACAGTGGCGCCAGCATATTCTCGAATATGCTGAGATTGGCGAAGATGCCCTCGCGCTTGCGGTCGCCCGAGACATAGCTGACCTTGTGGCGCGCGGCGTCGTGCAGATTGTCGATGGCGTGAAAGCCGCCGTTCTCGCCGATGACGATGGCCCCAACGCCTTGCGCGCGCTGCACGCCGGCGAGCACGCGCACGAAATCGGACTGGCCGTGGCCGTCGAGCCCGGCGACGCCCAGGATCTCGCCGTGATGCAAGCGGAAATCGATCTCGCGACTGCGCGGCCATAGCTTCATCGCGTCGGCCTTCATGACCACGTCATGTTCGCGCGCGTCGGCGACGGGGGTGTCCGGTTTTGCCGCCCGCTCCGTTTTGCCGGCCATCAGCGCCAGCAGATTGGCTTCGGTAATCTCGCCCTTGACCAACACGCCGACGTCCCGCCCGTCGCGCAGCACGGTGACGCGGTCGGCGATGCGGGTCATCTCAGCGATGCGATGCGTGACGATCAGCACGCAGGCGCCGGCGTCGCGCAATTGCCTGATCCTGGCGAACAGACGCTCGGTGGAATCGAGATCGAGCGCGGCTGAGGATTCGTCGAGGATCAGGACTTTCGGGTTGGTCAGCAGCGCCCGTCCAATCGTGATCCAGGCCTTCAGGTTGAGGGGTAACGCGCCGGCGGGCATGTCGAGGTCGAGCGCTTGGCCGGTGAGTTGGATCATCAGCATCTCGGCAGCCTTGAGCTTGGCGGCGCGCGTCTGCGTGCGCGACCATAAGCGGTCGGCGCCGAGATAGAGATTGTCGAGCACCGAGCTTTCGTCGGCGACCAGCACTTCCTGAAACACCGTCGCGACGCCGATCGCACGCGCATCGTGCGGCGAATTGGGGCTGTGGCCGAGGATGTTGAGCTGCCCGGCATCGATTGGCAGCACGCCGGAAATGACTTTCGCCAGCGTACTCTTGCCGCTGCCATTGCCGCCGAAGATGGCGTGAACTTCTCCGGGCGACGCGCTGAACGAGACCCCGTCGAGCGCCTTGGTGACATCGAAATATTTTTTCACGCCGACGACGGAAACGCCGCGCGTTCCAAATGGCTTGCTGGTGGCCGTCTTGGCGTCAGCCATCAGCGCGCCTCGCGTTGGCAGGCGGGGCGCTCGTGCAGGTGATGCAGCTATGCGCTTTTGTAGACACCGATTCGGTTCCGATGATGCTGAGCGCTACGCGCGGAGTTCCACGCCGCCTGCGCGGGACGCCGCGCAAGCGATGGACGCGATCCTTCATTTTGCCTTGTAGGCTTCGGGATCGGCCGGGCGCAGGAAGAAGCCGTCGAGGCCCTTCGTGCTGCCGTACTTCTCGGGGCCGACGGTGTACCATTTGGAGGAGTCTTCGCTGCAATTTTCAGGCAGCGTCGCCTTGATGTCGTCGTAGCTCAACCTTGTCGAGTCGGCCAGCACGGACTGCACCTTGGGGCCCTGCCCCTCCATCGTGCGCATCATGATGTTCCAGGTCAGTTCCATTTCGTCAGCCGGCGGCCAACCCTGAATCGCGGCGGAGATATAGTTGGGGTGATGGCGCCAATAGCATAGCGCGCCAAGCTCGCCGCCGATGGAGACGGGCGGCATCTTGCGCCCGGATTGCTCAAGCGCGCGCAACACGCCCATTTCCGCCGCCGACTGGACAATGACGCCGTCGAGTTCGCCGGGATGATTGGCGAGCCATTTCTGCACTTCGGCCTGCGCGACCTGGTCGGTCCACATGCCGGCGACATCGCCGACGATCTTGACGTTCGGGGCGGTGGCGAGGCCGAGTTTCATGCCGCGATCGAGCGAGTCGGACGTGCTGGTGCCGGGGATGCCCTCGACGACCAGCACATTGCCCTTCTTACCCATCTGGTCGACCATCCATTCGCCCATCTTCTTGCCGGTGACGACGAAGTTGGTCGAGGAATTGACCGCATAAGGCGAGGTGACGTAGCCAACCATGGAGAACACCGGCACGCCCTTATCATAGGCGTACTTGACCGTCTGGTTGAGTGCGGTCGGGTTCGAGCAGCAAATGATCAGCGCATCGACGCCGCGGTCGACAAGTTGGCGCATCTGCTGAATCTGCACGGAGTCCTTGAGATTGGACTGGGTGACGATGACGTCCTTGATCAGTCCGAGCTTTTTCCACTTCGGGATCAGCTCCTTCTCCAGCTTTTCGAGCGCCGCCGCGCGCCAGGTGTTGCCGGCATAGGAACTGGCGTAGCCGATCGTCCACGGCGGGCCCTTTTTCGGCTTCCAGTTCCGATAGGCGCTGGTGCCGACCGGCTGCTGCGGATCGATTTGGGCTTTGTTGTAGAGACGGCTCTGGATGTCGGGCGGCAGCTCGTCGACGCCAGCCGCGATGGCGGCTCCGGCGAAGCTGATGATGCCAGCAAGAACGGCGGCAACGCTCGCAATGCGCTTCATGGGTTTCCTCCTGTATGCCACGGCGCCAAACCTGCGTTGGGCGCAGGAATCTGATCTACGCGTCAGTTGCGGTCACGACAGCGCCGCGGTCGCCTTTTCGTTTTGTCCGCGAGATTAGGCCGATTCCATCTGCGGTTTCTATTTGTTTATTCTGAAGTGCGTCTTCGTCCCGGCTTAACAGACGACCCTATTGGGGCCTGCGAATTCGTCCCTTCAGAAGAAGCGCGGCGGCTCGCCGGCCCGCGCCAGATCGAACAACAGCGCGCTCCAGCGCTGCATTTCCGCCGGCGTCGCCGCGCCGGAGAATGCCGCCAGGCCGAGCGCCTTGCGCTCAATTTCGGCGCGTGACAGCGTATTGCCGGGGTCGCCCTTCGGCTCGTCGACGCGAGCCGAAAGGCGGCGTCCGTCGAAGGTCTCGACCTCGACTTTGCCGATCCAGCGTGCGGGATAGGCGGCTTGCACCTCCGGGTCGAACGCCATCGACACACGGTCGGCGAAGGCGACGGTCTCCGGCGCCTGAAAATAGCGTTCGAAATCGAACATGCCGGCGCTGCGCCGGGTGGCGGCGAGCGCCAGCACCGAGGCCATCGAGAATTTAGCCTGATGTACGGTCTGCGGGTTTGTCACCGGGCCGAGCACGTCGATGGCGGCCTGATGCACGCGCGCCGTGACGTGGCGGATGTCGTCGGGCTTCAGCGCGTTTTGCTGCATCGCCTGCAACAGCGCGTCGGCGGCGGGATGGGTGTGGCGGCAGGCGGCGTGGAATTTGAACGACGTCTCGATAAGCGCCCAGCGTTCGCCGAGCCGGTCGGTCAGACGCGCTGGGTCGCCGTCGCCGGACATGCCGGCGGCCATTGCCTGCGCGCCGGTCAGGATCTGTTTGGCGCCGGTGAAGCCGTCGCGCGCCAGATAGGCGGCGGCGAGGCCGGTGGCGGCGGCATGGGCGGTGTGTAGCGGCTTGCTGTCGGCGGCGTCGCGCAGGAACTCCCACAGGCCGGCGGCTTGCGTGCCGGCCGAGCCGAAGGCGTGCAGCATCGTCTCCGGCGACAGGTTCAGCAATCGTCCGACCGCCGCGGCGGCCGCCAGCGGTCCGGCGGTGCCGGTAGTGTGAAACACCTTGTAATGCGCCTGCCCCAGGAACTCGCCGACGCGAATGCCGACTTCATAGCCGACGGTCGCGGCGGTCAACAATTCCGACCCGGTGGCGCCGATGGCTTGCGCGACGGCGAGCGCCGGCGAAAACACCACGGCGGCGGGATGAAACACCGAGCCGTTGTGGACGTCGTCCTGCTCGGCGACATGGGACGAGGCGGCGTTGACCATCGCGGCGAACAACGGCGAGGTCGTGCGCCGGTTGACGAGAATCTCCGACGGGCCGGCGGCCGGACCCATCGTCTGCGCGAAGCCGGCGATGATCTCGACCGGCCGCATGCCCTTGCCGGCCAGCGCGGAGCCGAACCAATCGAGCAGCAGATCCTCGCCGCGGCGGATCACCGCGGCGGGGATGGCGTCGAAGGCGAGAGTGGCGGCGAATTCGGCGAGGCGTTGTTCCGGGGGCAGCGACATGGTCATGTTCCTGTGACGGGGCCGGGGCGCGCCGGTTCGGGGTCGAGACTGACCGACCCTTCCATGGCCAGGCCGCCGCGCGCGTCCTCCGCCCAGAGATCGATCTCGGCGTCGTCGCGCGGGCGGCCAAACAGACACACCGGCTCGGTGTCATAGAGCCAGCGCTGCGCCCGCAACTCGCAGGCGCGCAGGCGCGCGCCGGGCAAATGTTCGCGCACCATCTGGATCAGCAGCGCCGCCACCAGTTCCCCCTGCACGACAAGGCCGGGATGACCTTCGACGAACAGAGCGAACGGGCGGTCGTAATGCACGCGGCTCATGTTGCGCGTCATCGCGGAGTAACGGAACAGATCGCGGGTATCGAGGCGGAACTGGCGCGACCACGCGGCGCCGCCACGCCGGCGCAGGGGTTGGCTCGCCGGCCACGCCTCGTCGCGCGCCATATAAACAAGGCGCCGTTCCTCCGACACCGCGACGCCGCTCATATCGGCGATCTCGTGGCGCAACAGCAAGGTGACGATTGGTCCGCTGCGCCCCTGCGCCTCCGCGACGTCGACGACGCGGGTCAGCCGCGAGATCGGATCGCCGATGCGGATCGCGTGGTGGAAACGCAACCGGCAGTCAGTCCACAGGCGGCGCGGCAATTCGATCGGCGGCAGCGCCGGATCGTGAAAGTCGCCATTTTCGCCGGTCTCCGAAGAGCGGCCCCAGGCGGAAAAATACAACCAGTGCGCGAGCGGCGGCAAATCGGCGCCGACCTCCGGCGTCGGCCCGGCGAGGTCGAGCAAATCAAACAAGGCGGCGAGCGGCGACGGCGCCGCCACATCTTCGCGGACGTCAACCCTCCCCAGCCATTCTCGCGCTCTGTCGAGATTGATCACGAGCATCCCGGGCACATTTGCTGCTGAACATGCTTGATCTTTTTTCAGCTCTGTATCAATTTCGAAGATGCAAAGCGGGGCTTAAGAACCCTGGAAAGCGATGGGGGGAAGGTGTGTTCACGCGTTTCGATTTCGCCGACCTGCGCCTTTTCATCCGCATCGCGGAGGAAAACAGCCTCACCCGAGGCGCCGAGCGCGTGCATATGTCGCTGCCGGCGGCCAGCATCCGCATCAAGAATCTCGAAGAATCGCTGGGCGCCAAGCTGCTCTATCGCGCCAGCCACGGCGTCACGCTGACGCCGCCGGGGCAGGTGTTGTTGCAGCACGCGCTCGATATGCAACGCCAGATGGAGCATCTTTGCTCGGATTTACAGGAATACGCGCAAGGGGTGAAAGGGCATGTGCGGTTGTTCGCCAATACTACGGCGATCACCGAGTTCCTGCCCGCCGTTCTGTCGCGGTTTCTGGCCAACCATCGCCACGTCAATGTCGATCTGCGCGAACGGCTGAGCCCCAACATCGTGCGCGCGGTGACGGACGGCGCGACCGACATCGGCATCATCGCCGGCAATGTGCGCACGGAAGGGCTCGAAATTCTGCCCTATCGCGAGGATCGGCTGATCCTGGTGTGCGCGCACGGCCATCCGCTCGATCAGCGCCGCGAGGTGAGTTTCGACGAGACGCTGGAATTCGACCATGTTTGTCTGCCCGAGGCGAGCGCCATCCATTCCTTCCTGTCCGAGGCGGCCGATCGCGCCCATCGACGGCTCAAGCTGCGCATTCAGGTCGGCAATTTCGAGGCGATGTGCCGGCTTGTCGAAGCCAATGTCGGCATTGGCATTTTGCCGGAATCGGCGGCGCGCCGGCAGGCCAAGACGAGCGACATTCACCTTGTGAAACTCACCGACAAATGGGCGCTGCGCGATCTCAAGATCTGCGTGCGCAGCCTCGATCTTTTGCCGAGCTTCGCGCGCGATCTGGTGACGCTGATCCTGGAGGACGCGCGCGCCGCCAACGGGCCGGCGCGCATATCTGCTGTCGCGTGATGGCTTGCCTTTAAGGCGCGCGGCGCGTGGGACGAATTAGAGTCGCGGAACAAACGACGGACGAGGGTGAGATGAAAATATTCGAGCGCGAGAAGGACAGCGTACTGAATTTGTTTGACGCAAGGCGGCGCGTCGATTTCGACCGCGCCCCGAACTGGGCGCGCACACCGGCGCCGGCAAGCCGCCCGGCGCCGGCCGCGATAGTGGCGAACGCCGAGCGCCGCACCGTCCACATCGGCGCCAGCCAAAAGCTGAAACTGCATGTGTTGGAACTCGGCCATCTGCGCCTCGACAAGAATTTCATGGTCGCCAATTCGACAGTGGCGACGGCGCGCGAGCCCAATCCGCGCGGGCAGATCCTCGATATTCCGGTCTCCGCCTATTATATCGAGCATCCCGACGGCAACATTCTGTTCGACACCGGCTGTCATCCTGATTGGGGCGGGCCGAACGGGCGTTGGCCGGCCGACGGATTGCAGGAGTTGTTCCCGCATATCGGCGGCGAGGAGTGCATGCTGCCGGCGCGGCTCGATATGATGGGCATCGGCCCCGACGACGTCGATTATGTCGTGCTGTCGCACATGCATTGCGATCACGCCGGCTGCGTGGAGTTCTTCCGCAAGTCGAAGATCATTGTGCATGAGGACGAGTTCGCCGGCGCGTTCCGGCAATATGCATTGCAGGATCATGGCTCGCCTTATGCGCTCAAGGATTTGGAGGCGATCATCAAGGCGCAGTTGCACTGGCGCGAGATCACGCGCGAGGAGCCGGATCAGAATATCGTCGAGGGCGTGCGGTTGGTGAACTTCGGGCCCGGCCATGCGCGCGGCATGTTGGGGTTGCAAGTTTCGCTGAGGAGCCAGCCGGGCGTCATCCTGGCGTCGGATGCTTGCTACACTGCCGAGAACTACGGTCCGAAGGCCAAGCAACCCGGCATCAGCTACGATTCGCTCGGCATCATGCGCACGGTGCGGCGGCTTCAGGCCTTGGCGGGAGATACCGGCGCGGCGGTCTGGTTCGGCCACGATATCGAGCAATTCGCCAGCGTGCGCAAGGCGACCAGCGGCGACGGGTTCTACGAATAGACTTGCCTGATAGGCTTGCTTCAAACAAACCCGCCCGCCGGCGCGAGCCGGCGGGCGGGCGCGCGGCTTATTCCTGATAGTTCTGCACGATGGTCTTGACGACGCTGAATTCCTCCAGGGCGAGGAATCCTTTCTCGCGGCCGTGGCCACTCTTCTTCATGCCGCCGAACGGCAGTTCGACGCCGCCGCCCGCGCCATAGGTGTTGATGAACACCTGACCGGCGTGGACGCGGCGCGCGACGCGGCTCTGGCGGCCGCCGTCGCGCGTCCACACCGCCGCCACGAGGCCGTAGTCGGTGGCGTTGGCGAGTGCGATGGCGTCGGCTTCATCCTCGAACGGCATGCACGACAGCACCGGGCCGAACACTTCGTCGCAGGCCAGCGTGTTGCTGCGTGGCACCGGGCCAAACAAGGTCGGCGTGACATAGAAACCGCCCGCCGGCAGATCGTTGGCGAGCCGCCCTTCCGCCAGCACCGGAATGCCGGATTTGCGCGCCGCGGCGACGAAGCCGTTGACGCGGTCGCGCTGTATGGCGCTAATCATCGGGCCGAGATCGAGGTTCATAGCCGGCGTGCCGACGCGCACGTTGGCGAAGGCCTCAGCGACCTCGCCGACAAACTCGTCGTAGATCTTGCGCTCGACCAGTAGACGGCTGCCGGCCGAGCAAGTCTGGCCGCCGTTCTGGGTGATGGCGCGGGTGATGAACGGCAGCGCCTTCTTGAGGTCGGCGTCGGCGAAGACGATTTGCGGCGATTTGCCGCCCAGTTCGAGCACGCATTTGATGTGCCGTTCGGCTGCGGCCTTCTGCACGATCGTGCCGACCTCAGGCGAGCCGGTGAAGGTCACCATGTCGATGCCGGGATGGGCGGTCAGCGCCGCGCCGGCCTCTTCGCCAAGCCCGGTCACGACGTTGATGGCGCCGGCGGGCAGCCCCGCTTCCTCGGCGATCGCCGACATCAGAATCGGCGTCATGCAGGCTTCCTCGGCCGGCTTCAGCACTACCGCGTTGCCGGCGGCGAGCGCCGGCGCGAGCGAGCGGCCGAACATTTGCGCCGGATAGTTCCACGGCAGGATATGCGCGGTGACGCCGTAGGGCTCGCGCGTCACCATGGCGTTGAAGCCGGCCATATAGGGCACGATCTGGCCGTGCAGCTTGTCGGCGGCGCCGCCGTAATATTCGAAATAGCGCGCCGCCAGGGTGATGTCGGCGCGCGCCTGGCCGAGCGGCTTGCCGGTGTCGTGCGCCTCGGCGAGCGACAGTTCCTCGTGGCGGCCGGAGATCAGGCCGGCCATCTTCATCAGCAGGCGGCCGCGATCGATGGCGGTCATCGCGCCCCAGGCGCCCTCATAGGCGGCGCGGGCGGCGCGCACGGCGGCGTCGATGTCGGCGGCGGTCCCGCGCGGGATATGGTCATAGGTCTGGCCAGTGGCGGGATCGACGACCGGCAATGTCTCGCCCGAACTCGCCTCTTTCCACTTGCCGCCGATGAACAGTTTTTGCATGGCTTGCTTCCTTCTGTATGCCGAGCGGCAAGCGCTCAGGGCGTCAGCACGATGCGGCCGACGACGCGGCCGGCTTTCAGATCTTCGAGCGTTTCGGTGGCTTGGCTGAGCGGGCGGGTGTGAATCGGGATTTGCGGGATCGCGCCCGACCGCACGAGATCGAGCAATTCGCGGGTCTCCGCAAGGTTGCCGGTGTAATTGCCCTCGATGGTCGCCGCTTTCATCGGGATGAACGGCAGCGGCCACGGCGCGGCGCCGCCGAACAGCCCGACCATCACCAGCTTGCCGCCCTTGCCGAGCGCGTCGAAGCCGAGTGCGGCGGTCTGCGGGCTGCCGACGAGATCGATCGCCGCCCAGCAGGGGCCGCCAAGCGCGGCATTGACTTGCGCCAGCGCATCCTCTGCGCCGCCGTCGACGGCGGCGAGCGCGCCGGCCTCCAGCGCCGCGGCGCGGCGTTTGGCGTCGAGGTCGACCACCACCGCGCCCTTGCCGCCCATCGCCTTCAGGATCGTCACGCACATCAGGCCGAGGCCGCCGGCGCCGATGACCAGCACCAATTCGTCCTTGATGACGGCGCCGAATTTCTTCAAAGCCGAATAGGTGGTCACGCCGGAACAAGCGTAAGGCGCGACCAGAACCGGGTCGAGACCGTCGAGCGGCAGCAGATATTTGCTGTTGGGAACCACGATCTGGTCGGAATAGCCGCCATCGCAATGCACGCCAAGGCAGCGCGGCTTCATGCACAGGTTTTCGTTTTCCGCGCGGCAGGCGCGGCAGACGCCGCAGCCGATCCACGGATAGACCAGCACCATCTCGCCGACCTTGCGGTCCCTGACGTTGGCGCCGACGCTGACGATTTCGCCGGCGGTCTCGTGGCCCATAGTCAGCGGCAGCGGAATGCCGCGATCTTTCAAATTGAGGCGCTTGCCGGCGCCGAGATCATAGCCGCCCTCCCAGATGTGCAGATCGGAATGGCAGACGCCGGCCGCCTTGACCGCGACGACGACTTCATCGCCGCTCGGCGTCGGATCGGGGAAATCCGCGGGTTCGAGGGGTCGCCCAAAGTCGATGACCTGATAGCTTCTCACGTGAGCGTCCTCCTCGAAGGCTTTTTGACGGCGAGCGCGGCGCCGGCCGCCGCCATTTGGAGCGCACACTAACGGCGGCGCAAGCGTCCGGGTGAGTCGCTATATCGGCCTAACAGTTATACCATTTCTGTCATCGAGCGCCGGCCCCGTCCACATTCCGGCGCTGACCAGACGCGCCACCTCCTCGCGCAAGCAACGCACCACTGCCGACGTCGCCGGCGTCTTCGGACGGCGCACGGTTTCGCCGACGATCAGTGTGCGCGTCAGCGACGGCGCGACGATGCGCCGCGCTGTGATCGCGCCACTGGCGACTTCGCGATAGACCCCGCAAAACGGCAGAATAGTGGCGGCGTCGCCCTGCCGCACCAGCGTCTTGATGGTCGCCATCGAATCGAGTTCGAGCACGACGCTGGCTTGCAGCCCCGCCTCGGCGCACAGGCTGTCGAAGAGCAGGCGCAGGCCGTGCGGCCGGCCGGGCAGGATCAGCGGCGCGCGGATCGCGTCGGCCAGCGTCACGCGCGGCTCGCCGGCGTCCCGCGCCGAGGGCGCGCAGCACAGGAACAGGTCTTCGACCAGCAGGTGTTGGCCGACGACATTGGCGCTGCGGCCGGGGCTGTAGAGCACGCCGATGTCGAGCCGGCCGCCGACCAGCCATTCGCGCACGTCGCCGCTGAACGCCTCGCTGATATGCAGGCGAACGCCGGGGAATTCATCGCGCACGCGATGGAACAGCGGCTCGACCAGGATCATGCACACCGAGGGCGGCAAGCCGAGATTGACCGCGCCGACCGGGGCGCCTTTGGCGGCTTTGAGACCAGCTTCGAGCCGGTCGACCTGCGCCAACAGCGAGCGCCCATGTTCGAGCACCGTGCGGCCGACCTCGGTGAGTTCGGCGCCGCGGCCGTTGCGGCGCAGCAGCGCCGAGCCGCAATCGGCCTCCAATTGCCGGATGTGCCGGCTCAGCGCCGGCTGCGCAACGCCGAGATTGCGCGCGGCGAGGGTGAAAGAGCCGAGTTCGCTGACGCAGACGAAGTATCGCAGCCGCTTGAGGTCCATCGACGCGCCCGCCTATAGCGAAACCGGCATAACCGATAGCGCTGTTTTGCGGCTAGCGGCAAACCTTTGCGACCCCTAAAGCCAGACGGCCGCGCGCTCGCCGGGCGCCGGTCAAGCTGCGAGGAGATCTCTTGACGACCAACGCCGAGCCCGCACATGGCGAGATCCGCGACGCGGTGGCTAGGCTGTGCCGCGATTTTCCCGGCGAATTCTGGCGCGCGCTCGACCGCGAGCGCGCCTATCCGAAGGCGTTCGTCGAGCGGTTGACCAAGGAAGGGTTTCTCGCGGTTCTCATCCCCGAGGAATATGGCGGCTCGGGGCTGGGCCTCGACGCGGCGACGGCGATCCTGGAAGAAATCCACCGTTCCGGCGGCAATGGCGCGGCCTGTCACGCCCAAATGTACACGATGGGCGCGCTGCTGCGCCACGGCAACCACGAACAGAAGGCGAAATATCTGCCCAAGATCGCCTCGGGCGAATTGCGCTTGCAGGCGTTCGGCATCACCGAGCCGGCGAGCGGCACCGACACCACGCGCATCCGCACCTTCGCCCGCCGTGAGGGCGACCATTATATCGTCAACGGCCAGAAGATCTGGATCAGCCGCGCCGAACATTCCGACCTTATGCTGTTGCTGTGCCGCACGGCGCCGCGCGAGGCGGGCAAGAAGCCGACCGACGGCATCACCGTGCTGCTGGTCGACATGCGCGAGGCGGTGAAGTCGGGTCTGACGATCCGGCCGATCCGCACCATGCTCAACCATGCCACGACCGAATTGTTCTTCGACAATATGGTTGTGCCGGTCGACAATCGCATCGGCGAGGAGGGGCGCGGGTTCCGCTACATCCTCGACGGCATGAACGCCGAGCGCATCCTGATCGCCGCCGAGTGCATCGGCGACGGCCGCTTCTTCATCGAACGCGCCACGCAATATGCGAAGACGCGCGAAGTGTTTGGCCGGCCGATCGGCCAGAATCAGGGCGTGCAGTTCCCGATCGCGCGCGCCTATGCGGAGATCGAAGCGGCGGCGCAAATGGTGACGACGGCGGCGCGGTTGTTTGCAGGCGGCCAGCCTTGCGGGGCTGAAGCCAATATGGCCAAGCTGCTCGCCTCCGAGGCGAGTTGGCGCGCCGCCGACATGTGCGTGCAGACGCACGGCGGCTTCGGTTTCGCCGAGGAATTCGACATCGAACGCAAGTTCCGTGAGACGCGGCTCTATCAGGTGGCGCCGATCTCGACCAACCTGATCTTGTCCTATCTCGCCGAGCACGTACTCGGCCTGCCGCGCTCATACTGAGCAGCCCGCCCTCTCTGAGCCGGCGGACGGCGGCGAGCATGGCCGCGCAGCAGAAGCGAGAATGAGCAGTTCGCTGCGATCACGAGCCTGTCCAGCCAAAGCCGCGCAGGCAAATATGGAATCGTCCCAAATCATGTTTAGGCCATTGAAATTATTGGTGCCGGTTGCAGGAATCGAACCCGCGACCTACTGATTACAAATCA
>DATNDU010000210.1:0-21707 GCA_035606915.1 Roseiarcus sp. | reverse complement strand
TAGGCAAGCGGCGAGGCCGGCGCGCCGATCCAGGCGAGCCAGGCGCGCCGCTGCGCGTCGTCGCCGAACAGCCCATGCACGTAACAGCCGCGCACGCGCCCGTCGCTACGCTCCGCGCCGTCCTCGCGCCCGTCGGCGAAGGCGAGCAGCGGCCGTTCGCGCGTCTCAGTGCGGCCGACGTGAATCTCGTAGCCCGCGAACGGCGCCCCCTGGCTGAGCGAGCGCCCGGCGATGCGGGTCAGGGTTTTCGGGCCGCCGAGCACGGTCTCGGCGTCAAGCAGCCCGAGGCCCGGCACGGTCTCCGCCGGCCCCTCGATCCCCTCGGGGTCCGCGACGGAGCGGCCGAGCATCTGGTAGCCGCCGCACACGCCAAGCACTTTGCCGCCGCGGCGCACGTGGGCGAGGATGTCGATGTCCCAGCCCTGCACGCGCAGCGCCTTGAGGTCGGCGATGGTCGCCTTCGAGCCCGGCAGGATGACGAGGTCGGCGGCGGGCAGCGGCGCGCCGGGCGGCGCGAAGATCAAGCGCACGCCGGGCTCGGCTTGCAGCGGGTCGAAATCGTCGAAATTGGCGATATGGGGTAGCCGCGGCACGACGATCGTGCGTTCGCCATCTCGCGGCGCGGGCGGTCGGTCGAGCGCCAGCGCATCCTCGGCCGGCAGCCGCGCCGCCTCGGGGAAATACGGGATCAGGCCGAACCCCGGCCAGCCGGTCAGCGTCTCGATGCGCGTCATGCCGTCGGCAAACAGCGAGGCGTCGCCGCGAAACTTGTTGACCAGGAAGCCGCCGACCATCGCGGCGTCGTCCGGGTCTAGCACGACGCGCGTGCCGACGATCTGGGCGATGACGCCGCCGCGCTCGATGTCGCCGATGACCACCACGGGCACATCCGCTGCGCGCGCAAAGCCCATGTTGGCGATGTCGCCGACGCGCAGGTTGACCTCCGCCGCCCCGCCGGCGCCCTCGACCAGCACAATGTCGGCCTCGGCTTTCAACCTCTCGAAGCTCTCCAGCACGCGCGGCAGCAGCTTCGGCTTCCAGGCCTGATAGTCGCGCGCCCTGGCGGCGCCGACGACTTGACCTTGAACAACCACCTGCGAGCCGATCTCGCTTTGCGGCTTCAACAGCACCGGGTTCATATGAACGCTAGGCTCGACGCCGCAGGCCCGCGCCTGCAACGCCTGGGCGCGGCCGATCTCGCCGCCGTCGGCCGTCACGGCGGCGTTGTTGGACATGTTCTGCGGCTTGAACGGACGCACCCTGAGTCCGCGCGCCGTCAACGCCCGGCAGAGGCCGGCGACGATCAGCGACTTGCCGACGTCCGAGCCTGTCCCCTGGAGCATCAGCGCGCGGGCGAGCCTCAAAACTCGATTCCCGCCTGCGCCTTCACGCCGGCGGCGAAATGGTGCTTGACGGCGCCCATCTCGGTGACGAGGTCGGCCGCTTCGATCAACTCCGGCTTGGCGTTGCGGCCGGTGACGACGATATGCAAATCCGGCCGCCGCGCCCGCAAAGCGGCGACGACCTCGCCAAGCGGCAGATAATCGTAGCGCAGCGCCACGTTGAGTTCGTCGAGCACCAGCAGCCGGAGCGAGGCGTCCGCCATCATCTCCTCGGCCGCCTTCCACGCGGCGGCGGCGGCTGCGACATCGCGGGCGCGGTCCTGCGTCTCCCAGGTGAAGCCCTCGCCCATCGCGCGCCAGACGATCTCATCGCCGAAGCGTTCGAAGGCGACCCGCTCGCCGGTCTCCCAGGCGCCCTTGATGAACTGCACGACGCCGACCTTGAAGCCGCGCCCGAGCGCCCGCAGCATCAGCCCGAACGCCGCCGTCGACTTGCCCTTGCCGGGGCCGGTGTGGACGATGAGCAGGCCCTTGGCGACAATCGTCTTCGAGGCGACTTCGGCGTCCTGCACCGCCTTGCGCTTCTCCATCTTTGCCCGGTGGCGGGCTTGGTCATCCGATTCCATCATGGCGTCCCTGCTTTAAGGCGTCTGGGTTCGCATTGACAGGCGCCGGGCCTCGCCCTACCACAAATCCGGACGGTCCCCGCGCAAGCGGGGCGAAGAGGGAATACGGCGCCAAACCGTAGCTGCCCCCGCAACTGTAGACGGGCGTTCCGCGTCACGAGGCCACTGGAGCTTTTCCGGGAAGGCGACGCGGAACACGAAAACCCCGTGAGCCAGGAGACCTGCCGTCCAAACCTTCGGGCCGAAGCAGGCGGGGCGCCTTGCCTCGGCGAGCCGGTTCGGCCGGCGCCCGTTCGCGCGTCCTGAAGGCGGCGCGTGTCGGAAGTTCCCGTTCGTATCCTGGTCTGCACCACCTGCCGCGCCGAGGGCGAGGCGCTGGAGCCGCGCTCGGGGGCGCGGTTGCATGCGGCGCTGAAGGCGGCGCGAAGCGAGGACGACCCGGAGGTCGTCGGCGTCGAGTGCTTCAGCGTCTGCAAGCGCCCCTGCACTTTGAGCTTCTCGGCCCCCGGCGCCTGGACCTATGTCTATGGCGACTTTGCCGCCGACGCCGACCCGCGTGAGATTTTCGCCGCCGCGCGGCTCTACGGCGCCTCGCCGCAGGGGCTGATCCCGTGGCGGGACCGTCCGACTGCCTTGAAGAAGGGCGTCGTCGCCCGCTTGCCGCCGCTGGAGATCGTCCGATGACCGCTTTCGCCAAAATCCCCACCACCATCGTCACCGGCTTCCTCGGCGCCGGCAAGACGACGATGATTCGCCACCTGCTGGAGAACGCTGGCGGGCGCCGCATCGCGCTGGTCATCAACGAATTCGGCGACATCGGCGTCGACGGCGAGATCCTGAAATCCTGCGGCGTCGAATCGTGCCGCGTGGAAGACATCGTCGAACTCGCCAACGGTTGCATCTGCTGCACGGTCGCCGACGATTTCCTGCCCGCCATCGAGACGCTGCTGAAGCGCGCCGATGCGCTCGACCATATCGTCATCGAGACCTCGGGCCTGGCGCTGCCGAAGCCGCTGCTGAAAGCCTTCGACTGGCCACAGGTGCGCTCGCGGCTGACCGTCGATGGCGTCATCGCCGTGGTCGATGCGGCGGCGGTGGCGGACGGCCGCTTCGCCGACGATGCGCAAGCGCTCGCCGCCCAGCGCGCCGCCGATCCCGCGCTCGATCACGACAACCCGCTCGAAGAGGTCTACGAGGACCAGTTGCTGTGCGCCGACATCGTCGTGCTCAACAAGACCGACCTGCTCTCGCCCGCCGACGCGGCGCGCGTGGCGATCGAGGTGCGCGGCGCGGCGCGGGCGGCGACGAAAATCATCGCCGCGCAGGAAGGCCGCGTCGACGCCGACATCGCGCTCGGGCTGAAGGCCGGCGCCGAGGACGACATCGCCGCCCGCCCCTCCCATCACGACGCCGAGGCCGAACACGACCACGACGATTTCGACTCCTTCGTGCTCGACGCCCCAACGCTTGCCGACGCCAGCGCTTATGTCGAGAAACTCGCCGAGGTCGCGCGCCGCCATGACGTGCTGCGCATCAAAGGCTTCCTCGCCATCGAAGGCAAGCCGATGCGGCTGCTGGTGCAAGGCGTCGGCGCGCGCTTCCGGCGCGAGTTCGACCGGCCGTGGCAGGCGGGCGAGATGCGGCGCGGCCGGCTCGTCGTCATCGGCCGCAAGGGGCTGGACCGCGCCGCGATCGAGACGGCGCTCGCCTGATGCACCTTTTGCGCGCCGAGCTGAGATCGCTGGATGAGACGGCGCCGGCCGTCGATCTCGAACAGACGCGCGCCGATATCGTCGTTCTCTCGTTCACCGACAGCGATCTCTCCGTGATGGCGAGAGCTTGGGAGCGCTTGCAACTCGGTCCCGGCGCGCTGCGGCTGGCGAGCCTGGCGGACCTGCGCCATCCCTATTCCGTCGATCTCTATGTCGAGAAGGTGATCGCGCACGCCAGGTTCGTGCTGATCCGCCTGCTCGGCGGCCTCGATTATTGGCGCTACGGCGTCGAAGAAATCGCACGGGCGGCGCGGGCGAGCGGCTGTCGTCTCGCCATCGTGCCCGGCGATGCCGGCGCGGACCGGCGCCTCGACGCCGCCTCGACGCTGCCGGCCGCCGATCTCACCCGACTCTGGACCTATCTGCAAAACGGCGGCGCCGACAATGCCGAACAGGCCCTGCGCTTGATGTTGCGCACGCTCGGCCGCGACGTCGAGGTCGCAGAGCCAATACCGCAATCGGCGCTCGGCGGTTTTCGCGAGGCGGCCGGTGAGGCCGCGCGGGCGCTGATCGTGTTCTATCGTTCGGCGTGGCTGGCCGGCGACACCGAGGCTTACGAGGCGCTGGCGCGGGCGCTGGAAGCGCAGGGCATGGCGGTCGAGGCGCTCTATGTGACGAGCCTGAAGGACGCCGCCGTCGTCGCGCCGCTGCGCGCCCGGCTCGCCCGCGCGCCCCCGGACGTCATCCTCAACGCCACCGCCTTCTCGGCCCGCCTCGACGACGGCGCAACGGCGTTCGACGCCTGCGACGCGCCGGTGCTGCAAGTCGCCGTCAGCCTGGCGAGCGCCGAGCAATGGGCGGCCTCGGCGCGCGGCCTCTCGCCCGCCGATCTCGCGATGAACGTCGCTTTGCCCGAGGTCGACGGCCGGCTGTTCGCCGGCGCCGTCTCGTTCAAGGCCGCCGCGGCGCGCATCGACGGGCTCGAATATCAGCCGCAGCGCTCGCGCCCGCATGACGCGGGCATCGCCGATATCGCGCGGCTGGCGGCGGCCTGGGCGGCGCTGCGGCGCACGCCGAACGCCGACAAGCGGCTGGCTTTCGTGCTCTCGGATTATCCCGGCAAGGGCGGCCGCGCCGGCTACGCGGTCGGGCTCGACACCTACGCCTCGGTGGCCGAGATCGCCGCGCGGCTGATCGAGGAGGGCTATCGGCTGGCGCCGCCGCCGGCCGATCTCGCCGCCTGCCTCACCGGCGAACCGCGCCCCGCCCTTTCACTTGCCGCCTATCGCCAGCGGCTCGCGGCTCTGCCCGAAGATTTCGTGCGCGCGGTGCAAGCCCACTGGGGCGATCCCGCTGACGAAGCGCGCGACGGCTGCTTCCGCTTCGCCTATCTTCGCCTCGGCGCCAGCCTCGTGGCGCTCCAGCCGGATCGCGGCCATGCGGCGACGCGGGCGGGCGATTATCACGACGGCGCGTTGCCGCCGCGCCACGCCTATGTGGCGTTTTATCTGTGGCTGCGCGAGGTCGAGCGCGTCCATGCGCTGGTGCATGTCGGCGCCCATGGCACGCTGGAATGGCTGCCGGGCAAGGCGGTGGCGCTGTCGCCCGCCTGCGCCCCGCGCGCCGTGCTCGGCGCGCTGCCGGTGATCTATCCCTTCATTGTCAACAATCCCGGCGA
The DNA here is from genome assembly GCA_035606915.1 of Roseiarcus sp. Taxonomy (GTDB): domain Bacteria; phylum Pseudomonadota; class Alphaproteobacteria; order Rhizobiales; family Beijerinckiaceae; genus Roseiarcus. Next base: position 16,348 of record DATNDU010000210.1, on the reverse strand, counting down.
GGCGGCGCAAGCCAAGCGCCGGACTTGCGCCGTGACCATCGGCCACCTGACGCCGCCGCTCGTCCACGGCCCCGCCCACGGCGCCAGCGCCGAGATCGAGGCGCTGATGGACGAATATGCCGAGGCGCGCTCGCTCGACCCGCGCCGCGCCCGCCGCCTCGCCGAACTGGTGCTCGCACGCGCGCATGAAACCGGGCTCGCCGAAGAGGCGGGGCTTTCCGCCGACCCCGACGACGCGCTCATCCAGCTCGACGGCTTCCTCTGCGACCTCAAGGACATGCGCATCGGCGACGGCCTGCATGTGTTCGGCTCCGGTGACGGCGAAATGCACGGCCTCGTCGCCGCGCTAGCCGGCCGGCGCGTCGCCCCCGGCCCCGGCGGCGCGCCGTCGCGCGGCCGCCTCGACGTGCTGCCGACCGGGCGCAACCTCTATTCCCTCGATCCGCGCGCCCTCCCGACGCGCACCGCCTGGGAACTCGGCCAGCGCGCCGGCGAGGCATTTCTGACCGCCTATAGGCAGGACCACGGCGACTGGCCGCGCAACGTCGTGTTCGACCTCTGGGGCAGTTCCGCGATGCGCACCGGCGGCGAAGATCTGGCGCAGGCGCTGTGGCTCATCGGCGCGCGGCCGCTGTGGGACGCGACCTCGAACCGCGTCAGCGGCTATGAGGTGCTGACGCCGGCTGCGCTCGGCCGGCCGCGTGTCGACGTCGCCTTGCGCATCTCCGGCCTGTTCCGCGACGTGTTCCCGCAGCAGATCGCGCTGTTCCACGCCGCCGCCGAGGCGGTCGCGGCGCGCGACGACGAGACAGCCGAGGAGAACCCGCTGCGCGGCGGCGCGCCGGCGCGGGTGTTCGGCGCCGCGCCCGGCGCCTATGGGACGGGCGTGGCGCGTGCGGGGCTTGCCGGTAATTGGCAGTCCCGCGACGATCTCGGCGAGGCCTATCTCGCCGCCACCGGCTTCGCTTATGAGGGCGGCGAGGCGCGGGAAAGCAGCGAATTTCGCGACAAGGCGGCGCAGGCCCAGGCCTTCGTGCATGTGCAGGACATGGCCGGCCAAGACGTGCTCGATTCCGACGCCTTCGCCGAGCACGAAGGCGGTTTTGCCGCCGCCGCCGCCGCGCTGGGCGCGCACCCGGCCCTCTATCACCTCGACGCCAGCGATCCCGCGGCCCCGAAGGCGCGCCCGCTGGCGCAGGAGATCGCGCGCGTCGTCAGGGCGCGGGCGATCTCGCCTGTGTGGCTGAAGGGCCAGATGCGGCACGGCTTTCGCGGCGCGGCCGAGATCGCCGAGACCGTCGACAATCTCTATCTCTATGCGGCGACCACCGACGCCGTCGCCGACCGGCATTTCGATCTGCTGTTCGAGGCCGTCTGCGCCGACGCCGAGGTGCGCGGCTTTCTCTTGGCCGCCAATCGCCAGGCGGCGGCGGCCATCGCCGAGCGCTTCGCCGACGCGCTCCGACGCGGCCTGTGGAAGACGCGGCGCAACAGCATTGAGCCGCTGCTGCAAGCGCTGCGGGGGGCGGCATGAGCGCCCCGTTCGCCGCCCCCCCCTCTCCCCGTTCTTCACGGGGAGAGGGCAAGGGTGAGGGGCGTTTGGGCCAGGGCGCCGCCGTCAAAGGCTGGTGCCCGGGCGCGCTGCGGCCGATGCTGTCCGGCGACGGCCTCCTCGTGCGCATCCGCATCTCCTGCGGTGAAGTTTCGCTGGCGCTGGCGCACGCCATCGCCGATTGGGCGCAGCTTTACGGCAATGGCGCGCTCGACCTTTCTGCCCGCGCCAACCTGCAATTGCGCGGCGTCAGCGATGCGACCCTGCCCGAACTCGGGCGCCGCCTCGCCGAGGCCGGCCTCATCGACGCCTCGCCGGAAGCCGAAGCCGTGCGCAACGTGCTGGTCTCGCCGTTCGCTGGGCTCGATCCCGCCGTCTGCGACGTGCGCCCCTACGCGCGCGCCTGGGAGCAAGAACTGGCGACCGACCGCGCACTTTGGGCGCTGCCGGGCAAGTTCGGCGCCGCCTTCGACGCCGGCGCACTTGCGCTCGGCGTCGACGCCGATCTCGCCTTCACGGCGGTCGCGCCGCACACCTTCGTTGTCCGCCTCGGCGGCCTCGCCGAGATCGGGCCGTTCCCTGGCGCCGAGGTCGTCGGCGTCGCCAAAGCCCTGGCGCGGGCGTTTCTCGCCTTGCGCGAGACGCCGACGCCGCCGAAGCGGATGCGCGACGCCGTCGCCGTCCTCGCGCAAGGCGATATGGCGGCGCCCCTCACCCTCTCCCCGTTAACGGGGAGAGGGAACCGACAAGCGGCGGCGCGCGACTGGCTCGGCGCGCATCGGCTCGGCGAGGCCGCGTTCGTTGGCGTCGCCTTGCCGTTCGGCCGCATCGAGGCCGCGCAATTGCGGGCGCTGGCGACGCTGGCGGCCGAGGCCGGCGCCACAGGCCTGCGCCTGACGCCGTGGCGGGCGCTGCTGATCGCCTGCCCGAGCTTCGCCGCGCCGGGGCTCGCCGAGGCGGCGCGAAGCCTCGGCCTCATCCTCGACCCCGCCGACCCGCTCGTCGCCGTCGCCGCCTGCCCCGGCGCGCCGGCCTGTGCGAGCGCGCAGGGCGACACCCGCGACGCTGCCCGCCACTTGGCGCCGCTCATCGCGCCGGGCCTCGCTTTGCATGTTTCCGGCTGCGACAAGGGCTGCGCCCATCCGGGCCCCACGGCGCTCGCGGTGGTGGCGACGCCAGACGGCTATAAACTCATCCGCAACGGCCGCGCCGACGCCGCGCCGCTGGCGCAGCGTCTCACGCTGGCGGCGCTTGCCGACCGGCTCAGCATGGAAAGACCGCCTGATGGCGTATGACTACCTCCACGACGGCGAGGCGATCTATCGCCGCTCCTTCGAGATCATCCGCGCCGAGGCGGATCTTGCCCGCTTCGACGCCATCGAGGAGCGCCTCGCGGTGCGCATCGTCCACGCCTGCGGCATGCCCGACGTCGCCGACGATCTCGAATTCGTCCCCGGCGCGGCGGCGGCCGGCGTCGAGGCGCTGAAGGCCGGCGCGCCGATCTTCTGCGACGCGCAGATGGTCGCCTACGGCATCACCCGCGCGCGCCTGCCGGTCGGCAATGAGGTCATCTGCACGCTCTCCGATCCCAGCGTCGCCGATCTCGCCAAGCGGCTTGGCGCGACGCGCTCGGCGGCGGCGGTCGATCTCTGGGGCGAACGGCTCGCAGGCAGCGTCGTCGCCATTGGCAATGCGCCGACGACGCTTTACCGCCTGCTGGAATTGCTGGAGGCGGGCGCGCCGAGGCCGGCCTGCATTATTGGCATGCCGGTCGGCTTCGTCGGCGCGGCGGAATCGAAAGAGGCGCTGATCGCCAGCAAGCTGCCCGCCCTCATCGTGCGCGGCCGGCGCGGCGGCAGTGCGATGGCGGCCGCTGCCATCAACGCGCTCGCCAGCGCCAGGGAGTGAACATGGCCGGTCGTCTCTTTGGCGTCGGGCTCGGCCCCGGCGATCCTGAACTCCTTACCGTCAAGGCGGCGCGGCTGATCGGCCAATGCCCGGTCATCGCCTATTTCGCCAAGGCCGGCCGGCGCGGCCACGCGCGGCTGATCGCCGACCGCTATATCCCCGCCAGCGCCGCCGAACTGCCGCTGTATTATCCGATGACGACGGAGCTGCCGTTCGACCATCCGCAATATCTGGAAACGCTCGCCCGCTTCTACGCCGTTGCGACGGCGGCGCTGGCGGCCGAGCTTGAACGGGGCCGCGACGTGGCGCTCATCGCCGAGGGCGATCCGCTATTCTACGGCTCGTTCATGCATCTGTTCGTGCGGCTGAAGGGGCGTTTCGATTGCGAGATCGTGCCCGGCGTCACCGGCTTCGCCGGCTGCTCGGCGCAAGCCGGCGCGCCGATGACCTGGGGCGACGACGTGCTGACCGTCCTGCCCGGCACGCTGCCTTACGAGGCGCTGGTGACGCGGCTGAAGCAATGCGACGCCGCCGTGGTGATGAAGCTCGGGCGCAATTTCGACAAGGTGCGCCGGGCGTTCGCGGAACTCGGCCTGCTGGAGCGCGCGCTCTATGTCGAGCGCGGCACGATGGCGGGCGAGATCGTCGCGCCGCTGGCGCAGGAGCGCGACGGACCCGCGCCCTATTTCTCGCTGGTGCTGCTGCCGGGACAAGGACGGCGACCGTGAGCGGATCGCTCGATGTCATCGGCCTCGGCCCCGGCGCCGCGCACTGGCTGACGCCGGAGGCCATGGCGGCGCTGGAGCGCGTCAGCGATGTCTTCGGCTACGGCCCCTATGTCGAGCGCATCGCGCCCCGGCCGGGCCTGACGCTGCATGCCAGCGACAACCGCGTCGAACTCGACCGCGCCAGCGCCGCGCTGGCGCTCGCCGCCAGCGGGCGGCAAGTCGCCATCGTCTCCGGCGGCGATCCCGGGGTGTTCGCGATGGCCGCCGCCGTAATGGAGGCTTTGGAGCGCGGCCCCGCTGAATGGCGGGCGCTCGACATTGCCGTGCTGCCGGGGGTCAGCGCCATGCAGGCCGCAGCCAGCAGGCTCGGCGCCCCGTTGGGCGGCGATTTCTGCGTCATGTCGCTGTCCGACAACCTCAAGCCGTGGGCGCTGATCGAACGCCGGCTGATCGCCGCCTGCGACGGCGATTTCGCCCTCGCCATCTACAACCCCGCCTCGCGCGCCCGGCCGCAACCCATTCACGACGCCTTCCGCGTCTTGCGCGCGCGCCGGCCGCCGCAGACGCCGGTCGCCTTCGCCCGCGCCATCGGCCGCACCGACGAGGCGGTGACGCTGACGACGCTGGCGCAGGCCGACCCCGCCATCGCCGACATGAGCACGCTGATTCTCGTCGGCGCCTCGACGACGCGGCTGGTCGCGCGCCCTGGTCAGCGCCCGTTCGTGCTGACGCCGCGCAGCTACGAGGCGCCGCGATGAATCCAGCCCAGCGCCGATTCGACATCGTAGAACGTCGTCGCGGCCCCGAGCGGCGGGCGGCGGATCATCACCATCGGCAGGCCGAGTTCGCGCGCCGCGTCGAGCTTGGCGCGCGTCGCTTCGCCGCCGGCGTTCTTGCTGACGACGATGGCGATGCGGCGGCTGGTCATCAGGGCGCGCTCGTCGGCGAGCGCGAACGGCGGCCGGGCGAGCACGATTTCGGCCCCGGCCGGCAGATCGTCGGGGGCGTCGATGGAGCGCAGCACGTAATGGTGCTGCGGCGCGGCGCGGAAGGCGCCGGCGCTGAGCCGGCCGACCGTCAACAACACACGCCGGGGCGCCTCGCCCAAAGCCTCAGCCGCCTCGGCGGCGTCGCCGACCTCGCGCCAGCCGGCCTCGATCCGCCAGGGTGGCCGGGTCAGCACGGCGAGCGCGACGCCGGCCTGGGCGCAGGCGGCGACCGCGTGGGCCGACATCTGTGCCGCGAACGGATGCGTCGCGTCGATGACGGCGCCGATGCGGTTGTCCGAGAGATAGCGCGCCAGACCCTCGGCGCCGCCGAAGCCGCCGACGCGCGTCGGCAGCGGCGAGGCGGCGGGACGCGCGGTGCGGCCGGCGAGCGACAGCGTCGCCTCGATGTCGCCGCGCTCGGCGAGGCGGCGGGCGAGTTGGCTCGCCTCAGAGGTTCCGCCGAGCAGCAACAGGCGCAAGCTTGGTCTCCGAGGTCGGCGCGATGACGCCGTGGCTGACCCTGATCGGGCTCGGCGAGGACGCCGCCCTCTCCCCTGCCGCAACTGAGCGCCTGCGGCAAGCCGCCCTCGTCGTCGGCGGCGCGCGCCACCTTGCGCTGATCGGCCAGACGCCGGGCGAGCGCCTTGCCTGGCCCTCGCCGCTGCACGAGGCGTTCCCGGCGATTCTGGCGCGGCGCGGCCAGCCGGTGTGCGTACTGGCGAGCGGCGATCCGTTCTTCTTCGGCGTCGGCTCGCTCATCGCCGAACTGGTCGGCGCCGGCGAGTTCGAGAGTTTGCCGCAGCCCTCGGCGTTCAGTCTGGCGGCGTCGCGGCTGGGCTGGGCGTTGCAGGATTGCGCGCTGATCTCCCTGCACGGCCGGGCGCTGGAGCGCGTCATTCCGCATTTGCAGCCCGGCGCGCGTCTGCTGGCGCTGTCCTGGGACGGCGAGACGCCGCAGCGGCTGGCCAGCCTGCTCTGCGCGCGCGGGCTCGGCGATTCCAGCCTCACGGTGCTGGAGGCGATGGGGGCTGCGCGCGAACGCCGCCGCTCGGCGACGGCCTGGGAATTCGACGCCCGCGATGTCGATCCCCTCAACACCATCGCCTTGCAAGTCGCCGCCGCCGTCGGCGAGCGCATCGCGCCGCGCGCCGCCGGCCTGCCCGACGATTGGTTCGAACATGACGGTCAACTCACCAAGCGCGAGATGCGGGCGTTGACGCTCTCGGCGCTCGCGCCGCGGCCGCGCCAGTTGCTATGGGACGTCGGCGCCGGCTCCGGCTCGATCTCGATTGAATGGCTGCTCGCCGACCCCTCGTTGCAAGCCATCGCCATCGAGCGCGACGGCGAGCGCCGCGCCCGCATCGCCCGCAATGCCGAGGCGCTCGGCGCCCCGCATCTGCGCCTCGTCGAGGGCGCGGCGCCGGCAGCGCTCGAAGGCTTGCCCGCCCCCGACGCCATCTTCATCGGCGGCGGCGTCGCCGGCGCGGTCGAGCCGTGCTGGGCGGCGCTGAATCCGGGCGGCCGGCTGGTCGTCAACGCGGTGACGGTGGAATCGCAGGCGGCTTTGTCGGAGTTGTCGCGGCGCTTCGGCGGCGAGCTTGTGCAGGCGCAGTTTTCGCGCGCCGAGCCGGTCGGGCGGTTTCGCGGGTTTCGGCCGGCGATGGCGGTCGTGCAATGGCGGGCGGTCAAATGAGCGCCATGGTTGGCATCGGCTGCCGCGCCGGCGCCTCGGCGGCGGCCATCGCCCGCCGCATCGGCGAGGCGCGGGCGCGGGCCGGGGTTGAGATCGCGGCGCTGCACACGGCGGCCGGCGTCGGCGCCCCCGCGCTCGCCGAGGCGGCGGCGCGGCTCGGTCTGCCGCTGCATCGCCACGACGCGGCGGCCCTCGCCCGCGTCGCCGGGCGCGTCGTCTCGCATTCGGCGCGCGTCGAGGCGCGTTTCGGCGTCGGCAGCGTCGCCGAGGCGGCGGCGCTCGCCGGCGCGGGAGAAGGCGCTAAGCTAATCGTAGCGAAGTTCAGCGCCGAGGGGGTTTCCTGCGCGGTGGCGACATCATGACCGTCCACTTCATCGGCGCCGGCCCCGGCGCCGCCGACCTCATCACCCTGCGCGGTCGCGATCTCATCGCCCGTTCGCCGGTCTGCCTCTACGCCGGCTCGCTGGTGCCCGCCGCCCTGCTGGCGCATTGCCCGCCCGGCGCCCGCGTCATCGACACCGCGCCGATGGCGCTCGACGAGATCGTCGCCGAGATGGCGGGCGCGCATGCGGCGGGGCTCGACGTGGCGCGGCTGCATTCCGGCGATCTCTCGATCTGGAGCGCGCTCGGCGAGCAGACGCGGCGGCTGCGGGCGCTCGCCATCCCCTTCGACGTGACGCCCGGAGTCCCCGCCTTCGCGGCGAGCGCAGCGGCGCTGCAACGCGAACTGACGCTGCCGGAGGTGGCGCAATCGCTGGTGCTGACCCGCGCTTCAGGCCGCGCCTCGGCGATGCCGACCAGGGAAAACCTCGCCGCCTTCGCCGCCACCCGCGCGACGCTGGCGATCCACTTGTCGATCCACGCGCTCGACAAGGTTGTGGCCGAGTTGACGCCGTTCTACGGCCCGCATTGCCCGGTCGCCGTGGTGTTTCGCGCCAGTTGGCCGGACGAGCGCATCCTGCGCGGCACGCTCGCCGACATCGCAGGGCTTCTGGCGCAGGCGCCGATGGAGCGCACGGCGCTGATCCTGGTCGGCGAAGCCCTCGGCGCCGAGGATTTCCGCGACAGCGCATTGTACGATGCCGACTATCGCCGCCGTTATCGCGGCGGGCCGGCATGAACGGCGCACGCCCGCGGCGGGCCGCGCTGCGCATCAGACATCGAGTGAGACTTAGCGCATGAACGGCCTCAGCCCCAAGCGCGGCTTGATGATCGCAGCGCCGCGCTCCGGCGGCGGCAAGACGACGCTGACGCTCGGCCTGCTGCGCGCGCTCGCCGACCGTGGCGTCCGCGTCGCCGGGGCGAAATCCGGACCGGACTACATCGATTGCGCCTTCCACGCCGCCGCCGCCCGGCGCGACAGCGTCAACCTCGATTCCTGGGCGATGCCGGCGGCGCTGGTCAGCGCGCTGGCCGGCGGGCTGTCGGGGGAATTGCTGATCGTCGAGGCCTCGATGGGCCTGTTCGACGGCGCCCAGGAGCCGGCCGGCGCCACCGGCGCCTCGGCCGACATCGCCGCCATCCTCGGCCTGCCGGTGATCCTCACGCTCGACGTCTCCGGCCACGCGCAGACCGCGGCCGCCATCGCCAAGGGCTGCGCGACCTACGATCCCCGCATCCGCATCGCCGGCGTGGTGCTCAACCGGGTCGCCAGCGAGCGCCACCGGCGGCTCACCGCCGGGGCGATCGAGGCGCTCGGGCTGCCTGTGCTCGGTGTGCTGCCGCGTCAGACCGACATCGCGCTGCCCGAGCGCCATCTCGGCCTCGTGCAGGCTGCGGAGACCGCCGATCTCGACGCCCGCCTCGACGCGCTCGCCGGCTTCGTCGCCGCGCATGTCGACCTCGACCGGCTTACCGCGCTCGCCGCGCCGACCCGCGCCGGCGGCGAGCGCGCGGCGCTGCGCCCGCCGGGACAGCGCATCGCCATCGCCCGCGACGCCGCCTTCAGCTTCCTCTATCCGCATTTGCTCAGCGGCTGGCGGGCGGCCGGCGCGGAGATCGCGTTTTTCTCGCCGCTCGCCGACGAGCCGCCGCCGGTCGACGCCGATGTCTGTTGGCTGCCCGGCGGCTACCCGGAACTGCACGCCGGGCGCCTAGCCGCCGCCAGCCGCTTCCTCGATGGGCTCAGGCGTTTCGCTGCTCACCGGCCGATCCACGGCGAATGCGGCGGCTACATGATCCTCGGCCGCGCGCTGACCGACGCCGAGGGCGTGCGCCACGAGATGGCGGGGCTGCTGGGGGTCGAGACCAGTTTCCAGAAACGCCGCATGACGCTCGGCTATCGCCGCGCCCGGCTGATCGCCGACGGGCCGCTGGGGGCGAAGGGCGAGGTCAGGCTCGGCCACGAGTTCCACTACGCCACCACCACGGCGCAAGGCGACGACCCACCGCTGGCGCTGGCCGGCGACGCCTATGGCAGCGCCGAGGCGCCGGTCGGCGCGCGACGCGGCCTCGTCAGCGGGTCATTCTTTCACGTCATTTCGGAGGGCGCGTCATGACGCCGCCAAGTTTCGACGAGCGCTTCCGCGCCGATCTCGACCAGTTGCTAAGCTGGCGGCGCGACGTCCGGCGCTTCCGCCGCGATCCCGTGCCGCGGCCGCTGCTCGCCGAAGTGCTGCGGCTGGCGCAGCTTTCGCCCTCGGTCGGCAACAGCCAGCCGTGGCGCTTCGTCGAAGTCGCCTCGCCGGCGATGCGCGCGGTGGTGAAGGCCAATTTCGCCGATTGCAACGCCGCCGCGCTCGCCCAGCAGTCGCCGACGCGGGCCGCGCTCTATGCGCGGCTGAAGCTCGAAGGGCTGGACGCCGCGCCGGCGCAACTGGCGGTGTTCTGCGACCACGGCGGCAAGCAAGGCCACGGACTCGGCGCGATGACCATGCCGGAGACGCTCGACTATTCGGTGGCGGCGATGATCGCGGTCATGTGGCTGGCGGCGCGAGCGCGCGGCCTCGGTCTCGGCTGGGTGTCGATCCTCGATCCCGCCCGGCTTGCGGTCGAGATCGGCGCACCGGCGTCTTATAAGTTCATCGCCTATCTGTGCCTGGGCTGGCCGGTTGAGGAGCACGAGGCGCCGGAGTTGGAACGCGCCGGCTGGCAGGAGCGCACGCCGCTCGGGCAATACATCCTGCATGTCTGATACGGTTTGAAACCCTATCACTCCGCCGGTTGATGCGCGCCCTCGCCCCAGTTCTCCTCCGGCGACGCCTTCGCGCCCTTGCGCGCCTTGACTTTCTTCGGACCCGTCAGCCAGGTCGAGAGCCGGTCGAGATAGAGATAAATGACCGGCGTGGTGAACAGCGTCAGCGCCTGCGAGACGAGCAAGCCGCCAACCATCGCATAGCCCAGCGGCTGGCGCATCTCCGAGCCGGTGCCGTGGCTTAGCATCAAAGGCACGCCGCCGAGCATCGCCGCGCAGGTCGTCATCATGATCGGGCGGAAGCGCATCAGCGCCGCCTTGCGGATCGCCTCGGCGCTCGAAAGATGCTCGTCGCGCTCGGCCGCGATGGCGAAATCGACCATCATGATGCCGTTCTTCTTGACGATGCCGATCAGCAATATGACGCCGATCAGCGCGATCAGGCTGAATTCGTAGCCCGCCAGCATCAGGATCGCCAGCGCCCCGAAGCCGGCCGAGGGCAGCGTCGACAGAATCGTCAACGGGTGGATGAAGCTCTCGTAGAGCACGCCGAGAATGATGTAGACGGCGACCAGTGCCGCCAGGATCAGCAGCGGCACCGTGGTCAGCGAATCCTGGAATGCCTGCGCGTTGCCCTGGAACGCCGTCTGCAAGCCGGCCGGGGTGCGCATTTCCCGCATGGCTTGCTGAATGGCCGACGTCGCCTGACTGAGCGCCATGCCGGGGGCCAGATTGAAACTGATCGTCACCGCCGGAAACTGGCCCTGGTGGCTGACCGACAAAGGCGCCACCGGCGCGGTCGTCCATTTCGCGAAGGCGCTGAGCGGCACCAACTGGCCGCTGTTGGGCGAGCGCAGATAGAGCTTGTCGAGCGTCTTGGGGTCCTTCTGAAGCTGCGGGGTGATCTCCTCGACGACGAAATAGGTGTTGATCTGGGTGAAATATTGCGTGACCTGACGCTGGCCGAAGGCGTCATAGAGCGTATCGTCGATCTGCTGCGGCTGGATGCCGAAACGCGACGCCATGTCGCGGTCGATCGTCAGCTTGAGCGTCGTGCCGTTGGCTTGCTGATCGCTGCCGACGTCGCGCAGTTCGGGCAACGTTTGCAGCTTGGCCAGCACCTTCGGCGCCCAGGCGTTCAACTCGTCGGAATCGGCGTCCTGCAAGGTGTACTGGAATTGCGTGAGCGAGAAGCGCGCGCCGATCGTCACGTCCTGCGCGGCTTGGAAATAGACCTTGACGCCGACCATGTTGGCGAACTTGGGCCTGAGCCTGGCGATCACCTGAAATATATCGGCGTCGCGATCCTCGCGCGGTTTCAGCGAGGCAAAGATGCGGCCGTAGTTCTGCGAGGCGTTGCCGACGCCGGTGCCGATCCCCATCGCCATCGTGTCGACGGCGGGATCGGCCTGCACGATAGCGCCGACCTTCTCCTGTATCTTGTACATCTGGTGGAACGACAGGTCTTGATTGGCGACCACCGTGCCGTACAGCACGCCCGTGTCCTGCTGCGGGAAAAAGCCCTTCGGGATGGTCACGAACAGGTAGCCGGTCGCCGCCACCGTGGTCAGGAAGATCATCAGCGTGATGAAACTGTGGCGCAGCGCGCGGTCGAGCGTGCGCTCGTAGCCGCGCGCCAGCGCCTGAAAGCCGCGCTCGCTGAGCTTGTACAGCTTGCCGTGCCGCTCCTCGTCGTGAGCCTTGAGGAAGCGCGAGGCCATCATCGGCGTCAGCGTCAAGGAGACGAGGGCGGAAAATCCGATCGTCATCGCGATGGTGACTGAGAATTCGCGGAACAGGCGACCGATCATACCGCTCATCAACAACAGCGGAATCAGCACCGCCACCAGCGAGATCGAGATCGAGATGACGGTGAAGCCGATTTCGCCCGCGCCTTTGATCGCCGCCGGGAACGGCTGCATCCCCTCCTCGATGTGGCGCATGATGTTTTCGAGCACCACGATGGCGTCGTCGACGACGAAACCAACGGCGATGGTCAGCGCCATCAGCGACAGATTGTCGAGCGAGTAGCCGACGCCCCACATCAGCGCGCAGGCGCCGAGCAGCGCCAGCGGCACGGTGATGCTCGGAATGATCGTCGCCCAGACGTTGCGCAGGAAGAGGAAGATGACGCCGACGACGAGCCCGATCGTCACCAGCATCGTGAACTGCACGTCGCTGACCGAGGCGCGGATCGTCGTCGTGCGGTCGGAAATGATGCGCACATGGACGTCCGGCGGGACCGCAGTGCGGATTTTCACCAACTGCCGCTTGATCTTCTCGACCGTCGAGATGACGTTGGCGCCCGGCTCCTTGTAGACGACGAGGAACACGCCGCGTTTGCCGTGCGCCCAACCGGCTTGCAGCACGTCGGCCGGCCCGGACACCGCCTTGCCGACGTCGCGCACCCTGACCGGCGCGCCGTTGCGATAGGCGATGATGACGTTGTCCCAGTCCTTGGCCAGCGTGATCTGATCGTTGTCGTAGATCGTGTAGGTCTGCCGGTCGCCGACGATCGCGCCCTTGGGGTCGTCCACCGTCGCGCTCATGATCTGCGAGCGCACGTCTTCAAGCGTCAAATTCTTCTCGACCAGCTTGGCCGGATCGATCTGGATGCGGATCGCCTTCTGCTGCTGGCCGCCGACCCTGACCAGCGAGACGCCGGCGATCTGGCTCATGCGCTGGGCGAGAATATTCTCGGCGACTTCGTCGACGTCGACCAACGGCTCGAGGTCGGAATTGACCGAGAGAATGAGGATCGGCGCGTCGGCGGGATTGGTCTTGCGATAGGTCGGCGGGCCCGGGAGGTTCTTCGGCAATTGGCCGCCGGCGGCGTTGATGGCGGCCTGCACATCGTTGGCGGCGGCGTCGATGTCGCGGTCGAGATTGAATTGCAAGGTGATCGACGCCACGCCGAGCGAACTGGTCGAGGTCATCTGCGAGACGCCGGGGATCTGGGCGAACTGGCGTTCCAGCGGCTGCGCTACCGAGGAGGCCATCGTCTGCGGCGAGGCGCCGGGCAACTGGGCGCTGACGGAGATGGTGGGAAAATCGATCTGCGGCAGCGGCGCGACTGGCAGCAACGGATAGGCGACCAAGCCGATCATCAGCAGCGCCAGCATCAGAAGCGTGGTCGCGACCGGGCGGCGGATGAAGATTTCGGAGAAGCCCCCGGTCATGTCAGCCCCGCGAATCGGCGGTCTGAACGGCGACGAGAGACCCCCGGCGCAGCCGCGACTGCCCGTTGGTGACGATTCTCTCGCCTCCCCGGAGGCCTTCGGCGATCACCGCCTCCTTCGGCGTCTGGTGGGAGATCGTGACCTTGCGCACGCTCACCTTGTTGTCGTCGCCGATGACATAGACGTAGAGCCCCTGGGCGCCGTGCTGCACGGCGACGGTCGGCACGACGACGGCGTTCTTGTCGATGCCGAGCGTCAGGTCGGCGATCACCGCCAGGCCCGGCCACAGCTTGTCGTCGGTGTTGGCGAAGCGGGCCTTCAGCATCACCGTGCCGGTCGCGGCGTCGATGTGGTTGTCGACCACCTCCAGCACGCCGCTCGACAGTGCCTTGCCGTCGGTCGATTTGACCGTCACCGGCGCGTCGCCCTTCTTCATCAAAGCGTTGATCTCGCCGACCTGCTCCTCGGGGGCGGGGAAGGTCACCGAGATCGGCCGCAACTCATTGATGACGACGATGCCGGTCTGCTGGCTCGCCGCCACCATGTTGCCCTGGTCGATGAGGCGGTAGCCGACGCGCCCGGTCAGCGGCGCGGCGATCTTGGTGTAGCTGAGCTGCACCTTGGCGGCGTCGACCGCCGCGGCGTCGGCGGCGATGCCAGCGATGAGCTGGTTGACCAGCGAGGTCTGCGTGTCGAGTTGCTGCTGCGAGGCGAAGTTCTTTTTGACCAGCGTGGCGTAGCGGGCGAGGTCGAGCTTGGCGTTGGCGAGCGTCGCGTCGTCCTGTCGCTGCTTCGCCTGCGCCTGTTCGAGCGTCGCCTGGAACGGTCGTGAGTCGATCTCGGCCAACAGGTCGCCCTGCTTCACCCTTTGCCCTTCCTTGAAGGCGATGCGAGTGATCTGGCCGTCCACCCGCGCCTTCACCGTCACGGTGTTATACGGCGTGACCTGGCCGAGGTTTTCCAGCACCACGGGAAAGTCCTTGCGTTCGGCCGTCTCCGCCTCGACCGGCACGGCCGCGGGCTCGTCCTCGGCGGCCTTGGTCGGCGCCGCCGCTGGCGGCGTCAGCCGCGCCCGCGCCTGGCGCGCCAGCGCCGCGACCTGCGGCGAAATCGACGCTACGCGGTCCGGCGCATAGACAGCGTAAGCCGCCCCGGCCAAGACAACAACCACCGCGCTCCAGAAAATCGACTTCACCGACATGTTGATCTCTAGCGCCTTGTTGCGCGCGTCTCGGCCGGCGTTCACGCCGCCTTCGAGCTTCTTACACCTAAGCCGCCAAACGGAAAAAAGTGCGCTTCAGGACATTTTTTGATGTGACGATTGTAATGTTCCTACACATGCCGCGCGCCGCCGGCGACGTTCATCTTCTGGTCATCTTGGCCACGCCATAGGCTCGATAAGCAAACCCCGGAAAGGCGGCAAGCGCGTTGACGGTCAGATTCGGGCGTCGGACTTGGCTCGGCGCGGCCGGCGCCGCGGTGTTGACGCTTGTCGGCCTCGCGGGGCTGAGAGGCGCGCAATCTTTCACCATTCCGGACTGGTGCGGCGGCGTTCGCCCCTGCCCGCCGCCCTGCCTTGGCGCGCCGGAAGTCGCCCACGATCCCGAAGAGTTTATCGCCCTGGCGCGCTACGAGTTGGGGCGGCGCCGGCCGATCCGGCGCTGGCGAGCGCGCCCCGCCCCGCGGCGCGTCGGACAATCGGCCGCCGCAGCGCCGCCGGCCGTCGACCTGCCGCCGGCCAACCTCACCATGCCGGCGCTGGTCGACCCGAACAACGTCTATGCCGGGATCGCCGCCGGCGACATCAGCCCGGCGACGAAAGGGGCGCTGTCGCGGGTCTACGTGCCCAACCTCATCACTGGCCATGTCGACGTCATCGACCCCGCGACGTTCAAGGTGGTCGACAACTATTACGCCATCCCGAGCCCGCAGCACATCGTCCCGTCGTGGGATTTGCAGACGCTGTGGGTCTCCGGCGACATCAGCTACACCGGCGGCCACGCCGATGTCGCGCCGATCGACCCAAAGACCGGCAAGCTCGGCAAGCCGATCAGCGTGCCGGACTCCTACAACATGTATTTCACCCCCGACGGGCGCTCGGCGATCCTGGTCGCCGAGGCCAAGCGGCGGCTCGAATTCCGCGATCCGCAGACGATGGCGTTGCAGACCTACATCGTCGTCCCCGAATGCGCCGGCATCAACCACGCCGATTTCGCGCTCGACGGCTCCTATGCGATTTTCACTTGCGAATACAACGACAAACTGGCCAAAATCGACCTCGTCCATCACAAGCTCGCGGCGATGCTGCAACTGTCGCCGAAGCACATCCCGCAAGACATCCGCGTCGCCCCCGACGGCTCGGCCTATTATGTCGCCGACATGCTCGGCGATGGGCTCATCGTCATCGACGGCGACAAGTTCGTCGAGACGGGCTTCATCCACGCCGGCATCGGCTCCCATGGGCTCTATCCCAGCCGCGACGGCAAGAAGCTCTATATCTCCAATCGGGGCACGCATAATCTCTATGGCGTCAAGCATGGCGAGGGCAGCGTCTCGGTGATGGATTTCGCCACGCGCAAGATCGAAGCGACGTGGACCATCCCCGGTGGCGGCAGCCCCGACATGGGCAACGTCAGCGCTGACGGCAAATGGCTGTGGCTATCGGGCCGCTACGACGGCGTCGTCTACGCCTTCAATACTGAGGACGGCGCGGTGAAGACTATCCCCGTCGGCGGCATGCCGCACGGACTGACGGTCTGGCCGCAGCCGGGACGATATTCACTCGGGCATACGGGGAATATGCGGTAGAGCAGTTCCGGACAGTTTGAATTCGCGGACCCGTCATTGCGAGCGAAGCGAAGCCATCCATTCGCCGAGATCGCAGGTTAATCGGGGGCGCGGCTCAACTTGATCGGTAACCGCTGTAGCGACGGTTTGCGCCGCTTTTCGGCCTGAACGCCTCCCTCATAGCGGGTGGGTAGTTAACCTGCCGAGTGGTGCTCGGGAGCCCAGCCTCGATTTGGCGGCGACACGGAGACGCAAGGCGCGATGACGCAAACAACCGACATCGTGGCCGGCCTGGCCGACAGCGCCCAAGACTACGACTGGAGCGAAGCCCAAAACCGGACCGTCGGAGTTCCTCAGAACGGCGCCAATACGTTCTTTA
>DATNDU010000097.1:0-9158 GCA_035606915.1 Roseiarcus sp. | reverse complement strand
GCCCATCCCTGGAACCCCAACGTGCCGACGGCGCATATGAACACGCGCTTCGTCGTCACCTCCAAGGCCTGGTTCGGCGGCGGCGGCGACCTGACGCCGGTGCTCGACCGCCGGCGGACCCAGGAAGACCCGGATACGCTGGCGTTTCACGCCGCGATGCGTGGCGCCTGCGAGCGCCACGCGGCGCCTTATGAGAAATACAAGGCGTGGTGCGACGACTATTTCTGGCTCAAGCACCGGAGCGAACCGCGCGGTATCGGCGGCATCTTCTACGATTATCTCGACAGCGGCGACTGGGACGCCGATTTCGCCTTCACCCGCGACGTCGGCGAGAGCTTCCTGCGCGGCTATTGCGACATCGTGGCGGCCAACTACGCCAAGCCCTGGACTCCGGCCGACCGTGAGGAACAACTCGTCAGGCGCGGACGTTATGTCGAGTATAACCTGCTCTACGATCGCGGCACAATCTTCGGGCTGAAGACCGGCGGCAACGTCGAATCGATCCTGTCGTCGATGCCGCCGACGGTGAGATGGCCGTGACGCCCTACCCCCGCGTCCCCCGCTCCGCCTTATAAAGCGCCCGATAGCGCGCCAGCCTCGGCGCGTGCAGCGCGGCGCGGGCGGCGTCCGGGATAAAGCGGCGCTGTGTCTCCGGCCGCGCGCAGATGGCGCGCTCCCCGCCCGCCTCGGCCGCCAGCATGGCGAGCCGCGCCGCGCCGAGCGCCGCGCCGGCTTCTGCTCCGGCGGCGACGTCGATCTCCAGCCCCGTCACGTCGGCGATCATCTGGCCCCAATAGCCGGAGCGCGCGCCGCCGCCGACCAGCAGCGGCGTCACCGGCGCCGCATCGGCCTCGCGCAGCACGTCGACGCCGTCGGCGAACGAGAAGGCGACGCCCTCCATCACCGCAAACAGCAGCGCCGGCGCGCCGTGGCTCGCGGTGAGCCCGGCGAACAGGCCGGTCGCCCCGGCATCGTTGTGCGGCGTGCGCTCGCCGGACAGATAGGGCAGAAAGATCGGCGCCGCGCGCAGCGCCTCGGAATCGCGCGCAAACGCCTCGGCGGCGTCGACGCAAGCCGAGATCTTGTCGCCGCGCCCGACGAGTTCGGCCGCCCAGGTCAGCGAGGCCGCCGCCGACAGCATCACCGACATGCCGTGCCAGCGCCCTGGCAGCGCATGGCAGAAGGCGTGCAGCGTGCGCTGCGGCAGGCTGACATATTTGTCGGTGACGGAGAAGATGACGCCCGAGGTGCCGAGCGAGACGAAGCCCTCCCCCGCCGCGATCGCGCCGACGCCGACCGCCGAGGCGGCATTGTCGCCGCCGCCGCCGGCGACCGGAATCTTGCGCCCGGCGAGTCCCCAGGCGCTGGCGGTCGCGTCCGAGAGATAGGCCGAGACCTCGGAGCCCTCGACCAGCGCCGGCATATGCGACAGCGTCAGGCCGGAGGCGGCGAGCAGTTCCTCGCTCCAGCGCCGATGCGCGATGTCGAGCCACAACGTGCCGGCGGCGTCGGACATCTCGGACACCGCTTCGCCGGTGAGCTTCAGCCGCACGTAGTCCTTCGGCAGCAGGATGCGTTTCGTCGCCGCGAAAGTCTCCGGCTCGTGTTTGGCGAGCCACATGGCTTTCGGCGCGGTGAAGCCGGGCATGGCGAGATTGCCGGCCTTGGCGAGGAAATCGGGGACGCGCTGCGTCAGTTCCTCGCATTCGAGGAACGAGCGGCCGTCGTTCCACAGGATCGCCGGGCGTAGCGGGCGACCGGCGGCGTCGAGGAAAGTCGCGCCGTGCATATGGCCAGAAAGGCCGACGCCGGCGAGGCGGGCGAAGGCTTCTGGCGCGCGGCGGCGCAGCGTCTGCACGGCGGCCTCGACGCCCTCGACCCAATCATCGGGATTCTGCTCGCTCCACAGCGGTTGCGGCCGCGAGACGTCGAGCGCCGCGCTGGCTTCGGCGAGCGTGCGCTGGTCGACGTCGACCAGCAGCGCCTTCACCGAGGAGGTGCCGATGTCGAGCCCGAGGAACGTTTCCTGACCCATATGTGCTTTTCCCATTGTAGAGACGCGCAACATACGACAGACGGCGCGCATTGTCAGGGTTCAGGCGCCGGCCGGATTGTGATAAGAGAGGCGCCATGAACATCGCGCTGCGCAAACCGATGAGCCTCGCCGAGTTCCTCGCCTGGGAGGAGCAGCAGGAGCTCAAGCATGAGTTCGATGGGCTCGGCCCGGTGGCAATGTCGGGCGGGACGCTCGGGCACGCGGCCATCCAGCGCAATTTGGCGGTCGCATTGCAACCGCGCCTGCGCGGCAAGCCGTGCGATTTCTACGGTAGCGACGCCAAATTCCTCACCACCGAAGGAACGGTGCGCTATCCCGATGGCATGGTGGTTTGTGGCCCTGTCGAGCGCCACGCCAAGCTGGTCGAGACCCCCGTCGTCGTCTTCGAGGTCTTGAGCCCGAGCACGACGAAGACCGACCGCATCGCCAAGGCGCGCGAATATCAGGCCACGCCCTCGGTGCGGCGTTATGTCATGTTGGAGCAGGACGGCGTCGCGGCGGTCGCCTACACGCGCTCCGGGGCGGTATGGACGCACGAAATCCTCACTGCGGAGTCTGTTCTCGCCCTGCCGGAGATCGGGCTCGAATTGCCCCTCGCGGAGCTGTACGAAGGGCTCACGTTCGAGACGGACGAGGACTCGCAGACGGCCTGACCGCCCTTGCGGGTCGCTCGCCGCCCCTCTATCTCAGCGCGACCTCCGCGACGGACCCGCTCATGCTGCAAACCCTGCTCTCCGAAGGCCGCCCGTTGCTCGCCGACGGCGCCACCGGCACCAATCTGTTCGAGGCCGGCCTCGCCTCCGGCGAGACGCCGGAGCTGTGGAACGATACGCAGCCGCAGAAAATCCGCACCCTGCATCAGGCCTTCGTCGACGCGGGCTCGGATATCATCCTCACCAACAGCTTCGGCGGCAACCGCCGCCGCCTCATGCTGCACCGCCTCGAAGGTCGCGTGCGCGAGTTGAACCGGCTCGCCGCCGAGATCGCGCGCGGCGTCGCCGACGCGGCCGGGCGGCGCGTCGTCGTCGCCGGCTCGGTCGGGCCGACCGGCGACCTGCTGGCGCCGCTGGGGCCGCTGACCGAAGACGAGGCGTTTGAAGTGTTCTGCGAGCAGATCGAGGGCTTGAAGGACGGCGGCGCCGACGTCGCCTGGATCGAGACCATGTCGGCGCCGGAGGAGATTCGCGCCGCCGCCCGCGCCGCCAGCGCCGTCGCCATGCCTTATACGGCGACCGCCAGCTTCGACACCGCCGGGCGCACCATGATGGGCCTCGCGCCGGCGGCCTATGCCGAGCTTTTCGACGGCTTCGAGACCGCGCCGCTCGCCTTCGGCGCCAATTGCGGCGTCGGAGCCTCCGACTTGCTGGTCTCCGTGCTCGGCATGAGCGAGCGGCGGCCGGAGGCGAAGATCATCGCCAAGGCCAACGCCGGCGTGCCGCAATGGCATGGCGCGCATATCCATTACTCCGGCACGCCGGCGCTGATGGCCGATTACGCCCGGCTCGCGGTCGACGCCGGGGCGAGCATCGTCGGCGGCTGCTGCGGCAACAAGCCGGCCCATGTCGAGGCGATGCGCCGCGCGCTCGACGCCTATCGCCCCGGCGAGCGGCCGACGGCCGAGAGCATCGTCGGCGCGCTCGGGGCCCTGGCATCGCCGCCGGCGGCCGAGAACGCGGCGCCGCGCGTCCGGCGCCGCGCCCGCGAGGCGACATGAGTCTCGCCTTCCCAGTCGGCGCCGAGGCCGGCGGGCGGCTCGATCGTTTCCTGAGTCAGGCGGCTGAGGGGTTTTCGCGCACGCGCCTCAAGGCGCTTATCGAGGAGGGCTGCGTGCGCGTCGACGGCGCGATCGCTGTCGACCCCGCGCGCAAGCTCGGCCCCGGCGCGGTGGTGACGCTCGATGCGCCGCCGCCGCAGGAGACCACCGTCGCCGGCGAGGACATTCCGCTCGACGTGGTGTTCGAGGACGCGCACCTGATCGTCGTCAACAAGCCGGCGGGGCTGGTGACGCATCCGGCCCCCGGCCGTGCCAGCGGCACGCTGGTCAATGCGCTGATCCGCCATTGCGGCGATTCGCTTTCGGGCATCGGCGGGGTGAAGCGGCCGGGCATCGTGCATCGGCTCGACAAGGATACTTCCGGCCTCATCGTCGCCGCCAAGACCGACGCCGCCCACCAGGGCCTCGCCGAGCTTTTCGCCGATCACGGCCGCTCGGGCTCGCTGGCGCGTGAATATGTGGCGCTGGTCTGGAACGGCTTCGCGCAGAGGACGGGCGTGATCGACGCCGCGCTCGGGCGCCACCCGCATTCGCGCGAGCGCATGGCGGTGGTGAACGAAGCGCGCGGCCGTCACGCCGTCACCCATTGGCGCATCGAGGAGGCATTGGGGCCGGCGGCGCTGTTGCGCTGTCGGCTGGAGACCGGTCGCACACACCAGATTCGCGTGCATCTGGCCCATATCGGCCATCCCCTGCTCGGTGATTCCATCTATGGGTCGGGCTTTAAAACCAAGGCCAATCGGCTCGCCGAGGCGCCGCGCGCGGCCTTAGACGCGCTTAATCGTCAGGCTTTACATGCGCAGACGCTCGGCTTCGAGCATCCGGCGACCTCGGAGCTGATGTTCTTCGAGTGTCCGCCGCCCGACAATTTTATGAACCTAGTCCGGGCCTTGCGCGTATAGTAGAAAGGTAGAAAATGAGGCCTCGGCTTACCGATTGATGAACGAAGCTTCATCTATTGGCGGGCTGGGGCCGCGAAAGCGCCCTCTTTCGGTCAACGTTGATCGAACTATATGCTGCAATGCACGCCCGCAAAGGCGCGCACACCGGTCGTCGGACCTTGAATCCGACGCTCGATAGGAGAAACAAAATGGCCGCCGCTCTCCCGATCATCGCCGGCGAATCCGGCCTTGCCCGGTACCTTGCCGAAATCAAGCGGTTCCCGATGCTGGAGCCGCAGGAAGAATATATGCTCGCCAAACGCTGGCGCGAGCATGAGGATCGCGACGCCGCGCATAAACTCGTCACCTCTCATCTGCGTCTCGTCGCGAAAATCGCGATGGGCTATCGCGGCTACGGCCTGCCCATCGGCGAAGTCATCTCCGAGGGCAATGTCGGATTGATGCAGGCGGTGCGGCGGTTCGAGCCCGATAAGGGGTTCAAGCTCGCCACATACGCAATGTGGTGGATCCGCGCGTCAATTCAAGAGTATATCCTGCGCTCTTGGAGCCTCGTGAAGATGGGCACCACGGCAAGCCAGAAGAAGCTGTTCTTCAACCTCCGCAAGGCCAAAAGCCGCATCTCCGCCCTCGACGAAGGCGATTTGCGGCCCGATCAGGTCGAGATCATCGCCAAGCGGCTCGGCGTCGCCAAGCAGGAAGTGATCGACATGAATCGTCGCCTCGGCGGCGACGCTTCGCTCAACGCGCCCTTGCGCGAGGAGGGCGAGGGCGAATGGCAGGATTGGCTCGTCGACGATAGCGTCAGCCAGGAGAAGGCGCTGGCCGACCGCGAGGAGGCCGACACCCGGCTCGGCGCGCTGCGGCAGGCGCTCGTCGTCCTCAATCCGCGAGAGCGCCGCATCTTCGAGGCGCGGCGGCTGGCCGACGATCCGATCACGCTGGAGGAACTGTCGGCCGAGTTCGGCGTCTCGCGCGAGCGGGTGCGCCAGATCGAGGTGCGCGCGTTCGAAAAGGTGCAGGCGGCGGTGAAGGCCGGCGTCGCGCGCGCGCAGATCCCGCATGCCGCCAGGGCGGCGCTGCCTGCCGCGTAATCCCGGCAAATCGGGACTGCCGAAAAAGGAGCGCCGGTCTTCGGATGAAAAGACCGCGAAAGAGAGTCTGAGCGGGCTTTCGTCGGCGAAGCCGCGAAAGCCCGCTTACTCGCGAGACGATGCGTTGATCTTGCTAAGCGATTAGGGATGCGGGCTCGGACCGTAAAGAGCAGGCGCTGGGATGTTACAGGGGGGCATTATGTCGCGTTGGAAACGCATATTGGCGAGCGGGGTTCTGGGCGCGGCGACGGCGCTGACGCCTGTTGGCGCGGCCTTCGCCGCCGATAAGCCGGCCGACGCCGCCGGCGCCCGGGTGATCTCGGATTTTCTCTCAGCCTATCTCGGCAAGTCGGCGCTGCCGACGCTCAAGATCACGCCATCCGGGTCGAGCTATTTGGTCTCGCTCGATTTCGCGGCGATGACCCAGGCTCTCAAAGCGGCCGGCATCGTTTATGATCCGGCCGTGCTGCAATTCAAGGTCGCCGAGCAGGACGGCGGCGACTGGCGCGTCGAGGTGGACAAGATTCCGCCGATCAGCGGCAGTGTCACGCCGCCCGCCGGGCAGCCGGGCGGCAAGGTCAACGTGCAGGTGGAAGCCACCCATCTCACCCAGTCCGCCCTCATCGACCCCAAGCTGAACTGGATCGCCTCGACCCATGGCGCGGCCGACAAGTTGACTGTGGTCCAGCGCGGGACGGGTGTGGATGAGTTCATCGAACTCGGCGGACTGAAGTTCGACGGCTCGACCAAGAGCGGCGCCTCGGGCCTCGTCACCACCGTCGCTGAGACGCTGAACTCGCTCAATTTCGTCATGGACGTCGATCCCAAGAAGGCCGATCCGGCGACCCGCGGGCCCGGGAAGCCCGTGCATGTTTCGGCGCAGGGGGGGCCGGGCTCGGCCGACGTCAGCCTCGCCGATTTCCAGCCGGGGCCATTGCTCGACGCTTGGCGCTTCTCTGTCGCTCACCCGACGCGGGCCGATTATGCGCGCGACTTCGAGGCGCTGAAGCCGATCCTCACGGCGCTCGCCGCCGACCATCTCACCGCTTCGGATTCGCTGAAGCTCGACAAGCTTGACGTCATGACCGAAGTCGGCCCCGTGGCGATCGAGGGCGCGGCGCTCGGCGTCGCCATCGTCAACAAGGGCGCCGAATCCGGCTTTTCCGAGCACCTCGCGGTGCGCGCGATCAAGCTGCCGGAGGGGCTCGCGCCGCCGCTCTACGCGCCGGTGATCCCGACATCGTTCGACATCGGCTTCAAGGCGCATGGCTTCGACATTGAGGGCGCGGTGCAGGAATGGCTCGCCGATGTCAAGCTCGACGGCGACGAGCCGCCGCTCAGCGAGACTGATCGCGCCAAGGTCTCGGCGAAGTTCGTGGGCTCGCGGCCGATCGTCATCGACATCCAGCCATCGCACATCGAGGGGCCGAGCCTGGACCTCGCCTTCTCGGGCCAGGTGACGATCGACCAGTCGAAGCCGGTCGGCGCCATCACCATCAAGCTTCGGGATTTCGACAAGACCGCCAAGGCCGTGCAGGGCCTCGGGGCGGACGAAGCACAAAAACTGACGGCAGTGCTTGCGATGGCCAAGGGGCTCGGCAAGTCCACCGCCGACGGGACGATGGTGTGGGTGTGCTCGCTGGGCGCCGATCACGTGATGAAGGTCAATGGCCTGCCGCTCGGCAAGTCCCCCTTCTGAGCGGAGCGCCGCCCGGCGCAAGGCGCCGGGCGGCCGGCGTCAGTTCTTGACCTTAGCCCCGACACCCTCGGCCGGCGAGCGATAGCCTTTCGGCGGATCGGTGAGGCTCTCACGCTCCGGCTCCGGGCCGAGCGTCACCAGCGGCTTCTGCTGTAAGCCGACCCAGGTCAGCGGGTTCCAGTTCATGGCCGGGCCGCGCGGCTCCTCGGGGCACGCGCCGGTCTTCGGATCGGGGATGCGGCAAGACGGGCCGCGACGATTGAAGCCGGAGGTCGTCACCTTGACGTCGGCGCCCGGCGGAATCAGCACGTAGTGACCGTTGGCGACGTCGCGTGCGGAAGGGCCGGCGTCCTCAAGCTTCTTGAGGTTGTGGGCCCGCACCGCCTCGACATTGGTCGGCCAGGCGGGATCGAGCGCCGTCTGCGAGCGGCCCGGCGGCGGCAGCGTCATCTTCGGCGGCAGCACGAGGCGGCTGCGCTCGCGATAGTCGATGTCCGGGTTGTCCTGCTTGGCCAACCCGAAGGTGTTGGCGAGGCCGGTAAACAGCGAGGCCTGCCCGTCATCGCCGGCGTAGGCAGGAGCAGCGGCGAAACAGAGGCTCAGCGCTACGGCAGCCGCGCCCGATTTGCCCGCGTTGGTTAGGTTCATGGCGTCTGGTCCCCGAATCGTCTGGTTCCCGAAATTTCCGCGACGGCGCCGGGCCGTTAGGCTGGCACTATAGCGTAAACTTTGCGTTGGCGGC
The DNA here is from genome assembly GCA_035606915.1 of Roseiarcus sp. Classification (GTDB taxonomy): domain Bacteria; phylum Pseudomonadota; class Alphaproteobacteria; order Rhizobiales; family Beijerinckiaceae; genus Roseiarcus. The sequence goes on along the minus strand of DATNDU010000097.1, from coordinate 894 downwards.
GGAATTCGGCGATTCCAAGGCCAACGTCGGCGCTCGCCTTCCGCGTCGCGGTGTTTTATAGGACCGCAGCTTGGCGCCGGGAAGCGCCGCGCGCGAGGAAATCATGTCGCAAAATCGTTGGAGCCCAGAGAGCTGGAGGATGAAACCTGTCGCGCAGGCGCCTGCCTACCCCGACGCCGCCGCACTCGCCGAGGTTGAGCGTCAGCTCTCCGGCTATCCGCCGCTGGTTTTCGCAGGCGAGGCGCGCAAGCTCAAGCGCGCGCTCGGCGCCGCGCAGCAGGGCCAAGCGTTTCTGTTGCAGGGCGGCGATTGCGCCGAGAGCTTCGCCGAACATTCGGCCGACAATATCCGCGACTTCTTCCGCGTGTTCCTGCAAATGGCGGTGGTGATGACCTTCGCGGCGGCCTCGCCGATCGTCAAGATCGGCCGCGTCGCCGGACAGTTCGCAAAGCCGCGCTCGTCCGACAACGAGACCGTCGACGGCGTGACGCTGCCAGCCTATCGCGGCGACATCATCAACGACATCGGCTTCGAGGCGCAGGGGCGCGCCCCCGATCCGCGCCGGCAGTTGGACGCCTATCGCCAGTCGGCGGCGACGCTCAACCTGCTGCGCGCCTTCGCCAGCGGCGGCTACGCCAATCTGGAGAACGTGCATCGCTGGATGCTCGGCTTCGTCCACGACAGCCCGCAGTCCGAGCGCTACCAGGAAATCGCCGACCACATCACCCAGACGCTCGGCTTCATGCGCGCCATTGGGTTGGACGCCGACGCGCATCCGGAAATGCGCCAGACCGATTTCTACACCTCGCACGAAGCGCTGCTGCTCGGCTACGAGCAGGCGATGACGCGGATCGACTCGACCACTGGCGAGTTCTACGCGACCTCCGGCCACAT
>DATNDU010000154.1:0-7328 GCA_035606915.1 Roseiarcus sp. | reverse complement strand
GCTCCGAGGACGCCATCTCCGGCATGATCGACTGGAAGCCGTTGAAGCGCCTCGACGTCTACGCCGGCGTGATGGGCTCGAAGGTTTCCGGCGGCATGGCGAGCGGCTATTTCGCCACCACCAACGTTGCCTACACCGGCGGCTTGCGTCTCAACTTCTGACTCGTCTTCCTGCTGGAGGCGATGCCGCGGCCGGCTTCGCGCGCGCCGCATTCGAAAAGAGCTGCATCCAGCCGGGCAGCTATCTCAGGCGCGCCGAGCGCGTGTTGATCGTCGGGGCGGGGCTGACGGCGGCGATCTCGCCGCCGCGCTGGATGCGCAGGGGCGCTGTGGGCCGATCCTGATGATCTCGCGCCGGGGTTTGCGCGCGGCGCGTTCGGAGAGCCGATGGGCTTGCCGCAGGTTTCGGCTCACGCGCACTTCGTTGCCGGCCGGCTCGCCGCGGCGCTAAGCCGCTCGGCTCCGAGGGAGCGAGCGCTGGGCTGAAGGGCGAAAGGCGCGTCTGGCGGCGGTTCGGATTACCGCACCAACTCGATGGCTCCATGGGAGAAGCCGCCGCATAACGCGCTCTGACGTTGGCTTTAAATCTGCTGCCTCGCGGCTCTCGGCTCCGAGCCGCGGCCAGCAAGGCCGGTCGAGTTGAATTCAGTCCGTCTTCACGGGAGCGCAACTGTCGCCGACGACCAGGGAAGTCGGGAAAACGACCGTGCGCCCCTCGCCGTCGCGCTTGCTCTTGATGCGGTCGATAAGCAATCGGACGGCTTCGTTGACCATATCCACAATAGGATGCTCGGTGCGCGTGAGCACCGGCCGTAGTCCGCGAACGCCGGGAATGTTGTCGGTCGAAGCGACCGAGACGTCCTCCGGACATCGCAACCCGAGGTCCGAAATCGCGCGCATCACGCCGAGCGCCATCAGGCCGTTGGCGACATAGAGCGCCGTCGGGCGATCCGGTTGCGCCAACAGACTGCGCGCGGCGGAATAGGCGACATCCTCTCGAAACTCGCCCGGGCGCACGAAGCGGCTGTCGAGCGCCAGCCGCTTCGCGCTCAACGCTGCGTTCATGCCGTCGAGACGGCGCTTGCCGGTGCTGACGCGCAGCGGGCCGGCGATGGCGCCGATGCGGCTATGACCGAGATCGATGAGGTAATTCGTCGCCTGAAAAGCGGCGGCGAAATTGTCAATGGTCACCGCGTCGAAGCGGTCGTCATCGAAGCTTCGGCCGAACAAAACCGTGGGCACGGCTCGGCCCGGCGGCGGACGCATGGGATCGGCAAGCGCGTCGCTGACCGGGACCAGGATGAGGCCTTCGCAATGCAGCATCCGGACCCGCGCCAATGCGCGCTTCTCGGCGTCGCCGTTCTCATCGCTGTTGCAGACGACGAGCGAATAGCCCCAGTTCGCTGCGGCGGCTTCCGCCGCGCAGACCACGCGGCCGTAGAACGGATTGGCGAGATCGGCGACGACGATGGCGATCAACTCGCTGCGCCCGCGGCGAAGGTTGCGCGCGAATTGCGACGGCGCGAAGCCAAGCTCGCGCACTGCGTCCAGCACGCGTCCACGCAGCGTCGGGCTGACATAGGCGGAGTCGTTCACAACCGCCGAAACCGTCGCCGTGGAGACGCCTGCCGCCTTGGCGACATCCTTGATCGTCGACATCGGCGAGCTAAACGTTTCGCCAGCTTCGACTCGCGCCCCGAACCTCGTTCATCCTCCGAAAGCTCCTGTTTCTGTAACATAGATGGGCCAGATTGCGGATATTTCGCTTGCGTGCGACCTTCACTCTAGGCAATCATAGCGAAACGTTTAGGCGTGGCAATCGGTCAGCCTTGGCAATCGGGAGGAAATCATGAATGTTTGGTGCGCTTTCGGGGTTGTCGCGGTCGCGCTTGCGGCAACTGGGCCGGCGCTCGCCGCCGATCAACCGCTTGTCGGCATCGTCTCAATCTCGGCGACCGAGGCCAACAATGCGCGCTATATCGCCGGCGCCGAGGCGGCCGCCAAACAGATCGGCTGGCGCGTTTCGGTCGTCGACGCCGCCGGCAACGCCGATCAGGCCAACGCGGCGATGCAGAACTTCGCCGGGCGCGGCGCGGCCGGCATCGTCGACATGGTGTTTCCTTATACTTCTATCGGCGCCGGGCTCGCCGCCGCAAAGTCGGCGAGCATCCCCGTCGTCACCTGGGGCGGCGGCTTGGGAGGCTCGGTCGCCGCCACCAACGGCTCCGGCGGCCCGATGACCGTGCCGGTCAACACCCTGATGATCGAGAACATGGGCGGCAAGGGCGCCCTGCTCGAATTGACCTACCACACCGGCGAAGTGTGTCGGAACCGCGAGATCGAATTGGACAACGCGCTGAAGGCGCATCCCGACATCAAGGCGACCAAGAACGAGGTCCGCATTCCCGGCTATTTCCAGGATGGCGCGCAATACGCCACCGCCTGGCTCGCCTCCCACCCCGCAGGCAAGGAAAATCTCGCCATCTGGGGCTGCTGGGACGATCCGGCGATCGGCGCCATCGGCGCGTTGCGCAGCCAAGGGCGCACGGACGTAAAGGTCTATGGCGTCAACGGCAACGCCCAGGCGCTCGAAGACATCAAGAAGGGCCTGATGACGGCGACCGCTTGGCAGGACAGCTACACGGAGGGCGAGAACATGATCAAACTGCTGCCCGAGATCAAGAAGGCCGGCGCGAGCTGGACGCCCAAGGCCGTCGAGGTGCCGGCAGTGCTGGTGACGAAGGACAATATCGACAAATTCCTCGCTGACCACCCCGCGGCTTTGAAGTAATCTCCAAGGCGAATGAACCCGCATCCGAAGGACATGCGGACGTTGGAGGCGACCCCGTTCGTGGCGGCGAAAGGCCTGCGCAAGTCTTTCGGCGGTGCGAAGGCGCTGAAGGATGTCTCGCTTTCCATTCTGCCCGGCGAGGTTCACGGCCTCGTCGGCGCCAACGGCGCCGGCAAATCGACCTTCATCCGCATCCTTGCCGGACTGGTGCAACCCGACGCAGGCGAGATCCGGCTCGACGGCAAGCCGTTCGCGGCGACCTCGGCGCATCGCGCCGCCGAGGCGGGGCTCGGCTTCATCCATCAGGAACTGGCCTTCGTTCCCGACATGACGGTGATCGAAAACATCATGCTCGGCCTGCCGAAACGCACGCGCCTGGGTTGGGTGAACTGGACCGCGACGGCGCGCGAGGCCGCGCCCATCGCGCGCCGCGTCGGCGTCACGGCGCCGTTCGACGCCAAGGTCAAGACGCTGTCGATCGCGGAAAACTGGCTCATCAGCATTGCGCGCGCGCTGGTGCGCAAGTCGCGGCTCATCGTCATGGACGAACCGACGGCGGCGCTCTCCGTGGCCGAGAGCGCGCGTCTGTTCGACATCATTGGCGCCCTTAGCGCCGAAGGCGTGGCGGTGCTCTATGTCTCGCACCGCCTCGACGAGGTGCTGGAGCTTTGCCAGCGCGCGAGCGTGTTTCGCGATGGCCGCTCGGTCGCGGAACTGGCCGGCCCGGCGCTGACCCGGGCCGCGCTGGTGGAGGCGATCGTCGGGCGCGAGATGAAGCCGCGCCAGGCGCCGGCGACGAAGGCGCGTCCTGGGCCTGTCGCGTTGTCCGTGCGCGGACTTTCGCGTCAGCCAAAAGTGATGGACGTCAGCTTCGATCTCAGCGAGGGCGAGGTTCTCGGCCTCGGCGGCCTGGTCGGCGCCGGCCGCAGCGAACTCGCCCGACTGCTTTTCGGCGCCGACCGCGCGCAAGCGGGCGCCATGACGCTCGCCGGCGCGTCTTTTCGCCCGCGCTCCTGCGCGGCCGCCGTCAAGGCCGGCGTCGGTCTCGTGCCGGAGGAGCGGCGCGCCGAGGGGCTGGTGCTGACCAAGAGCGTCGCCTTCAACCTCGGCCTCGCCAATCTGCGCTCGCTCGTGTTCAGCCCCTGGCTGCCTCTCATCAGCGCGCGAAAGCGCCGGGCGCTGGCGCTGGCGACGATCCGCGAGCTTGCCGTCAAGACGCCGGACATTGAAACGCCGGTCGGCAAACTGAGCGGCGGCAATCAGCAGAAGGTGTTGATCGGCCGCTGGCTGCGCTCGCGGCCGCGGGTGCTGATCCTCGACGAGCCGACGCGCGGCGTCGACATCGGCGCGCGCGGCGAAATCCACCATCTCGTGCGCGAACTGGCGCTGGGCGGCATGGCGGTGCTCGTCATCTCGTCCGAGCCGGAGGAACTGCCCGATCTCTGCGACCGCGTGCTGGTGATGGCGGAGGGACGGATCGTGCGCGAACTCAGCGGCGCGGAGCTGAACCGCGCCGCCATCATCGCCGCCAGCTACGGCGAATCCGAAGCGCAAATGCAGTCATGAGCGAAAACTCCGTCTACTCGCGCCGGCTTTCGCCGTCGGCCAAATCGGCCTTGAGCCTGTTCGCCCGCTATGCGACGATTCTGGGATTGCTGGCGATGATCGCCGCTTTTTCCGCACTCTCGCCGGACGCGTTCCCGACCTTCAACAACTTCGTCAACGTGCTCAATCAGACCTCGCTGGCGATGATTATCGCCGGCGGCCTGACGCTCGCGGTGATCGTCGGCGAACTCGATCTTTCCATCGGCTATGCGGCGAGCCTGCACGGAGTGTTGGTCACCGGCCTTATTGTGCAGTCGAAACTGCCGATTCCGCTCGCCATCCTCATCGTGTTGGCGCTCGGCGCGCTGATCGGCGCCGTCAACGGGCTGATCGTGACGAAGCTGCGCGTCAATTCGGTTATCGCCACGCTGGGAGTCGGCACGATCGTCGTCGGCCTCGCTTTCGCCTATTCCGCCGGCGCGCCTATCGCCGCCGGCGTGCCGGACGAATTCCTCGACCTTGCGCTGGGGCGGTGGCTGTTCGGCATTCCGAATCCGATCTTCGTGATGGCCGTGGTTCTCGGCGGCCTGTGGGTGCTGGCGGAGCGCACTTCGCTTGGCCAGGAAATCCAGGCGGTCGGCGGCAATCCCGCCGCCGCCCGGCTCGCCGGCATAAACGTCGACCGCATCAAGATCATCGGCTTCGTCGTCTCGGGCCTGTGCGCGGCGCTGACCGGAATTCTGCTCGCCTCCCGCCTGGGCAGCGGCACGACCAGCGCCGCCGACGCCTATCTGCTGACCGCCTTCGCCGCCGTCTTCCTTGGCTCGGCGACGCTGCGCGACGGCGAATTCCATGTGCTCGGCACCTTCGTCGGCGCGCTCATCATCGCCTTCGGCTTCAACGGTCTCAACATCTTCGGCGCGCCGACCTTTTCCCAATATGTGTTCCAGGGGGCGATCCTGATTGTAGCGGTCGGGCTGTCGAGCCTTGGTCGCATGCTGGCGGAGACCTGAAAACATGACCGAAGCCGCAAATTGGGCCATCTATGTGATGGAGTTCGCCCGCTCCAAGAACCAGCCCTGGGTCGATCTCATCAGCGGCATGTATCGGGAGGGCGTGATGGATCTGCCCTTCTCCTTCATTCTCGCGCGGCGCGAGGGGCGCAACCTGCTGATCGACACCGGCTTCATGCAGGAGGATTCCTGCAACGGCTTCTCGCGCAAGTTCGGCATACCGACCTGGATTTCGCCGTTGCGGCTGCTCGCGGAGATGGGCCTCAGCGCCGACGACATCACCGACATCGTCATCACCCACGCGCATTTCGACCATATGGGCTCGGTCGCCGAATTCCCGAACGCGCATATCTACATCCAGAAGAGCGAACTGCTTTCCTGGTATGAGATGATCGCGTTGCCCAGGCGCTTCGGCCATCTCACCGCGATCGTCGATCCCGACAATCTGCGCACGGTGCTCGACGCCTCGATCCGGCATCGTGTGACCTTGGTTGACGGCGATAAGGACAACATCCTTCCCGGCATCCACGTCCGCCTCGGCAGCGGCCACACGATCGGGCAACAGTTCGCCCTCGTCGAGACCGAACAGGGCCGACGGGTCGTATCCGGCGACTGCGTCTATTCGCGCCGCCAATTCACCGGCCTGAATAACGATGGCGTCTACGCGCCGCTCAATAACGCCGTCGGCAGCGTCTGGGAGCAGCTCAAGACCATCGACAAGATGAACGACGAACTCGGCGGCGATCTCGACAAGCTTATCGTGCTGCACGACATCGAGCGCTGGAAGGGCCACACCGTCGTAAAGGAGATCGAAGGGTTGCGGATCGTCAAAATCGTCTGAGTCGCAAGCCGCATCTCGCCGCGCCGTATCGTCGAAGGTCAGCCGACGGAGTGAAAGCGCTCCACCTCGGGATCAGCGACGCTGAACGGCAACGCCGTCAGTTCGGACCAGCACGCGTCGGGAATGGGGAAGCTCGCCCATTCCAGCGTCTGTCTGACCCGCTCCGGTTTGCTCACGCCGCAAACGGTGGAAGCCACCCGCGGATCGCGCATGGAGAACTGCAACGCCGCTGCGCCCGGCGGCACGCCGTGCCGCGCGCAGACCGCCTCAATCGCCCGTATCGGCGCCAATGCGGCGTCGTTCGCCTCCTGATAAACGTAGCGATGGTAATCGGCGGAGCCCTTTGCCAGAACGCCGCCGGCGTAAGGCGCGGCGTTCAGCACCGCGATTCCGCGTTTGGCGGCGAAAGCCAGCAACGACTCGGCGTTGCGGTTGGCGAGGGTGAAGCGGTTGTGAGTGATGACAGCGTCGAAATCCCAATCCCGCAGCAGCGAAAGAATCATATCGGACGGCCCAGCCGCGAGACCGACGGCGGTCGCAATCCCTTCCTGCTTCATGCGGAACAACTCGCCGAGCGCGCCATCCGGACCCGTCGCCGTCGCAAAGGATGCGGCGTGCTCGGGGTCGTGCAAATGCAGGAGGTCGATTCTTTCGAGTCCGAGCGTCCTCAGACTCTGCTCGATCGAGCGTCGGGCCTGGTCTGCGTCGAAAACATGAGTGACGGGATCGCGGTCGAGCTTGGTCGAAACCACCATGCCTTCGGGAAGGCCGCGCTCGCGAATGACGGCGCCAATTCGCGCTTCACTGCGCCCGACGCCATAGATGCGCGACGTGTCGATGAAATTGGCCCCGCCCTCGAAGATCGCCTCTATTGTTCGCTTCGCCTGCTCCGCTTCGACAGAATACCCGTAGGTGTCAGGCATGTCGCCGAGCCCAGAGGTCCCGAAACAGAGCGGCGTCACTTCCAGACCTGTCCGCCCAAGGGGCCGCTTTTTCGTCGCTGTCGGCGTCATTTTCCGCTCCCCTCGCTCGTCAGGCGAGGATGTTTAATCCAATGCCGCAGTCTCGGCCAGAGGAACCAAAGCCTCGCAACGAACCCGCGCTACGGAAGATCGCCGGCTGTCGGGCGCCCTCTCGGC